>CAWDYA010000006.1:0-323972 GCA_963806495.1 uncultured Acidobacteriota bacterium | reverse complement strand
CAACGCGTAGTCGTTCCGGTGAAGACATCCCGGCAAGTAGACTTCTACGCCAGCGTCGAAGTTGCGGCCTGACCTCGAGGCACTCGTGGCTCAGGACCAATCCGCCGAACTACAGCCTCAACCTGTCGGCGGGCGTTCGGGCTCGGCGCGGACTTCGTCCGCAGACTCGCCCGCCGCAGGTTACGCTGAGCGTTAGCGGGCAAAGCACTGAGATAACTATGCTACTTCTCTCGGAGCAGTGCCCAGAATTCGCGGGGTGACACAATCTTCATGTGGGATTCGGAAGCGATGTCCAGCAGGTCGCTGTCACCCGTGACGAGGATATCGGCCCCTGCCTCGGCAGCAGAGGCAAGCACCCATCTGTCATCGGGGTCCCTGATCTCGAGCGCTGCAGGTTCCTTGGGCTTCGGCGCGACCTCCTGCTCTCGTAGAAAAGCCTCGATTTCGTCGACTTGTTCGCCGGGCAGCTTGAGTCGCGTGCGGAGGACTCTCCGGAGCTCCGCCAGAACGATCTCACCGGTGACGAGAGTGTGTTCAGCAAGAACGTGCCGTACCACGTCGGCGCAGAGACCTCGGGTGGCGAAGGCGCTAACCAGGACGTTCGTGTCCAGGAAAACCCTCACGACACCTCTCGTGCTATGTCCTCATCGGTGAGGTACCCACGGGCTTCGGCGAAGGGCAGGGCGCGCCGCCGAAGCTGCTCGAAGCGGAGCAGGTTAAGTTGCCTGCGCAGGGCATCCCGGACAAGCTCGCTCCTGCTGCGGCCGGTCTGTCGGCAGAGCCGGTTCAAGAGCTTTTCGAGGTCGGGGTCTAGACGAATCGTGATGGCATTTTTCATGTCATACAATGTACTACGCTCGGGCGCCGGAGGCAAGGTGCCCGCTAACTACAGCCTCAACCTGACGTCGGGCGTTCGGGCTCGGCGCGGACTTCGTCCGCAGACTCGCCCGCCGCAGGTTACGCTGAGCGTTGGGCGGGCAATCGCTATGCGCGGTCCTTCCAGTAGTCCGGTCTACGCTTGAGGTGGGCGATCGCAACAATCGTGAGTTGGGTTGCCGTGAGATGATAGACGACCTGGAAGGGAAATCGGCGTACGAGTACTCGCCGGGTGGCAGGGCTGCTGCCTATGCCGGTTCCGATCTCCGGCTGCTCAGCGAGAATCGAAACTGCGGTAGTAACCGCTTCGAAGAAGTCCACCCCAAGACCGGGCCGTCGTTGCTCGTACCACCGCACTGCCGCCTCGAACTCGGCCGAGGCGAGCTGATGAGTCTTGATTTGGCGTGTCACCGCCCGAGAATCTCTTTCGCGATCCGTCGTCTCACGTCGTCCCAGGGTTCCAAGTGGGCGACTCCCGACTCAAGAGCGGCGACACGGCGCGCGATTTCGGCTTCCCATGCCGCGTCGGCATCCGGGTCGGTGGGGCCATCGAGGCTGGCGAGTATCTCGGCGGCGAGCTCAGCACGCTCGTCGGCGTCGAGCCGTAAAGCCTCTGCTAGCAGTGTCTTGGCAGGCTTCGACATGGCCATAATCATACAGAACCTCGGGCTGCCTGGCAAGCACGGTCTTCGAGGCGGGCGGGCCGCCCAACTACATCGTCAACGTGACGTCGGGCGTTCGGGCTCGGCGCGGACTTCGTCCGCAGACTCGCCCGCCGCAGGTTACGCTGAGCGTTAGCCTGCAACATGAGCTGTCGCCCAAAACGGCTTCTCGGATGTATACTTAGGCATCGTGCGGGGGTTCTACGGTGCAAGCAAAACAAGCGGTACGCGAGTTGCTTGATCGGCTACCCGATGACTGTAGTATCGACGATGTCCTCTATCACCTCTACGTAGTCCGTTCCATAGAGACAGGCCAAGGTGATATCGCTGCGGGCCGTAGCATCCCACACCAGCAGGTATCCGAGGAGCTTCGAAAGAAGTGGCAGCTCGGCGACGGCTCGTAGTCTGGGCCGAGAGTGCCCGTGCGTCGCTGGAGCTGGTGCTGGACCACATAGCTGAAGATTCTGTCTCGGGTGCTCAGAACGTGCTCCGTGCAGCGCTCGACCTGGCCACCGCGCTCGAGACGCTGAGCGAGCGAGGTCGAGTCGTGCCCGAGATTGGTGACGACCAGATCCGCGAGGTGTTTGTCTACCGATATCGGCTCATCTACGAGGTCGGGGACAATGAGGTTCGAATCCTGGCGTTTCTCCATGGGGCCCGAGATTTCGTCCGGTGGCGGAGGTCGGGCGACTAGCGGTCGTCTCGACCAGGCAGGCTAACTACAGCGTCAACCTGACGGCGGGCCGTCGGGCTCGGCGCGAACTTCGTCCGCAGACTCGCCCGCCGCAGGTTACGCTGCGCGTTAGCCGGGACTACTGCTTGGTGTCTGCGATGATCCGTCCGAGTTCCTTCTGGGTAGCACCCATGGCGAGAAAGGAACGAACGAGCAGATCGATGGAAACCGTGGGGTCGCCGGCTTCCATTTTCGCAACGCGAGACTGGCTGGAGTGCACAAGCCGCGCGAGTTGCGCCTGGGTCAACTTTCGCTTGGTGCGTTTCTCCCGCAGCCCGCGGCTTAGGGCGAGCTTGAGTTCGACGAGGGCCGAATCCAGGTCCGACAGATTGAGAAACTCGCGAACGGTTCCAACCTTCCATCCTGCTCGCTCGAGGCGTGTTTTCTTATCCTGTTTCATCGCTGCTTCTCCCTACTTGACCTCATCGTACAAACGCAAGCGGCGCTTGCATTCATCAATGACGCGTGATGGCGTCGCACGGGTTGTCTTCTCAAAGACGTCCGCGATCACCAGCGCGTCCGGGTCGGCGCGGTACACGATCCGCCATTCATGGCCACGGTCTTTCACCCGCAGCTCGTGGCAACGCCGGCCAATGACCGGCATGGGCCGAGAGTGGGGCATCGGGACAGTGTGGCCAGGTTGTAGTCGTCTCAACAGATATCCGGCCTCCACTCTTGCCTCGGCCGAGAATGGGGGCGTCTTGATCTCGCCCTGCAGCCAAACCAGCGGTTTGCCCGGTGGGTTCATAGGTGCCAGGAATATATGTCAGTACTGACATGTTGTCAAGGCCGGGCAGCCATACCCTCGGGTCCGGCTAACTACAGCGTCAACCTGTGGGCGGGCCGTCGGGCTCGGCGCGGATTTCGTCCGCAGACTCGCCCGCCGCAGGTTACGCTGAGCGTTCGGCGCATCATGTGTTAGGGGCGAGGGCATAGTTTTTATGGCACAAGTGATTGTCTACGGTTGGCGACTCTATGGATACATCGATCATGTCCCGGGACTCTTCTATGTGGCAACCCAGTTTCTTCACTTCACGTTTTTCCCGGTCTTCCCGGTGCAAACCGTGCTCATCGTAAGGGACCCTGGGAATCCTGCCGGCTGGAGAGTTCAGAAACTAGGGTTGAGTGTCAGGTCCGCACTGCAAGGGTATTACCGGGCGGGTTTGGTTACAGTCGGTTTGGCACTCCTCTTCTTTGGGGGAGTAGCGGTGTTGAGGTCCGAGAGTCAAAGTTGGGCTTGGGCCTATCCAGCCTCAGGGGCGGCATGTCTTGTATTCTGGTATTTGAGGCGGGAATGGCCGCTAGCCACGGACCAGCGTGCGATGGAACTGGCCCGTGCTGCAGGCATCCCCGTAGACATAGTCGGTGCAGCTTTGGCTCGGTCGGGGGTGCAAGCGATTAGGACGTGACAGAGCGCCTAACTACAGCGTCACCCTGACGTCGGGCGTTCGGGCTCGGCGCGGACTTCGTCCGCAGACTCGCCCGCCGCAGGTTACGCTGAGCGTTCGGCAGAAGAAACCTAGAGGACACGTTGCGGGTCGAGATCAAGTATGAACTTGACGGCCCAGGCTGGGCTGTCTGTACCGCCACGATCGGCGATGAGAGCGTGAGCATCACTGCGTCGTATCTTTCAGACGCCTTGGGTGATTTGAGCTCCGCGGTGGTACGGCTAGTCAAGGGTTCAACTTGTGAGCGCGTGTCCTTCTTCGAGGAGCCAGGGGAATACCGTTGGTTGTTCGAACAGTTGACCCCGGGAGTGTTGAAACTGCGGCTGATCGGGTTTCAACACATAGACTCCCGGGCGCCCGATGCAGATGGGAAACTCCTTCTCGACGGGCTCTGCTCGACACAGGAGTTTTCCTCGGCCTTGTTGCTAGCCTTGCAGGCCGTCAAATCTGAATGGAGTAGCGAGAGATATCGTCAACAGTGGGTACATCATGACTTCCCAGAGGAACCACTCGAGGAACTTCGTCACGCACTCGCGCTCAAAACACCCTAGCCTTCTGACATCCGCCGAACTACAGCCTCAACCTGCCGGAGGGCCGTCGGGCGTGGCGCGGACTTCGTCCGCAGACTCGCCCGACGCAGGTTACGCTGAGCGTTAGGCATACACTGATGAAGTCAGCGATCATGAGCCGAGTGATCTTCGCGTTGATCGCTTTGGCGTGTGCGGCGGCGGGGCGGGAACCTCCTAGGTCCATTGAACTCGCGTTCTGGGCTGGACCAAACGCCGAGAACGACCCGCGGGTAATCCGAATTTATGAACACCCTGCATGCTCGGCAAAAGTTGCCGTTGCTCGAGTTGACTCCATGCCACGAATTGCCGTTGATAAGGCTCTGGAGCCGGAGGAGGTGGTAGAGTTTTCAGAAGAGGGAAAGGTGCTGGCCAAATGGGGTATCCCTGTAGACAGCATCGTGGCGGCAGTAGCAGACGACCGACTCATCGTTCCCAGAGCCAATGCAGCAATTGGGTCGGAGGCGCTCTCGATTTCTACTTCTGGCAAGCTCGAGGTGACACAAGTCCCAGACGGCTCAGACTTCGGCCAAATCCTAGCTTGCCCAAAGCTAGAGGAGTTCGCTGGCTCGGTTTACGTTCGCTGCCTCCTGTTCCGGGATCTTGTGTCGCAACGAGCGCGTCGCATTGCTTATCAAGGCCCGTGCACATGATGCCGAACTACAGCCTCAACCTGCCGGAGGGCCGTCGGGCGTGGCGCGGACTTCGTCCGCAGACTCGCCCGCCACAGGCTACGCTGAGCGTTCGGCACTTCTACCGTAGTCCTTGACTTCTAGCCCTTGCCTGGCTATATTCTGGCCAGAATGCGGCACGAGATAGTCCTTGCCCCTGAAGCGGTAGCAGACCTGAAGCGCCTCGATGCCCACCGTAGGGCTGAGGTTCGTGACGCCATCGAGAAGCATCTGCGCTACGAACCTTCGCAGGCGAGTCGTAGTCGAATCAAGAGGTTGCGTGGCCTTTCGAAGCCGCAGTACCGACTCCGAGTAGGGGAGGTTCGGGTATTCTACGACGTAGGTGGGAAGACGGTGGCGGTCTTGGCGGTCGTTCGAAAGGCGGATGCAGCCGGGTGGTTGAAGAGAGAAGGTGAATCCAGGTGAAAAAGATACCTTTGTCTGAGGTTAAGGACGATCTGTCAAGAATTTTGCGCCTTGCCGAGAAGGAGGAGGTCGTTATCACCCGCCATGGTAAGCCGGCGGGCGTGCTCATTGGTTTCGAGTCAGAAGAGGCATGGTTTGAGTATCGCCTCGAGCGCGATCCGCGATTCCTCAAGAGGATCGAACGTGCCAGGGAGAACGTGCTGGCTGGGCGAGGGGTGAAGATCGAAGACACTGAGTAGGTCCGATCACGTGCCGAACTACAGTGTCAACCTGACGTCGGGCGTTCGGGCTCGGCGCGGACTTCGTCCGCAGACTCGCCCGCCGCAGGCTACGCGGAGCGTTGGACAGGTATTAGCTTGATGAGCGAAAGAACGCCGGCTACCGTCGTTGACCTCGCCGAAGTGGCGATCGCAATTATGGGGCTCTTCGTCCTGGTGGGCACAATCGTTGCCCTAGAGATGTTGCTCAGCTCGGTATCCGAGGGCGTGGAGCCGGGAAACCGTGGATTCGCGGTTCGATTTGCAATCAGCGACGTGTTGATTCGCGGCCTGGTCAGCCTGGGTTTAATCACAAAACGTCGGCAACTTGCTCTGATGGTGGCACCCGATCGCATAGTCCCATCACTCCAGGCATCTGGTCTGTTAGCCATCTTGGTAGCAGCGACAGGGGTCTTTGTCTTTGCCCGAGGCCTAGAACTAACCAGCCACCTCGTGGTCGTCGCGTACAGCTCATTCAGGCAGGGGTGGGTAGACCTCATTCCTGGGATATTACAGGTGGCGTTCGGCGTGACACTCTTCATGGCATCCGGACGCGTTTCGAATCTCTGGGACAGACTCCGGACCAGGGGAAAGGTATCGTGATGAACCGCCTGGCCTCAGCGTCAACCTGCAGGCGGGCCGTCGGGCTCGGCGCAGACTTCGTCCGCCGACTCGCCCGCCGCAGCATACGCTGAGCGTTCGGCGACCAGGTCCAGCGGTACACGTCCTTGCGATCTCCAAGCTTGATTATGGTGATTCTGGCGCCGGCGTCTTCGATACTTTGGACGACGCGGTAATTACCCTGTCGCACTCGGTAGAGTTCGTGCCCGGTTAGCTTCTCGCAGCCGGCAGGACGCGGCTGCACCGCGAGACGCTTCATCCTGGTGACGATACGTTGCCGGTCCTTGCCGGGAAAAGGCCTCGAGTTCATTGACGCCCGAGAGCTTTATGAAAGGCCTATAGTTTGCCACGACGCCGGGGGTCTTTCAGAACCGTTTCAAAGTCCAGGCTCGGCTCTTTGGCTCGGGCGTGCGCTGCCTGGATGTCTTGGGCGTCTTCCGTGAGGGTTTGCCGCACCGCCTCGTTCACTAGGTCGGAAAGGGTCTGGTCAGTTTGAGCGGCTTTCACACGCAGGGCCCTGTGCAATTCGGGGTCCAGGTAAACAGTTGCTCGTCGCGTAGCACTCATGCCGGGAATGATACTGCTAAAACGTCAGAACGTCATGGTCCGAATGGTCATGCCAGCCGCCGAACTACAGCGTCAACCTGACGTCGGGGGTTCGGGCTCGGCGCGGACCTCGTCCGCAGGCTCGCCCGTCGCAGGTTACGCTGAGCGTTAGCTGAATTATTGGAACGAAGGTACAAACATGACGAACATGCCGGGAGCCCCGTCCCGAAGTTCAGGACGATCGCAAGCCGGACCTGTCTTCATTGATCTGGCTATTTATCTTTCTGTGATGTTCCTGGTAAGAGAGGTGTACTTTGCCAAGATCGGGTTCATTGCCAATGGGCTGCTGTGGTCGGCTACGACCTTGCTCATAGCAACCTGGCGCATGAAGGTCAGAGGAGTGTCATGGCGAAGCCTAGGAGTGCGTAGACCCAAGAGCTACAAGACCGCGCTGATCGCGACTGCATCCATTCTTGGTCTGGCCATTGCGTCAGTCGTTGTGTTTCAGGTGTTGAACGATCACATCGCCTTCGGACTGGCCCCAGACACCTCGGGCGAAATGGCCGAGACGAAGTTTGGGGATCTTCACAGTAACTGGTTCCTGTTCCTGGCGATCATTCCGTTTGTCTGGCTTGAGTCAATGCTGGAGGAAATGCTCGATCGCGGATTTCTGCTGAACTGGATCGAGCGGCTTTTCCCGGGCGGATTGTTCGCTACGGTTTTTGCGGTGGTCGCCCAAGCTGCAATCTTCGGTTTCCGACATTCTTACGAGCTTTCTGAACGATCCATTACAGTGGGTCTGGTCGGTCTTGCCATGGGTATCGGGTATGTTGCTTTCGGCCGTAATCTGTGGCCACTCATCGCTGCCCATTGCATTCTCAACACGATCTCCATGCTGGACAGAGTCAACTGAGGTCTCGAAATCTGAAACATGGAGAACGGCGCAAGCCAGCGAAAAGGGCCTTGACCTGGGTCAGGCGTTTTCGCTGACGGAGAGGGGACGACACGGAGTAAAGCCCCTGGAAATCGCCGGGCCGGAACTCGAACACATCACCGAAATGCCTGTTGTCGTGCTGAGGATAGTCAGGTGAGGCAGGTTCTTCCCGTTCTGGGTTGGGTTGTTCGAGGCCAGTGCCATTGCACCAGAACTCGAGAAGGTCAAGACGCCACGGCCGTGACCCATGATCTCCTCAAAAACGTGATCAAGTGATGACCAAACAGGCTCACTGCCGCGTTAACCTTACGTCCTGCGTTCGGGCTCGGCGCGGACTTCGTCCGCAGACTCGCCAACCGCAGGCTACGCTAGGCCTTATGCACACAGAGGTGGAAGAAGATGAGCGATCGCCGAGTTGATGGCTTCTTCTATGGGCTATTCATGGATGGCGAGGTCCTTCGCGGGGCCGGCGTGGAACCGATCAACCCGCGGCGCGCCTATGTCGAGGGGTTCGCGTTACGGATCGGCCAGCGTGCCACGCTGATTCCGTCCCCCGGGGCTCGCGCCTACGGTATGCTCTTCGCTCTCAAGCACTCAGAGCTCGACCGGCTCTACGCCGCTCCAGGGCTTGAGCCGTATCGGCCGGAAGCGATACTCGCCCAGCCTCTGGAGGGAGCGCCCACGCCGGCCTTGTGTTACAACCTGCGTGAACCACCGCGGCCTCATGAACGAAACCCCGAATATGCGGCGCGGCTGCAGCGTGTTCTCACCATTCTCGACTTCCCACCAGAGTATGTTGCGTCCGTTGATGCGCGTGGTGAATAGCCACAGCATGCATGCGACGGCGGGCGGGTCGGGAGCGGTGGGGCCGGTCCGTCGGGCGTGCGCCCGCCGTGCCTGATCCGGGGCGCGAGGGGGGTGCCTATCAGGTGGGCATGCGCGACGCAGAGCGTCTCCCTTGCAGCGATGACAGAATCTGTTGGCAATATCATTGAATCCAGGAACCAACCGCCCAACTGCAGGCTCACGCTGTCGCGCGCTGTCGGGCCCGGAGCGGACGTCATCCGCACTGTTGTCCGTCGCAGGTCATGGTGAGCATTATGCGTCTGAAGTGCAGAACTCATCCAGTGCGACGTCGGTTGTTGGGCGCAAGTCTTGACGGGGTCGCACTCGGGCGGAGACCGTCCGAGGTCCCGATTGGGGCTCACTCCCCGCGCGGGGGGTCCTGCGGGGTGGGTGACGGCCCGGGTGAATACAAGCGTGGGATTTCGGGCCGCCGGTGATCGCCGCAGGAAAGGCTTTCTTCCGACGAGGACACGCGCCGCGGGTCATGCTTTGCGCTAGACAGAATAGAGGCGATAATGCAGGGTAGAAGGAAGCACGAGGCAACGCCAGGAGCGTTGCCACAGCAGGAAGGAGACTCGATGGTCGATACTCAGCCTGCCATCATGCTGATCGTCAGAGGGTTGAAGTCAGAGCTGTCGCGCGAGGAATTCGAGCGCCGCTACAAAGAGCGCTTGCCGAGGTTTCGCACCGTCGATGGGCTGATACAGAAGTACTACTCCTACGATAAGTCCACTGGGGAGTGGGCTGGAGTGTATCTCTGGGACTCCGAGGAGTCCCTTGGGAAGTACCTCGAGTCCGATCTGCGGAAGAGTATCCAGTCCGCCTACGAGCTCACAGAACCACCTCGCGTCGAACGCTTCCCGATCGTGGACGTGCTACGTTCACGTGACCGGAGCGAGCATCGCTCGTAACACCGGCAGCCAGTGTGCGGCGGCTGTCCAGCAAGCGCGTGAAGCTGACGACCCAGCCGGTCAAGGTCCGTGTCGCAAACGCAGTGTGCTGCGACCTGGCAGAATTCAGGAGGTGCAAATGAAGAGAGTCACAGGCATCGGAGGAATCTTCTTCCAGGCGAACGACCCCGTCGCGCTGCGATCCTGGTACAAGCGGCATCTGGGCATCGACGTCCAGGAATGGGGAGGCACCGCGTTCACCTGGGCCGATGCGGCAGGCAATCCGACAAAGGGAATGACAGTGTGGTCCATCGGCGCCGCCGATGGCGAGCACTTCGCGCCAAGCAAGTCGACCTTCATGGTCAACTATCGCGTCGAAGACCTGGCCACAGTACTTCAAGCGCTTCGGGACGAAGGATGCAACGTCCTGGAGAAGACGGACGACTCCGAGTACGGAAAATTCGGCTGGGTCATGGATCCTGAGGGCAACAAGGTCGAACTCTGGCAGCCGCCCCCGGGCCAGTAGCAGGAGTACCGCCAGGCATCCCATGCCTGGTTCATGAGCTCCCTGGGGGACAGGGGTTTCGTGATCCTCGGTGGTCCGCTGGAGGGCACCTCCGATGTGCTGACTGTGGTGAGGGCCACGTCGCGCGACGAGGTTCGTGCCCGGCTGGGGAGGATCCCTGGATCTCCATGGACCTGCTGTGAGTCACACGGATCGCACCGTGGACGATTCGGCTGGGATCTCCCGGATGAGAGCCCGGCCGAACAAGCGCTCACAGCGGACAGTCGGCTACGCGGCCGGCCGCTGAACCGAGCGTTGGGCGGGCGGTTCCAGCCGGGACGGCACGATGGATAAAGGTAGAAGGCCCAGGCGGCGCGGGATCACATGGAAGCAGTTTTGCGCCTACGCTGCCAGGCTCCCCGGCGTCGTCGAGGGCACCTCCTACGGGACTCCCGCATTGCGGGTGGGCAAGCGCTTCCTTGCCCGCCTCAAGGAGGACGGGGACAGCGTTGCCCTCAGGATCGACCTGGCGGATCGGGAGGTCCTGCTGGCGGCGGATCCGGTTGCCTTCTACCTGACGGACCACTACCGGCCCTACCCCGCGATCCTCATGAGGCTCGGCAAGGTGGTCCCGGACATGGCCGAGACGGTGGTGGAGCAGGCCTGGAAGCGTGCAGCATCCAGGCGGCTGCTATCAGCACGTGCGGCTTCCGCCGGGTCCATGGCGGAGCCCGATCCTCCCGCGGGCACTCGTGGCGGTGGAGGTGTGAAGAACCGTCGAAGGCCTCGTCGGCGTCGTCGAACGAGGTCGTGAACCTGACGAAGCATGGACAGGCGTGCGGACACCGCCGGGTGTATTCGATCGGCGGGGGGTGTGAATCGGTCGTCTGGTTCCTGTATGATCGTGCGGCGAGAGGCGAATGGAGGCATCGCGCCGGACCGGCCGCGACGGGCCTGCCCCCGGCCGCGCTCCTGCGCCAGGGTATCGCCCCACGGGAGGAACCCCACATCAGCCATTCGTCCGGTCAGGCGTTCAAGAGCGCCGGGAGCGGGTACGGTGACGTCGAGCACCTCCCGTCGTCGAGGATTCCGGTGAGCGGAAGGTACGAACCACTCGAGTCGGGCATCCTTCTGCTCGCTTGCGCGCTGACCCCTGCGCTCGCCCGAGCGGCCCGGGGTGAGCCGCGGCGTGACCATCACGCCCTGGATGCAATCCGCCGTGACCTGGAGTTCCTCCTGCGCCATGGCAGGCAGCTGTTCATCCAGCTTCAGGACGTCTCCTTCGACGACGGGATCATCAATGTGCCGGACTACCTGCTCGAAGATCCCGCCTTCCACGGCGGCGCCGCCCGGCAGTACGCGTTCGAGGATGACGACCAGACACACCCGGTTCCGGCTGGGTGGGTGGCACGACGGTGGGATCCAGCCGTGCGCGAGCGCTTCGCGCGCCTCCTGCAGGCCATCGCAGCGGAGTTCGACGGACGGATCGCCGGATTGAACCTGCCGGAGACGTCCGTTTCATTCGGGCACAACCGCGACCTGTGGGCTGCGGGATACAGCCCGTCCCGCTACGTCGCCGGGTTGAAGGATCTGATGGCTACCGCGGCCGGCACGTTTCATCGCTCGGACCTCATCCTGTACGCCAACTTCATGCCCGGAGAGGAGCTGCCGCGCGTCGACAACGGCTACTTGAAGGGCCTGTACGCACAGGCTGCGGCGCTGGGCTGCGGGGTCGGGGGGCCGGACCTCCTCCCGCATCGCTGGTTCCAGCAGCACAACAGTCTTCCGCTGATCGCGCACCGTGCGCCCGGTGTTGTCGCGGGCATGGCCGTCCAGTGGGGCAACCTGGATGACATCGACCCGGCGACGAAAGAGCCGGTGACGGTCGGGGCTCTGGCGGAGTTCGCACGGGATGTTCTCCGGCTCGACTATCTGTTCCGGGGCACGCAGGAGCCGTACTACTCGAGGGATATTCTTCCGTACCTCGAGGGGCTGGGGGACGCGAGAATCAAGGGACGCACGCAGTGCTCGCCCTGACGCACGAGCAGACCCGCGGCGATTGGCCGGCCGCGGCACTCACACCGAGGCTCGTATGTCGATTCGGGTGATCCGGCTGGGCAGCCCGAGGCTCAGCGGCGAGGGGCTGCGTCTCGGCACCGTGCGCCGCCCCCCGCGCGGCGTGCCGAAGGAGGATTTTGCCAGACGGGATTTCTACGACGTGTGGCTGCCGGAACTGGCCCCGTCGGAGGGCCTCGTCAAGCAGGCGCTGCAGGCCACCGATGACAAGGCCTGGCAGGCGTTCGCAAGACGGTACCGGGCCGAGATGAAGCGGCCCGAGGCCGCACGGCTGCTGACCCTGCTGGCGGAGCTGTCGCACCGGACCGATCTGTCGGTCGGCTGCTACTGCGCGGACGAGGCGCGCTGCCATCGATCGATCCTGCGGACGCTGCTGCTCGAGCATGGGGCCAGCGTCGCATGAGGGGACCCGATGGATGACATGGCCGTCCGGCTCGACACTGTCCGGTGCCCGCGATGCCATCTCGGCTTCGCGCCCGGGACCCGTTCGTGCCCCGTGTGTCACGTCCCGCTCTCGGCATCCCGCGGCACGCCCGTGCCATCCGGCAGGACCGTGCACGAGATCGAGCCCCACCCGGAGGAGGCGACCACGGCGTCAGAGCTCGAGGACGATCCGGCCGAGCTGGTCGCCCTGCGCACGGCGCCCCCCGCCTGGGTGCGGGCGCTGCTCGAGCGGCTGAGGGCGTCAGGCATCCCGGCCCGGACGAAGCCCTCCCCACGCCCGCCCGATCTGACCGTGTTCGTCCGTTCGGAGGATCAGCCGCGCGCCGCCCGGATCGACCGGGAGGTGTTCGCCGCGGAGGTCCCGGAGTCCGGGCGGGCCCCGGATGTCGAGCAGTTCGACCCGGGACGCTGCCCCGGCTGCGGCGCCACCGTCGACACGGGCGCTCACGTATGCCCGGAGTGCGAGCTGGCGCTGGTGCAGCCGGACGGGTGGCGCTGCGGCTCCTGCGGTGCCTCGATGGAACCGGACGCTCCGATCTGCCGAGCCTGCGGCGCCGGTATCGACCGGGCGCACCGGGAAGGGAGGTGAGGCGCCCATGGCATCGTTCGTTCTCGTTCACGGATCCGGGCAGAACGCGGGCTGCTGGGCGCAGCTCGGCGGCGCACTGGCCGCGCGCGGCCACGTCGTCGCCGCGCCCGAGCTGCCGAAGAACGAGCCGGGCTGGAAGCTCGAGGACCACGCCGCACTCATCGCGGAGTCGATCCCCGATGCCGCGGCCGTCCTCGTGGGCCACTCCTTCAGCGGCGTCTTCCTGCCGACGGCGGCCCGGATCCGCGGCTGCGGCCTTCTCGTCTTTCTGGCCGCCGTCATCCCCGAGCCGGGCAGGAGCGTCCGCGATCAGTTCGCCGAGGACCCGGCGATGTTCTCGCCCGAGTGGATCGAGGCGGGCACGCGATGGTTCGACGAGTCGCAGGCGGAGAGTCTCGCGAGGGAGTTCCTGTTCCACGATTGCGACCAGCGGATGATCGCCCGCGCGCTCTCCACCCTCGAGTCGTTCGACACGCGCCACCTCGTCACGCAGCCGGCCACGTTCGACAGGTGGCCCGGGGTGCCGGCCGCATCGATCCTCGGGACCCTCGACCGGACCCTGTCGCCGGACTGGATCCGAAAGACGAGCCGCCGGGTGCTGGGCGTGGAGGCGATCGAGATGGAGGCGGGCCATTGCCCGCACAACTCACGGCCCGGGGATCTCGCCGACATGCTGGAGAGGCTGGCGGCCGAACGCGTCACATGAGCACCACGTCACGGCCGCCGCACCCTCACCCTCGATCCGCACCCCGCTGACGCTTCATCGCCTCGGCGAGCTTCCGGCCGAGCTGCTCGTCCGCCCTGCTGAAGTGCCCGAGGCTCCGGTCGATGACGTCCTGCCGCCGCACCTGCGAGAGGCTGCCGGTGATGTTGGCGATGAGCCGCTCCTGCTCGTCCTGCTTCATGACCCGGTACAGCGCGCCGGCCTGGACGTAGTCGTCGTCCTGCGCGTGCCGCACGAGACCGGCCGGACCTACCGCTCCCGCGACCGTATATCCGAACTCGTACGGCGCCCCGGTCTGAGCCGGTGTGTCCTCGCTGTTCGGCTCGTAGTTCGTGGTTCGTCCGCCGTTGTCGTCGAACCGCATCGCCCCGTCGCGCCCGTAGTTGCGCGCGCCGCCCTCGACGCCTTTCGGCGCGTTGACCGGCAACCGCGTGTGATTGATGCCCAGGCGGTAGCGGTGGGCGTCGCCATAGCCGAACAGCCTCGCCTGCAGCATCGGGTCGGGCGAGGGGCCGATGCCGGGCACGAAGTGCGCCGGATCGAATGCCGCCTGCTCCACCTCGGCGAAATAGTTCTCCGGCAGCCGATCCAGCACCATCTTCGCTATGGGGATCAGCGGATAGTCCTCGTGGGGCCAGACCTTCGTCAGGTCGAACGGGTTGAATCGGTAGCGGGCCGACTGCTCCGCCGGCATGACCTGCACGTTCAGCGTCCAGGAGGGGAACTCGCCGCGACCGATGGCGTCGTACAGGTCTTTGTGGATGTGCGCCGGGTCCTTGCCGCCGATACGCTCCGCCTCCTCGCTGGTCAGACAGCGGATACCCTGGTCGGTCTTGAAGTGGAACTTCACCCAGGACCGCTCGCCGTCGCTGTTCACCCACTGGAAGGTGTGCGAGCCGTAGCCGTTCATGTGGCGATACGAAGCGGGGATGCCGCGGTCGCCGAACAGCCAGATGAACTGATGGGTCGCCTCGGGCGAGTGTGAGAAGAAATCCCACACGTTGTCCGGCTCCTGGCGGTTGGTGTGCGGGTCGTACTTCTGCGAGTGGATGAAGTCGGGGAACTTGATCCCGTCGCGGATGAAGAAGATCGGCGTGTTGTTACCGACGAGATCCCAGTTGCCGTCCTCCGTATAGAATTTCACGGCGAACCCGCGTGGGTCCCTCGCGGTGTCGGGCGCGCCCTTCGACCCGGCCACCGTGGAGAACCGGATGAACAGCGGCGTGCGCTTGCCGACGCCCGAGAATATCTTCATCCGGGTCCATTGCGTGACCTTGTCGCTGGTGACGGTGAGGTGGCCGTAGGCGCCCGTGCCCACGGCATGCACGACGCGCTCCGGGATCCGCTCGCGGTTGAAGCGCGCCAGCTTCTCGATCAGGTGATGGTCCTGCAGCAGCGTGGGCCCGCCCGGTCCCGCGGTCTGTGAATGCTGGTTGTCGGCGACCGGCGCTCCGGACTCGGTCGTCAAATCGGGTCGTTTCGTCATGATCGGGTTCCTCCTCTTCGTGCGCTCCGCGTCCGCGGTGCGTCACACAATCGAGTATCCCGCATCGGCACTGATTGTTCCAGAACATTATCCCGATGAATGTGATAGTTTGGGACTATGAATCTGGCGCCGCATTCCTTCTCACTGAGGCAGCTTCAGTACGCCGTGGCGATCGCCGAGACTCTGAGCTTCCGCCGGGCGGCCGAGCGCTGCCGGGTCTCCCAGCCTTCCCTCAGCGCTCAGGTCGCGCAACTCGAGCGGGCCCTCGGCGTGCGGCTGTTCGAGCGCGACCGGCGGCGTGTGCTCGTGACACGTGTCGGCCGGCAGGTGATAGAGCGAGCCCGGATCATCCTGCGCGAGACGGACGACGTGCTCGAGCTGGCACGGGGTGAGGGGGACCCGCTCTCCGGCACGCTGCGTCTGGGGGTCATCCCGACCATCTCGCCCTATCTGCTGCCTCGTCTCACCCCCGCCCTGCGTGCCGCCTATCCGCGTCTCAGCCTGCGCTGGGTGGAGGGCAAGACGGGGGCCCTGGTGCGGGATCTGGACGCGGGCCTCCTGGACGCCGCGCTGCTGGCTCTGGAGGCCGAGCTGGGCGATGTCGAACGGGAGGCGATCGCCAGGGATCCGTTCGTGCTGGTCGCGGCGGAGGGAAACCCGCTGGCCCGACGGAAGTCGCCGATGCGGATCGCGGAGCTGCGCGACGTGACCATCCTGATCCTCGATGACGAGCACTGCTTCGGGCAGCAGGCGCTCGCGCTGTGCGCCAACACGAGCGCCTGCCCGCACGAGTTCCGGGCCACGAGCATCACCACCATCGCGCAGATGGTGGCCGGCGGGGCAGGGGTCACGCTGCTGCCGAAGCTGTCGATCCCCACCGAAGTGCGCGGTGCGGCGCTGCGCGTGCGCCCGTTCGCCAGACCCGTCCCGGGCCGCACGATCGGCCTGGTCTGGCGGAAGAACTCGCCGCTCTCGGAGACATTCCGCCAGGTTGCGGCCACCGTGCGTGGTGCCTATCCTCGGTGAAAAGCATCATCCATGGCGGAGGGGTTCCATGCAGATGGGAACCAGCGACATCCGGCGCCGGCTTCGCGAGCTGGCGGCCGGCCCGCCGACTTCCACGTCGCGCGGGGAGGTGATGCGGGGCCTGGCCAGCGGTTTCGAGAGTATAAGGGACGAAGCCGCCAGGACCCTCGCGACATGGGACGACCCCGAGTCCGTCGCCGCCCCGAGGGATCTGCCAGGTCGCGGCCATGACTCGGAACCGTTCGCCTGGGTCAACCGCGACACCGCCATGAAGGCGCTCGCGCGTTGCGCTGGATCCTGGACGGATACTTCGCCGTGACGGCCGACGAGCCTCGCCTCCACTGTCGCACACGCGGGTAGCGGCGTCTCTCGCGGCCGTCGGTACGCATTGCCTTTGCCAGCGGCGCCGACCCGGTCTATCATCGGCATCGTCGGCCGCCGGCCGGCGAAAATCAGACGAGTCCCTGCTCGTGTTGCCGACCGCGTCGCCCTGCCACGGGTGCGCGCTTCCTGCGAGGTCGTGAGGACGCCATGGCGAAGCTGGATGAAGCGAAGGTGAGTCAACTGAGAGGCGGAATGCGGGGGGAAGTCCTCCTCCCGGGAGATGGCGGGTACGACGAGGCGCGCCGGATCTGGAACGGCATGTTCGATCGGAGACCCGCCGTCATAGCCCGTTGCGTGGGTACGGGCGATGTCATCAACGCTGTAGGATTCGCGAAGGACAACGGCCTGGTCATCGCCGTGAAGGGCGGCGGGCACAACTCGGCGGGAACCTCGGTGTGCGACGGCGGGATGATGATCGATCTGTCCCTCATGCGCCGGGCCAATGTCGATGCCGCGGGCCGCACGGTGAGGGTGGACGGCGGCGCGCTGCTCGGCGATCTGGATCGCGAGACACAGCTTCACCGGATGGCGGTGTCGGGAGGGGGCATCATCTCGCATACCGGCGTGTCCGGCCTGACGCTCGGGGGAGGCTTCGGCTGGATCAGCCGCAAGCACGGGCTCGCGGTCGACAACCTGCTCTCCGCCGAGGTGGTCACCGCCGACGGCAAGCTGCAGACGGCGAGCGCCGACGAGAACCCCGATCTGTTCTGGGGTCTGCGTGGCGGGGGCGGCAACTTCGGCATCGTCACGTCGTTCCGGTTCCGTTGCGCCCAGGTCGGGCCGCAGGTCTTCTCCGGCCTGATCGTCAAGAAGTTCGATGATCTGAAGACCTACATGCAGTTCCATCGCGAGTACGTGCGCAGCCTGCCGGACGAGATGACGGTCTGGATGGTCGCGCGCACGGCGCCTCCGCTGCCGTTCCTGCCGGCCGACGTGCACGGGAAGATGGTGGTCGTGGTGCCCTTCGTCGGGCTGGGCGATGAGGCCGAGGGGCGCAAGCTGATCGAGCCGATCCGGCAGGCGACGGCGTCGGTGGGCGAGGGGATCGGGATGCATCCGTACACGGCCTGGCAGGCGGGATTCGACGGTCTCGTCACGCACGGCGCGCGCAACTACTGGAAGTCGCATCACATCAAAGAGCTGCCGGACGCCTGCATCGACGAGGTGGTCAAGTACGCCGGCTCGATGCCGACCGACGAGTGCGAGGTGTTCATCCCGCACATGGAGGGGGCGCCGAGCCGCGTTGCCGAGGACGCCACAGCCTACGCGCATCGCCAGACGCCTTTCGCGTTCAACATCCACACGCGGTGGCGCGATCCGAAGGACGACGCGCGGTGCATCGACTGGGCCAGGAGGTTCCATGCTGCAGTCGAGCCGTTCTCCCACGGCGTCTACGTCAACTTCCTCAGCGAGGAGGGTGAGGACCGGGTCAAGGCGGCCTACACGCCCGAGGTGTGGAAGCGGCTGGTGCAGGTGAAGAAGCGATACGATCCGACCAACCTGTTCCGCATGAACCAGAATATCCGGCCGTCCTGAGACGACGGCATGAACCCGCATCCGGCCCGCGTCGTCGTCCGTCAGGCGGCGCGGGCCGACGCGCAGGCGTGGCTCGATCTGCGCAGCGCCTTCTGGCCCGACGGATCCCGCCAGGAGCATCGCGCCGAGATCGAGGCGTTCTTCGATGGCCGTGCGAGGGCACCCCAGGCGGTGCTGCTCGCGGCGGCCGGGGACGGCCGTATCGTGGGCTTCGCCGAGATTTCGATCCGCAACTCTGCAGAGGGGTGTCGCACCGACCGGGTGGCGTACCTCGAAGGCTGGTACGTGGTGCCCGGCGAGCACGGCGGCGCATCGCTCACTGGGCTTCACCGAGGCGGCGCTGGTGCGCTGCTTCCGCAAGGACCTGTAGCGCGCCCTCCGTCCCCGGCCGTTTCTGGTAGGATACACACGCATGCTCGATACGTCGGTTCGCACCGAAGCCGCGGCCGCGCGATGATCGCGGCGCAGATCACCCTGGTGCTCCTGGCTCTCCTGCTGATGATGGCGCACTTTCTCAGGGGGGGCGCCATGCTCCTGCTCGTCGCGGTGTTCGCCGTGGCCGTGATGCTGGTCGCGTGCAGGCCCTGGGCCGCCCGCGTGGCCCAGGTGACGCTGGCGCTGGGCACCCTGGAATGGCTGCGGACGCTGGCGAGCACAGCCTCGGCGCGGATGCGCGCAGGCGAGCCGGTCGTGCGTCTGACGATCATCCTGGGGGCGGTGGCTCTCGTGACCGCGGGTGCGGCGCTGGTGTTCGAGACGAAACGGATGCGCCGGCTGTACGGGCTCGACGGCGGCGAGGCGAGGGGGGAATGATGATGAGGTTTCTGAGGGCGACCTTCGCCATCGTCACCGGCTACGCGATCATGGTCGTGCTGATCACGCTGGTCCAGGAGACCCTGTTCGGCGGCGTCTCGTGGAACGGATCGACGCTGCCTGTCCTCGCAGCCGCCGGGGCGCTCACGTTTCTTTCGGCAGTCATCGGCGGTTTTGTCGCCACGGCATTGTCCGGGATGGAGAGCCGGATGCCGGCGCTCGTGATGTGCGCCGCTGTGGCGGTAGAGACGACAGGTCTCCTGATCACGGGGAGGATTGGCGAGCCCCTCTGGTTCGATCTGTCGGCATCGGCCAGCCTGGTCGTCGGGCTGCTGCTCGGCGCTCAGGGATGGCTGAGCCGCGGCATCCTGCCCGGCCGGAGCCACGCCGGCTGACCGGTCTCGACGAACGACAAGGAGCGACAATGCCGGGGTGCAAGGGCCGTCTTGTTCTGGGTCTCGTCGTGACGCTCGCGCTCCTGACGGGTTGTGGCGGCGGTTCCTCCGACGGCGGCGGCATGGGCGACCATACGGACGTCACCGGGACCTGGGACGTGACCTTCACGGTCACGGGGGGCAACGTGGTGCCGGTCGGGCAGCGCTACAACGGTACGCTCATGCTCGTCCAGACCGGCATGGATGTCACCGGGACCTTCCCCACGCCCGGGGGGTCCAGCGCCGACCTGGAGGGGATGGTGGTCGGCCAGGCGCTCACCTTCACCATCACCGAGGATCCTCCCTGCTCCGGCACCGCCATGGGTGACGGCACGATCGACGCCTCTTTCAACCGCATCGACGGCACCACGTCCGGCACCGACTGCAACGGCACGGTCGAGGCCGACTTCGTGGCGAAGCGCCACTGAGGGGATTGTCCGCCGGCGCGGTCCTGGGATAGGATCCGCACACAATCACTCGGAGAGGAAGGAGCGTCCCATGACGGTCAAGCCGATTCCTGACGGATATTACACGCTGACGTCGTATCTGAAGGTGAAGGGCGCCGCGGAGGCGATCGAATACTACAAGAAGGCCTTCGGCGCGAAGGAGATCGTGCGGATGGCGGCGCCGGACGGCAGGCTGGGGCATGCCGAGATCAGGATCGGCGACTCGCCCCTCATGCTGGCCGACGAAGTGCCCGAGGCGAACATCCTCGGGCCCGAGTCCCTGGGCAACACCACGGTGAGCCTGCTGTTGTACGTCGAGGACGCCGATGCCGTGTTCGACCGCGCGATCGCGGCCGGCGGAAAGCCGCTGCGGCCGATGACCGACCAGTTCTACGGTGATCGTTCGGGAACCCTGACCGATCCGTTCGGCCATCAGTGGACCGTGGCCACCCACAAGGAGGATGTCTCTCCCGAGGAGATGGACCGGCGGATGAAGGAGATGATGAAGCCGCAGGGAGGGGCCTGAGGCCCGCGGTTCGATGGAGAGACGCAGCTTCCTCGCGGCGGGACTCGCCGGCCTGACGGCGGCTGCGTTGTCGCGCCTCCACGCGGATGACGAGTCCGCCGCCTCGCTGTACGCCGCGGCCGGAGTCGACGGCTGCTTCGTGCTGCGAAGCCTGCGCGGCGGCGCCGACCGGGTCGTCAACGCCTCGCTGGCGGATGAGGCCTTCACCCCCGCATCGACGTTCAAGATAGCCAACACGATCATCGGCCTCGAAACCGGCGTGATCCCCGACGAACGGTTCACCCTGAAATGGGACGGAGTGCGGCGCGACTTCGTCGATCAGTGGAACCGGGACCACGACCTGGCCGGCGCGATGAAGTACTCGGTGGTCTGGTACTACCAGGAGATCGCGCGGCGGGTCGGCGAGGAGCGCTACCGTGCCTGGCTGGAGACGCTCGACTATGGCAACCGGGACATCGGGGGCGGCGTGGACCGGTTCTGGCTGTCTCCGGGCGGCGGGCTGAGGATCACGCCGCGCCAGCAGGTGACCTTTCTCTCGCGTCTGATGAAGCACGACCTGCCGGTCTCACGGCGCAGCATCGACATCCTGCTGCGCGTCATGCCGTCGTCGAACGCGCAGGACGTGACGCTGCTGGCCAAGACCGGGCTGGGCCGGCAGGACGGCCGCCAGGTCGGATGGATGGTCGGGCTGACCGAGCGAGCCGGACCGGCCGATGTGTTCGCCAACCTGGTGCTCGGGCCGATCGGCCCCGACGCGAAGCGGGGCCCGGCCTTCGCGGCGCGGCGCGAGGTGGCTCTCGCGATGCTCAAGAAGATGGATGCCGTGCCGGCTTCGATGGGGCAGCCGGTGTGACGCGGACCGGGTCCGTGAGGAGAGCGTATGAGCGGTGGGCAGAAGAGCGGGAACTGTCAGAGCTGCGGTATGCCGCTGAGGAAGGACGAGAAGGGCGGGGGCACCAAGACGGACGGCTCGAAGAGCGACATCTACTGCAGTCACTGCTTCGTCTCGGGCGCGTTCACGATGCCGGGCGCCACGGTGGGGCAGATGCAGGACATGGTCCGGGGGAAGCTGAAGGACATGGGCGTTCCCTCGGTGCTCGGGTGGTTCTTCGTGCGCAAGATCCCGAAGCTGAAGCGATGGAGAGACGATTGATGAGACGGCGTGACTGAGCTGTTCGTCGATGCCGACGGGTGCCCCGTCAAGGACGAAGTGTACCGGGTGGCCCGTCGTTACGAGCTTCCGGTCGCCGTGGTGGCCAACGCCTCGATGCGCGTCCCCGCCATCGAGCGGATACGGCTGGTTCGCGTCGAGGGAGGGCTCGACGCGGCGGACGACTGGATCGCTGAGCGTGCCGGCCCCGGCGACATCGTGGTGACGGCCGATATACCCCTCGCCGCGCGATGCCTGAAACGCGGGGCCCGCGTGATCGACCACAGAGGCGGCGAGTTCACCGACGAGAGCATCGGCGAGGCGCTCGCGAGCCGGGAGCTGATGTCCACCCTGCGGGATCTCGGGACGGTGACGGGCGGGCCGGCTCCGTTCGACCGGAAGGATCGGTCCCGTTTCCTGCAGAGGCTCGACCGGACGATCCAGGCGCTTCGACGGGAGGCCACGTGACGCGGCTCCCGGCCGGTTCGACCGGACCGGGCGTGCATCTGCCGCCGCCGGTGCTGTTCGTCGCGGCGGTCGGAGGCGGCATCCTGCTGGATCGGGAGGTGCCGCTGAAGGTCCTGCCGGAGAGTGTCCGGATCCTGGGTCTTCTGGCGGGATGGGCCCTGCTGGCGTCGGGGCTGATCCTGGCGCTGTGGGCCCTTGGCACCTTCCTCGCGGCCCGCACGACCGTCATTCCGAACCGTCCCGCCCGCCGCCTCGTGACCACGGGCCCCTACCGCTGGAGCCGGAACCCGATGTACCTGGCCCTGACGCTGCAGGGAGCCGGGCTGGCTCTTCTCGTGAACACCCTCTGGCCCCTGCTCCTGCTGCCCGTGGCCCTGGCAATCCTGATCGCGCAGATCATCAGGCGGGAAGAGAGATACCTCAGCTCGGCGTTCGGCGAGGAATACGACTCGTACCGCGCGCGGGTGGGGCGCTGGCTGTGAGCCGCGCGCATTTTCCGGCGTGGGCTCTCGCCACGGCGCTCCTGGCGATGTGCTCCGCACCGGCCGGGTCGGCCGGAGCGGCCGGTGGCGGTGACTCAACGGCCGCGAAGAAGGCCGGCGCGGACTGGGTCGAGCCACGCACCCGAATGGAGTTCGTGCGGATCGAGCCGGGCCGCTTTCTGATGGGAAGCCCCGGAAGCGAGCCGGGCCGGGGCGCCGACGAGACACAGCATGAGGTGCGGCTCACCCGGCCGTTCTACCTCGGCCGTTACGAAGTCACACAGGCGCAATGGATGGCGGTGATGGGGGACAACCCGAGCCGGTTCGCCGAGTGCGGAGGGGACTGCCCGGTGGAGAGCGTCAGCGCGGAGATGATCGAGCGGTTCCTTGACAGGCTCGAGACGGCGTCGGGGGCGCGTCTGCGGCTCCCCACGGAGGCGGAATGGGAGTACGCCTGCCGCGCCGGCACGACCGGACCGTTCAGCACGGGCGACACGCTGACGGCCGGGCGGGCCGACATCGACGGCCGGACCCCGTACAACGGGGCCCGCGTCAGCGGGTACCGCGGCGCTCCGGCGCCGGTCGGCAGCTATCCTCCCAACCCCTGGGGGCTGTTCGACATGCACGGCAACGTCTGGGAGTGGTGCCGGGATCGCTACTGCCCCTATGCGGCGGGTGCCGTCACCGATCCGCTCGGCGTCTGCGACGACGAGCGTCTGGTGATCCGGGGCGGGAGCTGGTACTTCGGGCCGGACAGCGCCCGTTCGGCGCTGCGGTACACGCACCGGCCGATCGACTCCGGGTTCAGCCTGGGATTCCGGCTGGCGCGGGACGCGACCGGGGTACCTCGGCGAGTGGAGCCCCCCTTCGAGGGGCAGGACTGCCGGCTGCAGAGAGACAGACGGGGTCCGTGATACGATCCGGCGGCCGGGGAGGTGGAGCATGAAGCACCCTCGATACGACGTTCATCCTTCGGTCGCCTACGTGCGGGCGATCCTCGACAATCTTCCAGAAAAAACCGGCCGCTCGCTCGACGAATGGGTGCGGCTGGTGTCGAGGTCCGGGCCGGACGGTGCGAAGGCGCGCGCCGGGTGGCTGAAGAAGAAGCACGGTCTCGGCGGCACGACCGCGGCGACGATCGCCCGGGCCGCGGGCGGCGAGGGGGTCGAGGGCTTCGAGACCGATGCGTATCTGGCCGCGGCGCGGAGGTACGTCGAGACGATGTACTCGGGGCCGCGCGAGCCGCTGAGGCCGCTGCACGAGGCGCTGGTGAAGCTCGGCCGGTCGCTGGGCCGGGACGTCAGGATCTGCCCCTGCCAGACGATGGTGCCCCTGTACCGCAACCATGTCTTCGCCCACATCAGGCCGGCCACGCGCACCCGGATCGACCTCGGTCTGGCCCTCGAGGCTGTGCGCCGGAAGCCGACGCGGCGTCTGATCGACACGGGAGGCGCGGCGAAGGGCGATCGTATCACCCACCGGATCCCGATCGCGTCGCTCGACGAGATCGACGACGAGGTCGCGGGATGGATGCGCGCCGCCTACGAGGCGGACGTCTGACCGGAATGCGCTAGAATCGGCGCGGCCCTGCCGCCGCGTGCCGGAGTGTCGAGAACGTGCGCATCAGGAGGATGAAGCCGGGTGAGGAGGCGGTGGTCTCCGCGGTCGCGCTCGGGGCGTTCGGCGACGCCGTGGCCCCGACCATGATGTCCTTGTCGCGGTCGAGGGCTCGCGTATCGTCGGCATGGCGGAGATCCGGGAGTCACGCCACCTGGCGATGCTGTTCGTGAGCGCGGAAGCGCGAGGCCGAGGCACGGGCAGGAGGCTGATGGAGCGGGTGAGACGAGAGTGTCTGTGTCGCCGGCCGGACCTGGACGGGGTCCGTTTCGGGCCGATGACGCTGCCTCTCAGGCGCCGGTGACACGGGAGGGGGAATGACCGACCGGGCGGATCCCATCGCGACCGGGTGGAACGACGACGTGGCGGTGCTGCGGATGCACCACGGCAAGGCGAACGCCCTGGATGTCGAGCTGTGCGACGCGCTTCATCGCTGCTTCGAGGATCTCGCCTCCTCGTCGGCGCGCGGCGTGGTGCTGACCGGGGACGGCCCGATCTTCTCCGCGGGAGTGGACCTCCACCGGCTGCTCGACGGCGGGGCCGCGTACGTCAGACGCCTGCTGCCCGCCCTCGCCCGCGCGCTCGAATCGCTCTTCAGCCATCCGAAGCCGGTGGTGGCTGCCATCAACGGCCACGCGATCGCGGGCGGCTGCATCCTGGCGTGCGCGTCGGACCGCCGCATCATGAGCGACGCCGCCGGCCGGATAGGGGTGCCGGAGCTACGCGTGGGCGTCCCCTTCCCGCCGCTGGCTCTCGAGATCATGAGGTCGGCCGTGCCGGCACGGTATCTTTCGGAGATGGTCAACGGCGGCGCCACGTTCGACACCGCGACCGCGAAGCAGCTCGGCCTGATCGACGAGATCGTCGCCCCGGCGGATCTCGAGACGCGGGCCATCGCGGCGGCGCGCGAGCTGGCGGCGCCCGGGCTCGGCACCTTCGGCGTGACGAAGGCGCAGCTCCGGCGCCCCGCGCTGGAACGCGCCCTGGAGGGAGAGCGCGTCTTCGGTGCCGAGATCGAGAGGCTGTGGACCGCCCCCGATTCTCTCGCGGCGATCCGCGACTACGTCGCACGGAACCTGAAGAGCGGACGCGGATGAGGAGGAGCGATGCGAAGTGCGCGAATCTGCGAGGTCATCGTCCTGGCAGCGGGCGTTCTGATCCTCGTCGGCGGTCTGGCGCACACGTTCGTTGGATGGCCCGCCCTCCGGGCGGAGATGACGGCGCAGAACGTGACACAGGAGGTGATCCGCCCCGCCGGGATCGGCTGGATGTTCGGCGGTGCGGCGATGGACCTGCTGGGTATCCTGACGCTGGTGAGCTACTCGATGCTGCGATCCGGCCTTGCGGCCGGCCGGACGGTGGCGGTCCTGATCGGCGGATTCTACGCGCTGTTCGGCGTGGGCGCCTGGGCCGTGATCTTCCCACGCGCCCATTTCGTCCCCTTCGTCGTCGTCGGTGTGTTGCTGCTCGTGGCGGCCGCCGCCTGGCGGCAGCCGGCATGAGGGGAGGTAACCCGGAATGACGGCCAGCCGGTTCGGCCACATCGACCTGCGGGTCTCCGACATGAGCGCCGCGCTGCCTTTCTACCGCGAGCTGCTGCCCCGGCTCGGGTTCGGCGAGCCGTCCGCATCGGGGGAGTGGCACGTGTTCCGCGGCGCCGGCGCGTATCCCGCGAAGCCCTTCCTCGGTCTGGTCGAGGAGGCCGGCCATCGTCCCAACAGCAACCGGATCGCCTTCTGGGCCGCAAGCCGCGCCGAGGTCGACTCGATCGCCGAGACGGTGCGCGAGGCCGGGGGCGGCAACGTGCAGGGGCCGCGGCTCTGTCCCGAGTACAGCCCGACCTACTACGCGGTGTTCTTCGAGGATCCATGCGGCAACCGGCTCGAAGTGTGTCATCGAACCGACTGAACCGGCGGCGGGGCGCGTGAAGCGCATACGGCTCATCCACAGCAACGCCGGGGAGGCCGCGGCATGCGCGCGGCGGCTGGAGGACGCCGGGTTCCGTGTCGAGCACGATCCCTCGGTCGGCCCGACGCTGCTCGCGGCCATCAGACGCGACCCCCCCGACGCGATCGTGATCGATCTGACCCGATCGCCCTCGCAGGGACGCGACGTCGGCGTGGCGATGCGGCTGCAGCGGGCGACACGCCGCGTGCCGATCGTGTTCGCGGGCGGGGAGACGGAGAAGGCGGCTGCGGTGCGGCGGATGCTTCCGGACGCCGTCTTCACCACGTGGGCCCGAGCGGGCTCCGCCGCGTCCCGCGCGATCGCGCGGCCCCTGTCCGACCCGGTCGTCCCGGGGTCGATGCTGGCGGGCTACTCGGGAACGCCGCTCGTCAAGAAACTCGGGATCAAGGCGGGGATGAAGGTGCGCCTGATCGGCGCGCCGCCGCGGTTCGATAGGACGCTGGGCGCGCTGCCGGAAGGAGTCGCGCTCGAGACGGGCGGGCGCGCCGCATGCGACCTGACGATCTGGTTTCCGCGCTCGCTGGCCGACCTGCGGCGGCGTGTCGAGTCGATCGGCCGGCGTGCCGGCGCCGCCGGGCTCTGGATCTCCTGGCCGAAGCAGGCGTCGGGGATCGCCACCGACCTGACGCAGACCGCGGTGCGCCGGCATGGCCTGGACGCCGGCCTGGTCGACTACAAGATCTGCGCTATTGACGAGACCTGGTCGGGGTTGAAGTTCGCGCGCCGCAGAACGCCGGGCGGGCGCGTCACGGGACCCGGCTCGTGAGCCGGCGCGCCGAACGGCTCGAGCCGGCCGTTCTGCTCGTACTCACCGTCGCGGCGCTCGTCGTCTCGGGGATACGGCCGTACGATCGACTGACCTGGGTTCTCGAGATCCTGCCGGTGCTGATCGCCGGCGGCATCCTGGTCGCCACCTTCCGGCGCTTTCCGCTCACGCCGCTGGCCTACCGTCTGATCTTCCTCCACGCGCTGCTGCTGATCGTGGGGGGGCATTACACCTACGCCCGGGTGCCTGTCGGTCTGTGGGCACAGGAGACGTTCGGGCTGGCCCGGAACCACTACGATCGTCTCGGTCACTTCGCGCAGGGGTTCGTGCCGGCGATCGCGGCGCGCGAGGTGCTGCTGCGTCGCTCGCCGGTCGGCCGGGGGAAATGGCTGTTTCTCTTCGTCACCGCGATCTGTCTCGCGGCGAGCGCCTGTTTCGAGCTGGGAGAGTGGGCCGCGGCGACGACGCTCGGCGCCGACGCCGACGCGTATCTGGCGACACAGGGGGATCCCTGGGACACGCAATGGGACATGTTCATGGCGCTCATCGGCGCCGTCTGCAGCCAGCTCGCGCTCGGGCGGCTGCACGATCGGCAGCTCGGGAGGATGCAATGACCGACACCGGAACGAGGCTGGCGACGACCCGGATGGTCCTGGTGGCGGCATCGGCCGATACGGTGCGCGCCGAGATGGAGGGGCGCGAGCGGCTGGCCGAGGCGCTGGGCGCCGTGGTCCCCGCCGTCTGGCCGCCCCCGCTCAACGACGAGAAGTCGCAGCGCTGGACGCTGGAGGTGCTCGAGAAGGATCCGGAGGCGGCCGGGTGGGTCCTCTGGTACTTTCTGCTCAGGGACGATCGGGGCCGACTCACACCGGCAGGCTGCGGCGGATTCACCGGACAGCCGGGCCGGGACGGCACCGTCGAGGTCGGCTACTCCTTCCTGGAGGAGCACCAGGGCAAGGGGCTGGCCACGGAGGCGGTGCGAGCGCTGACGGCCTGGGCCTTCGCCTCGCCGCGCGTGCGCCGCGTCATCGCGCAGACGCTGCCCGATCTGACGGCATCGCGCCGGGTGCTGGAGAAGTGCGGCTTCCGGTTCGTGGGCGACGGCATGGAGCAAGGCACGATCCTGTACGAGCTGGCGGGGGAAAGACGCCGCCTCGGACAGACCCCGATCGCCGTCTCGCCCATCGGTCTGGGCTGCTGGCAGTTCTCGGGCGGGAAGGGGCTGATCGGCGGCTACTGGCCCGCGCTCGACGAGGCGACCGAGCGCGGCATCGTCGCGGCGTCGCTCGAAGGAGGCGTGAGCTGGTTCGACACGGCCGAGGTCTACGGCGGCGGAACCTCGGAGCGGGCGCTCGCCCGTGCCCTCGACGCCGTCACCGGCACGCCGGCCGACCTCGTCATCGCCACCAAGTGGTCGCCATTCATGCGCTTTGCCGGCAACATCCGGAAGACGATCGGGCGGCGGCTCGAGGCGCTCTCGGGGCACGCGATCGACCTGTACCAGATCCATCACTGGTTCTGCTTCTCGTCCATCACCGCGCAGATGAACGCGATGGCCGACCTGGTGGAGCAGGGGAAGATCCGCGCGGTGGGAGTGAGCAACTACGGCGCCCGCGCCATGAGGAAGGCGCACGCGGCGCTCGCACGCCGCGGCATCCCGCTCGCTTCCAACCAGATACAGTACGGCCTCCTGAGTCGTGGGGCCGAGGCCAACGGCGTGCTGGAGGCGGCGCAGGACCTCGGGGTCACCCTGATCGCCTACTCGCCCCTCGCGCAGGGGATCCTGACCGGCAAGTTCCACGAGGATCCGTCGCTGGTGGCCGGTCGCCCCGGTCCGCGCCGCAGGATGCCCGCGTTTCGTTCGAAGGGGCTCGCGAGGACCGCCCCTCTGATCAAGGTGCTGCGCGAGGTCGCCGAGCGGCACGACGCGACACCCGCGCAGGTCGCGCTGGCCTGGACAACCGGCTTTCACGGTGCGATCGTCGTGGCGATCCCGGGCGCGACGAGCGTGGAGCAGGCACGCGGCAACGCCGCCAGCATGCGCGTCGGCCTGACGCCCGACGAGTTCGACCGGATCGACCGCGCATCGAAGCAGGTGCAGGGATGATCCGCCCGGTATCCCGCCGGGCGGGGCTTTGGGAGAGGACATGTCCGCATACGTGATCGTCGACATCATCGTGAACGACCCGGCCCGCTACGAGGAGTACAAGAAGCTGACCCCGGCAAGCATCGCCGCGTACGGGGGGCGATTCATCGTGCGCGGCGGCGCCGTCACGGTCCTGGAAGGCGAGGTCGACCCCGGCCGGACGGTGGTGCTCGAGTTTCCTTCGGTGCAGAAGGCGAAGTCGTGGTGGGACGGGCCCGAGTACCGCCCGGCGAAGGCGTTGCGGCAGGCGTCGGCCACGACGCGGATGATCCTGGTGGAAGGGGTCTGAGCCGCTACTCGAGATCGGCGATGACGGGGGCGTGATCGGAGGGGGTGAGCCCCTCCTGCTTCTTGCGGTAGTCCCGGTCGATGGTCACGCTGCGGGTCGAGTCGGCCACCGGGCGGGTGCCGAGCAGCAGGTCGAGCCTTAGCCCCTGGCCGCGCGGGAAGGCGCCGGCGCGATAGTCCCACCAGGTAAACTCGTGACCGTCGGGATGGAGCCTGCGGTACAGGTCGGTCAGCCCCCAGGCCGTGAGCCGCTCGATCCGCGCGCGCTCCTGCTCCGTATGGAAGATCGTTCCCTGCAGCAGCGGCTCGTTCCAGGTGTCGAGCGACGTCGGGCAGATGTTGAAATCGCCGCACAGGATCGACCGCCCGCCAGGGTCGTGCCGGGCCTCGAAGTGGTCCGCGAGCGCGTCGAACCAGGCGAGCTTGCGGGGAAAGTCGGCGTGCTCCACGTTCTTGCCGTTGGGGCAGTAGACCACCGTGAAGGAGAGCCCCCCGACCTCGGCGGTGAGCAGCCGCGAGCCGAACTCCTCCTGACCCGGAAGCCCGCGGCAGGTGACCGAGACCTCCTCACGGCTGAGGATCGCCACGCCGTTCCAGGCTTTCTGCCCGTGGGCCACGGCACGGTATCCCGCGGCGGCGATCGCGTCGTGGGGGAACTGCTCGTCGGCCATCTTGAGCTCCTGCAGGCCGACGACATCGGGCCGGCGCGACTCGAGCCACCCTAGCAGCAGATCGAGACGTGCTCTCATTCCGTTGACGTTCCAGGTCGCCACGCGCATGCGCACAGTAAATCAGGTCGCGGCGTCCGAATCCAGCGCGAAGGCGGGGCGTCGCCCGGGGCCCCCGGCCGGTGGTATCATTATCCGTACCACACTCCTCCCGCACACTGGCAGTCGTATCGAGATCGCTTCCGGAGAGCCCTTCGGGGCCCCGAGAAGGAGGTATGACAGGATGGCTGACAAGAAGGCGGATCTTGCGGGACCGGGAATCGGCAGCTACGAAGAGCTAAGGACGGTGCTGCCCCGCGACTACCGCTCGGCGCTCACCCCGAAGGAGACGCAGAAGGCGATCTTCGCGGTGAAGGGGTACATCGAGGAGCATCTGTGCCGGGAGCTCGGCCTGATGATGGTGCAGGTGCCGCTGATCGTCGATGCCGAGAGCGGCGTCAACGACATGCTGGACCGGGACGGCTCGCGCACCCCCATCCAGTTCCACATCTCCAACGACCACGACAAGCATCCGATCGACGCCCAGGTGGTCCAGGCCGCGACGAAGTGGAAGAGGATGGCGCTGGCCCAGTTCGGCATGAAGCCCGGCGAGGGGCTGTGCACCGACATGAAGGCGGTGCGCAAGGACTACTTCCTCGATCACGATCACAGCGCCTACGTCGATCAGTGGGACTGGGAGAAGGCGATCACCGCAGACCAGCGCAACCTCGACACGCTCAAGGACGTCGTGCGCAGGATCTGGAAGGTGCTGCGCGGCGCCGAGCAGCACGCACAGGAGCTGTTCCCGAAGCTGCGTTCGGACAAGTACCCGAACCTGCCCGAGGAGCTGACCTTCCTCCACGCCGAGGAGATCCTGGACCGTTTCCCGGACATGCCGCGCAAGCAGCGCGAGACGGCGATCCTGCAGGAGCACCCCGCGATCTTCATCATCGGGATCGGCTGGACCCTGAAGGACGGCTACCCGCACGAGATGCGCGCCGCCGACTACGACGACTGGGTGACGGAGACCCGCTCGTCCGACGGGAGACCGATGCACGGCCTCAACGGCGACATCCTGGTCTGGAATCCGGTGACCCGGCGCCGTCACGAGCTGACATCGATGGGCGTCCGCGTGAACGCGCAGACGCTGAAGAAGCAGCTCGAGCTCACAGGGCAGCTCGACCTGATGAAGATGCCGTATCATCAGGCGATCCTGAACGACCGCATCCCGCTCAGCATCGGCGGCGGGATCGGGCAGTCGCGGACCTACATGTACCTGCTCAAGAAGGCGCATCTCGGCGAGGTGAGCGTCACCGTCTGGCCGAGGATCCTCAAGGAGATGTGCCGGGAGCGGAACATCAACGTCCTGGAGTAGAGCGCCGGGCCGGTCCCGGGGGGGCGATTGAAGCGTCTGACAGGCGAGCAGCTTCTAAGAGCTTCGGCGGATCTCGCCGCGCGCGACCCGGTTCTCGCGTCGCTGGTCCGCCGTCACGGCCCGCCGCCCCTCTGGTCCCGCCGGCCCGGCTTCACCACGCTTCTCAGGATCGTCCTCGAGCAGCAGGTGTCGCTGCGCTCCGCGGCGGCGGTCTTCGCGCGCCTGGAGGATCGACTCGGGCCGCTCACCGCCGAGCGGGTGGCGGCCGCGGGGGCGGCGCGGCTGCGCATGCTTGGTGTCACCCGGCAGAAGGCGTCGTACGCGGCCGGCGCGGCGAGAGAGATCGACTCGGGCCGGTTCGACCTGGCCGGCCTCGCGCGTCTGCCGGATGACGAGGCACGGGCGCGGTTGATGACGCTGCGCGGCGTCGGCCCGTGGACGGCCGACATCTATCTGCTGATGGCGCTGCGCCGGCCCGATGTCTGGCCCGCGGGCGATCTCGCCCTGCGTGCATCCCTGGTGGAGCTGTTCCGCCTGCGGCCGGGGGCCGATCCGGCCGCACGCATGGAGGCGATTGCCGGGGCGTGGCGCCCGTGGCGTTCGGTGGCGGCGCGTCTGCTCTGGGTGGAGTACCTGTCGAACCGGAAAGCCGCGCGGGAGGCGGGATGACATCCCGGGCGGGATTCCGTTCGGTGCTGCTGCTCGTGGCGGCAACGGTCTCATGCTCGCTGTCGGTGCCCTCCGGCGCCGAGCGGAACAAGGCGCTGGTGCGCCTCAACGTCGAGGCGATGAACGCGCACGATCCGGATCTGCTCGCGCAGACCATGTCCCGCGACCTCGTCCGGCACTGCCAGGCGACCCCCGACCTGCGGAGATCCGGATCATCTGGGACAACATGGCGGTGCTGACCCAGCTCGGGTTGCTGCCGGCTCGCGGAGAGGGCGAGGCGCCATGAGCCCGAGACACGACCCGATGCACGAGTATTACGAAGCCGGCACGGAGGAGAGCCGTCTGGCGTCCGGAGCGGGGCTTCTGGAACGGGATCGGACACGCGAGATCCTGAGATGGGCGCTTCCCGCCCCGCCGGCCGATCTGCTCGACGTGGGCGGAGGCCCCGGCGCGCATGCCTGCTGGCTCGCGACGCTCGGATACCGCGTCCATCTGATCGATCCTGTCCCGCTGCACGTGGAGCAGGCGCGACGGGCGTCGGCCGCGCAGCCGGACCACCCGATCGTCGGGGCGGAGATCGGCGACGCACGGCGGCTCGGGGCGGGAGACGAGAGCGCCGATGCGGTGCTGCTGCTCGGACCTCTGTATCATCTCGTGCGACGGGCGGAACGTCTCGATGCGCTGCGGGAGGCCCGGCGGGTGCTCCGTCCGGGCGGCGTCGCGGTCGTGGCGACGATCTCCCGCTATGCGTCGGCGCTCGACGGCCTGCTGCGCGATCTTCTGGCCGACCCAGGATTCGTGCAGATCGTCGCGGGGGACCTGAGGGACGGCAGACACGTGAACCCGGCCGGTCTCCCGGACTACTTCACCACGGCCTACTTTCACGCTCCGGGGGAGCTCGAAGAGGAGATCGACGCCTCGGGTCTGCGTCACGAGCAGACCGTTGCGGTCGAGGGAGTGGGCTGGCTCATGGGCGATCTCGAGCAACGGCTGCGCGATCCTGACCGGCGCGCGCGGCTGATGGGGGTCATCCGTCTCCTGGAGCGCGAGCCGGCGCTGCTGGGCGCGAGCGCTCATCAGCTGGCCATCGCGCGAAAGGAGGGATGAGTGAGACGAATCGCGATGCTTCTCGTCGTGCTGTGCGCCGCGCCGCCTGCGGCCAGCGGGCGGATGCGCCTGAGACGGCGCCAGTGTTCCATCAGGAGGCCTCCTGGTCGCCCGACGGAAAGCAGATCGCCTTCGTCTCCGACAGGGACGGCCGGGCGCAGCTCTACGTGAGGGAGGAGGACGGCTCGGGCGCCATGAGGATCGGCAGATCGGAGGGGGAGGAGCACAACCCCCGGTGGTCTCCGGATGGCGAATGGATTACCTTCTTCTCGACCATGGACAAGGTCGACCATGTCGAGACGATTCATCCGGACGGAACGCAGCGACGGGCCGTGGCCCTCGGCGTGTTCCCCGACTGGTCGCCCGCGGGCGACCGGCTGCTCTACACGCGGGAGCACGCTCTCTACACAGCGGCACCGGACGGCGGGGACGAGAGACTCCTGGCGGAGGACGGATTCGCCGGACGCTGGTCGCCGGACGGAAAGACGATCGCGTTCATCAGAGGACGATGGCCGGCCTCCGAAGCCTGGCTCATCGATGCCGATGGCACCGGCGCGCGCCGGCTGACGCGCTGACGGCGCCCGAGGAGCGGACCATGTCGATCAAGAATGCCCTGGAGCTGAAGCGGCTGCGCGAGAGCGGCCGGATCGTGCGGGAGACGATCGACGCCATGCGCGCGCACGCGCGTGCGGGCGCGACCACCGCGGAGGTCAACGAGGTCGGCGCGCGGGTGATCCGCCGCAACGGGGCGCGCTCGGCGCCGATGCTGGTGTACGACTTCCCTGCAGAGGTGTGCATCAGCGTGAACGACGAGATCGTGCATGGCATCCCATCGGGCAGGGTCCTGGAGGAAGGGGATCTCCTCAAGCTGGACGTCACGGTCGAGAAGGACGGTCTGATGGCGGACGCCGCTGTCACGGTCGGGATCGGCCGGATCAGGGAGGAGCACCGCCGCCTCATCACGTGCGTGGAGAGGGCCTTCACGGCGGCCCTGTCCCAGGCGCGCACCGGCCGTCGTGTCAACGACATCGGCCGCGCGGTGGAGCGGGAGGCCGCCGAGGACGGGTTCCGGATCGTCCGCGACCTGACGGGGCACGGGATCGGTCGCACGATTCACGAGGCTCCCCGCGTGCCCAACTACGACGACCCGCGCGCGGCGCGGCCCCTGACGAAAGGGCTGGTGATCGCGGTGGAGCCGATCATGGCGATCGGCACGGGCTCGGTGCGCGAGAACAAGGACGGCTGGACCATCAGCACCGCGGACGGCTCGGCCGCCGCGCACTACGAGCACACCATCGTCATCACAGACGGCGACCCGATCGTCCTGACCGCCTGAGGCGGTCCCGCCGTAAAGGACCGATCAGGCCGGCTCGAACAGCGCGGCGACGGTCCCCGCCGGGTCCTGGATCACCCCGACCCGTGCGTGCGGGCCCATGCTCTTGGGCGCGACCAGCACCCGTCCCCCGAGCCCGACGCACTTCGCCATGCTGTCGTCGAGGCGGCTCACCACCAGATAGATCCGCCACCGGGCGGGAAGCGCGGCGTTTGTGCCCCGGGCGGGGCAGATGCCGGCGACCGCGTCGCCACCCATGTCCACCGGAGACGGCGTCCAGCCCACGACCCCCGAATAGAACTCGCGGATCGCGTCGGCGTGGGGGGCGCGCCGGGTGTATCCTCGATGCAGGAGGCTGCGGCATGAGACGGTACGAGTACAAGTTCGTTCGGCTGGGGGAGGGGTTCCTCGGCGTACGCAGACAGGCGAAAAAGGAGTACCGGAAGGTCATCGCGGAGCACGCCCGGGAGGGGTGGCGGCTCGTGCAGGTCTTCGCTCCCGGCGTCGGCGGATACGGGATGGCGAAGTACTTTGAAATCATCCTTGAACGCGAGCTCTAACCCTCCTGTCGAGCAAGGGGAGGCGTCATGAGATACGAGGGCGGTTGTTTCTGTCGAGCGATCCGGTACGAGGCGGAGGGCCGGCCCCGGCGCGTGACCCATTGCCACTGCCTCCACTGCCGGCGCACCAGTGGAGCAGCCTTTCTCACCTGGGCCGAGTACCCCTCGGCCGGGTTCCGGTTCACGGCGGGCCGGCCGGCCCGGTGCGCGACGCGGCCTGGCGTGGAGCGGTCCTTCTGCGCCTCGTGTGGCACGCAGCTCACGTACAACAATGCCGATACGCCCGAAGTGACCGATGTGACGGTGGGCAGTCTCGATGCCGCGGATACGTTCGTCCCCGAGGACCACGTCTGGGCGGACCGGATGCTCGCCTGGATCCGGATGGACGACGGACTCCCTCGGCACCGGACCGACAGGGACGTGTGACCTGAACGACGCCGATGGACGGAGGTATGATCCCCTCGATGCGAAGATACCTGATCATTGGCTGGCTGGCGTCCGCCGTCCTCGCGCCCGCCGCGGGATGCGCGGCGGACACCGGCGGCGAGCCGGCCCGGGAGGTGAACATGATGATGACGATCAGCTCGCCGGCGTTCGACGACAAGGGGGAGATCCCGCGGAGGCATACCTGCGAGGGCGAGGATGTGGCGCCCGGGCTGTCCTGGTCGGGCGTGCCGAAAGCGGCGCGAAGCCTCGCGCTCATCATGGACGACCCGGACGCGCCGGATCCGGCGGCGCCGCGCAGGACCTGGGTGCACTGGGTGCTCTACGACATCCCACCGGCCTCGGAAGGGCTGCCCGCTGGAGCGACGGCGGCCGATCTCCCGGAAGGGACCCGGGAGGGCCTCAACGACTGGAACCGGACCGGCTACGGCGGCCCGTGCCCGCCGATCGGCAGGCACCGCTACTTCCACAAGCTGTACGCCCTCGACACCGTGCTGCCCGATCTGGACCATCCCACGAAGGCGAAGCTGGAGGAGGCGATGAAGGGCCACGTCCTCGCGCAGGCGGATCTGGTGGGCACCTACAGAAAGCAGAAATGACGCGATGAGCCCCGCGGCCCGCACGACCTGGCAGCGCATCTACGCCGTCGTGAGGCGGATCCCGCGCGGAAGGGTCGCCACCTACGGACAGGTGGCCGCCCTGGCCGGGATGCCCGGCCACGCCCGGCAGATCGGCTACGCCCTGTTCGCGCTGCCGGCGGGAGACGGCGTCCCGTGGCACCGCGTCATCAACGCACAGGGCCGGATCAGCCCCCGCGCCGAGCCGGGGTACGATACCATCCAGCGTCTCCTGCTCGAGAAGGAGGGGGTCCGCTTTCTTGCCTCGGGCCGGATCGCGCTGGAGCGGTACCGGTGGGCCCCGAGGGGGCGGCACATGACGTCCCCGCGCGCACGCGAGTCGCGGTAGAATAGACCAATGCTACTCCATCCCACGGAGGGACGATACATGGCAAAGGCTCTGACTGGTACGCTCCTGCTCATGATGATCGTCGCATGCGGTTCCGGTGTGCCCGCCCTCTCCGATCTCACCGAACGCGATGGCGTGTACGTCACCGGCTCCGGCCAGCCCTACACCGGCGAGGTAACGTCGACCTTCGCGAACGGGACCCCGAAGGTGAAGGCGAGCATGGTCGCGGGCAAGCCGAACGGCGACTGGACCGAGTGGTACGAGAACGGCCAGAAGAGCCTGGAGGCGCACTGGAACCAGGGAGTGCGCGAGGGATCCGTGGATGAGTGGTACGAGAGCGGCCAGCAGAAGCTGCACGAAGAGTATGACAACGGTACCCCGAGGGGCGTGCACAAGGAGTGGTACGAAAGCGGGCAGATCAAGTCCCAGAAGCCCTACGTGAACGGGAAGCCGTTCGGCACCTGGCAGTTCTGGCTCGAGGACGGTCACAAGGAAAAGAACGAGATCTACGAGAACGGCGAACTGGTCAAGACGATCGAGCGCGAATGACGCCCAGGGCCTTCCAGGACTACTATCCCGAGAATCTCGCCCACTGCTACGGGTGCGGCCGCCTCAACGAGGCGGGCCTGCACCTCCGCAGCTTCTGGGACGGCGACGAGGCGGTGTGCGTGTTCCGCCCGTCACCCCGGCACACGGCGATCCCGGGTTATGTCTATGGTGGGTTGATCGCCTCCGTGATCGACTGCCACGGCACCGGCACCGCGGCCGCAGCCGCCTACCGCGCCGAGGGACGGAGCATGGACACCGAGCCGCCGCTGCGTTTTCTGACCGGCACGCTGCACGTCGAGTATCTCAAGCCCACTCCGATCGACGAGGATCTGGTCTGCCGCGCCAGGGTGGAGGAGGTCAAGGGCCGCAAGGTCGTGATCGCCGCCACCGTCACCTCGAAGGGCGAAGTCTGCGCCCGCGGTCAGGTCATCGCGATCCGGATTCCCGACACTCTCATCCCCGGAACCTGACCCAGGAACCATCCTCATCTCAGGAGAATCGTCCCATGTCGAAGAAAGGAAGTCTCGCCCTGTCGGGCGTGGCGGTCCTGCTTGCCTCCGCCTGCGCGGCCTCGGTCTCCACCACCACGCCGGCAGCGACCGCCGGGAGCAGCGTGGAGCGCGGCAAGTACCTGGTGACCATCCTGGCGTGCAACGACTGTCACACCCCGTGGGTGATGGGGCCGCAGGGGCCGATGCCCGACATGAACCGGATGCTCTCGGGGCACCCGCAGCAGATCGCGATGCCCTCGCCGCCCGTGCTGCCCGAAGGCCCCTGGCTCTGGGTGGGCGCCGGGTCCAACACCGCCTTCGCGGGCCCGTGGGGGATCAGCTACGCCCCGAACCTCACGCCGAGCGAGAGCAGCGGGATCGGGATCTGGACGAAGGAGATCTTCGTCAAGGCGCTGCGGACGGGAAAGCACTGGGGCGAGTCGCGTCCCATCATGCCGCCGATGCCGTGGCCCTCGTACAGCCACATGACCGACGAGGACCTCGGCGCCATCTACGACTATCTGCGCACCATCCCTCCCGTGGAGAACCGGGTGCCGGACGCGCAGCCCGCGCCGCCGCCGAAGACCGCGGGGTGACGCCTCCGCACCGCACGGTGTAGAATGCGCGGAAAGACACGCGAGAGGGGCGAGCATGGATGACGCAGAGAAGATCAAGCTGACAAGACGCGAGATGCTCAAGACCACGGCCGCCGGCGCCCTGTCGACCGCCATCGCCGCGGGGATCACCGGGGCGGCGGTCGATACTCCGCGCGCGGGCGCCCTGCCGGCCCGCGCGCTCGGGCGCACCGGTGTCACGGTGTCGATCCTCGGGCTCGGCGGGCAGGGGAGGCTGGAGAGGGATTCGGGCGGCCCCGACACGACGTCGGCGATCATCAACAGGGCGCTGGACCTCGGCATCAACTACTTCGACACCGCGGCGCGGTACGGTCCGAGCCAGGACTACTACGGCGAGGCGATGGGAGATCGGCGCAAGGGGATCTTCCTCGCCAGCAAGACCCACGACAGGACGCGTGACGGCTCCCTGCGCCTGCTCGACGACTCGCTGCGCCGGCTCCGCACCGATCACCTCGATCTGTGGCAGCTCCACAACATCAACGGCCGCGACGACCTCGATCGAATCTTCGCTGCCGACGGCGCCATCCATGCGCTGACGAAGGCGCGCGACGAGAAGATGGTGCGTTTCCTGGGGATCACGGGCCACTTCGACCCGGATCTCCTGATCGACGGGTTGTCCCGGTTCGACTTCGACTGCATCCTCATGGCGCTCAACGCGGCCGATCGACATCACAAGCCGTTCGGGGAGAAGCTCCTGCCGCTGGCCGTGGAGAAGAAGCTCGGGATCATCGGCATGAAGGTGCCGGCGCGCGGGCGGATCTTCACGGCGTACGACGATTCGGGCAAGGGGCTGGCCACGATGCAGCAGGCCCTTTCCTACACCCTCACGCTGCCCGTCGCCACCGCCATCGTGGGCGTCGACAGCGTGGCGCAGCTCGAGGAGAACGCGCGCATCGCGCGGGAGTTCAAGCCGCTGGGCGAGCAGGACATGAGTCGTCTGGCGGCGCTGACCGCCCCGGTGGGAAAGCGCGCCTCGTGGTTCAAGGACTGGTCCGCATGACCGCGTCGAAGAGCGCCACCGAGGAAGAGCTGGCGGCCATACGCCTGGCAAACGAGAGATTCTACCGGTCGGTCACCGATCTCGACATCGAAGCGCTCACGGAGATCTGGTCGCACGACGAGAACGTCCGGTGCATCCATCCCGGGTGGGAGGTGATCGAGGGATGGGAAGCGGTGCGCCAGTCCTGGCACATCATCTTCAGCCACAGCGACCGGCTGGTGATCGAGCCGTCCGAGGTGCGCGTGCGCATGGAAGGCGAGATGGCATGGGTCTGCTGTCTGGAGTCGATCACCTCGGGGCCGGACGAGGCGATCACCCTGGCGCGGGCGACCAACCTGTTCGTCAGAACCTCGGGCGGCTGGCGGATGATCCTCCACCATGCGTCGCAGGTCCCGCCCGAGGCGCGCGATGGCGCCGGCGGCGACGAGGACGACGAGGACCCGGTCGTCCACTGACGGCTCGCGTCTCCGGTCTCAGGCCGGAACCGTCTTCCGGGCCGCGGGCGAGCGAAGAGCCACAGCCACGCCGGCGAAGATCAGCGCCGCGCTGATGAAGGTCTCGCTGCCCAGCGTCTCCTTCAGGAGCACCACCGAGAGCACCGAGGCCACCACCGGCTGCAGATAGATGAACAGCGCCACCATCGACGAGTCGACACGTTTGAGCGCCCAGGTGCTGAGGATGTAGGCGCCGACGGTGGCGAAGATCACCACGAACGCGCCGGCCCACCAGATCGAGACGGGCACCGCCGACGGATCGATCGCCGCGACCTGCGGCATGCCGAAGATCGAGATCCCGATGGCGCCGAACAACAGCAGCTCGGCCGTGACCGCGAGGCTGCTGTGCCTCGCCAGGATCGGCTTGCTGATCACCAGGAAGAAGGAGTAGGACGTGGCGTTGACCATGGTCAGCAGGTCCCCGGCGACGAAGCTGCCGCCGAGAAGCGCCCCGCTGTGGACGATCAGGTAGAGGGCGCCCGACAGCGACAGGATGATTCCGGTGAGACGCGCCCGGGTCGCGCGTTCGCGGCCCAGGAGGATGGCGAACAGGAGCGTGGCGACGGGGATGCCGCAGTTGATGATGGCGGAGTGGGAGGTCGCGGTGCGGGAGAGCCCCTCCACGAAGCACACCTGGTTGATCATGACGCCGAACACGGCGAACAGGGCGATCGAGGCCAGGTCCCGGCGTGAGCGTGGCAGCCGCCGCGGGCGGGTGAGCAGCACGAAGGTCATGAGCAGCACCGACGCGCAGACGATCCGGATGGTGGCCCAGGCCAGCGGCGGGATCACCGTCATGATGTACTTCGCGGCGATGTAATGCAGCCCGAAGAAGATCTGGACCGCCACGAGCGCCGTGATGACCGATGCCCGCGGGGCGCCCCCCGCCGTGCTCATGCGTCCCGTTTGCGTCGCTGGCCCGCGACGAGCACCCGCTTGCGCAGACGGAAGGCCTTGGGCGTGATTTCGAGCAGGTCGTCGTCGTTGAGGAACTCGATCGCCTGCTCGAGGCTCAGGATGCGGGCGGGGATGATGCGCGCGGCCTCGTCGGCCGTGGAGGCGCGCATGTTGGTGAGCTTCTTCTCCTTGGTGATGTTCACATCGATATCCCCGGGGCGGGAGTTCTCGCCGACGATCATCCCTTCGTACACCTGGGTGCCGGGCGAGAGGATCATCGAGCCGCGCTCCTGGATGTTCTCGATGGCGTAGCTCGTGGACCGGCCGGTGCGGTCCGACACCAGAGAGCCGGTGGTCCGCCCCTTGATCTCCCCCTGCCAGGGCTCGTGCCCGTCGTACAGGTGGTTGAGGATCCCGGTGCCGCGCGTGTCGGTGAGGAACTGGGAGCGGAAGCCGATCAGGCCGCGCGACGGAATGCGGAACTCGAGACGCACCCGGCCGGAGCCGTGGTTGACCATCTTCGTCATCCGCCCGCGCCGCGAGCCCGCCCGCTCGGTGACCACCCCGATGTATTCCTCGGGGCAGTCGATCACCAGCTTCTCCATCGGCTCGAACCGCTGGCCGTCGACCGTCCGGGTGATCACCTCGGGACGGCCCACCTGCATCTCGTATCCCTCGCGGCGCATCGTCTCGATGATGATCGCCATCTGCAGCTCGCCGCGCCCGGAGACCTTCAATGCGTCGGGCGCGCCGGTCTCCTCCACGCGGATCGAGACGTTGGCGAGCGCCTCCTTGAGCAGCCGCTCGCGCAGGTGGCGTGACGTGACGAAAGTGCCCTCCTTGCCGGCGAACGGGGACGTGTTGGCCGTGAAGATCATCGAGAGAGTCGGCTCGTCCACGGTGATCGCGGGCAGGGCGCGCGGGGTCTCCGGATCGGTGATGGTCTGTCCGATCCCGATCCCCTCGATGCCGGCCAGCGCGACGATGTCGCCCGGCCCCGCCTGCTCGATCGGCACGCGCTTGAGCCCCTCGTAGCCGAGAAGGGTGGTCACCTTGGAGCGGACGATGTCCGCGGACGGCGACGAGCCACCCACCACGGCCACGGGCTGGCCGATCCGCACGCGGCCGTTGAAGACGCGCGCGATGGCCAGGCGGCCGACGTAGTCGTTGTAGTCGATGTTGGCCACGAGCATCTGCAGCGGCGCATCGTCGTCGTAGACCGGCGGCGGCACGGTACGGATGATCTGCGCGAACAGCGGAGCGAGCGTGGTTTCCTGGCCGTCGACGCGGCATTTCCCCGCACGGGCGTCGGTGTACAGCACCGGGAAGTCGAGTTGCTGCTCCGTGGCGTCGAGATCGATGAAAAGATCGTACACTTCATCGAGGACCGCCTCGGGGCGGGCGTCGGGCCGGTCGATCTTGTTGATCACCACGACCGGCGGCAGCCCCTTCTCGATCGCCTTCTTGAGGACGAACCGGGTCTGGGGCAGCGGACCTTCGGAGGCGTCCACCAGCAGCAGGACGCCGTCGACCATCGTGAGGGCGCGCTCCACCTCGCCGCCGAAATCGGCATGCCCGGGGGTATCGACGATGTTGATCGTGACCCCCTCGAACCGGATCGCCGTGTTCTTGGACATGATGGTGATCCCCTTCTCCCGCTCGAGCGACATGGAGTCCATGACGCGCTCCTCGACGTGGGAGTTGGTGCGGAAGATCCCGCTCTGCCACAGCATCGCGTCCACGAGCGTGGTCTTGCCGTGATCGACGTGGGCGATGATGGCGATATTGCGTATGTCTTCCCGCCGCGCTTGCGGCATGGGTCACCTCCGGACGGCGTTACGGGGGATTCCGTTGCTTTCGAGTGGAATGCGGAATCTAGCAGAAAGCGTGTGCCGCGTCCATGCGATATATTAACAGCCGGGAGGCCGATGTGAGCGAAAACACTGGTAAATCACGTCTTCTGCGTCGTCTTGCGATAGCAGGCGGTGTCGTCGCGGCGCTGATCGTCATCCTCGCGCTGCTTCTGCCGGTTCTCGTGGACGTCAACCAGTACCGCGGATTGATCCAGTCGGAGGCCGAGAAGGCGCTCGGCCGCCCCGTGACTCTCGGCGAGATGTCGCTGACCCTGTTCCCGGCGTTCGGCATCAAGGTGCAGAATCCCGAGGTGAAAGGGCTGCTCACGGCCCGCTCGCTGACGGTCGGGGCGCGTCTCTGGCCGCTCGTCTTCGGCGGCACCATCGAGCTGAACCGGGTGGTGCTGGAGCATCCGGAGATCACCGTCACGAAGAAGGCGGACGGTTCGTGGGATGTCCAGGAACTGGGCGCCGGCGGCTCCGCGGAGGCCGCGCAGGAGAGGCCCGCGCGCGGGTTCACGCTGTCGCGGCTGCGTGTGGCCGATGGGCTGGTGCATCTGAGATCGGCCGCAGCACGCGGCGGGGCGCCCGCCGAGGTCGACCTGCAGCTCGATCTGACGGCGTCGCTCGACATGCCGGCCGGCGGGGACCTGTCCTCGTCGTTCGACGGGAGCCTGAAGAGCGAGGGGCTCGAGCTGGCGCTCTCGGGCGAGCTGCGGAGGCAGGCGGGGACCACCCGCTTCGATGTCACGCTGTCGAAATCGGACATCGCCGTCGAGCGGGCGCGCGAGCTGGCCCGGGTAGCCGGTTTCGCCTGGCCCGTGCCCGAAGGGCTCCTCAGGAGCCGGTCGCTTCAGGCCAGCGGCCACGCGGAGGGCGCCCTGGGAGACAAGGGGCTCGTCCGGATCGCGCTGTCCGGAGTGACCCTGTCGGGCGCCGACGTGCAGCTCACACGGGACCGGCGCGGGGTATGGAACGTGGCGGCCCTGACCGGCGGAGGATCGTCGGCGGCGGGAGAGCCGGCGTCCGCCGGGCCGGATGTGACGATCAAGGATCTGAGCCTCGAGGGCGCGCATCTGACGATCCGCGACGAGTCGTCCGGCGCGGGCGGCTCGCCCGTGGAGCTGGAGCTTTCGGACCTCGGGCTGAAGGTCGATTCGTACGAGCCGGGCAAGCCGGTGACGCTGCATCTGCGCTCCGGTGTGACGCCGGGAAAGGGATCCATCCGGGTGGACGGCACGCTTCCCACGGCGTTCGACAGGGACGCCTCCTCTCCCATCGACGCCAGTCTGGAGCTGTCCTCGATCGAGGTCGCGTCGGTGGCGGGCTATCTGAAGAGCCTGCTCGACGTGGCCGCCGAGTCGGGGCGTGTTTCCGCCCAGGCCACGATCGGGGGGACGTATCCCGCGCGGGTGACCGGGAAGGGAACCCTCTCGCTCGACGCGGTCAAGGTCGCGGCCGCGCCGAAGCCGGTCACGGCGAAGGCCTCCTTCGACCTGGCGGCGGCCGATGCCGCCCGGAGGATCGACATCGCGGATCTGACGGTCGAGTTCGGCGACAGCCGGCTCGCCGTGCGAGGAAAGCTGGACAACCAGCCGCAGAGCACGATCGCCGATCTGGAGATCCCTCCCGCGTCCGTGAATGCCGCCGATCTCACCTCCCTGCTGGCGGTGGCCGGTGTCGAGCTGCCGGTCACCTTCTCGGCGACGTCGCCGGTGAAGCTGCAGGCGAATGTGCGCGGCGATCTGCGCAACCCCTCCGCGCTCGACCTGACGGGCAGCGTGGAGGTCGCGGGCGGCACGCTGCAGCACCCCTCGATGACCAGGCCACTCGAGCAGCTCGCCGGGAAGGTCACGCTCAGGAAGGACGGATTCGACGTCACCGGCTTTACGGGCGTGGTCGGCGGCAGCGACGTGGGGGGACGGATGACGGTCAACGGGTTCGATGCCTCCGACGTCACCTTCGCGCTGACCTCCAGGCACGCGGACTTCTGGGAGCTCATGTCGTTCATCCGCAGCGACGAGGGGGCCACGGGCGCACCGTCGCCGGGACCCTCGGCGCCCGGCGGGGATCCGCTGGCCCGCATCGCGGCGAAGGGAACGCTCGCGATAGCCGACGGTTCCTTCGGAGCACTTGCGTTCAAGGACCTCGACTGCGGGCTGGCGCTGCAGAAGAAGGTCATCCGCCTCGACCCGGTGAGCATGTCGCTGTATGCCGGGACGATGAAGGGCTCTGCCTCGATGGATCTGAACCCGGACCCGGCCGAGTACACCGTGACAGCGACCACCGCGGGGATCGACACCAACGCGCTGCTCACGTCGGTGCTGGACATGAAGGACATGCTTGCCGGGTCGCTGTCGGCGGACGTTACGGTGCGCGCCTCGGGTGCGAGCCTCGACGGCGTGCTCGCAGCCGCGAAGGGATCCGGATCGGTGAAGATCGAGAACGGTCGCGTGGGCGCGATCAACATCCTCAAGGTCCTGAGCCGCGCGAGCGACGTTCTCGGCGAGCAGAGCCTGAAGGAGGTGTCGGGGCGTCTCGCGAAGGACGGAACCGATTTCTCGCTGATGACCGCCGACCTGAAGGTCGGGTCCGGGAAGATCACGAGCGGCAACCTCACGCTCTCCTCGCCGGATCTCGACCTGAGGGACGACGGGACGCTCGACATGCTCAAGGGGACGATCGACATCGCGGGAGAGGTCGTGTTCTCCGACGCGGTCAGCCGGGCGATGTTGCAGGAGAAGTCGAAGGCCGCGGACTATTTCTGGGACAGCAAGCGCGAACGGGTCGCGCTGCCGCTGACCATGGCGGGCCCGCTCGACGCTCCCACGCCGAACATCGACTGGAAGACGGCGGGTGGCCGTCTGGCGCAGCGGCGTGTCGAGGAGACGGTGGCCGGACGGCTGGAGAAGGCAGGTCTCGGGGGGCTGCTCGGAAGCAAGAGCGAAGCGGCACCGAAGGCCGCTCCACCCTCGACGACCGCCCCGCCCCCATCCGCCCCGGCGGCGCCGGCCGGTCCGGGGGGCCTGGACGCGGCGATCGAGGAGACCGAGCTGGCCGGCAACATCCTGATGCGCGACCTGAAGATCAAGGGAACCGTTTCGGGCACGGGGATCGCTGCCGCCGACCTGGTGGTGAAGGATGAGTCGGGCCGGAAGATCCACCAGGAGTCGCTGATGAAGAAGGTCGAGAAATACTATCAGTCGCACGACCGGTCCGCGCCGGCGACGATCACGTTCCGGGCAACCGTCGACGGCAAGCAGCTCCTGGCGGCCAAGGGGGACGTCGAGGTGACCGTGACGGTGCGGGACGCCGAAGGCCATGAAACCACCCGGACCTCGAAGGTTCGCAAGTGAGCCCTGCGGTGCTCGCCGCGGCGAAGGCGGTGGCGTCGGCCGGGGCGATGGCTGCGGCGGTGCTGGCCGGGACGGTCATCGACCTGAAGCGGCCCCCGGAAGACAACCCGACCGTATCGATCGTCTCGGGCGGCGAGCCGCTCGAGTGGGCCGGGTCGTCGCTGGCCGGAGGCGACGTCAACGGAGACGGGATTCCGGACCTGGTGATCGCCGCGCCGGGCGGCGCGGAGGACCGACCCAGCCGGCGTGGCCGGCTGTACGTTCTCTACGGAAGCGTCACCGGACCAGGCAGGGGCGTCGACCTGCTGCCCCGGCTCATGCCCGGGATCTCGCCGGGTGCGCCCTCCCGCCTCGTGTCGGGCGCGGACGTCGTGATCAACGGAGCCGACGACTTCGATCACCTCGGTCGTTCCCTCGCCGTCGCCGATGTCGACGGGGACGGGATAGCGGACATCATCGCGGGGGCTCCCCGCGCCGACGGGCCGATGAACCGGCGTCCCGACTGCGGAGAGGTCGTGGTCGTCCACGGCGCCACGTCGCTGCCGTCCTTCATCGATCTCGGCCGTGTCCCCGACGGCGTGAGGACGAACGTCGTGGCCGGACGTCGTCCCGGCGATCTGCTCGGAACGGTTCTGACGGCGGCCGATCTCACGGGTGATGGCCGGGCCGATCTGGTCATCGGTGCGCCGCTCGCCGAGGGAATGGCCGGACCGCTCGGTGCGCTCGACGTGGGAGAGGCGGCGATCGTCCAGGGAGGCCCCGGCCTTCCGTCCTTTCTGGACCTGGCCGGCCGGTCCGGCAGCCGCTGGTACGGAGTGATGCGTGGCGCCTCGCCGGGCGATCAGACCGGAAGCGCGGTGGCCGTCGGGGATTTCGACGGCGACGGTGCACCCGACATCGCGATCGGCGCGCGAAGCGCGGATGGTCTCTCGGGGCAGCGGCCCGACGCCGGGCTGGTCTATCTGAAGCTCGGGCCGTGGCGCCCCGGAGGCTCGATCAATCTGGATCATGACGCCGACGCCGTATTCGAGTCCGAGGGAATCGGCGACCTCGGCGGTGGCAGCCTCGCGCTGGCCGACGTGGACGGGGATCGCCTGGCCGATCTGATCATCGGCGCCGAATTCGCCGACGGCGATCGCGACGCGCGGCTCGACGCGGGTGACGTGCTGATCGTGGCGGGACGCAGCCGCGCCGCGCTCGAGGCCCTGCGGCCGCCGCCTCCCACAGCGCCGGGAGCGAAAGCCGGTACGACGGTTCCCGCGACGGCCACGGCGGCACAGACGGTTCCCCGCGGCCCGGTGCCGGTCGACCTTCGTCTGCTGCACGGCCGTGGGCTGGTGGTCGTCCACGGTGCCGACCCGGGCGATCACACCGGCGTGCGCGCCGCGTTCGACCTGGACGGCGACGGGCGCGCCGAGATCGTCGTGGGTGCCGTGGACTCCTCCAGCCTGCGAAACACGCGCGCCGGCGGCGGCGAGGTCAAGGTGATCGCCGGCCGGGCCGGAATGCCGGAGCGGATCGATCTGAGCGGCAGGGAGGGGATGGCGCTGTTCGGCCCGACGGGCAACGTGCATCTGGGGGCCTCCGCCGCGGCTGTGGATCTGGACGGCGACGGTCGCCTCGAGCTGGTCGTCGGCGGGCCCCAGGCCGGCCAGGCACTCTCCGGAAGGATCTGGATCCTGGGCGCCGGCTGGGCGAAACTGCTGCACCCGGCCGCACGATGACCGGGACGACTCAGGAGGGGCGGTATATGCCGGTGGGGAGCGACGATCGCGTGGTGGTGGTGACGGGTGGCGGCACGGGGATTGGCCGCGCGCTGGCGGCGGCGTTTCACGCCGGGGGCGCGCGGGTGGCGATCGCGTCGAGGAACCCCGAGAATCTCAAGAAGGCGGTCCAGGTGATCTCGAGCCGGGGCGACGGGGCCGACCGGCTCCTGCCGGTGCGGGTCGACGTCCGGGTGCGGGAGCTCGCCGAAAAAACGGCCGCCCGCGTGGCGGAGACATGGGGCCGCATCGACGTGCTGGTGAACAACGCGGGCGTGTCGGGCCTGAATCCGATCGATGAAAAGGACGCCGAGGCGGCCGACCGCCGGTGGGCCGAGATCCTCGAGACCAACCTCAACGGGATGTACTACATGACGCGGGCCTGCCTGCCGCGGATGCCGGAGGGCGGCCGTGTCATCAACATCTCGTCGGTCCTGGGCAAGTTCGGCGTGCCGGGATACAGTGCCTACTGCACGTCCAAGCACGGGATGATCGGCTTCACCCGGGCCCTGGCCGCGGAGCTGGCGCCCCGCCGGATCACCGTCAACGCCATCTGCCCCGGGTGGGTCGATACATCGATGGCGCACCAGGGCATATCGGAGACGGCGGCCAGTCTGGGGGTCACACCGGAAGAGTTCCACCGGACCGCCATGGATTGGGTGCCGCTCGGCCGCTTCATCCGCCCGGAGGAGGTGGCGCCGCTCGCGCTGTACATCGCCTCTCCCGCGGCGGAGGCGATGACCGGACAGGCCGTCAACATCGAAGGGGGCGCGACCACCTGGTAGCCGCGGCGCCCTGCGGAAGGAGAACCCATGTCGGAACAAGGCCGGGCGATTCTCGCACGGATGATCGAGCTGATCGAAGACTACCGCGGCAAGCGCGCCAACCTCAGACGACTCACGGACGAGCTGGCCCAGCTCTACGAGGCGCTGCCCGCCGGCTGGCAGCCGCCGGACCGGGAGTGGAACGACGCGCTCGTGCCCCTCGACAGGCTCAACTCGGATCGGGCGGGGCAGGACGCCACGGAGCTCGCCGGCCGTATCGATTCCAGCCTGGACCGCCTGGAAGGGCTGATCCGGGCGAGGCTTTAGTCGGGCCGGACGATCAGGCGGGAGGGATCGCCGGCTTCCTCTTCCTTCCGCTCGGTCTCCTTCTCGTCCTTCCGGGGCATCAGGTGGACGAAGGCGCGGAAGACCAGCGCCTTGAGGAAGGGTATCCCGTCGAGCGGGCGGTCCTCGTCCTGCATCGCGCGCCACAGCGCGTAGCAGATCAGGGCGAGCGGCCGGGTCTCGCGCGGGCCGCCGGACAACGCGTACCAGAGGGCCATCTCACGCAACCGGCCGGCGTACAGCGCCCGCGCTTCGCCGCCGATCACCTCCACGAGCGCGGAATCGATGATCCCCGTGAGACGCTCGTGCATCTGCTGCTCGTTGAGTACGAGGCTCGACTCCTGCGCCTCGCGGAAACGGTCCTGGTGTGTCCTCATCAGGTCGTCCGGTGGAACCCACCCGCCGAACTCCGGCTCCGCGAACAGTCGCGACGAGTCGGCGAGCAGCGTCTGCTCCTGTTCGGGCGTGGGGGCCTCGACATGCGCGTCGAGGGGGCAGGCGACCGGGGCCGGCGGCTCGTGGCTGATCTCGGCGCGCAGCAGGGGATACCCGCCCCCCTTCTCGTCGCGCGGCGCGCCCTTCCCGTACGCCTCGTGCATCAGCCAGTCGACGTACTCGTGGGGCGCCTGCACCATCGGCACGCCGTCCCGGGTGGCGTCGGCGAGGATCTGCCTGAGCTGATTGCGGTTCACGTGGAGGCCGTCGATCTGCCGCATGCCCGTGCGGTCGTTCAGGAGGCTGTACAGCACGGTCAGCCCTCCACCGGGTCGGGGACGTGTCAGCCAGGCGAGCCGGTTGCCCGCGCCGTCGAAGGGTGACAGATACCCGGTCGGCGTGACCGGCTCGACGATCCGAATCGGATCGCCCGCCGATTTCTCGCGTGCCGCGGCGGCGACGCCGCGCTGCTGCAGGCGAAACAGGGAGCTCTTGAGAATCCGCCTCAGGTCTTTGTCCTCCGGGTGGGCGCTCTCCCAGTCGACGAGGGTCCGGGCCGCCTCATCGCTCGGGATGCTGCCGAGCAGGTCGGCGATCGACAGGTCGCCGTCGGGATCGGCGCCGCGGGCCGCGAGGAGCGCGGGCAGCAGGACGTCGTCCTCGGCGTCGAGATCGATGCCGCGCTGTTCGAGAAACTCGTCGCCGCGGATCAGCCGGCCTTCGCGCTTTTCTTTTCTGCTCATGATGCCGCAGTTTACCCCGCGGCCGCCTGCCGGATCTACACTCACACGATGCTGACCGCCCGCTACGCCTTCTTCTATCTCACCTACTTCGCCGGCCTGGGCGTGATGCTGCCGTACTTCAACCTCTATTTCGAAACGCTCGGCCTGAACGGTTTCCAGATCGGCGTGCTCTCGGCGATCGTTCCACTCGGCAAGACGATTTTCCCGGTGCTGTGGGCGTATCGCGCCGACCGGGGCGGGGGGCGATCCCGGCTGACGCGGATCGCCTGCTTCCTGACGGTGCTGGCGTTCGGCGGCTTCCTGCTGGCGGGCAGCTTCCCCGGGCTGGCTCTCGCCTGCCTGGCCCTGGCCATGGTCGACGGGCCCCGGCTCCCGATGGTGGAGGCGAGCAGCCTGGACCTCGCGCGGCGGCGCGCCATCGACTACGGTCGAACGCGGGCGTGGGGCAGCGTCGGCTTCATCGTCTCGGCCCTCGTCTTCGGGGCGGTCGTGGCCGACCGGCCGCTGAAGATCGTCCTGTACGGCACGCTGGCCTGGGCGGGTCTGAACTGGCTGGCCTCGCTCCTGCTGCCGGACGTGATGGCCGAGCCCGCGCCGGGGCGCACGTCGCTGAGGGCGTTCCTTCGTCGGCCGGCGATCATCGTCTTCTTCCTCGGCTGCATGCTGATGCAGGCCAGCCACGGCGCCTACTACGCGTTCTTCAGCATCGCCATGGAGCGCAGCGGGTACGGAAGCGTCTCGATCGGGGCACTCTGGGCGCTCGGCGTCATGGCCGAGATCGTCGTGATGTCCCTCTCCGGCCGCATCGCAAGTCGCGTGCGTCCCGACACGCTGCTTGCGGCCTGCTGCCTGCTGGCGGCCGCGCGGTGGGGGATGTTCGCCGCCAGCGCGGCGCCCGCCGTGGTGATCCCCGCCCAGATCCTGCACGCTTTCACGTTCGGCGCGTTCCACATCGCGGCGGTCACCCGCACGCATCGTCTCTTCCCCGCCGATCTCCGTGCCTCGGGGCAGTCGCTGTACGCGGGGCTGACCTTCGGCCTCGGCACCGTGGTGGGGACCTTCGCGAGCGGTTGGCTCTTCGACACGGTCGGACCGTGGAAGATGTACGGCGTGTCGGGGCTCGTGGCGCTGCTGGCGGCGCTGTCGTTGACACTGTTTCATCTGATGGCGCATCATGGGGGACATGCCGACTGAACGGTCCCACCGGGATGCCGTCCGGGCGAGGTTCGACGACGCGGCGCCGACGTACGATGCAGGCAAGGCGCGGTTCGCGGACCGGCACGACGACATGCTCGGCCTGGCGATGCAGCTCGTGCGCCGCGAGGCTCCCGGCGCGACGCGCTTTCTCGATCTCGGGACGGGGACCGGCGCCGTCAGTCTCAGGATCCTCGAGACGTTCCCCGGCGCGACCGCCCACGGAGTCGATTTCTCGGAGAAGATGATCGAGCACGCGCGCGCGCGACTCTCGGATTTCGAGAACCGCTTCACGCTCGAGATGGCCGACCTGGCGGTCTACGACCCGGTGGCCTCGGGGCCGTGGGACGTCGTGCTGTCGGCCCTGGCGATCCACCACCTTGCCGACGACGAGAAACGCCGGCTCGTTCTCGATTCGGTGAGGGCGCTACGGCCCGGCGGGATCTTCCTCAACGGCGATCTGGTTGCCGGGGAGACCCTCGCCGAGCAGGAGGCGCTGACCGGGCTGGAGGTCGAGGCGATGCGATCGCGCGGCATCCCCGAGGAGGAGATCCAGGACCGGCTCCGCAGGCACCGGGAGAACGACACCCCGGCGCGGCTGTCCGATCAGGTCGCCTGGCTGCGCGAGGCGGGCTGCCACGAGGTCTGGGTTCCCTGGCGGCACCTTCACCAGGCGCTCATGGTGGGAATCAGACCGGCGGCCGGGGCGCGGTGACGAACTCCAGGACGGTCTGCATGCGCCGCATCCCCAGCGGGCGGATCGCGTAGCCGAGCAGCCGATCCCCGAGACGCGCGCGGATCGCATCGACCGTCTCGGGCCGGATCGCGCCGTGCGCGGCGAGCAGGCGGCACCGATCCGGCTCGTGGATCATCACCTCCAGCTCGACGCCGCCGAGGATCGACAGCAGGGCGGCGAGCTCCGCCTCGAGGGATCCTTCGATCGACGCCGCCTCGGCACGTCTCAGATCGCGTAGCGGCGCCCAGAGGCTTCGTCCCGTGCGCGGGAAGAGGACGCGGCCGTCGGTGCGGCGAAGCTCGGCGATGAGGCCCGTGCCCGCACCCGGGTCGGAGAGGACCACCACCGGATCGCCGAACGAGAGTGTCGCGGGCATGGCGGCATTATGCCTCATCGACGGACCGGGCGGACGCGCGTCGGTGGTATACTGCGGCCCGCGTCACGCTCGAGAATCACCCCACGAGGAGGTCCGCGCCGCGTGCCTGTCTACTCGCACTCCCGCATCAGCACCTTCGAGAACTGCCCGCTCCAGTACCGCTACCGCTACATCGACCGGATCCGCATGGATGTGCAGGGAATCGAGGCCTTCATGGGCAAGCTGGTCCACGAAGTGCTCGAGGATCTGTACACCGATCTGGATCGCGCGCGATCGTCGACGGCATCGGACTACGTGGCGATGTTCGACGAGCGGTGGGAGCAGCGCTGGTCGCCGTCGATCCGGATCGTCCGGGAGAAAATGACCCCGGAGCACTATCGCGAGACCGGGCGGCGCTGCGTCCGGACCTGCTTCACGCAGAACGAGCCGTTCGACTCGGGCGAGGTGCTCGGGTGCGAGACACGCGTCGAGTTCGCCCTCGACGGCGAGCGACGGTACCGGATGCTCGGCTTCATCGATCGCGTGGACCGGGTGGGCGACGACGCGATCGAGATCCACGACTACAAGACGGGCAGCCTCCCGCGAGCGGGGGCGCTCAGGAAGGACCGTCAGCTCACGTTGTACGAGATCGCTCTTCGCGAGCGGTACGCCGACGTGGGCGAGGTCAGACACGTCTGGCACTATCTTGCACACGGCAAGCGCTTCGAGGAGCGCCGCAGGGCCGAGGACCTCAAACGCACGCGGCTGGCCACGATCCGCGCGATCCAGGAGATCGAGGCGACCGCCGAGTTCCCGGCCCGGCGCAGCCCGCTCTGCTCCTGGTGCGACTATCAGGGGATCTGCCCGGAATGGGCGGGCGAGCCGGAATCGGACCCGGCCCCCCCGGAGCTCGAGCCCGGCACGGATCAATACCGCCTGTTCGGCGGGCCGGCGTCCCGGTGAGCCCCACGACGGCCCCGACGCGGGGTCGTTTCCGCCGGGTGCGGCTCGTTCTCGCCTCCCCCCGCCCCGGTCCGGGTGGCCTTGCGGAGGCGTTCGTCGACGAGGTCCGCGCGTTCAAGGAAGGCGATCCGCTCCGCCCCCTCCTCGTTCTGGTGGGCAGCAACGATCTGAAGCTGCACCTGCAGCGGCTGCTGGCGATCAGGCTGTCGGGCCACGCCAATATCTCCTTCCTGCTCCTGAAGGATCACGCACGGCAGCTCGGGTCGCCGGCGATGGTCGACAAGGGGCGCCGACAGATCCCCGAGTTCGGCCGCGATCTGCTGCTTCGCGAGGCGATCGCCGTGCGATCGAAGGGGACCTACTTCGAGAGGATCGCCACGAAGGAGGGTTTCCTCGAGGCTCTCGGTGCGACGGTAAGGGATCTCAAGGACGCCGGCGTGGAGTCCGCCACGCTGCGGGCGGCGGCCCGGGCGAGACGGACCGGCGCCGAGGCGCGATTGGCCGGAGCGCTCTCGGCCGACAAGCTCGACGATCTGGCGGACCTGTACGAAGCGTACGATGACCGGCTGCGCGATCGCCGCTTTCACGACGAGGAGGATTCTGATGCGCTCCGCCGTGGCGGCGGTCTCCGGCTCGCCCGGCCCCCCCGTCCTGGTGTACGGCTTCTACGATGCCACCTGGCTGCAGCGCCGTCTGATCTACGAGACGCTCGCCTTCCGCCAGGGCGCCGTCTTCTTCCCCTGCGGCTCCGAGCCGGGCGATGTCTCGTATGACTACACGCTCCCGATGCTGGACTGGTTCCGCTCCTTCATCACGGAGCGCGTGGACCTGACGGATCGCGAGGCTTCCGCCCCTCCGCCCGAGGTGACACTGCTGTCGGCACCCGGCGAGGCGCGCGAGGCGGTCGAGGCGGTCCGGTGGCTGGTCTCGCGGGCGCGGGAACGGAGCGTCCCGTTCGGGGAGATGGCGCTGCTGTACCGATTGGGAGAGGCGTACCGGACGGCGCTCGCCGACATCATGAGCACCGCGGGAGGCGTCCCCCACTACATGGCCGAGGGCACGCCCGTGGGCGCGACGCTGGGCGCCCGCGCCCTGCGACTGCTGCTCGCGGCGCGCGAGGACGATCTGTCCCGCCGGACGGTCATCGACATCTTCTCCCTGACGATGCGGGACAGCCAGACCTCGCTGTGGGATTGGCTGTCCCGGGAGGCGGGCGTCGTGCGGGGCTTCGACGAATGGAGCCTGCGGCTCGCGAAGCTGGAGTCGCGCAAGCTGCTCGGATTCGCGAGGGGACGGGCCGGTGGCCGCCGCGGCGGCGGCGGAATGGAAGGCGGTCAAGGAGCTGAGGAGCCAGATCGCCGCGCTGCACGAGGCGGTGGGAAGCCTTCCCGAGGAGGGATCCTGGTCGGATCTCGCCCAACGGTGCATGGCGATTCTGCGCCGGTACGCGCCGGCCGACGGCGCGCTCGAACCCCTCGAGCGGCGGATCTCGCGGCTCGGCGGTCTCGATGACGTGACGACGCCGGTCCGGCTTCCCGAGTTCATGGAAGTGGTGCGCCGCGCGCTGGACGAGTGGAGGATACGGCGTCCGGAGGACGGCATGTTCCAGCGCTCGGGGATCTTCATCGGCAACGTCATGGACGCCCGCCTGCTGTCGTTCCACACGGTGGCGCTGGTCGGGCTGGTCGAGAAGGAGTTCCCCGTCCTGCCGCGGCAGGATCCGATCCTGCTCGACGACGAGCGCGAGGCGATCGGACGCGTGATCGGGGCCGATTGGCTGCCTTCCAAGGGGCGCCGTCTGGAGGAGGAGCGCCTGCTGTTCCGGCTGGCGCGGTCCTGTGCGGCGGAGAGCCTGCTGATCTCCTACCCGCGGCTCGACCCGGGCACCGCGCGGCCGCGCAACCCCTCGCCGTTCCTCCTGCGAATCGCCGCCGAGCTGGAGGGGGAGCGGTTCGACTACCGCGCCCTGGACGATCTGCCACGGATGCACCGCGTGAGCCTGTCGTCGCTGGCGCCCCGCGAGAGCACGGCAGCCCTGTTTCCCCGCGAGTTCGACCTCGCGGTGATCCGGCGAGCGCTCGCCGGGTCGGGCGGCGGCCCGGACATGCGGCGGAGGATCGCGGCCTTTCTGCGCGGCAACCCCGTGCTCTCGCGGGCGCTCGATGCGGAAGCGGCGCGATGGGGCGAGACGCGGTTCACGGCGTACGACGGTGTGATCCTGCGCCCCAACGTGCTCGACGCCCTGAGGAAGGTCCATACGGCGGAGGGAGGCCCCGTGTCCGCGAGCCGGATTGAGGAGTACGCGGCCTGCCCGCTCGCCTATTTCATCGGGAGGGTCCTCGGCCTCGAGCCGCTCGATGAGCCGGAGGACGCCGAGACGATTGACGCGATGCGGAGGGGCGGCATCGTGCACCGGATCCTGTTCGAGACGTTCACGGCGCTCGGAGCGCGCGGGCTCCTCCCGCTGGCCCCCGGGATGATGCCGGACGCGCTGGCCGTGCTCGACGAGGCGTGCGGGCGGTGCTTCGACGAGGAGGAGCAGCAGGGTGTGGCCGGCTACCCTCTGATGTGGGCGATTACGAAGGAGCGTATCCGCGAGGATCTCGCTGCCGCGCTGACCGCGGAGGCGGCCGACGAGACCGTCTGGCGTCCATCCCGGTTCGAGATCCGGTACGGGATGCCCGGCGGCGGGGAGGCGGAGGACCCGGCATCGAGCGACGATCCGGTCGTCTTCGAGATCCAGCCGGGCCGGCAGGTGAGCCTGAAGGGACGTATCGATCGCATCGACCTGACCGGGGACGGCGCGGCCGCGCGTGTGACCGATTACAAGACGGGAGGCATGGGGAGGTACCGGGTCGACAGCCTGCAGGGGGGCACGACCGTCCAGCTTCCGCTCTACATGATCGCAGCCGAAAAGCTGCTGTCCGGTTCCCGGCCGGGCATACGGTCCGAGGAGGCGCGCTTCCTGTCGGTCGACCGTAAGGGGGGATTCAAGACGGTCGGGTTTACGGCCGAAGCCCTCGATCGTCGCCGTGAGGATCTCGCGCGGGTTCTCACCACGTTTCTCAATGGCGTCGCGCGCGGCGTCTTCTTCGCCTATCCCGGGCCGGAGACCTGCCGGTACTGCGAATTCAAGCTCGCCTGTGGCGAAGGGCGCGAGGCGCGGTTCGCCCGCAAGCGCGGCGACGCCACGGCCGCGGACTACCTGAGGATGCGGGAGGAGATCGCGTGAGCCGTGCCACGCGCCGGACCCCGTCCGACCAGAAGGCGAGGGACCGCGCCCGCACCGGTCTGTCCGAGTCGTACCTGCTGGAGGCGGGGGCCGGCACCGGCAAGACCACCGTGCTGCTCGACCGCGTGGCGGAGATCCTCAAGACCGAGGTGCCGCTCGAGAAGATCGCGGTGATCACCTTCACCGAGAAGGCGGCGGGCGAGCTGAAGCTGAGGCTGCGCCGCCGCCTGGAGGACGAGCTCGCCGAGGTCGACCCGCAGCAGTCGTGGAGCCGCGTGCTCAAGGAGGCGCTCGAGTCGCTCGACCGGGCGATGGTCACGACGATCCACTCCTTCGCCGCGTCACTGCTGAGGGAGCGCCCGGTCGAGGCCGACGTGGACCCGCGGTTCACCGTGGCCGACGAGCTGGCCGCCAGGATGCTGCTGGAGGAGACCTGGGAGCGGTGGCTCGAGCGGGAGATGGTGGCGGGCGGCGAGCCGCTGGCGACGGCGCTGCGTCTGGGGATCACGCTCGAGCAGCTTCGCGGGCTGGCGTTCGAGCTGGCAGGCAGCCGTGACGCCCGCCCGGAACCGCCCCCGAAGGAAGATGCGGGGCTGATCGCCGCGCGCGACACGATCGTCGAGGCGTGTGGCGAGCTGAAGCGGCTGGCCGCGTCGTGCCGGGTGGAGGAGGACGCAGGGCTGGCGGGGGTGCGCGAGCTGGCGGCGAGGGCCCTGGCGCTGCAGGGTGTCACCGGCCCGAGGCTCCTGGCCCATCTGGACGCGTTGAATCTCAACCCGCGGGCCGGCGCGAAGACCAACTGGTCGCCGCCCGGGGACCTCACCGAGGTGAAGCGGATCGTCGGGGAGCTGCGCGAACGGCGCGACGATGCGACGCGGCGCGCCCGCACCCGTTTCGCTCACGCGGTGGCGCTGTGGATTTACGACGGGTTCCTGCACGCCTACCGGGCGGCCAAGGACAGCCGCCGCCTTCTCGACTTCGCCGATCTGCTCATCATCTGCCGCGACATGCTGCGCGACAGCCGTGCGGCGCGACTGGCGTTCGCCGACAGGTTCGCGTGTCTGCTGGTGGACGAGTTCCAGGACACCGATCCGCTGCAGGCCGAGATCCTTTTCCTGCTCTCGTCGTCCGATCCGGAGTGCACCGACTGGAGGGAGACGAAGCCGGTGGAGGGCAAGCTGTTCGTCGTCGGGGATCCCAAGCAGTCGATCTACCGGTTCCGCCGCGCCGACATCGAGGTGTACGAGGAGTCGCGGCGGCTGCTGGATCCCCGGGGAGCCGGCGGTGACGACCAGCGGCGTCTGACCCAGAACTTCCGCACGGTGCCCTCGATCGTCTCCTGGGTGAACGACCTGTTCGGCCGCCTGATCGTCGAGGACACGGTGGCGCACCATCAGCCGCGGTACGAGCCGATCGCCGCGTTCCGCGGCGAGCCCGGGCCGGTGCGGGGCTGCCCGAAGGAAACCCCCGTGCGGGTCCTGCTGCTCACCCCGCCTCGTCCGGGCGCTCTGGCCGAGGCCCGGGCGGATGAGGTGCGTCTGGCCGAGGCGAGGCACGTGGTCGCGCTGATACGCAAAGCGGTGGGGGAGCGCTGGACGACGACGGAGGAGGACGGCGTCCGCCCGCTGCGCTACGGCGACATCGCCCTGCTGTTCCGCACCTCCACCGGGATCGACGCGTACGAGGCGGTGCTGCGCGAGCACGGCGTGCCGTATCGCATCGCCGGCGGGAAGAGGTACTACATGCGCTCGGAGACGCGCGCGCTGCAGGCGGTGCTCGAGGCCGTCGAGAGCCCCCACGACACGCTCGCCGTGGTGTCGGCGCTGCGGTGCCCGTTCCTCGGCCACTCCGACGAGGAGCTGCTGACCCACCGCGCCTCGGGAGGGGACTGGGTGTACACGCATGAAGGGGTGGGAAGGGGCACCCCGTTCGAGAGGTCGTTCGATCTGCTGGCCAGGCTGCACGCGACGCGCAACACGCGATCGATCGCCCTCACCCTCGAGGACCTGTTCGAGTCGACCGGCGCGCTGTCCCTGTTCTATCTCAAGCCCGACGGGGACCAGCGCGCGGCGAATCTTCTCAAGGCGCTCGATCTGGCCCGCAAGCACGAGACGCTCGGGGGCGCCACCTTCGGCTCGTTCGTCCGATGGCTCTCATCGATGGCCGAAGCGGAGCGCGAGGAAGGGGAGGCGCCGCTGTCCGAGCAGGCCGAGTCGGGCAGCGACGACGCCGACGCGATACGGATCTCGACCGTGCACAAGGCCAAGGGGCTCGAGTTCCCTATGGTGATCCTGTGCGACACCGCGGGCCGCGGGCGGAACGTCTCGCCCGGTCTCGTGGTGGAGCGATCCGGCGGCGAGACGCGAATGGAGTTCGCCTTCGGGCCGGCCTCGGCCCGATTTCTCTCCGCCGGTCACGCCGACGCCGCCGAACGCGAGAAGCAGCGTCTCGAGGCGGAGAGCGCCCGTCTCTTCTATGTGGCGGCTACCCGGGCGCGTGACTACCTGATCGTGCCGGTCTTCTCGGGGAAGAACCCGGGGGGATCTACCGCGTGCTGCACGACCACGGGTTCCTCCCCGCCCTGGACGCGGCCCGGGGCGATACCGCGGTCGTGTCGCACCGGGGAGCGTGGGTCCTGGACGGCGGATCGCTCGAGACGACGCCCGCGGAGGCGGGGCCTTTCCGGGTGGGGGCGGCGCAGGAGGCCGGCGGCGATCCCGCGTTCGTGCTCGAGAAGGAAGGGTGGCGCATGGCGCGCAAGGTGGCCCTGTCCGCGCCCCCGTTCGGCCGGGCGTTCCGTTCCGCCTCCGGAATGGAGCGGATCGGCGGCACGCCGCCGGCGCGCCGCGATGCCGGCCCGGCCGACCCCGAACGCTCCCGCGCGCTCGGCACCGCCGTGCACGCGGTGCTCGAACGGATCGATCTCGCAACCGGCCGCAACCTGGATCTGCTCGCGGAGGAGGAGGCGGGGGAGGTGGGAAGGCCGGAGCTGGCCGGCGAGGTCGAGAAACTGGCGCGCAAGGCGCTGACGGGGCGCATCGTCAAGGAGGCGCTCGCCTCGCCCCGATGCCTGCGTGAGATGCCATTCGTTGCCGCCGGCGAGACGTTCATCACGGAAGGCCGGGTGGATCTCGTCTTCGAGTCGGGAGGTGGATTGACGATCGTCGACTTCAAGACCGATGACGTCTCCGACGACGCGGGGGCCACGGCGCGCCTCGCATGGTACGAGCCGCAGGCGCTGATCTATGCACGCGCCCTGAGCCAGATCACGGGGCTGAAGGTGAACCGGGTCGTCTTCTTCTTCATCCGGCCGGGCCTCGAGAAGACGATCAAGGTTGACCAGGGCTTCCTGAAGCGCGGGCGGCAGCTCCTGGAGGCCGACTCGCCGGCCGGGAGCGCCTGATTGTTGCCGGATGACAGGGAGTTCCCGGCGAGGCACATAATGTCATTGTGTAGCATTTTACGTCCTATATTTCCTCTTGTTTCAGGCGCCGAACCGGTGTACAAGATGACTGCCTGCTGTTGCAGGACGTGTTCCGGTGTATAGTGTCTTCGTTCATTTCGATGGTGCCCGTGTCGCGGCATCCCGAAACGCCTTCCCACGGAAGCTGGCCCAATGGAGCGAACCTCAAAGGAAAGCGCCATGGTTGAGGACAAGCGAGATCAGCAAGAAAAGCTCCCGTATGTCACGCCCAGTATCGTAACGCTGAGCGAAGAGCAGATCCTCGAGGAGATCGGCCCGGCGAGAGCCTACACCGGAGCCCTGCCGTTCGCGTTCTAGCGTCTCGGCACCTCTCCTCCCGTCCGCCTCGGTGACCTCCGTTCAGGGGATGGCTGTGTCCGCACCCCCCCCTCCAACGTACCGCAACGTCCGGGACCGATTCGTTGAAGGTAGTTAACAGGGCGCTTCTGGTCGTATCCGCGCTGTTCCTGTTCATTCTCGGCCTCGAGATGCTCAAGACCGGCGCGAGCGGGGTCGTGCCCCTGCTGCGTGGATTGCGGGTCGCCGGCGTGCTCAACGCCTTCGGGCTGGGCTGGCTCATGGCCTACGGGGTGCTCTCGGGCTCGCCCGTCGCCGCGGTCGCGCTCTCTCTGTTCGGGGCGCATCAGCTCACCGACGTCGAGACGCTGGGGATGATCGCGGGCTCCCGGTTCGGGGCCGCCTTCGTCGTCCTGCTGGTCGGCGCGATCTACTACTTCCGGCGCGGGGGCACGATCACGACCGTGGCGACGGGGGTGCTGTGCCTCCTCGTGACCTGGAGCATCTACACGCCCGCCACGGTGCTCGGCTACCTGATGCTGAAGAGCAACCTGCTGCAGGGTGCGACGCTGCCCGTTCCGCGGATCGTCTACGGCGTCATCGACACGGTCTACGACCCGCTGCTCGGCTTCTTCGGCCGCTACCTGAACCAGACGTTCATGTTTCTCGCGGGGCTGCTCACGCTCATCGGCTCGTTCGGTCTTCTCGACCGCGCGCTGCCGCAAATCGACTCGGAGAACTCGCGCTTCCGCCAAATCTCCTTCGTCATCTACCGCGCCGACGTGATGTTCCTGCTCGGAATCGCGGTCACCTGCCTGACCCTCTCGGTGTCGGTCTCGCTCGGACTGCTCGTCCCCCTGTCGGCCCGCGGATACGTGAGACGCGAGAACATCATCCCCTACATCATGGGAGCCAATGTCTCCACGTTCCTCGACACGCTCGTCGTGTCGCTGCTGGTGGGCGAGCCGAGGGCCTTCACCGTTGTCCTGGCCGAGATGTTCAGCGTCACTTTCGTTTCACTGGTCGTCCTCCTGGGGCTCTATCGAAGCTACCGGGACGGCCTCGAATGGTGGCTGGAATACGTCACCCACAGCCGCCGGTCGTTCATCGTCTTCGTCGGGGCGATCATGGTCGTTCCCGGCTTTCTTCTGCTGATGTGATGGGTGTCATAATTCCCTCGGGAGGATCGAGGTGAGAATCCTGTTGTACGCCAACAGCGCGGCGAAGGCACGGCTGCTCCTGCCCTGGGTGCAGGGGCTGTCGCGGCACTTCCTCGCGGAGGTGACGGTCCAGACGACGCGAGAGCCGGCCGCCGGGGAGCGCACCGCAGTGGAGATCTTCCGCGAGGAGCTGCCAACGGCCGGCGAGGTGACGCTCTCGGGCGTGCGCGCCGAAGGCTCGCTGCCCGAGGAGGCGATCGCGGGCGAGGCGCTGCGCGGCGAGTACAACCTGGCGATTCTCGCGCCGGCCGGCCGCCGCGGAATCATCCGTCTGTTCTACGGCTCGATGGTGGGGAAGGTCCTCCGCAAGGTCAGCACCTCGGTGCTGATCGTCCGACGAGGGCGGGTGCCGCCCCGCCGGATCCTCGCGTGCGTCTCCGGTTCGCGGCACAGTCTGACGAACGTCAGGGCGGCCGCACGTCTGGCAGTGGCCTTCGAGGCCACCGTGACCATCTTCATGGTGCTCTCGCAGCTCCCGGTGGAGTTCACCCGGGACGGCGAAGCCGGCAGCCGGGAGGAGTTCCTCAAAAGTGAGCACCCGCTCGCGGTTCATCTGAGGACCGCGGAGGGGCTGCTGCACAATCTGGGGGCGAACGGCTCGGTGCGGCTCGGCGACGGACTGGTGGTGGACGGGATCCTCGACGAGATGGAGTCGGCCGACCACGACCTGCTCGTCCTCGGGACCCACAGGGCCCAGGACTACGACCCGATCTACGAGGACCTGACCTCCGAGCTGATCCAGCGGACCACGCGCAGCACGCTGGTGGTCGGGCTGAGGGCCGATCTCGTCTAACTTGATGCCAGATCTGGCCGTAGGGTATCCTGACCGCCATTCATCGTAAATCACAGGAGGCGCTTCGGGGCTTGCGTCTGCCCCCCGGCGGAGGTGAGATGTCCCAGCAACGGTACGATCTGATCATCATCGGCAGCGGTCCCGGGGGCTACGTCTCGGCGGTTCGCGCCGCACAGCTCGGACTGAAGACGGCGATCGTGGAGAAGGACCCGTTCTTCGGGGGGACCTGTCTGTGGCGGGGCTGCATCCCCACCAAGGCGCTGCTCGAGAACGCGGGGGTGTACGAACAGACGCTCCACGCCCGTCAGTTCGGTATCACCACGGGTGATGTCGCGCTCGACTTCGGCGTCGTGATGCAGCGCAAGACGAAGATCGTGCGCAAGCTGGGCAAGGGCGTCGAGATCCTGATCAGGAACAACAAGATCGACTCGTTTCAGGGGCACGGCCGGCTGGCCGGCCGGGGCAAGGTGTCGGTGCAGGCGGCGGACGGGAAGACGACGACGCTCGAGACCCGCAACGTGCTGATCGCCACCGGCTCCACGCCGCGAACGCTGCCGGGGCTCGAGGTGGACGGCACCACCGTCGTGACGAGCGACGAGATACTCGAGCTGAAGAAGATCCCCGGCGAGATGATCGTGCTGGGCGCGGGGGCGGTGGGCGTCGAGTTCGCCTCCATCTTTCACCGGTTCGGCACGAAGGTGACCATCGTCGAGATGCTGCCGCGTGTGGTGCCCCTCGAGGACGAGGAGATCTCCGAGACGCTGGGCAAGCTGCTTCGCAAGCAGGGGATGACGGTCCACACGGGCGTCCGGGCGGAGAAGTTCGCCGTCAAGGGCGGCCGTGTGAAGGCTTCGGTAGGCGAGGGCAAGGACGCGACGGCCCTCGAGGCCGACCTGCTGCTCGTCGCAGTGGGCCGCAAGCCCTCGAGCGGAGACGTCGGGCTCGATGGCACCGGTGTCGTGGTGGAGAAGGGATACATCAAGGTGGACGGGCTGATGAGGACCGGCGAGCCGGGAGTGTACGCCATAGGGGACGTGGTGAACACGCCGCTGCTCGCGCACGTCGCCTCCGCGGAGGGGATCCTGGCGGTCGAGCACATGGCGGGCCGCGAGGTGCGCCCCATCAACTACGATCACGTGCCCAATGCCACCTACTGCGAGCCTGAGGTGGCCAGCATCGGGCTCTCCGAGGCAAAGGCGCTGGAGAGGGGATACGATGTGAAGGTCGGACGGTTCCCGTTCACCCATTCGAGCAAGGCGCCGATCCTGGGGATGACCGACGGCTTCGTCAAGATGGTAGCCGAGGCGAAGTATGGCGAGCTGCTCGGCGTTCACATCATCGGTCCCCGGGCAACGGAGATGATCGCCGAGGCGGGCGTGGCGCTGCGCACCGAGGCGACCGTGGAGGAGATGTTCCGGACGATTCATCCCCACCCCACGCTTTCCGAGGCGATGCCGGAGGCCGCGCACGCGGTGTTCGGCCACGCGATTCATTACTGAGGCCCGACGTGGCGATCGTGACCTATCTCGAGGCGATCCGTCAGGGGATGTGGGAGGAGATGGAGGCCGACGATCGGGTCTTCCTCCTCGGCGAGGACATCGGTCTGTACGGCGGCGCCTTCAAGGTGACGGCCGGGTTTCACGATCGGTTCGGCCCGCGGCGCGTGATTGACACGCCGATCTCCGAGGCGGCGATCGTCGGGGCGGCGATGGGGGCGGCGCTCAACGGGCTGAGGCCGGTCGCGGAGATGCAGTTCATCGATTTCATCTCCTGCGCGTTCGAGCAGCTCACCAACATGGTCTCCGGTGCCCGGTGGCGATGGGGAGCTTCGGTCCCGATGGTCGTCCGGGGGCCCTGCGGTGGCGGCGTCCGCGGAGGACCGTTTCACTCGCAGAACGTGGAGGCGTACTTCTTCCACACTCCGGGGCTGAAGATCGTGGAGCCTGCCACCGCGCATGACGCGAAAGGGCTCATCAAGGCGGCGATCCGGGACGACGACCCCGTGCTCTACTTCGAGCACAAGTACCTTTACCGGCGGATCAAGGAAGATCTGCCCGACAAGGACTACACTGTGCCCATCGGCAAGGCCGCGCTTGCCCGGGCCGGCAGCGACGTCACCGTGGTGACCTTCGGCGCGATGGTGCATACGGCCCTGGAGGCGGCCTCGGCCCTCGAGACGCAGGGCGTGCAGGTCGAGGTGATCGATCTGCGAACGCTGCTGCCCCTCGACGAGGAGACGATCCTCTCCTCGGTGGCGAAAACCGGCAAGGTGGTGATCCTGCACGAGGCGCGCCGCACCGGCGGAATCGGCGGCGAGATCGCCGCGATCATCTCCGAAAAGGCGTTCGAGCACCTCGACGGCCCGATCGTCCGGGTGACGTCGCTGGATACGCCGGTGCCCTACAGCGCCGACCTGGAGGACGCCTTCATGCCGGACGCCGGCAAGCTGACCCGTTCGATCAAGGACCTTGTGGCCTACTGACCCCGGGGCCCGGTCTCATCCGGGGCCCTCACGAGGGAGCGAGACATGAGCGTAGACGTCATCATGCCCCAGATGGGGGAGAGCATCGCCGAGGGAACGGTCACCAAGTGGCTCAAGAGCATCGGCGACACCGTGAAACGCGACGAGCCGTTGTTCGAGATCTCGACCGACAAGGTCGACGCCGAGATCCCGGCGCCCCAGGCCGGGGTGCTGTCGGAGATCCTCGTCGAGGCGGGCGCCACCGTGGGGATCAACACCGTGGTCGCGCGCATCAGCGAGAAGGGGGAGGCGGCCCCGTCGAAGGACGAGCCGGCCGCCGCGCCCGCGAAGCCGAAGGCCGAGGCGGCGCCCGAAGCCCCGCCCCGCCCCGCGCCGCGCGAGGAGTCGGCGGGCGGGTCACCGGCCTCATCGGGCAACGGCTCCGCTTCCGTGGAGGAACTGCGCAGGACACGCTCGTCCCCCGTGGTGCGCAAGATCGCGGCGGAGCACGGCGTGGACATCGCATCCGTTCAGGGGACCGGGATCTCGGGGCGCGTGACCAAGCAGGACATCCTCTCCTACATCGAGAAGGGGGGTGGCGGCGCACGCCAGGCGCCGGCCGCCGCGCCGCAGCCGTCGATGTTCCGTCCGGGCGAGAACACCCGGGTCGAGCCGATGTCCTCGATGAGAAAGAAGATCGCCGAGCACATGGTCATGAGCAAGCGGACCTCGGCCCACGTGACGACCTTCTTCGAGGTCGACATGACCAGCGTGGCGCGGCTGCGCGAGAAGCACAAGTCGGCGTTCGAGGCGCGTGAGGGGATCAAGCTGACCTACCTGCCCTTCATCGCCAAGGCCGCGATCGAGGGGATCCGCCGCTACCCGATCATCAACGCCTCCGTGGACGGCGACAGCATCGTCTACAAGCGGGACGTGAATCTGGGGATCGCGGTGGCGCTCGACTGGGGGCTGATCGTGCCGGTGATCCGCAACGCGGACGAGAAGAACCTGATCGGCCTGGCGCGCGCCATCGCGGACCTCGGCGAGCGGGCGCGCGGCAAGAAGCTGTCGCCGGACGACGTGGCGGGAGGCACGTTCACGATCACGAACCCGGGTGGCTTCGGCGGGCTCTCCGGCACGCCGATCATCAGCCAGCCCCAGGTCGCGATCCTTGGCGTGGGCGTCATCGAGAAGCGCCCGGTGGTGATCGACGACGCGATCGCCATCCGCACCATGTGCATCCTCGTCCTGTCGTTCGACCACCGGGTGATCGACGGCGCCGACGCCGATCGTTACATGGCGCACGTGAAGCAGGTGCTCGAGCGCGGCGCCTTCCCCGATCTGGGGGCCTGATGACCGCGGCGCCGCGCGTCTGCGTCCCGCGCTTCATGGGGCGCGTCGGCTACGAGGAAGGCCTCGCGCTGCAGCGGGACGCCGTGGCCTCGCTGGCCGCCGGCGAGGGGCCGGAGCGGCTGTACCTGCTCGAGCATCCGCACGTGATCACGCTGGGCCGCAACGCCAGCGCCGCAAACGTCCTCGCCGGTGAAGCAGGGCGACAGGCACGCGGGGTGGCGCTGTTCGCCACGGGACGGGGTGGTGACGTCACCTATCACGGCCCGGGCCAGCTCGTCGGCTATCCGATCCTGAACCTGAAGCCCGATCGGTGCGACGTGCGCCGCTATGTCCGGGATCTGGAGGAGGTGCTCATCCGCGCCGCCGCCGACTTCGGCGTGACCGCCGGCCGTGTGGAGGGGCTCACGGGGGTCTGGGTCGAGTCCGGGCGCGGTGGCCGTCACGAGAAGCTGGCGGCGATCGGCGTGCGGATCGCCCGGTGGGTCACCAGCCACGGCTTCGCCTTCAACGTCGCCACCGATCTGTCGTACTTCGATCTGATCGTGCCCTGCGGCATCCGGGGCTGCGCCGTCACATCGCTCGAACGGCTCACAGGCCGGCCGACACCCCTGGAGGAGGTGGCGGATCGGATCGTGGCGCATTTCGGCGCGGTCTACTCCCGGAGCATGGAGGGTGCGGAGGAGGCGGCGGCATGAGCGGCTTCACTCCACGTCTGCAGCGCCCGGGCCCGAAGCCGGACTGGATCCGGATCAGGATCCGCACCGGCGAGAACTTCAACCAGGTCCGGGAGATGGTGGACGGGCTCTCGCTGCACACCGTCTGCCAGGAGGCGCGCTGCCCCAACATCTTCGAGTGCTTCTCCAACCGCACGGCCACTTTCATGATCCTGGGCGACAACTGCACACGACGGTGCGCTTTCTGCGCGGTCGGCAAGCTGACGCCGCTGCCACCCGACCCGGGCGAGCCCCGTCATGTCGCCGAGGCGGTGGCGACGATGGGTCTCGAGCACGCGGTGGTGACCTCGGTGAACCGGGACGACCTGCCCGACCAGGGGGCCGGACAGTTCGCGGCCACGATACGCGAAATCCGCCTTCTCACGCCCCGCACGAGAGTCGAAGTGCTCATCCCCGACTTCCAGGGCGACGAAGGCTGCCTGCGGATGGTGCTCGAGGCGGAGCCCGAGATCCTCAATCACAACCTGGAGACGGTGCCGAGACTGTACCGGCGCGCGCGGGCGGGCGCCGACTACCGCCAGTCGCTCGAGCTGCTCGGGCGGGCCGCGGCATGGCGCGACCGGGCCGGCTCGGCGGAGCGGGCCGCGGCACCGATGAGGACCAAGTCGGGTCTGATGGTCGGCCTGGGCGAGTCGTTCGAGGAGCTTCTGTCCGTGATGGACGATCTTCGTGGCAACGGGGTGGACATCCTGACGATCGGCCAGTACCTGCGTCCGAGTATGAGCCATCTTCCCGTGGAGCGGTTCTACGCGCCGGCCGAGTTCGAGAGGCTCCGGCATGAGGGGCGGGCGCGCGGCTTCAGCCATGTCGAGTCGGGGCCCCTGGTGCGATCCTCCTACCACGCACACGAGCAGGCGGCGCAGGTCCCGGGTTGATCCGCCCGGTCGCGCGGTTCATCGACGACTACCGGATCTGGCACAAGATCACCTTCGAACGCGGCCGGATCCTCAGGACCCGTGACGCCTCCTGGGAGACCCTGGATCGGCCGGAGCACTACCGCGAGCCGTGTCTGGTGTACCCCGTCAACGGCACGCGGCCCGAGCCCGCGCTCGCTCCGCTCGCCGAGGGAAGCCTGGCCGAGGTGACGCGCTTCACCTTTCCCTCGCTGCACCCGATCACCGCCTACCCGTACCCCGAGACCAACACCGTGACCGGACGGCTCTACCGGCTGCGGCGAGCGCCGGACGCTCCCTGGATCGTGGTGTCGCACGGATGGGCGCATGACGCGGTGCGCGGGATCGAGATGGTGTACGTCGAGCCGCTGCTGAAGTCCGGGTACAACGTGGCGCTGCCGGCCCACCCGTTCCACCTCGAGCGCACGCCGCGGGGAACCTACAGCGGGGAGCTGATGGTCTCGGGCGACGTCGCGCTGACGGTCGAGGCGTTCCGGCAGGCGGTGGCGGACCTGTGCGCGGTGGCGAACTGGCTCGCTGCCTCCGGGCCGGGGGGCGGGCGGCGTGTCGGGCTGCTCGGCTACTCGCTTGGCGGCTACATGGCGTCGCTGGTGGCCTGCCTGCGCGACGATCTGGGCGCCGTGGTGATCGCGGCGGCAGGGCACTCGGTGGTGTCGCCGATTCTCGAGACGCGGCTCGGCGTCAACGTGCGCGAGGATCTCTCCTGGTCCGGGATGGACCGGCCGGATCGTCTGGAACGGGCGTGGGGCGTCATCTCCCCCGGCAGGCTTCCCCTGAGGATGTCCCCATCACGCGTGCTCCTCCTGGCGGGAATCTGGGACGGGATCATGCTCCGATCGTCGGTGCATCGGCTGTGGGAGGGGTGGGGGCGGCCGCCGAGCCTGTGGGAGCGCGAGGGGCACTACACCCTGCTCGCCGTACCGGGACGGGTGGTGCGTCGCAGTCTCGCCTTCCTCAGGGAGCGGATGCCGCCAGCGCCATGACCCGGCCGGCGCAGTCGTGGCCGCTGCGCACGGCGGCCTCGATTGTCGCCGGCAGCCCGCGCATCGTCCAGTCGCCCGCGAGAAACAGGTTTCGCCAGACGGTGCCGGCGCCGGGACGCAGCGGCTCGGTCTCGACGTCGGCGGCGAACGTGGCCGTGCGCTCACGCACCACGAGCGATCGGGTCAGGCGCGCGCCACGCGCCGCAGGCAGACACCTTCGCACCTCGTCGAACGCCAGCGCCGCCAGCTCCTCGTTGCCCATGCCGACCAGATCGCGCGCCGCGCTGATCACGACCGACAGGTGCCGTGCGCGGCCTCCGGTGATCCGCTCCTTGTTGAAGAGCCAGTGGGCCCGACCGCCCAGCATGGCCGCGAAGTCGAAATCGGCCACCGACGTGACGGGCACGTCCAGCCAGAGGTTGATCGAGAGGATGGGGGACGAGCGGAACCGGCCCAGTCCGGGCTCCGCCACGCCGAGACGCTCGAGAGCCTGCGGCGGGACGGCGGCCACCGCCGCGTCGCAAACCAGAGGGTCCCCGTCACGAACCTCCACCGCGGTGACGCGATCCGTCTCGCGCCGCAGCCCGGCCGCAGGCGTGCCGACCCGCACCGTGCCCCCGTGGCGCTCGATGAACCGCCGCGCCGCCTCCGTGTACAGATCGCCCAGCCCGACGGTGGCCACACCCAGCCCCGAGAGGCGCCGGTCGGCACCGAACCCTTCGATCAGCACGCGCGCCAGCAGGCTGGCGGGTGCCGCGTCGGGCGATTCGTTGAGCGTCGCGATGGCGAGCGGATGCCACAGCCGGCGTCTAAGGCCCGGGGTCTGCTCCAGCCTGTCGAGCCACTGCGTGACGGTGATCGTCTCGAGATCGCCCCCGCCACCCGAGCGCAACCTGCGCAGCGCGGGGCCGGCGCGCAGCAGAGACCAGCGGTCCGCCGTGGTCAGCCCCTTGAGCGTCAGCGTCCCGGCGATCAGATGCCACGGGGCGGGCAGCGGAGGGCAGCGCAGACGCGTCCGCAGACCCGGCTCGATGTAGTCGACCTGGAGATCGGGCTGGAACCTCACGAGATCCGCCGACCCGATCCGCTCGAGAAACGACCGGGTGGCGTGATAGCAGGCCATGAAGAGATGCTGGCCGTTGTCCACCACGTCGCCGCTCGGCTCGTCGACGAACGATCCGGCGCGGCCACCCAGCGTGCGCCTCGACTCGAGCAGCGTCACCCGGATCCCCCCGGCGGCGAGCTCCACGGCGCACGAAAGGCCGGCAAAGCCACCGCCGATCACCACCGCGTGGCGGATCCGGCCGCTCATTCCTGCCCGCCCGAGAGGCTCTTCAGCCAGCAGCGCGCCGCGATGGCCAGCTTGCGGGGCCGCGACAGGCGGACCCGGGCGGTCAGCACGTCGTGACGCCGCCGCTCGATCTCGTCGAGCAGCGACTCGTAGATGGCGCGCATGATTTCCGCCGCCACGAGCGTGCGTCGGTCGGCAGGGGGGTAAAGGCATTTCGCCTCGGAGAACAGGCCGCGGGTGCGGGCCACCTCGAACTTCACCACCCGGGTGAGGGCCGCCGACGGCGTCGGGGCGCGCAGATCCGCCTCGGGGCAGGAGAACCTCTCGAGATCCTCGAGCGGGAGGTAGACCCGCCCTCGGGCGGCGTCGGAATCCGAGGTCCCTCAGGATGTTGGTGAGCTGGAACGCCTGGCCGAGACTCACTGCATAGTCGCGTGCCGCGGGCTGTGTGTACCCGAAGATCTCGATACAGGCGAGGCCGACCGCCGAGGCGACATGGTAGCAGTACCCGGACAGCTCCTCGTACGTGGCGTACCGGCGGGGGGTGATGTCCATCGCCACGCCGTCGATGACCGCCTCGAGGTCGCGCCTCCGGATCGGATAGTCGCGCAGGTGGCTGGCGAGGGATCGGGAGATCGGATGGGTGGGACGGCCGCCGAAGCTCGCGGCCAGCTCGCCGCGCCAGAAGGCCACCAGACGCTCCGCCTCCACGGCGCTGCCGGCGCGGTCGACCGAATCGTCCACCTCGCGGCAGAAGGCGTACAGGGCGTGGATCGCCTCGCGTTTCGGGCGGGGGAGCACGAGAAACGAGTAGTAGAAATTGCTCCCGCTGGCGCGGGTCAGCCGCGTGACATAGCTCTGGTCGGCGCTCCGGCTCACCGCGGGATCGCCGCTTCGATGCCGCCGGTGCGAAGCCAGGTGGCCTTCATCAGAAGCCGGCCCCAGTCGGGGGCGCCCAGCGACGGCCTTCTGCCGAACACGTCGTAGCCGGCCTGCTCGATCATCTCCAGGATTCTCAACCCCCCGAGCAGCACCATGGTCAGCTCGAAGCCCAGCCTTCCGCCCACCGCGGCGGGCAGCCCGGCACCGCGCGCGAACAGGCCGCGTGTGCGCGTCACCTGGTAGCGCATCACCTCCACGAAGGGCGGCGAGACGCGGCGCGCGGCGAGTATCTCGCGGCTGCACCGGAACCGGCGCCGATCCTCCGCGGGGATGTAGCAACGTCCCTTGTCGAGGTCGATCGCCACATCCTGCCAGAAGTTGGCAAGCTGCAGCCCGGTGCAGACGGCGTCCGACTGGATCAGCATTGCCTCGTCGTCGATCCCGAACAGATGCAGGACGAGCCGGCCGACCGGGTTGGCCGACAGACGGCAGTACCCCAGCAGGTCGTCGAACGTCTCGTAGGAATCGATACGCACGTCCTGTTCGAAGGCGGAGAGGAGATCGTGGAGCAGGGAGACGGGCAGCCGGTGCGTGGCCAGCGTGTCGGCCAGCGCGATGAAGACCGGATGGTCGGCCGCGCCGGCGGCCGCGCGGTCCAACCGGCGGCGCCATTCGGACAGCAGCTCGAGCCGGCGCCCGGCGTAATCCGGCTCGTCCGCGAAATCGTCCGCCTCGCGGGCGAAGGCGTAGATTGCCGCCACGTGGCGTCGCTTGCCGCGTGGCAGCAGCAGCGAGGCCACGGGGAAGTTCTCGTAATGGTCGCGCGCCGCCCGTTCGCAATGAGCGTAGGCGGCGGCGATCTGGGTCGGCGAGAAGGTCATCGGTGTGATACTGTCCGCACGATCCGGCGCCGGGATGGCATCCGGTGGCCCGCAGAAGGATACCATCACCTTGAAGCGGACGCGCGAGCCGTACATCATCCGCCCCGCCACGCCGTCGCGGTGGAAGGACATCGTGGCGCTGTTCGGCGAGCGCGGCGCCTGCGGCGGCTGCTGGTGCATGGTCTGGCGGCTGCCGCACAGGGATTGGGTGGCCGGCAAGGGGACGCGCAACAGGAAGGCTCTGCAGAGGATCGTCCGTGACGGCGGCAGACCCGGGGTGATCGCCTACAGCGACGGGATTCCCGTCGGTTGGTGCGCTGTCGCCCCGCGTGCCGACTACGTCGCTCTGGGGCGTTCGCGGGTGCTGGCCCCGATCGACGACGAGCCGGTCTGGTCGATCTCCTGTCTGTTCGTCCTCAAGGCGTTCCGGCGGCGGGGGCTCTCGGCGGTGCTGCTCGGCGCCGCGGTGGATCTGGCGGCGGCGCGGGGCGCGCGGGTGGTGGAAGGGTACCCGGTGGAGCCGACGATGGAGCGCACCCCGGACCCGTTTCTCTGGACGGGGGTGCCGTCCGCCTATCGAAGGGCCGGATTCAGGGAGGCGGCGCGCCGCTCGAGGACGCGCCCGATCATGCGCCGCGCGGTCCGCCGTCGCTGAGGGCGGGCCGATCAGGGAGAGCCCACGCGTGCCACAGACGCCGCACATGGAAAGACACTTCAACGCCTCGGCACGGGTCCGGGACATCGTCATCGGGATGGCCGACGGTCTGACCGTGCCCTTCGCGCTGGCGGCCGGGCTGTCGGGAGCCGTCGCCACGAGCGGGCTGGTGGTGACCGCCGGGCTGGCGGAGATCGCCGCCGGCTCCATCGCGATGGGGTTGGGAGGGTACCTCGCCGCACGCAGCGATGCGGAGCACTACGCGAGCGAGCGGGCGCGCGAGCATCTCGAGGTGCAGAAGAAGCCCGAGGAAGAGGCGGCCGAGGTCGTGGACGTGCTGGCCTCGTACGGGCTGCCGCGCGATCGGGGGACGGAGTTCGTCGCATCGCTGCGGGAACGACCCGAGGCATGGGTCGACTTCATGATGCGGTTCGAACTGGGGCTCGAGAGGCCCGATCCGCACCGCGCCCGGAGCAGCGCGGCCACCATCGCCGGTTCGTACGTCGCCGGCGGCCTGATCCCGTTGTTTCCATACTTCTTCATCGGCTCCACCTCCACCGCACTCGGCGTCTCCGTGCTGCTCACGCTCGTGGCGCTGACGCTGTTCGGCTACATCAAGGGGCGGTTCACCGGGTCGAGGCCGGTGCGGGCGGCGGTGCAGACGGCGCTCGTCGGCAGCATCGCCGCTGCGGCCGCGTTCGGGATCGCCCGGCTGATCGTCTGAACGGCCGCCGTGGCTCAGCGGGGACAGACCGCGGGGAGCGGTCGGGGGCGATCGCGCCGGCCGTGCCGAACCCGGTGAAGCCGAGACCGGCGTCGTACTGCCCGAGATAGAAGCGGATGACGCCGGGTGGAGGGTCACCGGCAGCTGCGGCGATGTCGACGGTGTCGCCCGCGGGCAGCGCGGCGAGGCAGGTGACGCTCGAGGCGGCGACCATGCTCTCCCACGATCGTGCCGGGACGGCCAGCTCGCCGGAGACGATCTCGTAGCGGAGCGCTCCGACCACCGGGTCGACGGTGATGGTCGCCGCGTCGGGCCATCGAAGCATCATCGGCTCGACGCTCCCGCTGCCCGGACCGGCGTCGTGAGGAACGAAGAACGGGACGGAGACGGTGGCGCCGTTGCCGGCGGCGTCTTCGGCCGCCACCGTCAGGGTGTAGGTCCGGCCCGGGCCGCGCCCGTCCCTCTCGGCCCGCAGCATGACAACCGGATCTCCCGGGCCCGAGAGGCCGGCCTCGATGTCGGGGGCCGTGCTTCCATCGTCACGACCGGGCGCATCCTCCGCCTCGCTGCTGGCCGCCGACACGAGCGTTATCCGGGGCGAGGGATCACAGGCATCGTCCGCCAGAACCGGGACGTTCACCGCCTGCATCCTGTGGTTCGGGGGCCATATCACCGGGTCGTAGGTTGCCATCCGCAGGCGTGGCGGGGTCGCGTCGCGCACCTCGATCGTCTGCGTGGCGGCGACCCGGGTCACTCCGTTCTGGCTCACCTCGAGCCGGGCCTCGTGCCGCCCGGGCGGCAGCGTCACTTCTCCCTTGAGCGCCTCGATCGGATCGAACGGACCGGTCCAGACGGCCTCGATCGCGCACGTGGGCCAGGATGGTCTGGACGCGGATCCGTCGAGTGTGACGGGTGTCGCTGCCGGCGAGACGCATTCCGCCGTCTTCCCTGCCGGCCCGGGATCGGCCGTCGGCAGCATCGCCATGGCGACCGCGCCGGCGTCGTCGCGCCCGTGGCCCGAGGCCTGATCCGGGCCGGGGGGCCCGAGATCCACAGCCAGGGTCGTGATCGCTTCGTGAAGCGCCTTGCGCTCGCCCGCGGCGTCGACGTCCGACGGCTGCCCCGCGAGGCACGGCGCCATCTGCAGCAGCAGCGCCGCGATGCCGGCGGCGTGCGGCGCCGCGGCGGACGTGCCCGAGAAAGTGGTCGGGAAGCCGCCCGCACCGCTCACCGAAACGCCGTCGATGGAGGCGATCTCCGGCTTGAGACGTCCGTCGTTGGTCGGCCCGCGGCTCGAGTAGGGCTCCAGGTCGTCCTGGCCCGGGTCCGAGGCGCTGATCGCCCCGACCGAGATGACCCCGCCTTTCGCATCGGCCATCATCGGGATGCTCCCCTCGATGGTGTTGAAGGCCAGGGTGCCGCCGTTGGGGAATATCGTCCGGAACGGCCGCTCGATGACGAAGATCTCCAGGTCGCGCGGCGCGGCCTCGTCCCGGTAGTTCTGCACGCGGAGCTCGAACAGACCCGGGTCGCCCGGATTGGAGAAGACGATCGTCTCGACGGGATCCTGCGTCCCGGTCTGCGCGCCGGCACCGGCCGCCACGAGCTGGCCCGTGGCGTTGCGAAACAGATACATGTCGTAGTCGTTTGTCGAGGTTCCCTGGGGGTCGTCCCACGTCAGCACCAGGGTGGCGCTCTGATTGTGGAAGAGGAAGATCATGTTCGAGGCGCTCGCGCTGAGGCCCAGACCGTCGGATGTCTTCGATGTCCGGCGGAATTGATGGAACCGGCCCGGCGACCCGGTGGAGGCGAGGCCGTCGACCGTCGAGGCTTCGTACGACTCCTCGTAGTGATCCTGCGCGCGGTTTCCCGCGGAGGTGAAGAAGGCGCGCAGCGGCCGGTCGGGGTCCTCGAGCGCGGCCGCCGCATGTGCGGAGACAAGGCTCTCGCCGTCGTAGGGCCCGCCGAAGAAGGAGATGTCATCCACGAGGATGTCGACGTTGTCGGCCATGAAATCCACGGCGGCATCGAACTCGAGCTCGGTGGAGAAGTTGGCGAAGTAGAGCCGTGCCGCCGGCGCGAGATCGTGGATGATTTCCAGCATCGCCACCCCTTCGGACCCGCGGCCCGAGCCGAGGCCCGCTTCGAGATCCCGGTCGGCGCGGTACGACACGGCGGTCACGCCGCCCGTGGTTGCCGTCAGCTTCGTGCCCGTGTGGAAGAAGCTGGTCTGCGGAAGCTCTCCCTGCAGCATTGCCGTGGACAGCCCGTAGATCCCGTCCGATATCACTCCCACCCGGATGCCCTTTCCGTCGACGCCGTACAGATCACGCACACGGTCGGCGCCGAGGATCGCGTCCCCCTCCGTGACCGTCCCACCGGTGTCGGCCACGGCGAGCCGGGGCGACGACACATACCGGACGCCGGGCAGTGCGGCGACGCGCTCGAGCGTCGCGAGGGGGACCCGGGCCTGGACGATCCCGGCGCCGGGGGTCCGTGAGCTCAACGCGCGCGCCCAGAGAGGACAAACCCGCCGCCAGGGCATCGGGATCGGCGAATCGGGAGGCGCGCCCGGTCCGGGAGCCTGTGTGCAGCAGCACCTGCACCGCCCCGTCACCGTCGATCCTCAGCACGCCCGCCTCGACCGAGGACGCGATCGATGCAGGCAGCAGCGCGGCGGGAAGCAGGCCGCCTGCCGACAGAGCGGCCTCGAAGACGGGATCACTCACCGTGTCGAGCAGCTCGCCGAGAACACCGTCGAAGCGGGGGTCCTTCGCCCGTGCAGCGGTCGCGAAGAGGGAGACGGGGACACGGCGGGGCCGGGCCGCGGGAGCGGATACCGGGTCGGACTCGGCCGCGCGCGGGCCGGGAGCCTGTGGCGCCAGGGCGACGAGCAAGGCCGCGACAGTGAGAGCCACTTTCGCGAAAGGCGGCATGCAGTCCCCCTCGTGAATGCTGATCCATCATACAACAGCGCATCATGGGGCGTATGAAGGATATTCCGCCGTCGCGTATTCCGGCGGACGGCCGCAGCCCCGACGCGTTAGAATGAGGCCCGGAGGTGACGACCCTTGGCAAGAGCAGTCAATGACAAATCGGGCAGACCGCGTATCGGGATCTTCGGTTGGGGTGTCGTCGCGCCTCGTTCCGCAGACATCGAGGAGTTCCGCGACAACCTCCAGTCCAGCGAGACATGGATGGAGCCGTTCGACGGGTTCGGCCCGAGCAACTTCCTCGTCGGCGTTCCGCGATTCGACATCGCGGCATACCGGCCCTGGATCGAGGCCCGGTTCAAGCCGGCGCGTTACAGCCAGCTCCTCAAGCACACCTCGGACACCGTGCGGTATGCCGTGGGGGCCTTCATCCAGGCGCTCGGACAGAACCCCGGCCTGGAGAAGACGCTGCAGGATCTCGGGCAGGCCGCCCATGTCTACGTCGGCACCGGCGTGGGTGATCTGCCGACGATGTACGAGGTGAGTATCGCGTACTACAAGGCGCAGCGGCGGTGGGACAGGTTCTGGGGTGACCCGGCGCGCTGCCGGGAGCACGCCGCCTGGCTCGCTGCGGACGGCCCCCATCGGGAGCGGCTGCGCGCGGAGAGGGAGATCCCGCCCGAGCCGGATCGGTTCGAGGAGGAAACGGCGCGCGAGGAGGCCACGGAGACCTGGGAGCGCTACTGGTGCAGCCGCTCGGAGGCGCTCGGGGCGTACCTCGAGGAGGCGCGGCGGATCCAGTCGGAGCCGATCCTCGGGGATGTGGAGGGCGCCAAGGAGAAGGTCATCAAGCGGAAGCTCACCGAGATCAGGAGGCTCAACTCCCGGTACGGCTGTCCGCCCGAGCCCTGGTCATCGGTCCATCCGAACCTGATCTGGAACATCCACAATTCCGCTGCGGCGCAGATCAGCATGCTGGGCGGAATCCAGGGACCCACCTTCGCGCCGGTGGGCGCCTGCTCCTCCTTCGGCATCGCGCTCAAGCTGGCGGCCGACGCGATCCGTTCGGGGGAGGCGAAGGCGGTGGTGGTGGGGATGACCGACCCGCCTCCGCATCCGCTCCTCGTGGGGGCGTTCTACCGGGCCAATGTCCTCTCGGCGGACGGTCGTCCGAGCAAGCCTCTCGACGGCCTCAAGGGGACGCACGTCGCGGGCGGCAGCACCGTCTGGATCGTCGGCGACGCCGCCTGGATGCGCGAGCGGGGATACGAGCCGGTCGGTCTCGAGATCGCCGGGGTGGGTCTGTCGTCCGACGCTCACCACATCATCACCCCCACGCGTCACGGTCCGCTCATCTCGATGCAGAAGGCGCTCGAGGACGCCGGGATCGAGGCGAAGGATCTGGACGCATGGGATCTGCACGCCACGGCCACGCCGGGCGACTGGCTCGAGGTGGCGACGGCCCGGGAACTGCTCCCCCCCACGGTGCCGATGACGGCGCGCAAGGGATCCTTCGGCCACGGGATGTCGGTCGGGGGGGCCTGGGAGCTGACGGCCCAGCACCTCGGAGCGATGGAGGGCGTGCTCTACCCCACGGTGCTGAAGCGCGAGGAGCTCAACGCGTCGGTGGCCGGCCTGCACGGAAACTTCGTCTTCGACGAAGCGGTCCCGTTCGCGGGCCGCTCCATGGGCAAGATCAACATGGGGGTGGGAGGCGTAAACGCCTGCGTCATCAGCAGAAGGTGGGACTGAGTCTCCGTCCGGTCCTCAGTCCCTCCGGCGTTCGAAGATGTCGCCGAGATGGGCGTACATATCCCCGCCGAGACGCGCGATCGGACGCAGCCGCTGAGGGTGGATCACGCCGTTCTCGACCAGATCGTCCCGCACGTGCACCCACACGACCTCGCCGACGATGATGGCCGAACCCGCCACCTCGACGATCCGGGTGAGGCGGCACTCCATGTTGACGGGCGAATCGAGCAGCCTCGGCGCCTTCACCTTGACACCGGGCGCCGCCGCCAGCCCCGCCAGATCGATTTCGGAGACGCCTGGGGGGTGGTCGGTTCCGCCGATGATCACGCCGTCCATGATCTTCTCGACGACGACGTTGACGACGAACTCACCGGTCTTTGTGATGATCCGCTGCGTGTCCTTGGTGCCCCCGCGCCGCCTCCCGGAGCAGATGAGCAGCGAGGGAGGCGACGATCCCACCCCGGTGAAGTAGGAGAAGGGCGCGGCGTTGGTGGAGCCTGAGGCGTCCATCGTGGTGACGAAGGCGATCGGTCGCGGCACGATGGCCGAGATGAGCAGGTGATAGCTTTCGCGCCGGGAGAGAGTGGACGGGTCGATCTGCACCGGCTCTCCCTCAGTTGAGCATCGCCGTCAGACGCCGCAGAGCCTTGAGCTGCGCGAGCACCGATGGCGTGTCCCGTGCCTCGGGGGCGAGGCGAAGGTAGGCTTCGAGATCCTGCGAGGCGCTGCCGAAGTGGCTCAGCCTGAGGTGGGCCGTGCCACGGTCGCGCAGGTTCTCCGGATCCTCCGGGTCGAGAACGAGCAGCCGATCGATCACCGAGAGCGCCCGCTCGTCGTCCTCGCGCTCGATGTGGATCCGCTTCAGGTTGTTGAGCATGCGGATCAGGATCTGCCGCGTGCCGACCCCCTCGAGGAAGCGCGGCTCGAGAGGGATGCTCCGGCCCACGACCTCCTCGAGGCGCCGGCGGCAATCGTCCGGTACCAGGATCTCTCCTTCGTGGAACGGGTCGATCAGGATCTCACGGTCGTTGCCCGTGTGTCTGACCAGAAAGTGGCCGGGGAACCCGACGCCTTCGAGCGACAGCCCCAGCCGGCGGCCGACCTCCAGGTACACGAGAGACAGGGTGATCGGGATCCCGCGCCGTCGATCCAGCACCTCGTTCAGATAGGAGTTGCGCGGATCGAAATAGTTCTCCATGTTGCCGCGGAACCCCTGCTCCTCGAAGAGGAAGACATTGAGGGCGTCGATGACCGCGAAGGGGTTGCCTCCCGCCCTCTCGACGGCGCCGTGCGCGCGCGCGGCGAGGGCGTCCAGCCGGGCGAGGTAGAGACCGGTGTCGATGTCCGGGTACTCTTCCTTGGCGATCAGCAGCGCGCCGAGCGCGAGGTCGATCTCCGCTTCGGGTCGGGTGAGAAGCTGCAGGAATTCCTCTCGGGGCGTCAGATCCACCATGCTGCTAGTTATAGCACACACCCGGCGCGGGGCGGCCTCCGGATCCGCTGTGATAAGATCGCATCGTCATGGGGAACTTCGACTTCGAGTCGGGGCGGAGATTCATCGCCGAGGGAGATCTGGCCGAGGGAATCCGGTGCTTCCTCGCCTCACTGGATCTCGAACCGGCGCATGTCCCGACCTACATCGAGCTGCACCGCGCGTACGCGATCGCCTGGGAGGAGTCGGGCGACCCGCTCGTGCTCGATCAGATGCGCAAGGTGGCGATCGCCGGCCTCAGGCGCGACCCCGACCCCGATCAGGCCCGGTGCCTGCAGGAGGCGCTCGACCGGACAGAGGAGGCGATCCTCGCCGTGGAGCGGGAGGACGAAGAGGACGACGGCCGGCGGCATCTGCCGGTCATCGGTGGAGGGACGCCGGGCGGCGGAGACGGCCTGTGATCGGCTCGCTCCTCGGGTTCCTTTCCCACCTGGCCCTCGCCATCTGGCTCGGCAGCATGGTCTTCATGATTTTCGTCGCGGCGCCGGCGTTGTTCTCGCGGCTCGGGCCTGAGGACGGGGGACGCGCTACCCGCGCGATCTTCCCCGGCTATCACCGCCTCGGGGCGATGTGCGGCGGCGTGCTGGTGGCCTCGCTGGCTCTCGGCGCGTTGCTGGCGCCCGAGCCGCACGCGAGACGCGGGCTGGAGGCGATCCTCGCCTCGGCGATGCTGGCGCTCACACTCTACTCGTGGCGCGTCCTGTCACCCCGCATCGAGCTCGCACGTCTGAAGACGCATCGCAAGGATCCCACCGACCCGTCCAATCTCGAGCGTCGCTACTTCCGCCGGCTCCACGCGCAGTCGATGAGGATCAACGTTGGCATCCTGCTGCTCGGTTTCCTCACACTGACGCTGCATCTTCTCGCGACGTAGGGGGCGCGGGTCAGGGCGCGTCCCGGCCGAGCCGCGGGAGGAGCTGCGCGAAGATCGGGACGTCGGCATCCGGTGTTCGCAGCGAGCGGACGCCGGGCCCGTCGAACCAGGCCAGCTCGGCGCAGCCGATCGGTCGCGGATCGTCGTGCAACGACGCCGCGTACGCCAGCAGGAGCACCCGGGGGGCCGGGTACTCGTGGTAGTTGAAGGCGAACGGCGCGCCGATCGTCGCCCCGGTGCCGAGCTCCTCGGCCAGCTCGCGTTCGAGCGCCGCCGGCGGGCTTTCGCCCGGCTCGACCTTGCCCCCGGGCAGCTCCCAGTACCCCTCGAGATGGGTGCCCGCGCTGCGGCGGGTGAGCAGCACGCGTCCGTCGCGCACGACCACCGCGGCGACGACGATCAGGATCGGCCCGGGTTCCTTCATCGGGACATTGTACCGGAGGCCGCCCCGGCCGTGCCGCGGCCGATTGAAAGCGCACAGGCGATCGGTTAGGCTGAACGGCATGTCCGCCATGAAGGCAGACCCGTCGTCGGGCGAGGACACACGCCTGGCTCCCTACGCGATGAGGGCGTCCGACAGCCGAGGACGCCGCCACCCGGAGCGGGAGCACCCGTTCCGATCCCCCTTCCAGCGGGACCGGGACCGGATCATCCACTCGCGCGCCTTCAGGCGCCTCGAATACAAGACACAGGTGTTCGTCAACCACGAGGGAGACCATTTCCGGACGCGGCTGACGCACAGCATCGAAGTGTCGCAGGTGGCGCGCACCGTCGCGTCGGCGCTCAGCCTCAACGCGACGCTCGCGGAGGCGCTCTCGCTGTCGCACGACCTGGGTCACACGCCGTTCGGGCACCTGGGTGAAGAGGTCCTCCACTGGCTGATGCACGAGCACGGCGGGTTCAATCACAACCGGCAGTCGCTGCGGATCGTCGAGCATCTCGAGGATCGGTACCCCGAGTTCCGCGGGCTCAACCTCACGTACGAGACACGCGAGGGGATCGCCAAGCACTCCGGCTCGTGCGACCCCGAGCTCGCGCCCGAGTACGCGGAGTATCACCCGGAGGAACTGCCGCCCCTCGAGGCGCAGATGATCGACATCGCCGACGAGATCGCGTATCACCATCACGACATCGACGACGGCGTGGAGTCGGGCCTGCTCGACCCGCGGTTCCTCGCGGAGAACATTCCCCTGTGGGGGGAGGCGTACGAGGGGGCCGTGGCGCGCTACCCGGCCGCCGCGCCCCGCCAGCAGGTGACCGTGGCGTTGCGGTCGATGATCAACACGCTCGTCACGGACCTGGTGGACAACTCGCTCGCGGCGATCGAGTCAAGCGGGGTGGCCTCGGTGGAGGAGGTGCGACGCCAGCCGAGGCCGTTGATGGGGCTGTCCGAGCCCGTGGGAGCGCGGAACGCCGACCTGAAGCGGTTTCTCCACCAGCACCTGTACCGCCACCACCACATCGAGAGGATGAAGGACAAGGCGCGGCGCGTACTCATCGCGCTGTTCGAGGCGTACGGCAACAACCCGAACATGCTGCCCGAAGAACATCGCCAGCGAATCCCCGAGGAAGGGGAGCGGCGCGTCCTGTGCGACTACATCGCCGGGATGACCGACCGGTACGCGATGGACGAGTACCGACGCCTGTTCGAGCCGGAAGAGCGGCTCTGAGCTACCCGCGCCCCTTCGGATAAAGCCTCAGCGCGTTGTCCTGCAGGATCGCGGTCTTCGCCGCCTCCGTGAGATACTCCCCGGGCAGGGCGAGAAACGCGTCGATGTTGCCGCCGATGTCCCTCACACCCGGGCTGGGCCAGTCGGTGCCGAACACCACCCTGTCGGCCACCTCGGCCAGACGCGGCAGGTAGCCGGGCAGCCCTCGCGGCGGAATGCCGGACAGGTCCAGCCAGACGTTCGGGTGACGCCGCATCAGGAAGAAACAGACGTCGGACCAGAGCGGACGGCCGCCGTGCGCCATGACGATCGTGAGATCGGGGTAGTCGACCGCAACGTCGTCGATACCGATCGGGTCGCCGAGACGGCTGCGCGCGCCCGGGAAGATCGATGTCCCGGTGTGGATGATCACGGGCAGTCGGCGCTGCGATGCGGCGCGGTAGATTGCGGCGAGCGCCACGCCCGCGGGTGTCTCGTCGAGATGGGCGTTCGGCGCCACCAGCATGTGCGGCGGGTGGATCTTGAGGGCGCGGATCCCGGAGTCGGCGAGCCGCTCCACCTCGCCGGACGGGTCCTTGCTGAACCGCGGGTGCACACCGCCGACGGCGATCAACCGGTCCGGTGCCGACGAGGCGTACCGGACGACGAAGTCGTTCGTCTCCGTCCCGAACCCCATGATGTCGGGCGCCGGATAGTTGATCAGCGCGGCGCGCTCCACTTTCACCGTGTCGAGGTATCGCAGGAAAACCGCAGGATCGCGGCTCATCGCGATGATGGTGTCGAAGTCGGGTCGGCCCGACCGCATCTTCGCCAGCGTCTCCGGGCGGAAGCTCTCCCACGGCTGCATGTGGACGTGGACGTCGGTGGTGCGCAGCCGATCGCGGGAGATCACGGCTTGGGGTCCCACCTGTGGAAACCCTCGCCCGACTTGCGGCCGAGCTTTCCCTCGGCGACCAGTCGGCGGAGGATTTCCGGCGGCCGGAACCGGGCGTCGTCCAGCTCGCGATGGAGGATCTCCGCGATGCTCAGCCGGACATCGAGGCCCACCAGGTCGCTCACCTTGAGCGGGCCCATCGGGTGACCGTAGCCGAGCTCCATCGCGCGGTCGATGTCGGTCGCGGAGGCCACGCCCTGCTCGAGCATGCGCATCGCCTCGAGACCGAGCGCGAGCCCGAGACGCGAGGTGGCGAACCCCGGCGTGTCGCGCACGATGATCGCCTCCTTGCCCAGCGAGGAGACGAACCCGCGCGCCCGGTCCAGCACATCGGGCGCCGTCCTGTCGGCCCGCACGATTTCGACCAGCTTCATGATGTGGGGGGGATTGAAGAAGTGGAGCCCCAGGACGCGGGAGGGGTCCGAGACCGCGGAGGCGATCGTGTGCACCGGAAGCGACGAGGTGTTGGTGGCGAGGATCGTCGCCGGCCGGCAGACCGCCTCGAGGCGCACGAAGGTCTCACGCTTCAGGTCGAGGATCTCGGGCACCGCCTCGATCACCAGGTCGGCCTCGCGTGCCGCCGATTCGAGGTCGGTGGACACCGAGAGCGCCGCGCGCGCGGCGGCGGCCTGCGAGGCGGTGATCTTCTCCCGGCGCACTCCCTCGTCGAGCCGGCGATGGGCCCGCTCGAGCCCGCGTGCCAGGGCCGCCTCGTCCACGTCGAACAGGGACGCCCGGAACCCCGACAGAGCGGCGATCTGGGCAATCCCGGAGCCCATCGTGCCGGCGCCGAGCACCGTCACGTGGCGTATCTCGTTCATGACGGGGGATGATACACCAAGTTGACACCCCACCGTCCCATCTCGTACCATGCCGGGCAAATTCCAGGAGGAGCTTGACTTACCTTCCAGGCGCGGGCTCTTCGGCTTCGCGTGGCGGCCCTCCTCGTTCGGATCTTTCCGGTGAAAGGCGGTCTCATGTCCAGGATGCTCTCACCCACGAAGGCGAAGGTCGAGCCAGGCAAGCTGTTCATCGACGGCCGGTTCGTCGACGCCGCCGCCGGCGGCGTCTTCGATACCATCTACCCGGCCACGGGCGAGGTGCTGACCCAGGTCGCCGAGGGGCGGGAGGAGGACATCGATCGCGCCGTGCGTGCCGCGAGGAAGGCGTTCGACTCCGGCCCCTGGACACGCAAGATGTCGGCCAGCGACCGGGCCCGCATCCTGTGGAAGGTGGGGGACCTGCTCCTTGCGCACGCCGAAGAGCTCGGCGAGCTGGAGACGCTCGACTCGGGCAAGCCTGTCACGGAGAACACCAAGATAGACGTCCCGCTGGCGGCCGACTGCTTCCAGTACTATGCCGGCTGGGCCACGAAGGCGACCGGGGATACCATCCCGGTGCGAGGACCGTTCCTCAACTACACCCTGCGCGAGCCGATCGGCGTGTGCGGCCAGATCACCCCGTGGAACTTCCCGCTGCTGATGGCGGCCTGGAAGGTGGCCCCCGCGCTCGCCTTCGGCAACACCGTCGTGCTGAAGCCCGCCTCGCTGACGCCGATGACCGCGTTGCGGCTGGCTGCTCTTTGCCAGGAGGCCGGGCTGCCGGACGGTGTGCTCAACGTCGTGCCCGGTGCCGGGTCGGTGGCCGGGATGGCGCTCGTGCGGCACCCGATGGTCGACAAGATCGCCGTGACCGGCTCCACGCCGGTGGGCCAGCAGATCATGCGCGAGTGCGCCGGGACGCTCAAGAAGGTGTCGCTCGAGCTGGGCGGCAAGTCCCCCAACATCGTCTTTGCGGACGCCGATCTGGATGCCGCGGTGCGCGGCGCCACGATCGCGATCTTCTACAACAAGGGGGAGATCTGCACCGCCGGGTCACGGCTGTTCGTGGAGAAATCGATCCACGACGCGTTCATGGAGAAACTGGTCGAGCGTACGGCGAAGATGGTCCCGGCCGACCCGCTCGACCCGAAGTGCCGCTTCGGCCCCCAGGTCTCCGAGGGACAGCTCAGGACGGTGCTGTCGTACGTCGCGAAGGGAATCGAAGAGGGAGCCAGTCTGGTGGCCGGAGGCAAGCGCGCCCAGGTGGGGGACGGCAAGGGGTACTTCCTGGAGCCGACGGTGTTCGACGGCGTGCGCAACGACATGACCATTGCGCGCGAAGAGATCTTCGGCCCCGTGCTCTCCGTCATCCCGTTCGACGGCGTGGACGACGCGATCCGGATGGCCAACGAGTCCATCTACGGGCTGTCGTCGGGTGTCTGGACGAAGGACGTGAAGAAGGCCCACCGGGTGGCGCGCGAGCTGCGGGCCGGCACGGTGTGGGTCAACACCTACAACAATTTCGACAACGCGTCGCCGTTCGGCGGGTGCAAGATGAGCGGTTTCGGCCGCGAGCTCGGCGCCGCATCGATCGAGCTGTACACGCAGCTCAAGAGCGTCTGGGTCGATCTGTCCTGACGTCCCAGCGGGGCGAACGACGCGAGAGGGAGACGAGAACATGCCGGAGCAACTGATCAACTACACGGTCAACGAGGGGATCGCCGTCATCGAGATGAACGATCCGCCCGCCAATACCTACACGCACGAGATGATGCGCCAGATGGACGATGCCATCGTCAAGGCGCGTTTCGACCAGAGCGTTCATGTCATCGTCCTGCGCGGCAACGGGGACAAGTTCTTCTCCGCGGGCGCGAACATCCAGATGCTGTCCGAGGTGGACCCCACCTTCAAGTACTACTTCTGCCTGCACGCCAACGAAACGCTCAACCGCCTCGAGCAGACGCCCAAGCTGGTCATCGCCGCCCTCAACGGCCACACGGTGGGTGGGGGGCTGGAGATCGCGATGGCGGCGGATATCCGTATCGCTCGCAAGGACGGCGGCAAGATCGGGCTTCCCGAAGTCAATTTGGGCGTGCTGCCCGGCACCGGTGGAACGCAGCGGCTCGCCCGCGCGATCGGCAAGTCGCGCTCCATCGAGCTGATGGTGACCGGCGCCACCTTCTCGTTCGAGGAGGCGAAGGAGCTGGGGCTGATCAACATGATCTTCGAGCGGGAGAACTACTGGGACGAGGTGATCGCCTATGCCCGCCAGTTCCTGCCGCCGAACAAGGCGAGCCGGGCCGTCGGGAGGATCAAGAGATCGGTCCAGTCGGGACTCGAGCTGTCGTTCCAGGAGGCCCTGTCGCTCGAGCGCGAGCTGCAGCAGCAGCTCTTCCAGAGCGAGGACGCCAAGGAGGGGCTCGACGCCTATGTGAACAAGAGGCGGGCGAGCTTCAAGGGCAAGTAAGGGGGCTGCCATTGGGGGCGGAAGCACCCGGGAACGCATCGGCGCCGGAGATCGTGCTCGAACGGGACGGGTCCGTGGGCACGATCACCATCAACCGGCCTCCGCTCAACATCCTCAGCACCGCCGCCTTCGAGAGCCTTGCGGGCGCGGTGGGCGGCCTGACGGGCAGGGATCCGGTCGACATCCTCGTGATCCGCGCGGCGGGGACGCGTGCGTTCAGCGCCGGCGCCGACGTGGCGGACCACACGCCGGAGCGCGCGCCCGGGATGCTGGCCGCCTTCCACAAAGTGGCCCGTGCGCTCTGGTCGGCCGACGCCGTCTCGGTGGCTGTGGTCCAGGGACTCGCGCTGGGCGCCGGCATGGAACTCGCGCTCTGCTGCGACCTGGTGATCGCCTCCGAGGACGCCAGCTTCGGCCAGCCGGAGAATCCACCTGGGCTCCTTTCCGCCTATCGCCGCCGCCGTGCTCCCCGGGATGATGGGGCGGCAGCGTGCCGCCGACATCATCCTGACCGGGCGGCGGTTCTCCGCGTTCGAGGGGCTGGCTCTCGGGATGGTCACGCGTCTGGCGGCGGCGGGCGGGCTGGACGATGAGGTGGATCGCCTGATCGGGGAGCTGGCCGGCAACAGCGCGCCGGTGATGCGCCAGGCGGTGCGCGCCCTGAGGGGCGCCGGGCCCCGGAAGCTGTCCCGGGCGCTGGAGGCCACCGAGAGAATCTATCTTGACGACCTGCTTTCGCTTCCGGACGCCCGTGAAGGGGTGCGGGCCTTCCTGGAGAAACGCGAGCCGCGGTGGAAGAACAGGCCAAAGGAGACTCCCGACAAATGAAGGCGGTAGTGATTCACGAGCATGGCGACGTCGACAAGCTGAAGATCGAGGAAGTGGACACACCGAGCCCGGCCCAGGACGAGGTTCTGGTCCAGGTCAAGGCGTGCGCCCTGAACCATCTCGATCTGTGGGTGCGCAAGGGCGTGCCCGGGCAGCGGATGCCGCTGCCGATGATTCCGGGAAGCGACATCGCCGGCGTGGTGAAGAAGGCGGGGAGCTTCGTCCGGGGGGTCAAGACGGGTGATCGGGTGGTGGTCTCGCCGGGAGTCTCGTGCGGGCGATGCACGATGTGCCTCTCGGGCCGGGACAACCTGTGCGCGTCGTACGGCATCATCGGCGAGAACCGCGACGGCGGCTGCGCCGAGTACGTCTGCGTGCCGGGCGTCAACGTGATACCGATCCCGGGCAAGCTCAGCTTCGACGAGGCCGCCGCCATTCCGCTGGTCTTCCTGACCGCGTGGCACATGCTGGTGGGACTGGCACAGGTGCGGCCCGGAGAGGACGTGCTGGTTCATGCTGCCGGAAGCGGCGTCTCGGTGGCGGGGATCCAGATCGCGAAGCTGCTCGGCGCCCGCGTGATCACGACGGCCGGCACCGACGTCAAGCTGAAGAAGGCGCGCGAGCTCGGCGCGGATGAGACGATCAACTACAGGAAGCTCGACTTCCACGAGGAGGTCAAGCGGATCACGCGACGCCGCGGCGTCGACGTGATCTTCGACCATATCGGCGCCGACACCTGGGCGCGCAACATCCGCAGTCTCAGGGCGGGCGGCCGGATGGTGATCTGCGGGGTCACGTCGGGGTTCGAGGTCGCCACGGACATCCGGTACATCTTCTTCCGCCGACTCTCGATCTTCGGCTCCACGATGGGCTCCAAAGGGGAACTGCTCGAGGTCATGAACCTGGTGGATCGGGGCGCGCTGCGGCCCGTCATCGACTCCGTGTTCCCTCTGGCCGAGATAGGCGCCGCGCACAAACGGATGCAGGAGCGCAAGGCGTTCGGCAAGATCATCGTCAACCCGTAGCGCCACTCCGGGGATGGATCGCCGCTGCATGCTCGAAACCGCGCCGCCGATCGTTGTCGCCTCGCTGGACGTGGCGGGCACCGCCCGCGAGGTGAGCGAGGCGTTTCTCGAGGTGGATGGGTGGCTCCGCGAGAGGGGGTTGCCCGCCGGTCCCTGGATCGGCCTGTTCGAGGACACGAACGATCCCGACACCTATGTCGATTCGGCCACCGGCGCGATGCGCGGCCAGGTCTGGATCCCGTTCTCCGGCGACGCGCACGGCGACGACCGGATCACGGTGAAGCGGATCGAGGCGCAGCGCGTGGCCACCACCGTCCACGAGGGCGACATCGCCCGGATCGGCGAAACGGTCCGGGCGCTCAAGGCCTGGATCCGCTCCGAGGGCCTGCGCGGGGCGGGTTGTCACCGGCAGGTTTATCTCAAGGTGGTGCCCGGTGCCGCCGCCGGAGCCGGCTGGGAGACGGTGGTCCAGATCCCGATCCTGGCGTGAGCCTTCAGACCGAAGCCCGGATCAGCAGCGCCCTCTCCTCGACCGTGAGGCGGACGGGCAACGGCTCCTCCACACCGCGTGCCCCGACGCGAAAGGGCGCGGTCACGTAGCCGCCGGGGATCCCGAAGGGGCCATCCGCCCATCCCGTGCAGCACAGCACCAGCCTTCGATCCAGCAGGATTGCCCGTGCCAGAGCGGCGGCCGAGGCCGCCAGCAGCGTGTCGGAGACTTCACCCGACTGCGGATCCGCCGTCGACGGGTCGTGGGCACCGACGAGCTCGTCGATCGGGATCCCGGCGACCGTGGCGTACCGCCAGAGCGGGCGCGTGCCCGCGAAGCCATCGCCGCCGATGATCGGCACCTCGGCCTGGGACGCGGCGGCCCGGAGCGCCAGGGCGATCCGGCGCCGCTCGACGGCGGCGCGCGGCATCCCACCCGGCGCGACGATCAGGTGCGGGGTGAGACCGGAGGCACGAGCCGCCTCCCGGCACAGCGCCAGACCCTCCCGCGCGGCGATCACGACGGCGGTATCGGGACAGGTGCGGACGGCCCACAGTGCGGCGTCCCGGACCAGGGACGGATCCGAATCGCAGATCACGAGAACGTCCGCGATCGTCCCGCCCGGCGACGCTTCGGGCAGAAATACCTCGGCGATCCCCGCCGCGGAGAGCCGCCTGATGACATCACGGGCGATGAGGGCGCGGCCGGTGACGGCGACACGCAGCGCCCGCCGGCGGGCCGCCGGCTGCCGCCGCCTGAGACGCCACCCTTCAATCGACAGACTCGATGTCATCGGCGTGATGGTACCATGCGCTTCTCGTTGCGGCATCGGGTGCCCGTTTTCTTCCTTCCCGGCCGCCAGACGAGCCCGGGCGTTACCGGATCCCACGCCCGGCAGGGCGATCCTCCGGATGGGGGATCCCCGCGCCGGAGCCGTCGGGCGAGCGCCACCCACCGCCACCCACAAGGAAGAGATGCCGTCGAGGCCGGGCAGCCGAATCCATGCCCTGAGGATGCCGAAAAACAAGCAAAACCGAAGCCTTGCCGCCGCCGCCATCGCCCGTTAGACTCCGCGCATGCAGACCGTGCAGACGATGATGAGGCGCCTCGCGCCGCCCGCACTGGCCGTGCTCGCCGCATTGCTGGCCCCGGCCTCCCCGAAGGCCGAGGTCCGGGACCTGACGCTGTACCAGAAGACCGGCCGCGCCCCGCTCGTGGTCTGGGGCGAGGTCACCGACGGCGCGCACCGCTTCGCGGCGATCAAGACCCTCGAAGTGCTCAAGTGCACCATCCCGGAAAGGCCCGGCGACAACTTCCGGATCGCCTTCCGTCTCGACTCTTTCCTGCGACGCCCCTGGGAGGACAAGATCGACTTCGTCACCGGCGAGCGCGTGCTGCTGTTCCTTCGCAAGTTCACAAAAGAGGATGGCGAGCAGCCCGAGGGGGACATCTACACCCTGATGTGGGGCGCCCAGGGCCGTAACCCGCTGCCGGCCGAGGGAGCCGAGGCCACCGTCGACGCCGCCCGTACCTTCGTGTCGATCCAGTCCGACCGGGACTACGATCGGCAGGCCGACAGGCTGAAGGAGGCTATCGGGAGCCCCAACCCGATCCTCGTCACCGGAGCCTTCGGGGAGCTGCTCGTGGAGGGGTTGGGCGATTCTGGCGATGATCCCGACGCTCGTCGGGTTCCTGGACAACCCTCGCGACGACATCCGGGTGCTGGCGCTGAAACTGATGCAGCAGATCATCTCCGACGCCGGCACGGCGGGTCGTGAGGTTCCGAACCGCCGCGAGCTGACCGACCAGCTCCGCGGCCGCACGGCGCTCGATCCGTCGGCCCCGTTCCGGGTCCAGGCTGTGAAGACGCTGACGACCCTGGGCGGCGACGGCGTACGCGCCTTCCTCGAGCAGCTCGCACGCGACGACCCGTCGCAGGATGTCCGCTACGAGGCCGAACGGGCGCTGCTCGGGTGGGGGAGCTGAGAGGGAGCCCACGCGGCCCGGACGTGCCGCGCGCACCGGCCCGGTGCCACCCTGTGAGATGGCGGGGACGGTCCTCCCGTCGACGGTGGATTGTGGTCATGCCGCATCGAGATCCGTCATCATTTCCATTCGCCCGTCAGTCGGGTACGGAAGTCGGGTCTTGACACGCGGAGATGACGGAGGTATACGAGGAATGATTTAATCACGCACATATCCCTCCCTGCCCCGAGAGTGAACCAGGGCAATGTGTCGCAGACGGCGGAGACACCGAGGACGGGCTGGCGTCCACGCAACCCGCGAACGCCCGATTCTCGTCAACAGGTCGGGCGACCTGCACCTGCACGGATACACGGGAAACAGAGATGCGACGGGCACCCGAGACCGGGATCCGTCGCCGATAGCGCAGAGTTTCCTCGCGTCAACGGGAACCACTGGTCGCGAACGGTTTCGCCCGACCACCGCCAGGGCACGTCCCCTCCGACGCCAAGTCCGGCGTTTCCCAGCTTTCAATTCACTCAGTCGCCCGTTCCCCCCGATTCGAGTCCCGCCGCTCGACGGGCGTGCGAACGAGCATCTGAAAGGAGGCTCGATGTGAAGCAAACGACCGCAAGCGCACGGTACCGGACGCACACCAGGCGGTCATCCCTCCTGACCGCCACCGTACTCCTGTGTCTGCTCATGCCTGCGACGTGGATCGGCTCTGCAACGTCACAATCAGGCTCGCTCCCGCCCTCCGGGCCGGCGCTCACGGAACGCTTCGAGGTGGGGCAGAGCTTCACGCTGGCCTATCCTGCCGGCTGGACGGTCCGGCAGCTCGGGAACGTCCAGCAGATGTTCGCGGCTCCACCCGAGGCGATTGATCGCGGTCAGGTTCTTCTGGACGACATCGCCTCAATCGTCGTGCACACGGAGCAGCGCAAAGACCACGCAGAGGCGTTGCTTCGGCTCAAGCAGTTCGAAGCGGAGTCGAACACGCCTTCCCAGTTCGTGGAGATCGCTGGATGGCCAGCCCTGCAGAGACAGCAGTTGATCGAAAGACCCACTCCCGGCGACCCCGCCAGTGCTTCAGTGGAGCCCGTGATGCAGCTCGTGGTGACGACGGCGATCGCCGCCGATGACCTCATCATCCGCCTCGAGGGGGCTCTGCCCGCGAAAGCGGACTCCGCTTCGGTCGCCGCCGTCGTCGCCATCGGAGAGGGTGTCATCACGGGTGCGTCGGGTGACCCCGCCGCGGTGCAGGAGGAAGTCGAGCGGCTGATCAAGGAGCCGATCCCTCGCTCGCCGGGACCGGACCCGAGTGACCCCGGGAGCACCATATCCCTCGATTCGGCTCCGCCGGCGCCCGAGTTGGCCCGGTTGGCAGGTGCGCCACTCAGAGTGACGAGTCAGCCTGGGATCGACGCCGAGCTCGAGATCACGGTTTCAACGGACGGACGGGATATCGTCATTGGATCGAACAGCAATTACTTCTACTCGAACGATGGAGGTCAGTCGTTCAGCACATCGGCTGGGATCTCGGGCAACGATCCGTCGCTCGGTTACGGCCCGAGCGGCACGTTCTACGCAGCCAACATCGGTGGTGTCTGCAACACGGCCATCCTGACCTCCACGAACAACGGGCAGACCTTCACCCCGACGACCTCGGCGTACACCTGCCCGAACGCGATTCCCATGCCCGGCATGGGCGGCTGCGTGCAGGACGCGCAGTGCGGCGGAGGATTCCCGGATCAGGAGCATATCGCCGTCGACCGGTTCAATCCGGCGCCGGGCGGAGATCAGCTCTATTCCACCTGGCGGTCGCTGTGGTCGACCGTAGGCATAGGCATCGTCTGCTCGCAGGACGGGGGAGCGACGTGGGGGCCATCGCCTCCACTGTTCACCCTGGGCGACTTCCCGCGAATCACTGTGGGGCAGGATGGGAGAGTCTATGTCGTGTACCGCCGCCAGAACAACATCGAGCTTTGGAGGCTGAGCTCCTGCGCGAGCGGGTTGGTCCCTTCGCCCCCTGTGGCGGTGGTCACTTCCAGCCCCGCCGTTCCCTGTCCGGTTGCGGGATTGAATCGATGCAACGACGGAAACAATCTTTCGAGCCCCACGGTTGCCGTTGACGACACGAGCGCCAACCATCTCTTCATCTCCTACGCTGTCAATACGGGGCCCAGCAACGAAGACGTCCTGGTGCAGGACTCGATAGATGGAGGTGCAAACTGGGGCAGCTGCCGGTCGACCTGTGGGGTCCCGCTCCCCGGCGATTCGCTCACGCCGTGCACCCCGGGAGGCCCGGCCTGTCCTGTTGGCGGCGAGGTCTGCTGTCCGAACACGGCACAGGTGAGCAGCGGGATTCTGGGCCGTCGGTTCATGCCGTGGGTGTGCTCGGTGGGAGGCGAGGCGTACTCGACCTGGTTCGACCGCCGCAACGCCAGCCCCGCGGACAATTCGCTGACCGACTACTTCGCCGGAAACGCGGCGAGGGATGGTTTCTCGCTGACCGTCGGGGATGAGATCCAGTACACGTCCCCATCCGATTCCCAGTGCGGTCCTCCCAACACCAATTGGGCGGGATCCGCGCCGCGGAACAGCAATGACTCGGAATCGTGCACGCAACAGCCGCAGCTTGCCGGCCAGTGCGCAACCGGAACCTGCATGATGACGTGCGGCTCGCCCATGCCGGGCGACTCCATGAACCCCTGCATTCCGGGTGGCGCGGCATGCCCCGGGAGCGAGCAGTGCTGCGTCTCGAGGACCGGAACGCGGTGTGACTTCTCCGACTGCGGAACCACGGCGTGCAACATGACAGCCACCGGCGTCGCCGGATGTCAGTGTCCCGCGAACCAGTTCTGCGCGTGCGCCGGCGGCAGCCCGCCCAAGTACGGCGACTACAACGGGAACGCCTGCGGCGCCGGCCGTCTCTACAGCACCTGGGCCTCGGCCACCTCGCCGCCATCGGTATCGCCGGTGTCGAGCTCGATCGACATCTTCTTCTCATCGACCATCGTCTGCTGCGTGCCCCAGATCCAGGTGCCTGGCAACCTGAGCTTCGGTGCGGTCTGTGCGGGAAGCACCCAGACGCGAACCCTGGACGTCTGCAACACGGGGAAGGAGGACCTGGCAGTCGACAGCATTACATCCTCGAACGCGGTGTTCGACGTATCCGATCCGACGGGCGGCTATCCCGTCGTGATCAGCCCGGATGCCTGCTTCCCATTCCAGGTGGAAGTCACCCCCGGTGCATCGGGCAACGCGAGTGGAACGCTCACGATCTCGAGCAACGACTCCGTGAACCCCGCTGAGGAGGTGGATGTCTCTGCGAGCGTCGGTTCGCCGGATGTGCGTGTCACCGGCTCGACCGGGTTCGGCGACGTGTGCGCGGGCAGCCAGGCGGAGAAGATCGTGAACGTGTGCAATGTGGGTGCCTGCAATCTCGATGTGACGAGTGTCGCACTCGATCCGGCATGTATGGACTTCACCTTGGTCAGCAGTCCCTTCCCGGCCGCCGTCAGCCCGGACTCCTGTCAGGATGTGACAATCCGGTTCACACCGACCTCCGCCGGGCCGAAATCGTGCACGCTGCAGATCGACACGGACGATCCCGACATGCCCGTGATCACACGGACTGTCACGGCCAGCACGCCGGTCCCGATGATCGATGTCCCGCCGGACGTGGGCTTCCCGCCTACCGTCATTCAGAGTGTCGGCGCCTGCACCACCGGATTGCCCTTCCCCGTGTCGAATACGGGCACCTGTAATCTGAGGATCACGGACTTCGCGATCAGTGACAATCCGGGTGAGTTCAGCCTTTCAGGGCTTCCCTCGTTTCCGATCATCCTGGAGCCGGGCCATATCGCGGGGGATGGAGCCCTCGACACGGTGTTCGCGCCAGATACCGTGGCCCGGGAGCGGGCCGGAGAGGTGACGGTCACCTACGTCAGCGACCCGATCACCAACGCCACCACGAGCATCACACGAGCGCTGTGCGGCGAAGGCAGCCGTACAGGTGCCCGCGTGCTGGTGATGGCCGGGGGCATACCGCTACCGGAGGTCAAGAGCATCAAGCTCCAGAGGCTCGGAGCCAACCGGAACGGAAACCGGCTCGACACGGTAGACCAGGCGCACAACCTGCCTCTGCAGACCGTTGTACCTGTCGCTCCGTGCGGGGGGTTCCAGTACCACCGGGAGTACGGCACAGCGGGGAATCCGATCCAGCTCGCGCCGGGCTCGTATCAGGTCACCGTCATGGCACGCGTGAACGGGAGAAACCTCAAGAAGACCGTCGGCTTCGACGTCGGGACCTGTGATTTCAACCCAACGATCGTCGTCGACTTCTAGACTCCATCGACAACGACCCCTCGACACGGGGGTCGAACGGTGGCAAGAGCTGCGGCGGGGCAGGGGCCCCGTCGCAGCACCACCCTCAGGGGCTACTCGTTGTCCAGCACGCGGATCTCCTGCGTGTTGGAGAGGATCTTCTCGCCGTCGCGCGTGTGGATGATCAGCCGGTAGGTGAAGCTTCCGACCCGCGAGAGCGTGACCACCTTGGTGTAGGTGAACTGCACGTGCACTTCCTCGGGCGGGTGGAGGCACTTGGGGTCTTCCTTCGAGACGCTCACCACGCCCAGCGGCGTCCGGCTCTCCCACTCCACGCCGGCGTGGCAGAACTGCGGGTCGTTCGCGTCGACTCCCTCGAGGGTCCCGGTCAGCGTGACCGTCAGCGGTCGGAACCCGTGACGGGGCGAGACGGTGAGATGCACCTCGGGCTTTGTCGGACCCGGATCGTTACCTTTGTCCTTCCTGCGGCCCGGATCGCCGAGCGGGCCGCCCGGGCCCAGCGCCGTCAGTGCCGCCATGAGGCAGAGCGCGAACAGGCCTTGGCGCAGCGGTTTCGTCATGACGGACCTCCGGCACGATTGTAGAGGATCGATCGCGCCGGGGCGAGGGTGCCGGAAGAATCAGGCGGCACGTCCGGCGGCAAGGCTCAGGCGGCTCCGCGCCGCCCGCCCGCGGCCGGGGCCGACAGCTTCCGTCGAAGGTACCAGGACATCGCCTTGAGCTTGAGCTCCTGCGCCCAGTATCTCCGGTCGGAGAACCAGCGGCACTCCTCGGGAAGCAGCACGAGACTGACGTGGATGTTCGGCGCCACGCCGATCGGCAGGCCGCGCTCCATGCACGACTCGTACAGACGCCGGAACACCGGGATCAGATCCTCGGTGCGGGGAGGAGGCACATCCTCGAAGTCGGTCCCCTTGAGCGGCCGGAACACGCAGACGGTGGGGATGGCGCCCACGCTCGTGACCCAGTCGATGGCGGCCATGGAGGACTCGGGGCTCGAGCCCCGCGACGATCTCGCCGTTGGAGACCCACGGCTCGCCGGTCAGCCCGCCGCCCAGCTTCGCGCAGTATTCGCACCGCCTCGAGATACCGGGGAGCCCGTACTGCCGGTGTTTGCCCGGGCACACTTCGATGAACCGCTGCCTGTCGAAGATCTCGAAGCAGAAGGAGACGCGGTTCACGCCGATCCGCTTGAGGTGGTCGTACCGTTTCAGGTCGTTGTGCGGGGGCGTCTGCACGCCGATCAGCAGCCCGGTTTCCTTCTTGACCCTCTCGATGTACGGCTGGAGGATGTCGAGGTAGGTGTCCCCTTCGTAGTGGCCGGTGTTGAAGTCGACGTAGGTAATAGCGGACTCGCGCATGGCAGCGTGGACGACCTCGAGCACCTCGTCAACCGACTTGGTGTCGGCGTCGTCGACCCCGAGGTTCAGTCCGACCGAGCAGAACTTGCAGTTGTCACGCTCCGGACGCTCGAGCCAGTACTCGCACACCTTGGCGGGATAGATGCCCAGGTAGGTGCCCTGCAGCGAGCCGATCCGCGTCATAGGCTTGCCGGAGGAGGTCCTGAGATCGTACCAGGCGGGTCTCGGCGAGAGGGTCACGTCGGCTATCGCCTCCGTGCCCCTCCAAATCGTGTACCGGCTCTCCTTCTTGCGCAGCTCATAGGGCGATTCCAGCGCGAACGCCTCCGTCACGGGCACGTTCGTCCAGAGCCCTCCGGGCAGGACCAGCTCGAGGCCGCTGCCGAGACCGGCGCGCGTGCGCATGATGCTGCGGCCCCCGTCCCGCTCGATGAAACAGGAGTCGTCCATGCGCATGCCCTTGCAGTACAGATCGAGCTTCAACAGAGCGGGGTTCGTCCTGACGTCGTTGTCCATTCAGAAGGCCTTCATCCTGGCGACGAGATCCCTGAGCCGATCGGGCGGGACCTGGCTGTCGGTCATTGGGTAGAGGATACGCTCCTCCTTCAGATTATGCTCGTGCAAAAGTGCCACCAGCGTGGATTGCAGCGACTCGAAAGCGTCCGGCGACGGCCCGGCCGAGGCGAAGAGCTCGCGCAGCAGCCCCAGCAGCCGCAGGATTCTCCTCGTGCTCGTGCCGCATCACCCCGGTCGGCCCGCCGGCCTTCGCCAGGCCGGTCGCCCGTTCGAATTCGGGGAAGAGCAGCCCCTCCTCGATCTTGATGTGCCTGACGAGACCGTTGCGGAATGTCTCGAAAAGCGCGCCCGCGCCGGCCATGTCGCCCGCCTGCGCTTTTGCTTGACATTCGCCCATCAGCCCGTCGAGCCTGCGGTGATCGGCCTGCAGGTACTCCATCGCGGAATCGGGTCGGTTGTCGGCCACCTCAGGGCCTCCAGCTCTGCAGGATGCGCATGTAGTTCGCCCGCTCGAAGGCGGCCGGGTCGGGGCACCGCTGCAGGCTCATGCTGCCCCGCATCTGCTCGAGCGATTCGTACTCGTGCTCCTCCATCCAGGCGACCATCGACATCCTGAGTGAGCGCAGCCGCTCGGGCCCGTGACGCAGCAGCTCCGAGACGGTCTGCACCGCGTGAGCCCCGGCCATCACCGCCTTGATCGCGTCGATATGGGTCTGGATGCCGCCGCTGACGGCCAGGCTGGCGCGCAGGCGGCCCGAGAGGATCGCGAGCCACCGCAGCCGCAGGAGCAGCTCGGAGGAGTCGGAGAGCCTCAGGCTCGGGACCACCTCGAGTACCTCCACGTCGATGTCGGGCTGATAGAAACGGTTGAACAGCACCAGGCCGTCGGCGCCGGCCGCGTCGAGTCTGGCCGCGACCGACGACATCGAGGAGAAAAAAGGCGAAAGCTTTACCGCGATAGGGATCGAGACGGTCTTCTTGACCCGCTCCACGATGTCGAGCGTGCGCCGCTCGACCGCCTCACCGCTCTCGTCGGGATTCGTGGCGAGGTAGTAGACGTTGAGCTCCAGCGCGGCGGCTCCCGCCTCCTCGATCATCGACGAGTACTCCAGCCACCTGGCGGTCGTGACGCCGTTGAGAGAGGCGATGACCGGCACGCCGACCGCGGCCCGGATACGCTGGATTTGCTCGAGATACTCGTGAGGTCCGAGCCGGAACTCCTCCGGGTCGGGCAGATAGGAGAGCGCCTCGCCGAACGACTCCTCGTGCGGGACGGTGGCGGCGATTGTCCCGAGCGACTCGCGGACGATCTGCTCCTCGAAGAGGGAATGCATCACGATGCAGGGCGCGCCCGCATCCTCGAGCCTCCGCACGGTGTCGATGTCGTCCACGAGGGGGGAAGCGCCGGGCATGAACGGATGAGCCAGCGGAAGACCGAGATATGTCGTGCTGAGGTCCATGGATTCTCCCCTTATGACCTGGATCCGCGCGTCGGCCTTGACCGCGGTGGTGTCGGGCGTCATGACGACACGCGAGAGCTGCTCGTAGATGAGGTACCGGTTCGCCGCCTCCCGCCGCGCCTCGGCGAGCAGCCTCTTGAAGCGCTCGGGGTTCTGACGCTCCACCATGCGGAAGCGGGTTTCGTTTCGCATGAACTGCGCGAGGTCGGCGCGCGGGGCGGGGGAGTCGAGCGTCAGGGGCGACTCTCCCGTGGCCACGCGTCGCGGATCGTAGCGGAACAGCGGCCAGTGGCCGGACTCCGACCGCCAGCTTCTGCTGCTCGGCGCCGTACGAGAGGTCATAGCCGTGGGCGATGCAGGGCGAGTAGGCAACGATGATGGATGGGCCGGGGTACGACTCCGCCTCCGCGAACGCCTTCATGGTCTGGAGGTCCTTCGCCCCGAACGCCACGCCCGCCACGTACACCGTTCCGTACATCATGGCCATCAGCCCGAGATCCTTCTTGTGGACTCCTTGCCCGTGACCGCGAACTTGGCGGCGGCACCCATCGGAGTGGCCTTCGACTGCTGCCCGCCGGTGTTGGAGTACACCTCGGTGTCCAGCACGAGAATGTTGACGTCGGCGCCGATCGACAACACGTGATCCAGCCCGCCGTAGCCGATGTCGTAGGCCCAGCCGTCGCCACCCACGATCCAGACGCTCTTCTTCACCAGGTAGTCGGCGAGGAACGCCAGCAGTTTTGCGTCCTTCGTATCCATGGAGCCGAGCTTTCCGCGCAGGGCTTCGACGCGCTCGCGCTGCTTCACGATGCCGATCTCCCCCGTCTGGTCGGCCTCGAGGATCTCGCGGGCCAGATCGTCCCCGACCCGCGACGACAGCATCCCGAGGAGGCGCCTCGCCAGCCGCACGTGCTGGTCGATGGCGAGACGGAAGCCGAGCCCGAACTCGGCGTTGTCCTCGAACAGCGAGTTGGACCAGGCCGGCCCTCTCCCGTCCCGGTTGGTGGTGTAGGGGGTGGTCGGGAGGTTGCCGCCGTAGATCGAGGAGCAGCCGGTGGCGTTGGCGATGAGCGCCCGGTCGCCGAAGAGCTGCGTGAGCAGCTTGACGTACGGCGTCTCGCCGCAGCCGGCGCAGGCGCCGGAGTACTCGAACAGCGGCTGGAGGAACTGGCCGCCCTTGACGTCGAGCTTGACCCCGACACGGTCCGGCTCGGGAAGGTCGAGGAAGAAGCGGTAGTTCTCGCGCTCGGCCTCCCGCAGCGGCATCTGCGGGGCCATGTCGATCGCCTTGTGCTTCGGGTTCGTCTTGTCCTTTGCCGGGCAGATCATGACGCACAGCCCGCAGCCGGTGCAGTCCTCGGGGGCCACCTGCACCGTGTAGCTGTGCCCCGGGTACTCGTTTCCGCGGTAGGCGGTCGACTTGAAGGTCGCAGGCGCCGCCTCGAGCGCGGCCGGCTCGTACACTTTGCAGCGTATCGTCGCGTGCGGGCAGACCATCGCGCACTTGTTGCACTGGATGCAGACGTCGGAGTCCCAGACCGGGATTTCCAGGGCGATGTTGCGCTTCTCCCACCGGCTGGTGCCGAGCGGCCACGAGCCGTCCACCGGGAACGCGCTCACCGGCAGCAGGTCGCCCTTGTTGGCCAGCATCAGGGCCGTGACCTTCTTCACGAAGTCGGGCGCCTCCTCGGCCACGATCGGCGGCAGCGCGCGCCCGCTGGTCACCTTGCCCGGCACCTTCACCTCGTGCAGATGGGCGAGCGTCTCGTCCACCGCCGCGAAGTTGCGCTTGATCACCTCCTCGCCCTTCTTCTGGTAGGTCTTGCGGATCGCGCCCTTGATCCTGTCGATCGCCTCCTCGCGAGGTAGAACACCTGACAGCGCGAAGAAGCAGGTCTGCATGATGACGTTGATCCGGCCGCCCATCCCCGTTTTCGCCGCCACGGCTGATGCGTCGATGACGTGGAACCGCAGCTTCTTGTCCACGATCTGCTGCTGGGCCTCCTGCGGCAGGCTGTCCCACGCCTCCTCGGGGCCGAACGGTGAGTTGAGGAGGAACACCGCCCCGGGCGCCGCCAGCTCGAGGATGTCGTACTTGTCGATGAAGACGAACTGGTGGCAGGCCACGAAGCTGGCATGGTGTATCAGGTAGGTCGATCGGATCGGCCTCGGCCCGAACCGCAGGTGGGACGTGGTGACCGAGCCGGCCTTCTTCGAGTCGTACACGAAGTACCCCTGCACCCACCGGTCGGTGCCTTCGCCGATGATCTTGATCGAGTTCTTGTTCGCGCTCACGGTGCCGTCCGAGCCGAGCCCGAAGAACACGGCCCGCACTTCGTCCTCCGGCTCGATGTCGAACTCCGTGTCCACGGGGAGGGACAGATGCGTCACGTCGTCGGTGATGCCCACGGTGAAGTGGCGGCGCGGCCGGTCGGCGCCGAGATCGTCGAACACCGCCTTGACCATCGCCGGTGTGAACTCCTTGGACGACAGCCCGTACCGGCCGCCGGTCACCTCGGCCGAGCGGCCCGCCTCACGCAGGGCGGTGCAGACATCCAGGTACAGGGGCTCGCCCACCGACGCCGGCTTCCTTGGTCCGGTCCAGCACGGCGATCGACCGCGCCGACTCCGGCAGCGCGCCGACGAAGTCCTCGATGCTGAAGGGGCGGTACAGCCTGACCTTCACCAGCCCCACCTTCTCGTCCCGCGAGGCCAGAAGCTCCACCGTCTCGTGCGCGGTCTCCGCGCCCGACCCCATCATCACGATCACCCGCTCGGCCTGCGGGTGCCCGACGTAGTCGAACGGGAGGTAACGACGCCCGGTGAGGGCTGCGAACCGTTCCATCGTCTCGCGCACCACGCCGGGGCATGCCTGGTAGAAGCGGTTGCAGGTTTCGCGCGCCTGGAAGAAGACGTCCGGGTTCTGGGCCGTGCCGCGCAGCACCGGTCGGTCGGGCGTCAGCGCCGACCTCCGGTGGGCTGCCACCGCCTCGTCGTCGATCAGGAACCGCAGGTCGTCGTCGTTCAGCTCCTGGATCTTGGAAACCTCGTGTGAGGTGCGGAAGCCATCGAAGAAATGCAGGAACGGGATCCGCGACCTCAGCGACGCCGCGTGGGCGATCAGCGGCCAGGTCATGGACCTCCTGCACCGAACCGGAGGCCAGCATCCCGAACCCGGTCTGACGGCAGGCCATCACATCGGAGTGGTCACCGAAGATCGACAGCGCGTGGGTGGCCACCGTGCGGGCCGAGACGTGCATGCAGAACGGGGTCAGCTCGCCGGCGATCTTGTACATGTTGGGGATCATCAGCAGCAGGCCCTGCGATGCCGTGAAGGTCGTCGTGAGGGCACCGGCCTGGATCGCGCCGTGTGCTGCGCCGGCCGCTCCGCCTTCCGACTGCATCTCGGTCACGCGCGGGATCGCGCCCCAGAGATTCGGTCTGTCCTTTGCCGCCCATTCATCCGAGGACTCGCCCATGGGCGACGAGGGGGTGATGGGGTAGATCGCGATAACTTCGCTGCATCGGTATGCCACGGAAGCGGCGGCCTCGTTGCCGTCCATCGTGACCATCCTGCGGTCCGGCATGGCAAGATCCTCCAGAGCGGCAGCAGCCGCTCATCGAATACACAGCAATGGCAATGCCATACGCCCCTCGCGGGCGCCGGCACCGACCCGCCGACAACACGGGCCATCCCACGGCGGCGGCGCGCTCCCTGAGTGAATTGGCGCAGCCGGGAGTGGGCGGTATGGCCCAGAACCTATCCCGGGGCCGGCCGGAAACGGGCCGTGAAATGCCTCAGGAAGGGAGGGCACCAGGTCATTTCGACGCCTCGGATGTCGTCCGCCCGGGCGGCGACCGCGGCGCAGACCTCGATCATCCGGTCGACGTGGCTCTGGGTATAGACCCGGCGGGGCAGGGCCAGCCGGACCAGCTCCAGCCGGGCCGGAACGAAGGCCCCGCGCTCGTCATGCGATCCGAACATCACGCTGCCGATCTCGCAGGACCGGATACCGCCCTCCAGATACAGCTCGCACGCGAGAGCATGGCCGGGATACCGGTCGGGCGGGATGTGCGGGAGCATCCGGCGGGCGTCGATGAAGACGGCATGCCCACCGGGAGGCTGCACCGTGGGGATCCCCGCCGCGTTGAGCCCCTGGGCGAGATACCGGACGCTGGCCAGCCGGTACTCCAGGTAGCTCTCGTCGAGCACCTCCTCGAGCCCGACCGCCAGGGCCTCCAGGTCGCGCGCCGCGCAGCCGCCGTAGGTGGGAAACCCCTCGGTCAGGATCAGGATGTTGCGCGCCTGGGCCGCGAGCCGCTCGTCGTTGAAGGCGAGCAGGCCGCCCATGTTCACCAGGCCGTCCTTCTTGCCGCTGAAGGTGCAGCCATCGGCCAGCCTGAAGATCTCGCGGGCGATCTCCCGCACGGGCCGGTCCGCCTGGCCCGGCTCGCGCAGCTTGATCATGTATGCGTTCTCGGCGAATCGACAGGCGTCGAGCAGGAAGGGGATCCCGTGGGATCTCAGGACATGGGAGCAGCCCTTGATGTTCTCCAGGCTGGCCGGCTGGCCACCGCCCGTGTTGTTCGTGATCGTCATCATGCCGAACGGGATGCGATCGCGGTGACGGCGGCAGGTCTCCTCGAGCCTCGCCAGATCGATGTTCCCCTTGAAGGGGAACGACGATCCGGTGTCGGAGGCTTCGGCCACGACCAGATCCAGCGCCTCGGCATCGTGGTACTCGATGTTGGCGCGTGTGGTGTCGAAGTGGCTGTTGTTCGGGACGAGCGAGCCTTTCGGCACGCTGATCTCGCAGAGGATCCGCTCGGCGGCCCGGCCCTGGTGCGTCGGGATGATGTGGCTGAAGCCGGTGAGGTCCTTGACCACGCGCTCGAAGCGGAAATAGGACCGCGAGCCGGCGTACGACTCGTCGGCGACCATCATCGCGCCCCACTGCGCCGCGCTCATCGCGGAGGTCCCCGAGTCGGTCAGCAGATCGAAGGTGATTCGTTCGGCGGGGAGGGCGAACAGGTTGTAGTGGGCCTCGGCCAGATAGGCCTCGCGCTCGGCTCGCGTGGGGATGGTGATCGGCTCGACGACCTTGATGCGGAACGGTTCGATGATGACAGACATGTGCCTCGACCTCGGTTGGCTCGGTTCGGTGCATGGATGGCGCACGGCGCCACACCTCGGCTATGCAAGGATCGTTCCCGGCCGCCCGGGCGGCTCAGGAGGGAGGCGGGGGCGTCCGGCGGGACAGGTCCATCACGAAATCTCGCACGGGAGCATAGATAGCGTCCAGGTCGGGAGCCCGGCCGGCCTGCAGCCCGACACTCTGCTCGCGCAGATGGGCGCTGAACGCACCGAAAAGGGTCTCCCCCATGGGATTAGCGAGAGGGAGCGGGCGCACGCGTCCCCCCGCGGCCGGGCGGCGATCCCCCTCGCCGAGTACGCCCCTGGCGGGCGCCGAGGCCATGGCCGCATCGACGGCCCTGCGGTAGTACGCACCGGCGCCCGGACGGTCTCCGCGCCGCCAGTGCAGGTACCCCGAGAGGAAGGCCGCCTCGATGCTCTTCGGGTTGCTGCCGAAGGCCGCCTCGAGCCAGTGCTGCGCCTCTTCACGCTGCCCGAGCAGGATCAGCACCTCGCCGAGGCGCACCATCGGGCCGGTCTCCTCGCCGTTGATCTCGTGCGCGCGCCTGAAGTGAGCCTCGGCCCCCACGGCATCGAGCGGGCCCGCGCCGTCGGGCGAGACCAGCAAGGCACCGAGCGAGAGATGGCCGCGCGCGCTCGCCGGATTGACCGAGACGAGCGTCTCGAACGCCTCACGTGCGCCGGCGGGGTCGGCCATCTGCAGCCGGCACTGGCCGAGATAGTAGAGCGAGTCCTCGTGGCGCGGGTCGATCACGAGCGCCCGGCTGTACAGGCGTTCCGCGTCGGAGCATCGTCCCTCCAGTCGCAGCCGGGTGGCCTCGTGGAACGAATCCCAGAAGCGGACGACCTGGCTGTCACGGCGGCTCTCGCGCGTGGTGGCGTCCCCCGGGCGGCCGGAGCACCCGGACGGAGCCGCCGTGGCGATTGCCGCGATGATGAGCAACACGACGCGACTCACGGGGCGGATCGGCCCGGGCCGGCGAAGATCTCCGGCTCGCGCCCCTCCGTCAGCCGCACGACCGCGTTGATCGGCAGATTCTCGAACGTGCCTGTGGTGCCGTCAGGCCAGCGCACCTCGAGGCTATCCACGCCTCCGGCGTTTCCGAGACCGAACATCACCTCGCCGGGCGGCTCCTGGCTCAGGTAGGATGAACCGCCCCCGACCTCGCGCACCTGTGTCGTGCCGCCCGCCATGACACGCACCCGCGCCCCGATGGCATGCGTCGTGGTTGCGAGGCCGCCGCTCCTGCGGCCCGAAGGGCCCCGCAGCAGGACGCGCAGCCATCCGTGGCTGCGCGGCGCCTCGTTGCGGAGCAGGAGGGCCTGACCGCCATTGACGTTGACGACGATGTCGGGGTCTCCGTCGCCATCGTAGTCCGCGACAGCCGCGCCGCGTGCCACGTTCTCCGCCGCGAACGCGGGCCCGCTCACGGAGCCCACCTCGTAATATCCTCTCCCGGGACCCGCGTTCCAGAAGAGCAGGTTCTTCATCGGCACGAGGCGGCCCGGGTCGCTCTCCATGGGCACCGTGCTCCCGTCCGCCACGAAGAGGTCGAGACGCCCGTCTCCGTCGTAGTCCAGGAAGGCGGTGCCCCAGCCGACATAATCGATCGCGATCTGGCCGAGGCCGAGCATGTCGGCCTGATCGATGAAGTGCAGCGGTTCGGATTCGGTGGCCCGGACCTTCTCCGCGAGGTTCTCGTAGAGGGCGTTCTCCTGGGCGAGCCAGTGGGAGACGAAGATATCGAGATCGCCGTCGTTGTCCCAGTCTCCGACACCGAGCCCCATCGCGCCGCGGTAGTCCGCCACCCACGCGGAATGGCTGGCATCGAGAAAGGTTCCGTCGCCTCGATTCCTGAACAGGGCGTTGTCCGAGATGTCGTTGGCCACGTACAGGTCGGGCCACCCGTCGGAGTCGAAGTCGGCCCACGAGGCGGAAAGCGAACGGCCCTCCGGGTTGTCAACCCCCGCCCGACGCGCAATGTCGGAGAACACGCCGCCGTCGTTGCGCAGGAGAAGATTCCGCTCGGGCCTGTAGGAGGACGGGTTGAGCGTGTAGGGCAGGACCGACCCGTACTGGAACGACGTCTTGTCGCGATCGGTGGCGCTGAGGCGGTAGCGGACGTAGCCGCAGACGTACAGATCCAGATCCCCGTCGCGATCGAAGTCAGCCCAGGAGACGCCCGTCCAGAACCCCGTATCGTCCGACAGACCTGCAGCGTCGGTGACATCGGTGAAGAGGCCGCCGTCGTTTCTGTACAGGATGCTCGTGCCGTAGCGGCTGACCACCAGATCGAGGTCACCGTCGCCGTCGTAGTCGCCCCAGGCGGCTCCCATTCCCTCGCCGCCGGCGTCCAGCCCGGCCTGCAGGGTGACGTCGGTGAAGCGCCCGCCCCCGTCGTTGCGATAGAGCGCCGCGTGTGCGTCCGAGCCCGACGCCGGCAGGCCGTCTTCTCCGAGCCGTACGGCGTTCACGAGGAAAAGGTCCGGATCGCCATCATCATCGTAGTCGCCCCAGGCCGCGCCGGAGCCCATGTCCTCGGGGAGCTGGGTGGAGCGCGCCGCCTTGAAATGACGAAACGGGATCCCGGCCTCGGTCGCCACGTCGGTGAAGGCGATCCGTGGCGCTTCCCCGGGAATGGAGCGGGCGAGGCTGTGGGTGATCTCGTCGCTCGTGGCCGCCTCCATCCCGGGTGTGTAGGGAACCGTCTGACGTCTCGACAGCACGAGCGCGATCACGATCGCGGCGAACAGGCCCGCGGCAAGCCACAGCCAGAGCCGGGCACGGCGCGCGTGGCGTGGGCCCGCGGGCCGAGATGGACGAGGCGCACTGCTCATCGGGCGTCGTGGGGCTTCAACGCGGCGACCGGTACCGTGCCTACATGCAGCGTCGCTTCGGCACGCGCCATCTCGGTCACGGGGGTGGTCAGCCCGGAGTCCTCGCCGAACATGAAATTCAGCAGGTACTGGTCGATCTTGCGGTACAGGAGGCGCGCCCGAACGTGCAGCGTCGCGGTCTCCGCCTTCGGGGCATTGAAAGCGAACCGGGTGTCGGTCGTGGTCGGCGATGCGACCATGTCGGCGTTGCCGGGACAGCGGAAGGAATACTCCGCCGTATCGGAGAAGCCGGGGAACAACGATCGCCGGTAGCGCACGCCCACCATCTCCCACAGGTTGTGGCGGTCGATCAGGTTGCCGTACTGATCCACCGGCTCCGCCTTGAACAGGAAAGCGCCCGGCTGGATGAAGTGCCGGTCGTCGATCATGCCCGAGGTGAACACTGCGTTACCTTCGGGGTCGGTCACCGTGACCTCGATCCATGCCTGGATGATGTCGAGCGGACCGGTGGGGAAGTCGTGCCCCACCTTGTTGGAGGTGACGACCGCCCTCAGGCTCACGGGCTCTCCGGGCGTGACGCTGTCGGGGACCACGAGCTCGAGGCCGACGGCGGGCCCACGGGTCCACTTGCCGGCGATCTCCGGGATCTCGTATTCGCCGCGCAGCCAGCGGCCCGTCAGCTCGACCTGCTCGTCGGCACCCGGCAGCTCGAGCAGGGCGGGCATCACCTGGTTGGCCCCCACGAAGCGGTGGCTGCGGTGCATGCCGTCGCCGGGCGTGCGGTTGTAGTCGAGCGCGTCCCCCGAGGCGGGGTCATCGGAGGCCATCAGCGGCATGTGGCATTCGCGGCACTCGATTGTCTTGCTGGGATCGCCGGGATGGTTCCAGCGGCTCTTGCGCCAGTTGTCGTACTGGTTCTGCAGCTGCACCCAACCGACGTTGTTGACCTCCTGGTCGATGAACTGCTTGTGACACGCCGCGCAGTACTCTGGAGTCTTGAAGACCCGCTTGCTGAGGTCGCTCAGGTGCTGCCCCGGATACGCCCGGATCAGGAAGTCGCGTGCGACCCTCGAAGCCGCTCCCTCGCGCAGCTCGAACAGATAGCGGGTGGGTTGCGCGACGACGTAGTTGGCGTTTCCCTCGACATCGGTCTTGCGGACCGAATGGCAGGCCAGGCAGGACACCCCTTCGTTGTATCCGGCCAGGGCCGTGAGGTTCTCGGTGAAGATGTTCTTCGTGCCGGAGAACAGCGAGATCGGGTCGTGGCAGCCGCCGCAATAGCGGGTGGACTCGGGTCCGTTCTGTTTCGCCATCTCCGTCTGGATCCGCTGGAATCCGAGATCCATGGCGGCCCACCGGTGCGCGCTGACGCTCCACTCCTTCGTGATCTGCTCGTGGCACCCGGACGTGCCGCACGAGGCGGAGCCCGAGAGGGAGCGCGAATCGTAGGCCCCCCCGGACTCGGTGCGGGCCAGGCTGGGTGCGAACGGGCGATTCTCGCCGTAGCGGAACGAGTAGTCCTCGGGGAAGCTGTTGCGCATCGTGTCGCCCGGATACAGGGCCCAGCAGACGGCAATGACAGCCAGCATCACCGACAGGGCGACGCCGCCGCGCCGCATTGCGGCATGCTGCGCCGCGAGCAATCCGGTGGCCTCCTCCTTGAATACGAGACCGCGGTCCCTGACGAGGATCACGATCACGTGCGGAGCGGTGAAGGCGATCAGCGCGAAGGTCGATACCAGATGCGTCGCGTCCCAGGCGTAGCCGATCCGGCGGCCGAACACCGCCTGAAAGGTCAGGACGCTGCCCGAGACGAGTGCGACGAGCGTCGCGGTGCCGGCGAGATAGCCCATCGCCTTGATCGCGGTCATGGGGCGGTTCCAGTAGACGGCGAGATGCCGGCCCAGGTAGTACAGAGCGGGCAGGAGGAGCAGCAGTCCGATCCCGGTGTGGACGATGACGTTCCACTGGTTCGGGACCGAGAAGGGGAGAAGGTAGATCGCCAGACCCGTCGCGGTTTCGAACACCAGCCAGGTCATGACGATCGCCGCCAGCCCCCGACGCCACTCGGATTCGCGCGCGGCGATGCCCGAGACGTTCCCCTCTTGCGGGGTCTGGCCGATCGTCGGTAGATGCATCCGCGCCCCCCTGAAGTGGATTCCGAGCCCTCTCTCCCGCGTCGCCCTGCGGCGGGCGCGGGAAGTATTCGGGCTGTCGACACGCTTCGCAATGACCTGTTCAGGGGTTTTTCACCACCGGAACAGGGGAGGGGCTATCTCCGGCCCGGCCGCAAGCCGTGGGAGACGGCATAGGCGGTGGCCTGTGCCCGGCTGGTGACCTCGAGTTTCGAGAAGAGGTGCTTCAGATGTGAGGCCACGGTATTCACGCTCACGCACAATCGGGCGGCGATCTCGGCGTTTGTCAGCCCTTCGACGAGCAGCCGCAGGATCTCCTCTTCTCTGGAGGTCAGAGGGGGCATGTCCTCGTCCTCGGGAGGATCGCGGTGGACCATCTCGACGAGCCGCCTGGCGACCGACGCCGACAGCTCGACGCTGATCCGTTTCTCCCGCGTCACGTCCCGCAGCATCAACGCCCGCCCGATCGGCTCGCGGCTCGCGGACAGGCAAAGCGACACGGTGGCGCGGACCGATTCTCCCGAGGGGAACTCCAGGTCGCTGGTGACGGGGACGAACTCCTTCGAGGCGTCCTCCCAGAACCGGGCCAGCGCCGTGTTGAGATGGCATTCGCTGAGCTTCGTGCCGATGACGTGCCGGCTCCCGAGCTCGAGCAGCTCCTGCGCGCGCCGGTTCAGGTGAAAGATCCTCTCATCCGGGTCGACCAGGATCATCCCGTCGGCCATCCCCTGGATCGCGCCATACAGCAGACATTCACCGCAACGTGTCCCCAGCTCCATGGGCTTGGACATGATCCGCAGGACTCCTCATGAACCTCGGGATCCGCGGGATGCCTTGACGGCCCGGAGCGGATCCCGGTCTGCACGTCGAAGCAAGGTCGATACCAGGATGGCCCGGCTGAAGTCCCTGCCCCGAGACTCCTCACCGTTCCCATTCTGGGGCAAATGACCCGATCTAGGGAGATGACATGGCGAGAACCCCCAGAAGAGGGGAGCCCCCGGGCCCGCCGCGGGGGGCCGGCGCCCGGGACCTCCTATACTTGCACTCCGGGAGCGCGCCGGGCCGGGGCCCGGATCCCGCGCCTCGCGTGGCGGCAGGAGGGACGCATGGCCGAGGTATCCCGGGACCGGGCCGACGGGGAGCGGGCCTCGACACGGATGTTCGTCCGAGGGCTTGGCCTGTTCGCGGGCCCGGCGCTCGCTCTGCTCGTCTATCTGGTCCTGCCAGCCGTCTACGACGATGGACACGGCCGCGAGGTGCTCTTCTCCCATGCGGGCCGGGCGACCGCCGCCGCCGGTTGCTGGATGGCCGTCTGGTGGATGACCGAGGCGATCCCCGTCTACGCTACGGCCCTTTTGCCCCTGGCGCTGCTGCCTGCCGTCGGCGCCGGACCCATATCCAGCGTGGCCGCACCGTACGGACACGAGCTGATCTTCCTGTTCATGGGAGGATTCATCATCGCGTTGTCGATGCAACGCTGGGGGCTGCACCGCCGGTTCGCGCTCTCGGCTCTGCGTCTCGTCGGCACGCGTCCGCACCGGATGGTCGGCGGATTCATGCTGGTCACCGCCGCGCTCAGCATGTGGGTCTCCAACACCGCCACCGCCATGATGATGCTCCCGATAGCCGTCAGCGTCATCGATCAGATGGAGGCGCACGCCAAGGAAGGCCGCCGCTCCGGGATCCCGGCCGGCAATTTCCCGCTCTGTCTCATGCTGGGAATCGCCTACGCGGCCTCGATCGGCGGGATCGGCACTCTCATCGGAACGCCGCCGAATCTGTTCCTCGCTTCGTACGTCGAGAGCAGTCTGGGCGGGGAGATATCGTTTGTGCGGTGGATGGGGATCGGCGTGCCGCTGGTAGTGCTGTTCCTGCCCGCCGCCTGGTGGCTGCTGACCTTCGTGCTCTATCCGGTCGGCAGGAAGCGGGTCGAGGGGAGCGAGAAGGTGATCCGCGGTGCGGCGAGGGCGCTCGGCCCTATGAAGGCGGGCGAGTGGATCACGCTCGTGGTGTTCTTCCTGACCGCCGGTTGCTGGATCTTCAGGCCGCTCCTGCAGGGGATTGAGCTCGGGGGCGGGCGGCCGTTCGCGGGGCTCAGCGACGCGGGGGTGGCGATGCTCGGGGCGCTGGCGCTGTTCGTCATCCCGGTGGACGCGCGCCGCGGCGTTTTCGCGATGAACTGGGAGACGGCGGTCCGGCTTCCCTGGGGCGTGCTGGTGCTGTTCGGCGGGGGACTGAGTCTCGCCGCCGCCGTCAAGGCCAACGGGGTGGGAGAGTACCTGGGAGCGCAGGTCGGAGCGCTCGCCGGTCTGGCGCCCCTGGTGCTGGTGATCCTGGTCACGACCATGATGATCCTCCTGACCGAGCTGACGAGCAACACGGCCTCCACCGCGACGCTGGTGCCGATCCTGGCCTCTCTGGCGCCCGGCCTGGGCGTGCATCCGTACCTGCTGATCGTGCCCGCGGCGATCGCGGCATCCTGTGCCTTCATGCTGCCGGTGGCCACCCCGCCGAACGCGATTGTCTTCGCGGCGGGCCACCTCACGATCCCGCAGATGGTGCGCGCCGGGTTCTGGCTCATTCTGATCAGCATCATTCTCATCACCGCGGTGACCTGGCTGGTGGCGGCGCCGCTGCTGGGGTTTCCTACGGCCGGGATCACCACGGTGCCCTGAGCGCGGCGCCCGGGGACGCCTCTTCGACAAGAACCCGGTCCAGTTGCTAAAGTGACTATCGGATCACGGCTCGCACACTCGCGTTTTGCCATCCACCAGCCATCCGCCCGGCCCGCGCGCCGGCGAGAGCATGCCTGAAAGACCAGAAGGGGACATTGTGACCAACGAGACCGGACTCAAGGATATCGGTGAGATCGCCGCCTCGGCGGGGATCCAGGAATCGGAGCTCGAGCGTTACGGTCGCTACAAGGCCAAGATCGATCTGTCGATCCTGAAACGGCTCGAGGGAGAGCCGGACGGCCGCTACGTCGTCGTCACGGCCATCACGCCTACGCCGCTCGGCGAGGGCAAGACGGTCACCAACATCTCCCTCGCCCAGGGTCTAGCGAGGATCGGCAAGAAGGTGATCAACACGCTGCGGCAGCCCTCGATGGGTCCCGTGTTCGGCGTCAAGGGGGGCGCGACGGGACGGGATCGGGCGCAGGTCCATCCGATGGAGGACATCAACCTCCATTTCACGGGCGACATCCATGCGGTCTCCGCCGCGCACAACCTGCTCGCGGCACTGGTGGACAATCATCTCTACCAGGGCAACGCGCTCGACTTCGATCCGAAGGAGGGCTGCTGGAACCGAGCCCTCGACATGAACGACAGGGCGCTGCGGCACGTGGTCATCGGGCTGGCATCGGCCGCCAGCGGCGTGCCTCGCGAGACCGGCTTCGACATCACCGCGGCGTCCGAGGTCATGGCCATCCTCGCGCTGGCGGAAGGGTACGCCGACCTGAAGCGCCGGCTCGAGTCGATCCTGGTTGGCGTATCACGTGCCGGTGAGCCGATCCGCGCCGGGCAGCTCCAGGCGGCCGGCGCGATGTCGGCGCTGCTTCGCGACGCCATGAAGCCCAACCTGGTGCAGACGAGCGAGGGCACGCCGTGTCTCATGCACGCGGGGCCGTTCGCGAACGTCGCCCACGGCAACAACTCGATCGTCGCGGACCGAATCGCGCTCAAGCTGGCCGACTACGTGGTCACCGAGAGCGGCTTCGGCTCGGACTGCGGGGCCGAGAAGTTCATCGACATCAAATGCCGCGTCTCCGGCCTGCGCCCCCACGCCGCCGTCGTGGTCGCCACCGTCCGCGCGCTCAAGATGCACGGGGGGGCGTTCCGGAGCATCAAGGACCGCGCGAAGGTCGAGGCGGAGAACGTCGACGCGGTCGTGCGAGGGTGCGAGAACCTCGACAAGCACATCGAGAACATGAGGATGTTCGGGCTTCCCGTCGTCGTGGCCGTCAACCGGTTCCCGGCCGACACCGAGCGGGAGATTGAGGCGATCCGCCGCCGGGCGCTCGAGGCGGGAGCCGTTTCCGCGGTGACGCACGAAGGGGTGGTGCGCGGCGGAGAAGGAGCGGTCGACCTGGCGGAGGCCGTCGTGGAGGCGTGCGAGAGGCCTTCCGAGGTCCGGTACCTCTACGAGCTCGACCAGCCGATCGAGCAGAAGATGCGTATCATCGCGCAGAGGATCTACGGCGCCGACGACATCGACGTGCCCTCGAAGGTGCGCCGGAGGATCGCGTTCTTCGATCGCTGCGGGTTGGGGAATCTGCCGATCTGCATGGCGAAGACCCAGGCGTCGCTGTCGCACGACCCGTCGCTTCGGGGCAGGCCACGCGGGTTCGTCTTCCCCATCACGGATATCCGGGCTTCAGCGGGGGCAGGGTTCATCTATCCGATAGCCGGCGACATCATGACGATGCCGGGGCTGCCGGCCACGCCTTCCGCAGCGCACATCGATACCGACGCGACGGGCAGGATCACGGGACTGTCCTGAGCAGGGGGGCGCTCAGTTCTTGTCCTTCTTCTTGTTGTTGCCCCCGCCGCCCTGCTTGCCGCCGTCATTCTTCTGGGGGGCCTGCCGGGGCTTCTGGGGAGCCTGCCTCGGTCTCGCCTGGGAGGGCCGTTCGGGCTGGCCGCTCCGCCCGCCGGTCGGGCCGGCCTGGCGCTGCTGCGGGCCGGACGGCTTGTCGTCGCGGGGTGCCGCCTTCGGTTTTTCGCGGTCGGTGGCCGGCTTCGAACGAGGGATGATCCGCGGGATCACCCGCTCGGGTGTTGAATTCTCACGCTTGCCGTCCGTCGCGCGCGGCTTCTGCTGCGGCGCGCCCTGCTGGCCGGACCGCGAGCGATCCGCTCCGGGCGGTGCCGTGCGGTCTGAGGGGTTGCGCGTGTTCTGCCCGGGACGAGCCGAAGGCTGGTTTCGCGTGGCCGGCGGCCGGACACCCGGCGAGGGACGTCTCGGCACGGTCACCTGACGTCCGGAGGGCACCATGGAGACAGGGGGTCGCTCGCGACCCGTGGTGCTACCGACCGGATGCAGGTCCCGCTCCCCGGAACTCCTGGTCCGGCGGTTGTTGAGCCGCACCAGACGCTGCCTCTCGTTCTCGTGAAACGGCATGCGGCGGGTTCCGGGTGTATCGGCCATCTGGAACTCGTTCCGGTCCTTGAAGTTGCGGTGGAACTCCTCGGTGATCTGCGGGGTGTTGCGCAGCCGCCGCGGGTCGATGCGCGGCGCGCCGCGGACCACGACCCGCTGCCGCTCGATGTCCCGCACGACCGTCACGTCCCGGACCACCACGCGCGTCACGTGGGGCGAGTAAAGACTGTGCCCCCGGACGTAGACCCAGGGATCGTGATGGCCGCCGGCGGCGAAGCGGAACGAAACCGGCGTGTCGTAGTAGCCGAGCGGGCACCATCCGAAGTATCCGGGTGACACGCTCCACGCCACGTAGGCGCCCGAGAAGACGTTGCCCGGAATCCAGATCCAGCCGGTACCGACGAGGAACTCCCAGCGCCCGTAGTGATACGGCGCCCACCCCCATGGCTCGTAGGACACCCAGACGATGCCGGCGGGGGAGTAGACCCAGCGACCGTCCAGATAGGGCTGCCAGTCGCCGGCCACGCCCACGGGACGCCAGACCCATCCATACGAGGGGTTGTGATACCAGTGCCCGTAGTACGACAATTCGCCGACGTACGGGTTCACCGGTTCGGGAAGACCGGCCGGCTCCTGATCGTCCACTCGCGCGCGGCGCAGCATCGCGTCATCGAGATCGGACGCCCAGAGATCGAAGGCGTCGGCGAGACGGGTGTTGAACACCTGCGGCTCGGCCGGGATCTGCCCCGGACGCACGACGGTTCTCTCGCCGCTGCGCACCATGGTGGAGATGTCCTGCGCCATCACCTCGGCCACGCCGCGTCGGGAGGAGACGACCGTGGCGCCGTTGTCTCTGACCTCGAACCGGAAGTCGCCGTTGGAGAGCAGGAAGATCGATGCGCTGTCGGTGTCGATCTGGAACCGCTTCTCGTTGGTGTCCATCTCGTCGCTGCGCACCAGGACCGCGCCGGAGCCTACCTGCAGGATGGTCGTGTTCTCGATCTGGTTCGTGCTGTCGGAGAGGCTCTGGAGCACCAGCTCCGTGTTGTAGTCGAGTCTGACGAGAGAGCCGTCGGCGAGCTGCACCTCGCATCGGCCGTCGGGCCCCGTGGTGATGACGTCGCCGGGGGCGACAGGGTCGTTCATCACGAGATCGTCGGTGATCTGGTTGTCGCGGCGCAGGGTCAACGTGCCTTCGACGTACCGGATGCGGCCGTAGACCGCCCCGTCCTGATCGACGAGGTCCTCCTCGTAGAAGGAGGGGGAGGGTGAGGTCGACTGGGCCGCCACGGGCGGGACGCCGAGCAGCAGCCCCAGGGCGAGATAACCGAAGGCGACGCGGGGCGTTCTCATGGTTGATACCTCCTCGTGATGCTCTTGCCTTGCCCCCTGAACATGTGCAATCTGCCTGCCAGTATGGCTTTTCGGCGACTCGCTCCCAAGTGATTATGCATCAACAGCATAGCACGGCCATGATGAGCCGGCACGCCGGGGATCCTGTGCACTTTATCGAACGACTGTCCCCCCGGGTGACGCACCGGGGCGGTTGATCCCCATTCGAGGGGCATGGTACGTTCAGCGACGCCGCCGCGCCGCCCCCACGATGGGCCGCACCCGGCGCCGGAATCACGGCGTCTGGCAGACCGGCACGGTCGGCCGCCCGCGGAGAGACACGCGATGGCCATCCGGAGAATCGTCAAGTTCGGGGATCCGGTCCTGGGAACCCCCACACAGCCGGTCCGGGAGATCACGGACGAGATCCGGGATCTCGTCCGCGACATGATCGAGACGATGTACGCGGCGCCGGGTGTCGGCCTCGCCGCCAACCAGGTCGGCATCGGGCTGAGGGTCGCCGTCATCGACGTCACCGCGGGTCAGGAGCCGGATCACGTCATCGTGATGATCAACCCCGAGGTGATCGAGCAGGATGGCAAGCAGGTCGAGGAGGAGGGCTGTCTCTCCGTGCCCGGCTTCACCGAGTTCGTCTCCCGGCCGGCCCGGGCCGCCATACGCGCGCTGGATCTCGATGGGCGCGAGTTCACCATGGAGGGGACGGAGCTGCTCGCGCGCGCCTTCTGCCACGAGACCGATCACCTCGACGGCAAGCTTTTCATCGACAGACTCGGCGGCATCAAGCGCCAGCTACTGAGCAAGCGGGTCCGGCGCGCCGCCACGGGCGGTGACTGGGACGACGTCTATCCATGAAGGTCCTCTTCATGGGGACCCCGGCCTTCGCGGCCGCCAGCCTGAGAGCCCTGATCGCATCCGGCCACCGCATCGTCGGAGTCGTGACGCGTTCCGGACGCGGTCTCGGGCCGGGGGCTGACGAAGCACGTGTCGGCCGTCAAGCAGGAGGCGCTCGACCGCGGCCTGACGCTGCTGCAGCCTTCCCGCATCAAGGATCCCGGCCTGCACGAACGGATCCGCTCCCTCTCGGCCGACCTGATCGTGGTGGCGGCCTTCGGACGGATCCTCCCGCGGGCCCTGCTGGAGGCTGCGCCCCGGGGAGCCGTCAACGTGCACGCGTCCTTGCTGCCGCGCTGGCGCGGCGCCGCGCCGGTCGCCTGGGCGATCGCCAGCGGCGACGAGCGGACGGGCGTGAGCATCATGCGGATGATCGAAAAACTCGACGCGGGCGACATCCTCGCCGCCCGTGCGACGCGCATCGAGCCGGACGACACCACCGGCCGGCTGGAGGCGAGGCTCGCGGATCTCGGTGCATCGCTCCTCGTCGAGACGCTTGCACGGCTCGAGGCGGGTCCGATCGAGGAGACGCCACAGGATGAGTCGCTCTCGACCTATGCGCCGATGCTCTCCAAGGAGGATGGGCGGATCGACTGGACGCTGCCGGCCGGAGAGATCGCCCGCCGCGTGCGCGCCTTCGACCCCTGGCCCGTGGCCTGGACCGTGACGCCGCGTTCCGCCCGGTTGCGTCTGTGGCGGGTCGCCGCCGCGCAGGGGATTGCCGGTGGCGTCCCGGGTACGATCGAGGCGCCTCCCCGTGGCGAAGGCGGTCCGGAGGGCGGCGCGGGACCGGCCGCTCTTGTGGTCTGCGGCGAGGGGACGGCCCTCACGCTATTCGACGTGCAGCCGGAGGGGCGGCGCCGCATGACGGCGCAGGAAGCGCTGTCGGGCCGGCACCTGATCGCGGGTGATCGACTTGGGGGAGAGTGACCCGCGCGCGATCGCGTTCGCTATCCTGCGCCGCGTGGAGCGGGGCGACGCCTGGTCCTCGGTCCTGCTGCAGCGGATGGGAACCGGCCTCCCGCCGCGGGATGCCGCGCTGGTCACCGAGCTGGTGCACGGCGTCCTGCGTCACCGCCTGAGTCTGGACGCCGACGCGGCCCGGCTCGCGTCGCGACCCTCGGAGACGATCGACGCCGACACGCTGACGGTGCTGAGACTCGGTCTGTACCAGATGCACCACCTGGATCGGATCCCGGATCACGCCATCGTGAACGAGTCGGTGCGCCTCGCGCGCCGCCACGCCCGGTCGGGCAAGGAGCGGGGCGTCGCGGCGTTCGTGAACGGTGTGCTCCGCGCGGCGACACGGGATCCGGGCCGGGACATGTCAGGAACCCCCGCTCCGGGCACCGGCGACCCATGGAGCCACCTCGCGCTGCGCGAGTCGTTTCCGGAGTGGCTGACGCGGCGATGGGGCCGGCGGCTCGGAGCGGAGACGACCGCCGGACTGCTCGCGGCGCTGAACCGGCCGGCCCCGACCACCGTGCGGCTCAACGCCCGTCTCACCGACCGGGCCGCGCTGGCCGCGTCGCTCGCCTCCGAGGGGATCGAGACGACGCCCGGACGGCACCTCGACGCGTTCCTGCGGATTACCCGGGGGGCGCCTCAGCGCTCGCGAGCGTTCGATCGCGGGGAGCTGTACATCCAGGACGAAGCTTCGGGGCTGGTCGCGCGCCTCGCCGGTTGGGGCCCGGGGATGCGGGGACGGCGCGTGCTGGACGTCTGTGCCGCTCCGGGTGGCAAGGCGCTGGCGCTCGCGGAGGAGGTCGGCGACCCGGGCCTGGTGGTCGCCGCCGACCTGCATCCCGCGCGGCTGCGGATGCTGCGCGACAACGCGGCCCGAATGGGATTGACGCGATGTCTCCCCTTGGCGGCCGATCTGGCCGTCGCGCCGCCCCTGACGGCCGACACGGTGTTCGACCTGGTCGTGGTCGACGCTCCGTGCAGCGGCACCGGTGTCATCCGGCGCAACCCGGAGCTGCGCTACCGTGTGTCATCCGAGGCGATCGATCGACTCACGAAGCTGCAGGCGCGACTGCTCGGGACGGCCGCGCCGCTGGTGACGCCCGGCGGCGCGCTCGTCTACTCGGTGTGCAGCCTGGAGCCGGAGGAAGGGGAGGAGCAGATCGAGCGGTTCCTCGGCGCGCACCCGGAGTTCCGGCTCGAGGATCCCCGGACCCTGCTGCCGGTTTCGGCGGCCGGCCTCGTCAGGGACCTCCACGGCGGTGGAGGCGCGCTGACGACCCGGCCGGATCGCGGACGATCTCGACGGCTTCTTCGCGGTGAGGCTGGGGCGTCAGCGGTAGCTGGAGACCGGCTCCACCGCGGTCCGGTTGTCGACGGTGAGGTCGATTCTCACGTCGCCGCCGGTCAGGTCGATGTCCAGCTCCCAGATATGACGCCGGCCATCCGCCTCCAGCGTCGCGGCGAGCAGATACCGCCCCGCCGGCACGCTCCGGAAAACAAAGCCCCCGGCCGGGTCGGTCAGCGTCCGCGCCACGGTCGCCGACTCGATGATCGACTGCTCGGCGGCGCGGCACTCCTCGTCGAGGCTCTTGAGCGAGGCGAGCACCTTTTTCCGGCGCCACCTCGCATCGTCGTACGCCTCGAAGGCCGACGATGTGTTCTCGGTGGTGGAGAGCGCAAGGTCCGCCTTGTCCTTCAGGGCGGCGGCCTCGTCGACGAGCGGGCCGCGCCGCTCGGCGCACGAGGCGCGCGATTCGTCGATCCGCGTGCGGACCTGATCCGCGTCGGAAACGAGACGCATCGCAATTCCGGAACATGACGACTGGCTTGCCCTTGCCTGTGGGAGGGAGCGAAACCGTGCCGGACACATTGGCGGTGCCGGCCGCGGGCTCGGGCGCAGGCACCGCGTCGGGGATCGACGGTGCCGGAGCCTCCTCGTCGCTGCGGATCCACCCCTCCACCGATACGCGCATCCAGCCGTCGCGCGCCTCGAGGACGCGGACCGGGGTACCCGCCATCAGCACGCCGAATCTCGCGGCGCCCGGTGTCGACACGATCTCCGATGACTCGGTCAGGAGCATGGATCCTGCACCCGCGACCGGCATGGAACCGGCCAGGAGGGCGAACAGAGCGACGCTGAGCGCGACGCGAGAGAAGGTGCGCATCGAAAAACCTCCATGGCGGGAAAGCGCCGGCAAAAAAAAGGCAGCGCCGAAGCGCTGCCTTCCATGAGGTGGATCCAAGAGCCTCGGGATGAAGTCTGCGGCCGCGAATGCAGGCTTCTATCCACAGGTCACCGATCTCCTGGTTGGTCGGACGAGGAGACAGGAGAACGACAACCACTCTCTCGGATTGGAACGACTGATCCTACACCGCCGCAGGGGCATCCTGTCAAGCAGCAGGGTCGCAGATAGGCTTATTGTTTTCAACGACTTACAATAAAATAGCCAAGAATTGTGTCATTGACATGCCGCCCCGCCCGGCCTACCATGCCGGCTGGCAGGGCCTTCCATATGAAGCCGCTTTTCCCCGATCTCGAGCCGCAATTCGCTGAGCCGGCTGAAGATGCACCGCTGGCCGACAGGATGCGCCCGCGGACTCTCGACGAGTTCGTGGGGCAGGATGCCATCGTCGGCCCGGGCAGCCTCCTGCGGCGCGCCATCGAGACGGACGCCCTACGCTCCGTGATCCTCTGGGGTCCTCCCGGCTCGGGCAAGACAACACTGGCGACGATCATCGCCCGCACGACGCGGGCCCACTTCATCTCCTTCTCGGCAGTGATGTCGGGCATCAAGGAGATCCGGGAGGTGATGAAGGAGGCGGAGCAGCAGCGGCGCGCGAGCGGACGCCGGACAATCCTGTTCATCGACGAGATACACCGTTTCAACAAGGCGCAGCAGGACGCGTTTCTCCCGTACGTCGAGAAGGGGGACATCGTCCTCGTCGGCGCCACCACCGAGAACCCGTCCTTCGAGGTGAACGCGGCCCTTCTGTCGCGCTCGAAGGTGTATGTCCTGGAGATGCTCACCGAGGGCCAGATCGAGCGGATCATGCGGGCCGCTCTGCAGGACGCGGCGCGCGGACTCGGGGGCAGGGACGTCGTCGTCGACGAGGGATGCCTCGAGGAGATCGCGCATCGAGCGCAGGGCGATGCGCGGTTCGCGCTCAACGCGCTCGAGGCGGCTGCGCTGGCCGGGCACGTGACCCTCGATGTGGTCCGGGACGCGCTGCAGCGGACGGCGCTGTATTACGACAAGACCGGCGAGGAGCATTACAATCTGATCTCGGCGTTGCACAAGTCGATGCGATCCTCGGACGCTGACGCCGCGATCTACTGGCTGGCGAGAATGATCGAAGGCGGCGAGGACCCGTTGTACATCGCACGCCGGATCGTGCGGTTCGCCTCCGAGGACATCGGCAACGCCGATCCGCGGGCGCTGCAGGTCGCCATGGCCGCCAGGGATGCGTTCCACTTCCTGGGGTTGCCCGAGGGCGCTCTCGCGCTCGCCCAGGCCGTGCTGTACATGGCTTCGGCGCCCAAGAGCGATGCGGCGTATCGTGCGTACGGCCAGGCGGTGTCAGACATCCGGTCGGGAAGGATCGAGCCGGTACCGCTGAACATCCGCAACGCGCCGACGCGTCTGATGTCGGACCTCGGATACGGCAAGGGGTACCAGCACGCGCATGAGTACGAGGACGCGGTCACCGACCAGGCGTGCCTGCCTCCCGGGCTGGCCGGCCGCGTCTACTACCATCCGACCGAGTCGGGCTACGAGAAGACGATCAAGGAACGTCTCGCACACTTCGCCGGGCTGCGCCGGCGGCTCGGCGCGCGCCGCCGGAAGTGAACTGGTGCTAGAATACCGACGCCTCGCGGGATCCCACCCGCGCATCCCCGTCGTCACAGAGAATCCCGCGGGAGGACCATTGCCGCGGGGAAGAGGAGAGCCCCTGTGGTCCAAGGCGGCAAGCACGCCACGAAGAAAAGCCCCAGGCGATCCTCCAGCGCGAGGGCCGTCGCAGGCAGGACATCGGCCGCGAAGTCGCCGCGGTCGCAGATGAAGCTGTTCGACGAGGCCTCACGCGCGAAGGACACTCCCGTGCGCGCCGCGGAGCCGCAGGCCTCCCCGCCTGCAACCCGGGCGAAGACGCGCCGCAGGGAGACGGCCGAGACCATGGCGTCCCGCCAGCGGGAGATCTCGGTCTCGGAGTTCTTCACCAAGAACCGACACCTGCTCGGCTTCGACAACCCGTCGAAGGCGCTGCTCACCGCCATCAAGGAGGCGGTGGACAACTCCCTCGATGCCTGCGAGGAGGCCGGTATCCTGCCCCGCCTGGAGATCGGCATCTCGGAGATCGCCGAGGAACGGTACCGGATCGTCGTGGCGGACAACGGACCCGGGATCGTCAAGCAGCAGGTACCGAAGATCTTCGGCAAGCTGTTGTACGGATCGAAGTTCCACACCCTCAAGCAGTCGCGCGGCCAGCAGGGGATCGGGATCTCGGCCGCCGGCATGTACAGCCAGCTCACGACCGGGCGCCCGGTGCGGATCGTCTCCCGCACGGGCAAGGGGAAGCCGGCCAACTACTACGAGATCCAGATCGATACGCGCAAGAACGCCCCCGTGATCCTGGCCGAGGGGACCACGGACTGGCCCCACGAGCACGGCACCTGCGTCGAGATGGATCTGCAGGCGACGTACAAGAAGGGCCGCCGGTCGGTAGACGACTACGTCTCGCAGACGGCCGTGGCCAATCCGCATGCCGAGATCACCTACACCGATCCCAAGGGCGAGACGTTCCACTATCCCCGGCTCACGGAGGAGCTGCCGCGCGAGCCGGTGGCGATCAAGCCCCACCCCTATGGTGTCGAGCTCGGGATGCTCATCAAGATGCTGAAGGAGACCCGCTCGCGGAACCTGCGGGGCGCGCTGCAGTCCGACTTCTCGCGCGTGAGCGGCAAGGTGGCGGACGAGATCGCCGTGGCATCCGGCCTCCGTCCCGAGGCGAGACCCCACTCGCTCTCGCACGACGAAGTGGAGAGGCTGTTCAAGGGGATCCCGAAGGTGAGGATCATGAGCCCGCCGACGAACTGTCTGTCGCCGATCGGCGCGCCGCTCATCGAGGGCGGACTCAGGAAGATGCTGCCCGGATGCGATTTCTACACGTCGCTGACGCGGAGCCCGTCGGTGTACCGCGGCAACCCGTTTCAGATCGAGGCGGGGCTGGCGTACGGCGGGGAGCTGCCGGGCGACGATCTGATCGACCTGTGGCGTTTCGCCAACCGGGTGCCGCTGCAGTACCAGCAGGCGGCCTGCGCCATCACCCGCTCCGTCATCCTCAACGACTGGAAGAAGTACGGCCTGATGCAGTCGCGCGGCGCCATGCCCACCGCGCCGATGGTGGTGTTCGTCCACATGGCGTCGGCCTGGGTGCCGTTCACCTCGGAGAGCAAGGAGGCGATCGCCTCCTACCCGGAGATCGTCAAGGAGATCCGCCTCACCCTGCAGGAGTGCGGCAGGCGGCTCGGTGCCTTCCTGCGCCACAGGCGTCGGCAGGAGGACGCCGAGAAGAAGCGGTCGTACATCGAGAAGTACATCCCGCACATCGGCATCGCGCTGCGCGAGATCCTGGGGTTCTCGGCGAAGGACGAGGTCAAAGTGGTGGAGACCCTCAAGGACACGCTCGAGCGCAGCCGCACGATCTGAACCGAATCACGCGAGGAGGGAGGCCGGGATGGGCCAGCCGGAAAAGGGAGCGCGGGCGACGGTCGGCAAGATACGGAGCAAGGCCGCCGACGTGCACCAGCGGATACTGAAGAAGCAGAAGCCGAGCCTCAAGTTCCCGCTTCGGTCGCTGTCGAACGTCAAGTACGACCCGAAGAAAGGCTTTCTGGAGATGCGCGGCCGCAAGAAGGAGCGCACTCTGACGGTCTCCACGGTCAAGACCTTCGCCCAGACCCTGCGGATGATGTCGCTCTCGAAGGAGCTGATCGAGCAGGACGATATCGCCACCAAGCGGGAGGCCTACTACGTCAGCAAGAACTGGGAGGAGTGCCGGTTCCTCGAGCAGACCGAGTCGGACACGGTGATGGACGACGTCGAGGCGCTGTTCGAGGTCAACCGCGAGCAGCTCGGCTTCATCCCCGAGGAGAAGGGCGGGGAGGTGGCCGGGCGCCTGTTCATCCTGGACAAGGACAGCGACAGCGGCAAGACGCTGCGCATCGACTGCACCAAGTTCGGCTCGGGCGCCTACTCGATCCCGATCACGGTCGAGCACCTGCGGTTCGAGACCGACGCGAAGTTCATCCTCGCGATCGAGACGGCCGGGATGTTCCAGCGGCTGGTCAAGCACAACTACTGGAAGCGCGCGAACTGCATCCTGGTTTCCATGGGCGGGGTGCCCACGCGCGCCTGCCGCCGGTTCATCCGCCGGCTGGCCGACTTCAAGAAGATCCCGGTCTACGTGTTCGTGGACGGCGACCCGTACGGGATCTCCAACATCTACCGCACGCTGAAGGTCGGGTCGGGCAACGCCGCGCATCTGAACGAGTACTTCTGCGTCCCCCAGGCGACCTTCCTGGGGATCACCCCGCAGGACATCGTCGACTACGAGCTGCCGACCCATCCGCTCAAGGAGGTCGACGTGAAGCGGGCGAGGGACGCGATAAAGAACGACCCGTTCTTCCAGCATCACAGGAAGTGGGTGCAGGCGATGGAGCAGCTCCTGAAGATGGGGGTGCGCGCGGAGCAGCAGGCCCTCGCCAAGCACGGTCTCAACTACGTCATCGATCAGTATCTGCCGGAGAAGCTGTCGAAGCCCGGACTGTTCCTGCCCTGATCGCGCTAGCGCGCGCGGCGGCAGGTGGAGGTCAGATCGCTGGCCGGGTACCAGACCAGCGTCCCGGTGGCGTGGACCTCGATGAGGTAGGCGGGCGCCTCGACGCCGCCCGGGAAGGCGTGGTATTCGTCGCTCTTCACCACGAGGCCGAACGGAGCGCCCTTGAGGTCCACCAGCTGGTCGCCGGTGGAGAAGCTTCGGAACCGGCTGCCGTACAGCGGGTACCAGACGAACCCCATGACTCCGACGAGGAGAACTCCGCAGGCGATGAGGATGCGGACGTCGTCGAACAGAGAGCCGCCCCTGGCTCGCGATTGTCCGCGGGTCCGCGTCGCCGAGGGCATGGTCTGCATCTGGTCGTAGGCCCGCCGGGCGGCCGGATCCTTGAGGACGCTGTAGGCGCGCAGCACGTCGCTCAGCGGAGCGCCCCGCTCCTCGTCCGGAAGCTCCTCGAGCAGCTCGAAGGCGAGCTGGATCTCCTCGGCAGTGGCGTCGGGCTGCAGACGCAGCGTCCGGTAGTATCCCTTGGTATCCGCGTGTTCAGCCATCACCGGGGGAAGATTGTGGCCCGCGCGGGGGATGTCAAGTCATCCCGGATAGAGGTCGACCGGCTGGGTGGTTGTCAGCGCTCCCGGTGGAACGGGCGCCCCCGCCGCATTGTCCCCGTCGTCCAGGAAATACACCTTGTACCGGTCGATATCGGCGAAATTGAGAGGGGAGCTGATATGGTCATTCTTGAGCCAGACGGCGAAGGAGCGGAAGGCCTGGAGGTGGGCCGGGATATCCGTCACCCGGTGCCCGTCGGAGAGCCTCACCGGCTGGCCGTCCAGGACCCGCCGGTGGATCTCGTAGACCGAGAGGGGGCGGCCGGCCTCGTCCATGTAGTAGGTGTCATACAGGGGATCCAGACAGACCCACCAGCCGACGTCGGGCAGCCGCGCCTCGATCACCTCGTGCTCGACGAGAGATACGTACCGGGCGGGGATGCCGAACGACTGAAGCCCCTGCGCGAGGACATAGTTGTACTGCGCGCAGAATCCGCCGGTGAACCCGCGTCGGATGTCCTTCAGGATGATCCTGGCGTCGAGCGGCGGGTACGGGTTCGGGATCCCCGGCTCCCACTGGCGGCGCGTCCAGGACATCAAACGCACGCAACGGGCGAGATTGTCGGGCGCGCCCTCGACCACGTCATCGAGTTTCTCCTCCTCCCGGAGCGCGGCGAGCGCCTCGGGTGGGTCGAAGGTGAACCGGAACCGGGGTGTCGGCCTGACCGTGGCCGGATCCACGAACAGCGGCACGTGAATCCGGGAGTCCTCGGCGGCCGGCTCAGCTGGAGGAGGCGGTGAGCTTCGCGGTGGCGATGTCAGATAGGCGAACCCCGCCACGATGGCGCCGGCCAGCCCCACCAGCACCATCAGCGGCGGCCAGCGCCGGGGCCTTCGCTCCAGGGTCACGGTCATGCCCGGTATAATACTGCCGATGCCACGTCCGCGCCTCCTTGCCGCAATGATGGCCGTCTGGTTCCTCCTCATCCTCCGCCTCTATCATTTCGGCCCCGGCTCCGAGCCGTTTCCCCCCTGGGAACTCATCGGACATCTGCTGGATCTGGTCCTGCTGGCCTTCATCGGTGTGGGTGCGTGGGGCCTGGGGCGACTGGCGCTCTGGAGGCTGCGCCTCGACGAGAGCTCCCCGCGGGAGGCTCCGATCATTCATGCCGGCGCGGGGCTGGGCGTGCTGTCGCTGGCGGTTCTGATGCTCGCCGCCGCGGGGCTTCTCTATCGTCCCGTCCTGGTCGCGCTGCCCGCGATCGGCACACTGGCGTTGACGCTGAGGCGTCCCGGCCCGCGCCGCACCGGCGGGGCGACTGAACCGTGGAGGCGCTCGGAGACATGGCTCGCCGGCTCGATCCTGCTGGCGGGTCTGGCAACGCTGGCCGCCTCGCTCGCGCCGCCCGAGTTCTACGACGCTCTCATCTACCACCTCGCCGTCCCCGCCCATTACCTGCGACATCACGCGATGATCCCGGTGCCGGGCAACTACTACGCCAGCTTCCCCGCCAACATGGGGATGCTGTATGCAGTCGGGCTTTCGCTGCGAGGCGGAAGTCTGGCGCAGTCGATCCACTGGCTTTGCGGCGCGCTCACCGTGCTCGCTCTTTTCGTCCTGGCTCACAGACACACCGACCGGATGACCGCGCTGCTGGCCTGTCTCTTCTTTGCGCTCATACCGGGTGTAATGCTGGTCTCCACCTACGCCATCGCCGACCTCGGGGTCACGCTCTTCGCCACGCTGTGCTTCGCCGCGCTGCTGAACCACTGGCGCGAAGGCGGGCGGCGCTGGCTGATTGCCGCGGGGCTGTTCGCCGGTTTCGCACTGGGGACGAAGTACACGGCCGTGCTCGTGGTGATGCTGCCCGGTTTGGCGGCCCTCCTCGTCCGGCGCCCGCCGGTGGCGGCCGCCGGCGGACGGACGCCCGGGCGCCTCGCCGGCGCCCTCATGTTCGGTGTCATCGCCTTCCTCGTCCTCTCACCCTGGCTGGTGCGCAATGCCGTCATCAGTGGAAACCCGGTGGCTCCCTATCTCTCAGGCAGCGCCGAGGCCGGCTCGCCCGGGATCGGTGAGGAGATCGGGCGGCGTCTGCCTGCAGGAGCCGGACCGCTCGAGGTGCTCGCGCACGATCTGGCGGCTCCCTGGAACATCACGATGCGCCGCCTGGGTGCCGGTGGGTATCTCGGCCCGGTGTTCCTGATGCTGCTGCCGGCGCTTCCGTTTAGCCGCGATCTGCCCCGGGTCGTCCCGCGTGCGGCATTGCTCGCCGGCGTGGGGTTTCTCGCGTGGGCGTTTACCAGCCAGGTGACGCGTTACGCGTTCCCCCTGCTTCCGTTGATCGCCCTGCTCGCGGCCGTGGCGGTGCGCCGGCTCCCGCGTGTTCTCACCGTTCCGGCTCTGGCGTGGTCGCTTCTGTACGGCTTCTACCTCTTCTGTCTGCTGGTTCTCACGGTCGGTTCCTGGAGTGTGGTGTCGGGAGCGGAGTCCACCGACGCGTATCTTTCCCGGCGGGTGACGTACTACCCGGCGATGCTGTACCTGCGGCAGACCCCCGCATCGTCCCGGGTGCTGTTCGCCGGAGAGGGCCGGACCTTCTATTGTCCGCGCGAGGCCGTGGCGGCCACGCCGCTCGAGCGGCAGGCGATCGAACGTTACGGTGGTCCGGGCGACGAGCCGGCACTGCTCGCCTCCCTTCGCGCGGACGGTATCACGCACCTGCTGGTGAGCGACCCGGAGCTGAGACGGACGCGAGGCGTGACGGCGGACGGGTTCATGCGACGGTATTTCCCCGACGGTTCGCCCCGGCAGCTCTACGAGGCGAACGGGGTGCGCGTGTACGAGCTGCCGCGCGCGCGGCCCTGAGACTGCGGCAGCCGCCCCGGCCGGACGTTCCGGCCGCATCGGAAGGTGAAGCGAGGTTCGAGATGGGAGAGAAGATCGACGCGTTCAGAGCACAGCGTGAGAGGATGAACGAGAGGGTGCTGTCGACCGGCACCCTGCGCACGAAGCGTTTCTTCGCGCTGGATGGGCAGGCGTATGACGACGGGGCGCTCCCGGCGAAAACGAAGGAGCTGCTCGGGCTGGTCGCCTCGACGGTGCTGCGATGCAATGACTGCATCACCTATCACATACTCCAGTGCGCCGATCGTGGCGTGACGTTGCAGGAGTTCGTCGAGGCGCTCGATGTCGCCATGGTGGTCGGCGGATCGATCACCATCCCGCACGTCCGGCACGCGCAGGCGATCATCCAGGAGATCGAGCAGGAGGTCGCGGGCTGACCTGATCCGGCCCGTGGCGGGACAAGCAACCCGCGACACCGCGCGGGACGCGATGCCGCGGGCGGAGAACGATTTCGCCGCTCAGGCCCTGAAGCGGGAGGGGAAGGACTCGCCTATCTCGACCTCGGGGTGGATTTCCCGGGCACGATCGAGCAGCACCTGCTCCGCTTCCTCGTTGTTTGGATCCGGGATACAGCAGTCGACCGGACAGACCGCGGCGCACTGCTCCGCGTCGTGGAACCCGACGCACTCGGTGCAGAGAGCAGGGTCGATCACGTACAGATCGTCCGCCTGGCTGATCGCCTGGTTCGGGCACTCGGGCTCGCACGCCCCGCAGTTGATGCACTCCTCGGTGATCATCGTCGCCATCGCGTGGCCTCCAGTAGGTCGTGGAACACTCAGTATGAAACTATATGGCAGGGCGGGGAGGGGATCAACAGCCTCCCGCGGCCGTGCCGGGCGCGGCACTTTGCTCCTCCTGCGCGACGTGCTATCGTGGCCCGCTAACCGGTTCCACGGGACGGACGATGCCGCAGATCACGTTCCTGCCTCTCGGAGTTACCATGCAGGTCGAAGAGGGGACCACGATACTCGCCGCCGCGAAGACGGCCCGGATCGAGGTCCGCACGGACTGCGAGTTCGGGTGGTGCGGCACGGATCCGTTCGTGATCGTCTCGGGGCTCGAGAACCTGTCGGCGCCCGAGGAGGACGAGCGGGACAACATCAACATGAACCATTTCCCCCCGAACGTACGCATGGCCTGCGTCGCCAGGATCATGGGCGATGTCGTGGTCGAGCCGTACAACTGACGGAGGATTGCATCGTGTCCGAAGACAAGCCCGCCGAGGCATCGCCCGCCCAGACATCCGCCGCCTCCGAGGCGCCCGCCTCGCCGCAGGAGCCGGCGAAGACCCCGGAGCCGGCTCCGACAACACCGGCCGTGAAGCCGGCCGCCCCCGCCGGGGCGCCGAAGGCGGCGCCCGCGGCCGCCAAGCCCGCTCCCGCGGCCAAGGCTCCTCCCGCGGCCGCCAAGCCCGCTCCCGCGGCCAAGGCTCCGCCGCCGCCGTCTCCGCCGCCGGCCGAGATGATCGGCAAGCCGATCAAGACATTCGTCCAGCGGCATGTCGACACCGGGGAGCCGGTCACCATCGAGAACAAGCGTGACCGGTTCACCGGACGGATCTTCCGGACGATGATCGACGAGGGCTGGATTGCCATGGAGCACGTGGACGGCCGCCGGCGCGCGTTCTATCTCATCGAGGGTGGCACGCTCTCCTCGCGCGACGGGGAGTCCGTCGAACTTCCCTCCCTGAGCGGCAAGTAGCCCGGCGGTGGATGCCGGGGCCGGGACGGCCGTGCTGGACGTCCAGGAACTGGGGAAGCGGTACGACGGCGTGGAGGCGGTGTCGGATCTCTCTTTCTCGGTGCCCGCGGGGGAGATCCTGGGGCTGGTCGGCCCCAACGGCGCCGGCAAGACGACCACGTTGCGTTGTATCGCCGGCATCATCCTCCCGGACTCCGGCAGGATCGGCATCTGCGGCCACGATCTGGCGGCGAACCCGATCGAGGCCAAGCGGAACCTCGCCTTCATCCCCGATGAGCCCCGCCTGTTCGACTACCTCACCGTCGTCGAGCATCTGCAGTTCACCTCGCGGATCTACCAGGTGGGCGACGCCGAGCGCCGTGCCGAGGAACTGCTCCTCGAGCTCGAGCTGTCGGCCAAGCGCGACGCGCTGCCCGGCGAGCTGTCGCGGGGAATGAAGCAGAAGCTGGCGATCGCATGCGGGTTGATCCACGACCCGAAGGTGATCCTGTTCGACGAACCGCTGACCGGCCTCGACCCGGCCGGCATTCGCAGGATGAAGGGCTCGATCGCGCAACGGGCGCGTGACGGGGCCTCGATCATCGTCAGCTCGCACCTGCTCCACCTGGTGGAGGAGCTGTGCCAGCGCGTGCTGATTATCCAGTCGGGTCGGAAGGTGGCCCACGGCACCCTGGCGGAGATCAAGGCGCTCGCGTCCCGCATCGGCGAGGAGGCCAGTCTGGAGGAGATCTTCCTCCGGGTGACCCGCGACGGGTCCTCCACGTGATCGACGCCTTTCTCTTCCTCGCGCGGCGCAGCCTGCGCAACCGGCTCCGGTCGCGGCTCAGGAGGCTGAGAAACCCCCGGTACCTCATCTTCGCGCTGGTCGGCGCCGCCTACTTCTACTTCTTCGTCCTGAGGCACTGGGCGCGCGGCTTCGGCGTCGTCGCGCAGCATGGCGGCGAGGCGATCCTGCCGGCGGGTCTGGCCGAGGTTGCCGGGTCGCTCGCCATCCTCGTGGTGATGATCTTCGCCTGGTGCGGCACCGCGCCCCGCTCGCCGCTGCCGTTCACCGAGACCGAGATCCAGTTCCTCTTCCCGGCGCCGATCGCGCGGCGAAGCCTCGTGAGGTGGAAGCTCCTTCGCGGCGAGCTGGGCCTGCTGTTCACGGTGGCAATCGTCTCGGCCGTGTCGGGACCGCTTCTGGCGCGCGAGAACATCGTGCTGTTTCTCGCCGCGATCTGGGTCATCTTCGAGACGATGCGGCTTCATCTCACCGGCATCCGGATAGCGCGGTACCGGCTCGACCGCCGAGGCATCGGATGGCTGTCCCGCACGGCCTTCGTAGTCGCGGTGGCGATCGCGGTGCTCGGCGCGGCCGGATGGTGGGCACTGAGGAGCGCGGGTCCGCTTCCGCAGTTCGACGGCGACGCGGACACGGGGCTGGCGGCGCTTTCGGACTGGGTGGAGAGTCTCGCCGCGACGGGGCCGGCCTGGCTGCTCCTGCTGCCGGGCAGACTGCTGATCCGGCCGGCTCTCGCTGCCGGATCGCTGGGGTTCGCGATCGCGCTCGGACCCGCGTTGATCCTGATGCTGGCCAACGATCGGTGGGTGATGCGGGCCGGAGTCGCGCTCGAGGAGGGCGCGATCGAGGAGGCCCGGCACCGGGAAGAGCGGCGGCGCGGCCACGCGGAGAGGCGGGCCGGGCGGGCGCAGGGCTACTCGCGGATCCGGCCGCCGTTCCGTCTCGGCCCGACCGGAAGACCGGAAACGGCGCTGATCTGGAAGAACCTGGTGCAGGTGTCGCGCGGTCTGGGGATACGCGGGTCGGTCCGGCTCCTCATCCTGCCCGTGGTGGTAGCGGCCATGATGGCCGGCTTCGCGCGCCAGCACGTGGCGTTCGGCGTGGTGGCCGGCTCGGCCTGCGCGCTGCTGGCCCTCGTGCTGTTCCTCGTGGGGCCGAGGCTCCTGCGGGGCGACTTCAGCCAGGAACTCGCCTATATCGACATCCTCCGCAGCCTGCCGATCACCGGGCGCACCCTCGTCGTCGGCACCCTGCTCGGGCCGGCCCTGGTGCTCTCGGTGATGCAGTGGTTCCTGCTGGCCGGCTTCCTGGCGCTGGCGGGCCCCGAGATTGACGCGATGCAGACGTTCGCCGTCGGGGCGGTGCCGCTGACGCTGACCGCGGCCCTGCTCCTGCCACCGATGAACCTGGTCACCGCGCTGCTGCAGAACGCCGCCGTGGTGCTCCTTCCGGCGTGGGTGGTGGTCGGGCCGGCAAAGGGGGCCGGCATCGAGGTGTTCGGGCAGCGGATCGTCACGGGGGTGGGGCGCATTCTGGTCATGGCGATCAGCCTCCTGCCCGCAGCGGCCGCCTTCGCCGTCCTGCTGTTCGCCGCCACCCTGCTCACCTCGATATCCGTCGCCGTGCTCGTGGCCGCGGTGGGCGCCTCGCTGGTCCTGTTCGCGGAGGCGGTCGTGGGGATCCAGGTGCTGGGCGGCTTCCTCGACCGGTTCGATCCCTCCAGCGAGCTGGACGCCCTGCGGTCGTGACGAACCCGCGGGTGGACGCCGGGGGGCTCAGACCGTATCATCCCGCTCCGTGACCGGAGCCGCCAGCCAACCCACCCGACCGGGAACCTTCGAGAGCCTCCTCCGGGCGATGACCTCGTGGAGGACGGCCTCCGTCACGCTGCTCTCCTTCTCCTCGGGCATGCCGCTCGGGCTCGTCTGGATCGCCATTCCGGACTGGATGCGCAGCTCCGGGATGGACATACGGGTCGTCGGGTTGATCACCCTCGCGCAGGCGCCCTGGTCGTTCAAGGTGCTGTGGTCGCCCCTGATGGACCGATACCGCCTCGGATGGCTCGGGCGGCGGCGCGGCTGGATCGCCCTGAGCCAGGTGGCGCTCTTCGCCCTGATGCTGGCGCTCGCGGGCGTGGGCGACAATCCCGATGCTCCCTGGGTGGTCGGCGCGCTCGCGCTCTCGATCGCGTTCGCCTCGGCGACGCACGATGTCGCCTACGACGCCTACACCGTGGATGTCCTGCGTCCGGAGGAGCAGGGGGTCGCCGTCGGAGCCAAGACCGCGGTGTACCGCGCGGCCATGTACATCGCCGGTGGGCTGAGCATCACGCTGGCCGGCAGCTATTCCTGGCCCCTCGTGAACCTCTGTCTGGCGCTGCTGTATCTGCCGATGATCCTGGTGACGGTGAAGGCGCCCGAGCCGCCGGGGGTTCCGCTCGCGCCGCGCACGCTGAAGGAGGCGGTCTGGTATCCGTTCCTGGGGTTCCTCGGGCGGCACCGGGCGCTGGAGATACTCGCGTTCGTCTTCTTCTACAAGTTCGCGGACAACCTTGCGTTCGCGCTCCTGAGGCCGTTCCTGGTGGACATGAAGTACGACGAGTTCGACCGGGGCGTGGCCCTGGCCACCGTCGGTCTGGTCGCCACGCTGCTCGGGACGCTCCTCGGGGGAATGCTCACCACGACGATGGGGCTGGGGCATTCCCTCTGGTGCTTCGGGCTCCTTCAGATCTTCTCCAACATCGGATACGTCTTCGTCGCGCGCGCCGGCGTGGATCGTCTGCTCATGTACTCGGCCACCGGCTTCGACAACTTCTCGAGCGGTCTTGGCACGGGGGCCTTCGCGGTTCTGCTGCTTCGCATGACGCAGAAGCGGTTCTCGGCGACCCAGTACGCCCTTTTCTCGAGCCTCTTCGGCCTGCCCCGCATCGTCGCGGGGCCGATCAGCGGATTCATGGTCGACGCGATCGGGTGGGAGGCGTTCTTCTGGAGCACGCTGCTCGCGGGATTGCCCGGCATGATTCTCCTGTACCGGTTCGTCCCGATCGGGACCCGGGAGCCGCATTTCACTGTGGAGCCTCCCCATGCCCGCCGACCGCTGTCGCTCGGGGCGCTCGTCTCACGCGGCGTGGCAGGGGGTATCGCCGGGACCGCCGCGGGCATGCTGCTGGCCGCCGCGCTGGACGCCCTGAAAGCAGGCAGGGCGGGAGCGCCGGGTGGATTCGATCTCACCGGAGCGATGGTCCGCCTGCTCTCGCCGGACGGGGTGGGTGGCTGGCTGGAGCTCACCGGGCTGATCATCTTCGGCCTGGTGACAGGTCTGTGCGTGGCGGCGGTGAGCGCCGCCCGCCACGGCGCGGCCGACGAGATCGCGCGCGCCGGCGAGGCCGACTAGCCCGCTGCTCGGTCTCGCCACGACGCCTGGTGAGAAGTGCGCGCTAGAAGGTATTGCGTCTCGCGCTGACCACGACGCCGCGGCTGAGGAGGATCCGGGTGGCGACCCGGCGAGAGGCCGCGGTGGTGTTCATCGACTCCACCATTCCTTTCAGCACCGTCGTGGAGATCATCGGCATCACCATCTCCGCGACGAATTCGGGCAGCCGCGGGTTGCGCACGAGGGCGGTGCGCACCATCTCGTCCGCCATCCAGGTAGGGTTCCGCGCGATGCGGGTGAAGTGGGCGTGGTTGAGGGTGAGCTTGCCCGCCAGACGCCGCACCTCGTCGATGGTGAGGCTCGGATTCTGGAACAGCATCTCGATGACGCGAGGATCCGCCTCGCGCGCGAGGATGTTCCTTTCTTCCGCGTTCGCTTTCGGAGCCAGCATCACCTTGAGGCTCGGGCTCATGGCCCGCACGCGCTGCTCGGGCGGCAGCTCGCCCGGCGCGTCGTGCAGGAGATCGCCGCCCTTCAGGCGCGCCACGGTCTCGAGAAGCCTGGCCAGGGTGTCGTGAGGGCCGTCCGAGAGTCTCAGCAGGATCCTGCCGCTCCCGCCGGCGCGCGCCGCCTCGACCCGGGTGGCGCTCACCGTGATGGATCGTCCGAGCCAGGGGACGTGAAGGCAGACCTCGCGCTTCTGGCCCGGTGTCGGGCAGGCGCCGCTGTCTGAGTCCAGGGCCAGCAGACCGCCCGCGGCGACGCCCGAGAGGTGCTCCACCATCTGGCTCGGGCTGGCATACTGGATCTCAATCGTCTCTCCGAAGGTCACTCGAGGCATCGGCTCGAATATGGCGTGATGCATCCGGTGGAGCAACCCGCCGCGTGACGCGCTAGAATGGGACCCTTTTGGGCGGGGGCAGATGGCAGGCTCGAGACGCAAGCTCATCCTCATCGGCGTCATCATCGTCCTGGCCGCCGGTGCGGCCGGTTCCTGCGCCGATCCACCGGTGGTGCAGCTCACCCGCACGCGTCTCGCGGTGTCGAACCTGCGCGACGTCAGCCACGCGGAGATCTGGGCTCCCGAGGAGCTGGCGGCGGCCGAGGAGGCGATGCAGGTAGCCGAGAAGGAGCTGGCGCGCCAGCGGGCGAGATTCGGCGTGATGCGCGAGTACGGCAGGCTGATCGATCTGCTGGCGCTGGCGGACGCGGACGCCGAGGCGGCGCGGGTGGCCGCGGACTCCGGCAAGCGGCAGGCGGAACGCGAGGCGAGGGAGGCGCTCGAGGCGGCTGCCTCGGCGATCGACCATGCGTGGGCCGCGTTGCTGATCGCGCCCGTGCCGAGAGGACGGCACGCCTCGTCGGAGCGCTTCGACGACGACCTCTCGCAGGCGGAACGGAGTCTCGAGGAAGTCCGCAATCTGATCGTCTCGGAGGACTATCACGGGGCGGCGTCCCGTGCCGAGGAGATTTTCGATGATGTCCAGAGCCTCGTCCGGCGCGTCGGCGCGGGACGAGGCTGAGCGGCGACGGTCGTGAAACGTCCGGTCATGACGGGGGGGAGGACAGGATGCCCGACGATGTCGATGGAGCCCGCTCTTCCGGGAGAGATCTGCGGCTTGTGGTGGTCCTGGTGCTGATCACGGGGGCCGGAATGCTGCAGGGAGGATGCAGCGTCGCGCCGCCCACGCGGACGGAGACGGCCGGCGACCCGGACGCGGAGCAGCTGGCCCACGAGGCGATCCTCGTTGACACGCACATCGACGTGCCGTACCGCCTGCGCGAGAAGATGGAGGATATCTCGGTCCGCACGGAGGACGGTGATTTCGACTACCCGCGCGCCCGTTCGGGAGGGCTCGATGCCGCGTTCATGTCGATCTACGTGCCCGCCGAGTACCAGGAAACCGGCGGGGCGAAGGATCTCGCCGATAGCCTCATCGACATGGTGGAGTCGTTCGCCAGGCGCTGGCCCGACAAGTTCGCCCTCGCGCGCAGCCCCGAGGAGGTCAGGACGAATTTCGCCCACGGCCTCATTTCGCTGCCGATGGGGATGGAGAACGGCGCGCCGATAGAGGACGATCTGGCGAACGTCGCGCATTTCCATGACCGCGGAATCCGCTACATCACTCTCACGCACTCGGAGAACAACCGGATCTGCGACTCCTCGTACGCCGACGAGAAGACCTGGAACGGCCTGAGCCCGTTCGGCCGTGACGTGGTGGCCGAGATGAACCGGGTCGGCATCATGGTGGACATCTCCCATGTCTCGGACGAAGCGGCGCGCCAGGTACTCGAAATCACGCGCGCGCCGGTCATCGCCTCGCACTCCTCCTGTCGTGCCTTCACGCCCGGCTGGGAGCGGAACATGGACGACGATCTGATCAAGGCCCTGGCCGCCAACGGCGGCGTCATACAGATCAACTTCGGCTCGTCCTTCCTGACGAAGGCGGCCAACGAGCAGTCGGCGGCGTTCTTCGCGGCGCGCAAGGAATACAGCGAGGCCCACCACATCGACGAGCATGCGGACGAGTGGAAGCAGTTCGAGACGCAGTACTGGAAGGAGCACCCGAAGGTCTACGCCGATGTCAGCGACGTGGTGGCGCACATCGACCATGTCGTGGAGCTCGTGGGCGTCGACCATGTCGGCATCGGCTCCGATTTCGACGGTGTGGGCGACTCGCTGCCGACAGGGCTCAAGGACGTGAGCGGCTACCCCCATCTGATCCGGGCCCTGCTGGAGAGGGGGTACTCGCCCGACGACGTCCGCAAGATCAGCGGCGAGAACCTGCTGAGGGTCTGGTCCGATGTCGACCGCATCGCCCGGGAGCTCCAGGCCACGGGCGGGTAGCGCGCGACGACCGACCCCTCAGTTCGGACGGCAGGTGACACTCTGCGGCGGCGTACGGCCGCAGAGGATCCCCTCTGTCATCCCGGATGCCAGGTACTGGCAGGCGTTGTCGGTCGCGGTCCGGACCGTCTCCTGCTCGGTGGCCCCGACAGCGGTGCGGCACTGGGTGCCTCCCGCGTATGTCATGCACACCTCGCAGGAGTACTTCCCCAGACTGCGGGTCGACATGACGAAAAGGACGATGACGACCGCGATCCCGAGAACGGTGAGCAGCCAGGCCTGCCGCTTGGAGACTCTCATGGAACCGGATTATAGCGCGAGCCGGCCGGCGCGCTATTCCTCCAGCAGGCGGATGTCGCCGTTGTTCGAGACGATGGTGATCCGGGCCGGCCCCTCGCCGACCGAGCCGGACAGGGCGTCGCGCGGTCCCTCCTCGCGGGTGAGACCGGGCAGATCGGACGCGATGGTGCCGTAGGATGACTCGAGATCGTACGAGACGGCCCGACCGCGGGGCCAGCCGAAAGTGACGCTGGAATACGACGTCTCGACCCGGTGCTCGGCCGTGAGCGCCGCACCGAACAGCCCCCTCACCTCCACAGGCCCGCTCTGGTTGCGCAGCCGGACGGCTCCGCCAGCCCCGTCGAGCGCGATGCGGCCATAGCTCGTGCTGATGTCCGCGTCCGAGGCGACCCGTCGGGCGTCCACGTCCACGCTCGTTCCGTCGATTTCCAGCCGGCCGCCGATCTCCTCGGCCTGCACGCTGCCGTAGCTGCAGCGCGCGGTGACGTCGCCCGAGATCCCGGAAGCCGTCACGCCGCCGCTTCCGGAGGAGGCCTCGAGGCTCCCGACGAGGCGCTTCACCTCGATCTGCCCGTAGCGGGTCTCGAGTCTGGCACTCCCTTCGATGTCGCCGGCGGTGATGCCGCCCGAGGTGTTCGAGACGGTCACCTCCCCGAGGATGTGCGCCAGCGTGACGTCACCGTAGCTGTTCTCGACCCGGACGGGGCCCGCGGCGTCCTGGATCTCGATCCCGCACGAGGCGCTGCGCACCGAGAGGGGCCCGGCGACACCCCGGACGCTGATCTCGCCGTAGCTGTTGTCGATCTCCACGGAGGTGCCGCGAGGGACCGTGAGCCTCAGGTCGACGTCGTCCCGGTCGAGACTGATCGTGAGGAACCCGGCCACATGCCTCTCGGTCGGCCGATGGCGTATCGTGATCAGGTCGTCGCTCTCCAGGACCTCGATCTCCGGCGGGACGGTCTCCTGCGCGCCGGCGTCCCCGTCGTCCCGGTCGGGCAGCCAGGCCGTCACGTCGGCGGAGAGACTCACGAGATCCCCCGGCCCCGCCACGACGGCGAGGTGAGCCAGTTGCCCCTCCACCCGAACGGGCCGGCCGCCGGCCTGCAGGCTCCGATCGATATGACGGGTCACCTGGTGCCCCGGGCGCAGGGTATCTTCGAGTGTCACGAAGACCGCGGCGAGACCCAGGGCACCCGCGAGACCGAAACACAGGGACATCAAGACGGCCGTCGAGCGTTTCTTCATGCTCCATCCCCTCCAGACGCACGTATGAAGGATGACGCAGCAGCCCGGGGAAAGGTTCGGCACGGCCTGCCGAGGAGCGTGGATCCGTCTGAAAATGCCCCCCATGGGTGTGAAGCGATGTGATCGGGTGTATGGGGCGGATGTGTCCGGTCTGTCCGCCGGCGGACAGGGGCCCGTGGGCTGTTGATCGGGCAAGCCCTGTCTCACGAATGACTTGGTGCTGTGCCGGGGCTCGCTGTCCTTTGGCACGTTCCTTTCTATGCCCACCGGCGTCGTGCGCCTGCGCTCCCGCAGGCGCCCTTTCGCCGGAGGTACCTCCCCGATGGCCTTCACCCCTCCCTTCTGCCCCCGCCGTGGCTGCCCCTTCAACCAACGACGCCAGCGAGGCTTTGCCCGTCGACACGGTGTGTACCGCTCCGCGTCCTTTCCCAGGCCTCTCGTCCGGTATCGCTGCCGCTCGTGCCGACTCACCTTCTCGCTGATGACCTTCCGCTACGCCTACCGGCAGAAAAAACCCCACGTCGACGCCCGTCTCCTGCATCTTCTCTGCAACGGCGTCAGTCTGCGCGGGGCCGCCCGGCTGCTCGGCGTCAATCGCAAGACCGTCTCGCGCAAGCTCGCCCGGCTCGGACATCACGCCCTTCGCCAGCAGCGCGCGGTGATGGGCCGGCATGGTCTGCGCGGTCATTTCCAGCTCGACGAGCTGGAGACCTTCGAGTCGAACCGCTACCAGCCCGTCACCGTGCCCATCCTGATCGACAAGCACTCCTACTTCATCGCCTCGCTGGCCACCGCCCCGCTGCGCCGGCGCGGCCGCATGACCGCGCGCCAGAAGGCCCGCCGCGCCGCCTTCGAAAAGCTCCACGGCCGACGCCCCTCCCACTCCGACCTCGCCGTGCGCCGCTGTCTGGCCGTCCTGAGCCGTCACGCCGCCGGCGACGTCCCGCTCGACTCGGACCGCAAACCCTCCTACCATCGCATCGCCCGGCGGCTGCTCGGCGACCGGCTCCACCACACGACCTTCGACGCCACCGCACGGCGCGACCGCGCCAACCCGCTGTTCCCCATCAACCACACCAATGCCATGGCGCGCTATGGCCTCGCCCGCCTGCGCCGACGCACCTGGTGCGTCTCCCGACGACGCGCCTGGCTCGAGCGGGCCCTTCACGCCTGGGCCGGATGGTTCAACTTCTGCCGCGGCGTCACCATCACCGCCACCGCCAGCCCCGCCGAAGCCCTCGGCCTGGCCCAGAGAAAACTCTCCCTCGCTGAGTGGCTCCGGTGGCGCCACCACGGGCACAACGCCGGACGCATCCTCCCCAGGCCTCTCGACAGGCTCTCATGACGGCCTCAGTCCATACCCCTTCACAACCATGGGGGGCATTTTCCGAGACTAACCCCGAGGGTCTTCACCCGATCGAAGGGCTGCGGCACGAGTGATAGGATCGTCCCGATGAGGATCATGCCAGGCGCGGCGGCGCTGGCGCTGGCGATCGGGGCCGCCGTGACCGGAGTGCCGGTCGTCGCCGCCACCTGGGTGGTGAGCGCCGCCGATCCGGGCGGCTGCTTCGACGGACTGCTCGCAGGGACGGTGAAGCGCCCCCTGTGCTCCCTGCAGACGGCGGCCGACAGGGCGCGTGCCGGCGACACGATCGAGGTGCATGGCGGGGTGTACGGGCCAGCGACCCTCACCTTGAAGAAGAGCGGCACGGCCTCGGGCCCCATCGTCATCCGGAGCGTTCCCCGGCGCGCCGCCGTTCTGGTCGGCCCCGAGGGCGCAGGAGAGTCCGCGGGCCCGGCGGTGCTGATCGACGCCTCCCACGTGGTGTTCGAGGGATTCGAGGTACGCGACGCAGCCGGCACGGGCATACGTAATCTGGGCAGCTTCGTGACGATTCGCGACAACTACGTTCATCACAACGCGCGACGCTGCGACCCGAAGCGCGTGGGGAAGTGCGGCCAGGGGATCGCGTCCAACAGCTCGCGCCGCACGCCCGGAGTCGTAATCGAAAGGAACGTCTCGGCGTACAACGGGTCGGGAGGCCGCGCGGAGGATCATGACTACTATCTGTCCGGCCCCGGGATGATCGTCAGGAACAACGTCGCGGTGGGAGCCGATGACTTCGGGTTCCAGATCTACCCTCATTGCGACGACTGCCAGGTACTGAACAACGTGGCGTACGCCAACGGGCGCAGCGGCTTCCTGTTCGGCGGCGACAGGGGTCATGGGGTCTTCAGCGAGCGCGTGATGATCTCCAGCAACATTTCGATGGACAACGCGCAGGCGGGGTACGCCTTCTACCAGCCCGGCGGGCGCTCCATGACCATGCGCAACAACATCGCCTTCGGCAACAAGCGAGGGCCGCTCCAGGTTCCCGAGGGATACACCGGCCTCGACAACGCGGTTCTTCTCGAGGTCGACCCGATGCTCGTCGACCCGGGGGCGCTCGACTTCCACCTGAAAGCGGGAAGCCCCGCGATCGATGCGGGTTTCGACGGTGCGATTCCTCCCGACGACATCGACGGCGCGGCCCGCCCGGACAAGGCGGTCGACATAGGATGTGACGAACGATGATCATCGAAAGGAGCATGAGTCCGGAGTGGCTCTCGAACACGTACCTGGTGGCGGACCACCCCGGGGGGCACGCGGTGCTCATCGACTCGGGGGGCCCTGCAGAGCCGATCCTGGAGGCGATCGGGCGGCATCGGCTGGGCGTGACGCACCTGCTGTGCACCCATCATCATCACGACCACGTCGCGCACAACGACCTGTACGCGCGTGACCTCGGGTGCCGCGTCCTCGGCCATCGCAGCGAGGGCCGGCTGTTCGGGCGTCTCGACGAGGAGCTCTCCGGCGGCGAGACGATCCGGTCCCGGAGATCTCGACGATCCGGGCCCTGCACATCCCCGGCCACACCGTGGGTCAGCTCGCTTACCTCGTCGAAGGCTCCACGGTCTTCACCGGCGACACGCTGTTTGCCGGCAGCGTGGGCGGCACGCGGGCACCGGGACACGGCACCTTCGGGCAGCTCAAGAGCTCCATCATGGAGACCCTGATGAAGCTGCCGCACGAGACAGCTGTCCTGCCGGGCCACACGCAGGCCACCACCATCGGGACGGAGTGGGAGACCAATCCGTTCATCCGGGCCTGGCGAGGGGTCGATTCTCCGGCGCCCGGCCCGTGCGTGGCCGGTGGCCGGACGGCGACGCTGCTGCTGCGTGCGGCCGACTACGACGGCGGGACGAAGTGCTGGGTCCGGTTCCCGGACGAGGGGCGCGAGGAGATTCTCCCCGGATCGATCGTCCGCGATGGACGGTGACGCCATGGCTTGCGGGGGACGTCGCGGTATGGTCAACTGCCGGTGAGGCCGTCCTATCGTCCCGGGTGCAACGAGAAGGAGAGCGCATGGCGGGTGAAATGCTGGTGCTGTTCGCGCACGGGAGCCGTGATCCGCGCTGGCGCGCCCCGTTCGAGCGCCTGCTCGGGGCGGTGGCGGACAGGGCCGGCCGTCAGCGGGTCGGACTCGCCTTCATGGAGTTCTGCACGCCGACGCTGACCGAGGTCGCCATGGCCGCGGTGGCGCGCGGGGTCACCCGGATCCGGCTCCTGCCGCTGTTTCTCGCGGGGGGAGCGCACGTCGCTCAGGATATCCCCGGAATCGTGGCGGCGGTCCGCGCGGAGCATCCCGGTTTGACGGTCGAGGTCCTCCCACCCGTGGGAGAGGACCCGCGTTTCATCGCCCTGCTCGAGGAGATCGCGAGGAGCCACGCGGAAGATCTCGCGGAAACATGCCGGACATCGAAGCAACGCACGATCTGATCTGCCCGGACTGCGGAACCTGCTCCATCGTGGTCGCGGCCCTGCCGGGGCCCCCGCGAGGCGAGGGGATGTGCCGCCGATGCGGCAAGGTGTACGACGCCACGGTGCTGCCGACGTTCGAGGAGCGATTCGAGCAGCTTTCGCGGGCCACGCGGACCGACCCGTGTCCGGCCTGCGGCAATGGGCCGCGGACCGCCCGATCGCTTTGCGACCGGACGGCCCGCGAGTGCTTCTTCGTGGTCAGCTGCGAGGGGTGCGGCGACGTTCGTCTTGCCTGAGAGGCCAAGGGACGCAACGCGCGGCGATCATTTGACCGGCTTGCGGTACTTGTGCACGAACCGGTGGATGAAGTACCGGTGGATCGGAGCGTCCTTCTCGCGGCCGTCGAAATCATAGGTGTCCTTCGGATTGGCGAGGATATCCGATTTCCCGACCAGTTCGAAGCCCGCGCCCGTGATCTCCTTCACGACGAGATCCTCGTTGATGCGGTGGTTCTCCTCGTCGCGTCCTTCCTTGTCCGTGACGGCGTCGACCACGCCCAGAATCCCGCCCGGCTTGAGCGCCCGCATCAGGTCCGGCAGCACGGCCGTGCGGTCGGCGGCCTCCCCGAGATCGTGGTAGTTGCGAACGGTGATCATCACGTCGACGCTGTTGTCGGCCAGATCCGCGAGGGGGCCGACGATGGTGACGTTGGAGAGGTGCCCCGCTTCGATGCGTGCGTTGAGGGCGTTGGTCACGCGCTCCTTGTACTTCTCCTTCATGTAGAGCGGACCGAGCACGGCCAGCACCTTGCCCTCGGGACCCACGACGGCGGAGAGTATCTGGGTGTTGTACCCGCGTCCGGGCCACAGGTCGGCCACGGTCATCCCGGGTTCCACGCCGAAGAACCCATAGACCTCCAGAGGCTTGAAGCCCTCGTCACGCTTGCGGTCGTCATCGCTGCGTGAGGGCTGGTCGAGAGCGGCCTGGTTCAGGCCGGCCTCCCCCGCGGGCGCCGTCTGCGTCAGTGCGGCGGCCGCGCCCGCCGTGGCGAGCAGGGCGACAAGACCCATCGCCAGCGTCCTGGTCGTTTTTCGCTCGTCGAACGACATGCGTGTGTTCCTCCTCACGGTTTATGGTGGATGTTGTGCCACACGGTATCATCTATGGGCGCCGTCTTTCGAGCGCCGCTGGCGGGACGGGTGGTTCGTCCATCCCCATCATCGCCGAGACCCGTTGCAACGCGGCGAGAAGGGAAGTGCGCTCCCAGTCCTTCAGCTCCGAGAGCTCGCGACGGAATCCGGCCTGCAGGAGGGGCGGCGACGCCGCGAGCAGCCGTCGTCCTGCGGGAGTGAGCGTGACGGTGCTCACCCGCCGGTCGGGACTCGCGTGCGAGCGCCGGACCAGGCGGCGGTGCCCGAGACGCGCAAGGATACCCGTCATGGTGGACTGGCTGACGTGGATGGCGCGGGCCAGGGCGGTGGGCGTCGCGCTGTTCAGACGCGCGATCTCGCGCAGCGCCATGAGCTGCGGCCCCGTGATCCGGTATCGTGCGGCCAGACGGCGTGAGTGCAGGTCGTTTGCACGGATGATCCGTCGTATCGCCTCGATGATCCGCACCTCGATACTGAGAGGTTTCTCCATGAGTCACCCAGAGTACTTTCACCAGAAAGTAAGTTTGACACATCCTCGGGTTGTGTTCTATGATCCAGATCCCGCTGAAAAATCCCGCCGCTCGCCTTTGTGAGCAACCTTGAGGCCGGCGGCACGCATGGCGCCGGGGAGGTATCGTTTCGTCGCCCGGCGCTCCTATTTGATTCCTATCGAAAGTATCATACAGGAGGGACCCATGATCACCCGCAAGGACGAGTTGAAGTCCAGGATCGAAGCGCATGTGGCCCATCTCGAAGCGCGGCTGAAGGAAGTGCAGGCGGACGCCCAGGCGTCCTCTCGCCCCCGCAAGGAGCAGCTGGAGAGGCAGCTCTCCGAGATCAAGTCGACGCTGAGCGAAGGCTGGGAGAAACTGTCCGATCAGGCGGCCGAGAAGCTCAATCATCTGCTGAAGGAAGACGCGGCATGAGCGGCGTGCGTCTGATCGGGCTGATCGTCCTCGCCCTCGGGATCCTCGCGCTCGCGTACGGCGGCTTCTCCTACACGAAGAAGACGCACGAGGCCGACCTTGGGCCGCTGCAGATCCAGGTCCAGGACAAGGAGCACGTCAACATACCGGTCTGGGCCGGTGTCGCCGCCGCCGCGGTGGGCGCTGGGATGCTCGCCTTCGGCGGCAGGCGAGTTGCCTCCTAGAGGAGACGGCTATGACTCTCGGTCAGCTCATTCTCCTGCTGGTGGTGGCCGGTCTGTGCGGGGCTCTCGGGCAATCGATCGCGGGCTTCTCGCGGGGCGGATGCCTGGTCTCGATCGCAATCGGCTTCGTCGGTGCCGTCCTGGGGACCTGGCTGGCAACGGCGCTCGGCCTGCCCGCGTTGTTCTCCCTGGATATCGGCGGGCAGCCGTTCCCGATTGTCTGGTCCGTGATGGGCGCCGCGGTCTTCGTCGCCGTGCTGGCGCTGATCGGCGGCAGGCGGCGCACGACGAATTGATGCCTGCCGCAGGAGTCGACTCCGGCGGGCTCAGGAAGCCCGATGGGGGCGCCGCCGCTCCAGCTTGCGGTTCCGATCCTTCCGGCCCTCGATCAGGTGTCTGATCGCGATCAGAGGGTGCCGCCACGCCATCCTGGGCCCGGCATACCGCATGATCTCCTTCACCCGGGTGCGCATCTCCGGCTTGTAGCAGTGCACGGGGCAGCTCGCGCAGGTCGGCTTGCTGTCGGGAAAGAGGCACTTGTCGAGACGCTGGCCGGCGTATTCGAGCACCTCGCGGCAGGAGGGGCATCGCTCCCGGCGGCGCGAGCCATGGAGGTCGCGGCAGTAGATCCCCACCATTGCCCCGATGGCCCTGCGCTCGCGCTCGAATCGTCTCGTATCCACTCCGTTTCCTCCCAGGCGGCGGCCGAGGGGGATTCTAGCCCAGCAGCCGCCGTGTGTCCCGTGATCCGGTCATCCCGTGTGCATCACCCGGTCGTTTTTCGTATATTTGGGCCTGCGCCCCGTCGCAGAGAGCCCTGGAGAGGAGGGCGGCGGGGTTTCCATCACGTGCTCAACCCGCAACGGAGAGTCCGCCCATGACCCAGCCCGCGACAGGAGGGCCGCGCCGCACGAAAGCTCCCGATCTCGAAATCCGTGCCGGCGTCGAGCGCGACTATCCCGACGTTTTCACGGCAGAGGCGAAGGAGGTCCTCGCTGCGCTCGCCGGCTTCGACGAGGAACGGTGCGAGATGATGGAACGGCGCCTCAAACGCCGGGCCGATCGGGCCCGCGCCGGCCGGCGGATCGACTTTCCCGACGGGGCTACCGCGATCCCCGGCACCGGGCTCACCGTGAGGCAGGCGCGCGAGGGGGAGTTCTCCGGCTCCGTGATACCCGACGACCTGAGGCGGCAGTGGATCCAGGGCACCGGCCCCGGTGCCAAGCCGAAGCGCCCCGCTCGAGAGCAGTCTGCGCAACGTCGCGTACGCCCTGCTCTCGGGCGCCGACGGATGGATGTTCGACGGCGAAGACGCGCTCGGCCAGGTCTCCACGATGTCGCTCGACAACCTGCGCAACCTGAGGCTGGCCTTCGATCGCGACCCGGTGTTCCTGCGCGTCGCCGAGCCGGTGGCGGGCGAGATGAACGCGTGGGCCGAAGGGCTGCTCGGACACCGGATCATCGACGACTGGCGCCGCCAGCTCGACTTCACGACGAGGATATTCCGAGCGCGCGGGCTGCACCTCGACGACCGCCACGTCCGCCGCCGCGATGGCAGGGGTTTCTCCGCCTCGATCGTGGATGCCGCCCTGTACGTCGTGCAGAGCCACCGGTCGCTGGGCCGCACCGGCTCGTCGATCGTCCTCTACCTGCCGAAAATCCAGACGGCAGAGGAGGCGGGGCTGTGGAACCGGATCCTGGCGGGGCTGGAGGGGCACCTCGGGCTCGCGCAAGGAGCGATCAAGGTCTATGTCCTCGTCGAGCAGCTCGAGGCCACGTTCCAGCTCATGGAGATCCGCGCCGCCCTGGCCGAGCGGTTCGTGGGGTTCAACACGGGGCGCTGGGACTACATCAACAGCGTTTCCGACGCCATGGCCTGGGACCCCGCCTTCTGCAACCCGAACATCGACGCCATCACCATGACCTACGGGTACATGCGCAACTACGAGGACCGCGTACGGCGCGCGGTCAACACGCCCGACAGGGAGGGGCGGTTCTCTCTGTGGCAGGGTGGGATGGAGCCCAATATCCCGGTCGGCTCCAGGGCCGGCGTGGAGAACGGAATGCGCCGAGCGGTGGCGGGAGCCGAGCGGGAGCAGCGCGAGGGGGCGAGCGGCAAGTGGGTGGCGCACTGGAAGATGGTTCACATCGTCCGACCGGTCTGGGAGAAGGCCGGCGAGGAGAACCAGCTGGGCCGCAGCTTCCCACGGCTCACCTACACAGGGGCGGACGCCGCGGGTCTGACGCTGCTCGAGCCGGCACCGCGCACCGTTCGCGGGGCGCGCGACCTGCTCAGCGTCGCCCTGCAGTACGGCAACGCCTTCGGCCAGGGGTTCCAGGCGGCCGCCCTCAAGCCGGCCGACTTCTTTGGCGACGACGACGTGCTCTATCTGATGGAAGACATGGCGACCGGAGAGATCCGGCTCAGCATCCTCTGGGAATGGCTCCACAAGAAGGCCCCGCTGACCGAAGATGACACGGGCACCGGCGTGCGCGCCGGCGATCCGTTCACGGGCGCCATGTTCGACCGTCTGCTCGAGGAGGAATCCGCCAAGCTCGCCGCGGCGAGCAACCGCGACGTGCACGATGTGTCCAAGACCACGACACTGCCGATCGCGCGCGAGATCGCGGGGGCCTACGTCAGGTCGGATGTCAAGCCGCCCTGGTACATCGACCTGCTGAACATCAACCTGAACAACCATCGTCTCGACGAAGCGAAGCGGCGGATCCGGCTCTTCCTGGACGCCTACGCCGGCGAGGGCCGCCGGATCACCGAGAATCTCGATTTCGCCGCACCGGGCGGCGATCAAGGAGGCAGGGCAGCGCGATGAGCGAACTGGATCGGGAGATGGCTGACATCAAGGCGTGGTTCGACTCACCTCGCTTCGAAGGGATCGTCCGGCTGCATTCGGCGCGCGAGGTGGCCGAGCAACGCGGCGCGATCCGGACCGGATATCCGATCGCCCGCGACGCCGCGGAAGCGTTCTACGCGCGTCTGCGGGAGCTGTTCGCGCAGCGCCGGTCGATCACGACGTTTGGCCCCTACTCGCCCGGCCAGGCGGTCTCGATGAAGCGTCTCGGCATCGAGGGGATCTATCTCGGGGGATGGGCCACATCGGCGAAGGGGTCCGCGACCGAGGACCCGGGAGCGGACCTCGCCAGCTATCCTCTGAGCCAGGTGCCCGACGAGGCGGCCCCGATCGTGCGCATGCTGCTCGCGGCCGACCGGAACCAGCACTTCGCGAGGTCCCGCATGACGGAGCAGGGGCGGGCCTCTGCCCCGGTCGTCGACTTCCGTCCCTTCATCATCGCCGACGCCGACACCGGGCACGGCGGCGACGCGCACGTGCGCAATCTGATCCGGCGATTCGTGGAGGTGGGCGTCCCCGGTTATCACATCGAGGATCAGAAGCCGGGCGTCAAGAAGTGCGGGCACCAGGGCGGCAAGGTGCTCGTGCCTCAGGACGAGCAGATCAAGCGGCTCAATGCCGCGCGGTTTCAGCTCGACATCATGGGGGTGCCTGGCATCATCGTGGCGCGCACCGACGCCGAGGCGGCGACCTTCATCGACGGTCGGGGTGACGAACGGGACCAGCCCTGGATCCTCGGCGCCACCAACGTCGACCTGCCCAGCTACAAGACCGGTTACGTCGCCATCCTCAAACGCCTTCACGATCGCGGCATCGAGGAGGTGCGCGGGCACCTGCTGTTCGCCCTGTCCGACACGGAGTACGCCTCGGCCTTCAAGTGGCTCGAGCGCTCCGGGCTGATCACCATGATCGACGAGCTGGCGGCCGCGTTCCTGAGACGCGAAGGAGCGCGTCGTGGATCCGATGCTTGACCGGATCGTGACCCGCTACCTCGAAGCATGGCAGGCGGAGGCCGGCCTGAAGACGTATGCACAGGCGGTGGCCGACGTCATGCGGTTCCGCGTTGCGGAAGGGGAGCGGTTCGAGATGACCGTGGAGGAATGGCGCGCCTTTGCCGGCAAGGCATCGTTCCATACCGCCCGTGAGAAGGCGCGGACGCTCGGGCTGCACATCATCTGGGATTGCGAGCTGGCCAAGACGCCGGAGGGGTACTACCAGATCGAGAACGGCATCGACCTGGCCATCTGGCGGTCGATTGCGGTGGCGCCGTTCTCCGACCTGATCTGGATGGAGACCAAGACGGCCAATCTCGCCGACGCCCGGAGGTTCGCACAGGCGCTGCACGCGGCGCACCCGGAGAAGATGCTGGCGTACAACCTCTCGCCCTCGTTCAACTGGGACACCACGGGGATGAGCGACGACGAGATGAGACGGTTTCCGGAGGAGCTGGGCAAGCTCGGCTACGTGTTCAACTTCATCACCTACGGGGGACACCAGATAGACGGGCTCGCCGGGGAGGAGTTCGCCGCCTCGCTCAGGCATGACGGCATGCTCGCGCTGGCGCGGCTGCAGCGCAAGTTCCGGCTGATCGAGTCGCCGTACCGGACGCCGCAGACCCTGGTGGGCGGCCCGCGGCTCGACGGGGCCCTGATGGCCTCCACCGGGCACACCGCCACCACCAAAGCGATGGGCAAGGGCTCCACGCAGTCGCAGCACCTGGTGCAGACCGAGGTGCCCCCGAAGCTGCTGGCGGAGTGGCTCGGCATGTGGGCGAAGCACTACCAGCTCCCGATGAAGCTCCGGGTCCAGCTCCGGCCGCACACACCCGGCTCGGAGGTGCTGGAGCTCGGCGTGTTCGACGAGAAGGAAGAGCTGATGGCGAACGTGATCTTCGCCAACATCCTGGACCGCAGGAGCCGGAGCATCCTGTCGGTGCGGGACCAGAACACGTTCGCCGAGGCGCTGCGCAAGAAGCGGCTCATGACGCTGGCGCACCTGTACCTGATCCACCGGTACAAGGCGGTCGCGGTGCACTACGTCGGTCCCACCGAGGACAACCACTACCAGACGAAGAAGATGAAGAACCACGGGATCTTCAGCGATGTGCACAGCGAGGTCGGGCACATCATCGTCGCGGAGGTCAACAAGGACCGGATCGCTCAGCTGCTCGAGGCCGACCGGGTGGCTCTCACGAAGCTGATCGACAAGACGGGGCCGCCTTCCGTCTAGCGCCTCCTCCCACGCGTCTTTCGCGGAGAGACCCGCGCTTCGTCCGACCGCACGAAACGGGAGTCAACGATGCGGGAACAGCTGATGCAGTGGCTGTTCGATCCCACGACCCGCCGGGTCCTCGCCGCCGTCATCGGTGTCGTGGCGATCGCCGCGGGCATCGCTCTCGCCAGGCGCTCGCTGGGGCGCTACGTGGAGCGCGCGGAAGTCCGGTACCGCCTGAGGAAGGGAGTCTCGTTCCTCGGGTACCTCATCATGTTCCTCTACGTCGCCACCCTTTACAGCGATCGACTCGGGCAGTTCACCGTCGCGTTCGGTGTCATCGGAGCCGGCGTGGCCTTCGCGCTGCAGGAGGTGATCGCCAGTGTGGCGGGGTGGGTCGCCATCGCCCTCGGCGGGTTCTACAGCACCGGGGACCGCGTGATGCTCGGCGGCATCCGCGGCGACGTCATCGACATCGGCATCCTGCGAACGACGCTGATGGAATGCGGGGACTGGGTGAAGGGCGATCAGTACAACGGCCGCATCGTGAGGCTCGCCAACAGTTTCGTCTTCAAAGAGCCGGTGTTCAACTACTCGGCGGACTTCCCCTTTCTGTGGGACGAGATCATGGTGCCCGTAAAGTACGGAAGCGACTACCACCTGGCCCGGCGGATCATTGCGGGCGTCGCCGAGGAGGTCGTCGGAGACTACGCGCGGGGGGCCCAGGAATCCTGGCGGCAGATCGTGAAGAAATACCTGATCGAGGACGCCCGCGTCGCCCCGATGGTCACCCTGGTCGCCAATCAGAACTGGATCGAGTTCACGCTTCGGTACGCGGTCGATTACAAATCGCGTCGAACGACGAAGGACCGTCTCTTCACCAGGATCCTCGAGGAGCTGGACAAGTCGTCGGACAAGGTGGGGATCGCCGCATCGACGCTCAACATCGAGAAGGTCGCCCCCCTCGAGGTGCGCCTCGCGAACCCCGAACGTCCGGTCGAGCGCTGAGGCGGGACCCCCTCAGCGCTGCCCGAGGATCGCCTTCTGCCGCTCGATCGCAAGGGTCCGTATTGCAGCGAACTCCGGCGTGTCACGGATCGAGCCGAAGAGCGGCTCGCGATCCATCGCCGGGTACGCCAGGTAGTTGCCCTCGACCGCGGCTCGCAGCAGGCGCAGCGCCCCGTCGTTGAAGCCGCAGCGAGCGATGCGTGCCGCCTGCATGTACTTCGGCTCCGGGTCGCGTCCCGCGAGGCTCTGATCGACGAACCTGTCGACGAGCGCGGGGGGGACTGGCTCGGTGGAGCCGCCGAGGCAGAAATCCTGAATGGCGAGGGCCTCGGGGCCAAAGATCGCGCTGACCGACCGCAGCATCTCGAGCGCGCGGTCCGGATGCCCCTCGCGTATCAGGATGTCCGTGGCGTTGAGCCTCGCCCACTGTGACCCCGCGTCCAGCCGTATGAAATCCCTAGCGTGGTTGTAGTCTCCCAGTTGCATGAAGGTCATCGAGCAGGATCGGAATCCCCGGTTGCGCGGATCGAGCGTGATGGCCGCGTCGCAGGCGCGCCCCGACTCCTCGATGAGGCCGGCGTACCGCAGGACGTACGACTGAGTGAACAGTGCCCTCGCGCTGCCGGGGTTGCTCCGTGCGAGATCGTCCGCCTGCCGGAGCGCACCGGCGAGATCTCCACCCTCGACCTGTATCGTGATCAGGCTGGCGATCGCGTCCTGAAGCGCCGGGTCCAGCCGGTGCGCGCGTTGAAGGCTCTCCTCCGATCGCTTGAGCGCCGCCGGACCGCCATCCCCGTAGGTCGCATTCAGATAGAGCCTCTTGCCCAGCTCGTTCCACGCGGGTGCGAAGCCGGGATCCAGGTCGACCGCCTGATCCAGAAGCGTGATCGCCTGCAGGGTCGGCTGAGGGTCCGTATCGAGTGCCGCGGCTCGCAGATACAGCGAATAGGCCTCGGCGCTGGCCGGCCGCGTTGCGCCGTCCGAGGATGTCTGCGCCACACCGAGCAGGGGCAGCATGCCGCTGCGAAGGCTCGCTGAAAGGCGCTCCCGCATCCCGATGAGGTCGTCGGCGGGTCCGCTCACACTGTCACGCCACACGAGGCGGTTGGCTTCGGTGTCGATCACCTCCACCGTCACCTGGAGGGTTCCCGCCTCATCCAGGAAGTGACCCGCCACGACTTGCGACACTTCGAGCTGGCGCCCGGCGGCCTGCGGATCGACGTCGGCGTCCGAGAACCGGCGTGTCGCCGCCATCGGGCGAATCGCCAGCGACGGGGCGTACGAAAGCACCGTGGCGACCTCGTCGGGCAGTGCGAAGCGCAGGAAATCGAGCTTCTGGTCCGCGCCGAGGTTCTGGAACGGGAGGACGGCGAGCGTCGTGGAGGTGGGCGAGAACGAGGCGGCCGGCTTCGGTGCGCGGGCCATCCACCATGCCGCCGCCGCGATGACAACCACCGCCACCGCGATGGCTCCCGCCGCGAGGCCGAAGCGAGGCCGTGACCGCGGTGCAGGCGCGGCGGCGGCCGCGATCCCCGTCCGCCCGGAGCTCGTGTCACGCCGCAGACGCTTGAGGTCGGCGCGCAGCTCCGCCGCCGTCTGGTATCTCAGAATCCCGGTCCTTCTCGAGGGCCTTGTCGATGACGCGGTCGAACTCCTCCGGGAGGTCGGGGTTGAGAGCGATGGCCGGTCTGGGTGCGCGATTCAGGATCGCATCGAAGATGACAGCCGATGTCTGCCCTCCGAACGGGCGCCGTCCGGTGGCCATCTCGTACAGCACCGCCCCGAAGGAGAAGATGTCGGTGCGGCGGTCGAGCGTCGCGCCGCGCGCCTGCTCGGGGGACATGTACTGCACGGTGCCCACCGTCGTGCCGGGGCGCGTGAGATTCTCCTCGGCGACGGTCGGCAGGGCCGAGGCCTCCGGTCCCGGGATTCCCCCGGGGCCGTGAAGCTTGGCGAGCCCGAAATCCATCAGCTTGGGCTCGCCTCGGTGCGTGATGAAGATATTGGAGGGTTTGATGTCCCTGTGGATGATCCCGCCGGCGTGAGCCGTCTCGAGCGCGTCGGCGATCGCGATCGCCATGTCGATGAGCGGATCGGGCTGAAGCGGACCCTTTTCGAGCCGGCTCGCGAGGGTCTCTCCTTCCAGAAGCTCCATGACGATGAACGGGATCCCGTCGTGCTCGTCCACGTCGAAGATCGTGCAGATGTTGGGATGCTGGAGAGATGAAGCCGTGCGCGCCTCTCGGCGGATCCGCTCGAGCGCCTGCGGGTCGGCGGTCATCGTTTCCGGCAGGAGCTTCATGGCAACCTGCCGGCCGAGCCTGAGGTCCTCGGCGCGGTAGATGACACCCATGCCGCCCGCGCCCAGCTTCGCGACGATCCTGTAGTGGGATATGGTGCGGCCGATCATAGGGTGCCTCCGCCGCCGGGGCGTCCCCGGCGCCGCGCCAGTATACACTTGAGCATCCCCGGCCCCCAGGAGGCGTCATGGCGCGTGTCACCGATCGACTCAGGGAGAACGTCCCCGGCCCGTTCTATGTCGATCGCTCCTGTATCGACTGCGGAACCTGTCCGCGGATCGCTCCCGATCTCTTCGGCGAGGGGGACGGCTTCTCGTACGTCAGGCGCCAGCCGGCGGACGACGCCGAGACGCAGCGGGCGCTGATGGCGCTGGTGGCCTGCCCGACCGCCTCGATAGGCACCGTCCCCCATATGCCGGCCGCCTCCGCCGCCGCCCGCTTCCCCGAGCCGATCGACGAGGACGTCTTCTTCTGCGGCTTCACCTCCGAGGATTCCTTCGGCGCCTGGAGCTACTTCATCCGGCGCGGCGCGGGAGAACGCAATGTGCTGGTGGACTCACCACGGGCCGCCGGGCCGCTACTGTCACGGATCGGGCAGTGGGGCGGCGCGGCACTGATGTTCCTGACGCACCGGGACGACGTGGCCGATCACGCGGTGTTCGCCGACCGGTTCGGCTGCGAGCGGATCCTGCACGAAGCGGACGTGACCGCCTCCACCCGGCGGATCGAGCGCAGGCTGTCCGGCACCGAGCCGGTGCGGCTCGACGAGGACCTCGTGGCGATACCCGTGCCGGGGCACACCCGGGGTCACTCGGTGCTCCTGTACCGGGAGCGGTACCTCTTCACCGGTGACCACCTCGCCTGGTCTCCTCGAAGACGCGCCCTGCATGCCTTCCGGGACGCCTGCTGGTACTCGTGGCCGGAGCAGGTCGGCTCGATGGAGCGGCTGCTGGAGCATCGGTTCGAGTGGGTGCTGCCGGGGCACGGCTGGGGCTGGCATGCCCCGTCGGCGGGCGTCATGCGCGCCGAGCTGGAGCGCTGCATCGCGTGGATGCGTCGCGTCTGAGGCCACGGGCCGGCCGTCTGCGTTTTCGAGCTTTTCCGCCCCGTCGGCGGACGTCTGGCCTGCCGGCGCCCGGACTTGCCCCGGCGGCCGCGAGCGACAAGATTTCCGCTGGTAGCCCCGCAGAGACCGCGAGGAACATCACGATGAAAACGCGACTGTTCGCCCTCTCACTCACCCTGTTGTGGCTCGCAGGCTGTGCGCAGGTCCCCTGGACCGGCCGGTACGTCGCCGGCCCGGCCAAGCGCCGTCACGCCAGCGAGGAGCACGCCGTCCAGGCGATCGATGCCTACTTCGATGCCGCCCGCGACCTGATCGCCCTGTCGCAGGTGAGGATCCACGACGAGTGCCTGAACGCCTACTGGCAGGACGGGCCGCTCACCTCGGAGCGCAAGCGCACGATCAACGCCGACAAGGTCTGCGCGCTCGTGGTCGACCGGTTCGACCACGCCGCGGTCGATATCGCCGGGTACGGGCAGGCACCTTCCGGCAAGTACCCCTGGCTCGGCGAGGTGTTCGAGTATGTTCTCAGGACACAGACCGTGAAGACGAAGGACGAGAAGATCGCCTCGCTCGACAAGTACGTGATCAAGAAGTTCCAGACGCTGATGTCGGGGCCCGACAGCCCCGTGATCCCTCACGTCGCGCGCGAGTACTACATCATCCGCGGGACCTGCTGTCGCGAGGTGACCGTGTTCGACGACTGGTACAAGTCGCGATTCGAGAGGGCATCGGCGAGGTAGACGCGCAGGTCAGTGGATGTAGCCGAGCGAGCGCAGCTTCTTCGCCGTCTCCTCGTCCATCGGCTCGACGGTGGTCGCGTCGAGCGCCCGCAAAGCGTTGACCACCCGGTCCGTCCAGGCCTTCAGGTCCGGCGACGGTGCCGATGCCGGGTCGGCGAGGTTCTTCACCTCGGCCGCGTCATCGTTCAGGTCGAACAGGCTGTGCCGGCGATCCGCCAGCCGCAGAATCTCCTTACGGCCGTCCTCGAGGCGCCCGAGCGCCAACAGGCCCTTGCGCCGCGCGCGCGCCGAGGCATGGTGCGACATCACCGCGCCCTTGTGCGCCTGGAAATACAGCACGCGTGGGGGCGGCGTGTCGCCGCGCTGCAGCACGCCGCTCCAGTCATAGCCGCGAAAGTTCTTCGGCGAAGGCAGCCCGAGCAGCCCCAGCACCGTCGGAGCGACGTCGAGCATGCTGGCGGGCGCGTCGACGGTGCCCGCCGGCACCTGCCCGGGCCAGACGATCCCCATGGGGATTCTCAACGTCTGGTCGTACAGCTGCCTGCCGTGTCCCCAGGTGCCGTGCTCACCGAGGCTCTCCCCGTGATCGGCGGCGAAGACCACCAGCATCCTGTCGCGCGGGACGATCGATGCCAGTCCCTCCAGCAGCTCCCCGATGGCATGGTCGGTCAGCGCGATCTCGGTGTCGTAGCGATCGCGGGGCGGGACGTCGGAGCCGACCCGGATCCCGAGCGATCCGGCGAACTCGGAGTGGAACAGATAGGGAGCGTGCGGATCCACGTAGTGCACCCAGAGCAGGAAGGGCCGCCGGGGAGGCTCGCTGGCGTGCTCGTCGGCCCACGCGAGCGCGTGGGACGTGAGATCCTCGGCCGTGGCCTCGCTGCTGACCAGCCCGAACCAGCGCTTTCGCGTGAACACCTCCTCGTAGGTCTCGAAATGCTCGTCGAGGCCCGACAGTTTGCGTCGCAGCGTCCAGTTGCCGACGAATGCGGCCGTGCGGTAGCCGAAGCCGTGGAGGATTCCCGGCAACGAGACCAGGCCGGGCAGCACACGCAACCCGTTGCGCGTCGCCCCGTGCTCCTGTGGATACAGCGATGTGAGCATCGAGGACATGGACGGAGTGGTGAGCGGCTCCACGGTGCGTGCCGCCTCGAACCGGGCGCCGCCCGCCAGCAGCCGGTCGATGTCCGGGCTGGTGGGGCGGGTATATCCGTACGACGAGAGCCTGTCGGCCCGCAGCGTGTCGACCGTGACGATCAGGATGTCGGGCCGTCGCGGCTCGGAGGCGGACGCGGCGCGGGTGTCGGCGCCGGGCCACGCGGCAACGAGGACGATGACGATCGGCATCGCCGCGCGGCATACGATACGCGTGAGAATGGCTGCGTTCCTCCGAAACAGGGGCGATCGGACACGTCTGCTATGCTCGTGATTATGCACAACCGTCCCGATGAGCGCCACGTCCCTCCACGCCGGCCGCATGCCGGCACGCGGGCGGGGGGCGGCGCGCATCGTACGCCGCAGTCGCCCTGGCGATCGGCGCGATGCTCGCGATCCGGCCCGGCGTCCACGGGGCGGACGATCCGGGAGGAACCGTGAGAAACGTCATCCTCGTCTCGATCGACTCGCTGCGCGCCGATCATCTGCCCTTCTTCGGATATCCGCGCATGACGGCGCCGTTTCTGAATTCCCTCGTCGAGGGCGGCCATGCGGTGCTGTTCGACCATGTGACCGCCGTGGCGCCATCGTGCCACCCCTCACACACGACGATGCTCACCGGCCTCTACCCTCAGCAGGTCGGTGTCCCTTTCTGCGGGGAGGATCTCGTGGTGCGGGAGGCGGATCTGAGCGGTGAGACGCTCACGGAGCTCGAGGCGTACCAGGAGGACCTCAGGAAGACACCGGCGCCCCTGCTGAGGAAGAAGACGTCGGCGGTGATGAACTGGCTTCGGATCCCCGAGGGGACGCAGACACTCGCCACTTATCTCAGAAACCAGGGGTTCCGGACCGGGGGCTTCGTTTCGATCTGGACGGTGCAGGCGCGTTTCGGCTACGCGCGCGGGTTCGACCTCTTCGCCGACGCGATGCCGGTCTACTACGGGCCCGCGTCGCTCTCATGGATCCTGCGCGACTACTTTCACAGCCAGCGCCGACAGGAGGGGAGCGCCACGATCGACTCGCTGCTCTCGTTCCTGCAGCAGCAGGACGAGCACACGCCGTTCTTCGCATTCGTGAACCTCGCCGACACGCATGTCCCGTACCATGCACCCGACTCGATCCGGTTCGACGACGAGGAGACGGCGGCACGGGAGAAACTCGAGAAGGCCTGGCACAGCCACTACACCGAGGCCACGTGGAAAGCCGCCCAGAAGCGTCTCCGGCGCGGGCCCGAGATGCTTCTCGACAGCTACGATCGCAGCATCAAATACGCGGACAGCCTGATCGAGCGGCTGTTCGACGCGCTGAGGGCGCGGCGGCTGGCGGACAGCACGCTCGTCGTGATCACGTCCGATCACGGCGACAGCTTCGGCCAGCACTTCACACTGGATGCCGCAGCGTCCACCCGGCCGTTCTTCGAGCATTCCGTGTACGTCTGGGAGGAGACGCAGCACGTCCCGCTGATCCTCGCGGGGCCCGGCGCGGGCACGCCAGGGCGCCGCCGGGCCAACGTGTCACAGGTGGACCTCGTCCCGACGATCCTCGCGGCGCTGGGGCGGCCGAAGGGCGATTTCGGGATGGGAGCGCTGCCCGGACGCGACCTTCATGAGGTCGGGGACGAGCCTCACCGCGTCCACTTCATCACCTTCGGCAGGGGACGCCCCGGTCTCCTGCGCGGCTCGGTGCTGGACTACCCGTCGTACATCGGCTTCCGGGAAGGGGACCTCAAGTTCTTCGTCGACCGGAAGCGCTTCCGCGATCCGGGCAAGGGGCGGTGCTTCCTGTATGACCTGGGCGTGGATCCGGACGAGAAGACGAACCTGTGCGGGGAGACGGGCAACGCGGCCCGGGCGGCCGCCTATCGGGGGCAGCTCATCGACTGGTACAACGGTTCGATAGAGGATCGGCCCGCCGGAGGGAAGCACCGGGATTGACCGGCTCGTCCCGTGCCGTTAGAGTTGCCGCATGGTTGGTGGCGATCGACATGCGGCATCGAGTCAGGAGCGGCTGCGCGAGATCGTCGAGGGAACCGCCGTTGCCACCGGCGAGGCGTTCTTCGACGAGCTGGTAAGACATCTGGCCCGCGCCATCGGGACCAAGTGCGTCTGGGTCACGGAGTGGCTGCCGCGTCAGGAGCGTCTTCGGGCCCTGTCGTTCTGGGTCGGCGACAGATTCTTCGGCGATTACGAGTACGACATCACCGGCACCCCCTGCGAGACCGTGGTGCGCGAGCGACGGCTCGTGCATCTGCCCGACCGGGTCCTCGAGTTGTACGAGGGGGACCCGGATCTCAAGCCCCTCGGAGCGGTGAGCTATCTCGGCGTTCCGCTGCTCGACACCGACTCGGAGCTTCTCGGACATCTCGGGGTGCTGCACGATGAGCCGCTGCCCGAGGATCCCGAGGTCACCGCGATCTTCAACATCTTCGCCGGCCGTGCCGCGGCTGAGCTGAGGCGCCTGCGGCGGGAGCGGGACCTGAAGGAGCGGGAGCGAAAGCTGTCCCGGCTCATCGAGAGCGCCATGGACGCGATCGTCGAGCTGGACGGGGAATTCCTGGTGAGGAACATGAACGGCGCCGCAGAGCGCGTCTTTGGCTGTGCCGCCGACGAGGTGCGCGGCGCGTCATTCGACGACTTCGTCACCCTGGAGTCCCGTGGGAAGCTCGCCTGCCTCGCCGAGGATCTGGAGCGCTGGCCCGAGGGGCGGCAGTCGATCTGGATTCCGGACGGCATCGAGGGCACGACGCGTGAAGGTCGTCCCTTTCCAGCCGAGGCCACCCTGTCACGCTACGAACTCGGCAGCCGCACGCATTACACGCTGATCCTGCGCAATATCAACGAGCGGCTCGAGTCGGAGCGTCGAATCCGCAGCCTGATGAGCGAGACGAGCTACCTGCGGGAGGAAATCGACGCGCTGCACGGCTTCGATGACATCGTGGGGCGCAGCCGGCCCTTGCTTCGCCTGCTGGAGGACGTCGATCGGGTGGCCGGCGCCGACACGACGGTTCTCATCACCGGGGAGACCGGCACGGGCAAGGAGCTGATCGCACGGGCCATCCACCGGCGCAGTGCCCGTGCCGATCGGCCGCTCGTTGCCGTGAACTGCGCGGCCATCGCGGCGCAGCTCCAGGAAAGCGAGTTCTTCGGTCACGAGAAGGGAGCCTTCACGGGAGCCACGCAGCGGCGGGAGGGCCGGTTCAGACTGGCGGATGGCGGCACCATTTTCCTCGACGAGGTCGGCGAGATGCCCCTCGATCTGCAGGCGAAGCTGCTGCGGGTCCTCCAGGAGGGCGAGTTCGAGCCCGTGGGTGGAACGCGCGCGGTCAAGGTGGACGTGAGGGTGATTGCGGCCACCAACCGCGACCTCGAGCAGATGACCCGCGACGGCCTTTTTCGTGAGGACCTGCTGTACCGCCTGAATGTCTTCCCGCTGCGGGTGCCGCCCCTGCGTGAGCGCCGCGAGGACGTGGGGCTTCTGGCCGAAGCGTTCGCGCGGAAGTTCGCCCGGCAGCGCGGCGGGCCGGTGCCCGAGCTGACCCGTGATTGTCTCGCACGCCTGCGCGAGTATCCGTGGCCCGGCAACGTCCGCGAGCTGCAGAACGTCATCGAGCGGGCGCTCATCACGTCGTTGGACGGTCGTACCCTCAATCTCGAGCGTGCGCTCCCGAGTGGAGTGCCAGACGGCGCACGGGTCGACGCGAGCGCCGGCCACCGTGAGGTATTCTCCGACGCCGGCCGTGTGATCACCGCCGACGAATTGAAGGACCTCGAGCGGCGGAACCTCAGACGCGCCCTCGAGGAAGCCGCCTGGAAGATCTCCGGGAGCGGGGGCGCGGCCGAGCGCCTTGGCGTGAACCCCAACACGCTCGCCTCACGGATGAAGGCTCTCGGCATCAAGCGCCGGCCGGATCACGGGAAATCGTGACTCCTGCGTATCCGTAGGTCACGGGATTTCGTGACCCACGAGATCCCGTGAGCCGCGACCGCATGGTGATATCGTCGGAAATAGTTCAAAATAAGCCGGTTGCTCTCCCTTCCATGGTCTGGCACGCGTCGTGCCTTACTCCCCGTTGCCGGCACGCATGGGGCGGGTCGGACATCACGCAAGGAGAGGGAGATGAAGAACGCAACGGGGAAGGTGGTCAACGGGCTCGACACCACGAAGATGTACGAGACGATCGAGGCGATCAAGGCGCAGCCCACGCTGGCGCGGTTCGAATTCCGCAACAGCAACGAGTGGATCGACGGCGGCGCCAACCGGTCGACGATCCGGGGGTTCTACGGGGCCGGCCGCGAGGATGATTCGCGCAGCGAGCCGTTCGTCTTCACAAACGGCGAGCCTCCCGTGCTGCTCGGCAACAACGAAGGGGCCAATCCGGTCGAGTTCCTGCTGCACGCGCTGGCGGGCTGCGTGACGACGACATTCGTTCTGCACGCCGCGGCGCGGGGCATCAAGGTCGAGTCGATCTCGACCCGGATGAAGGGGAACATCGACCTGCAGGGTCTGCTCGCGCTCGATGACTCGGTCTCGGCCGGCTACGAGTCGATCGACATGGACATGGACATCAAGGCCGACTGCTCCGACGAGGAGCTCGACAGGCTGCTGGCGTTCGTCCGGGATCACTCCCCGACCTGCCAGACCGTCTGCCGCCCGGTGCCGGTCAACGTGAAGCGGATGGTGAGCGCCGCCACGAAGTGACCGTGCTGAGAAGGCTGGAAACCGAACCCCGGGCGTCCGACGATGCCCGGGGTTCACCCTTTCCGGCCCGTCCCCTCAGCGCCCGGCGGGCCGCAGGGGCCACGGGGGGCGCTCACCGTCGGCCCAGCGTGGCTGATCACGATAGGCGACCCGCGGGTCGGCGGTCGGCTCGGGAGCCTCGGCGCCGTGACGGCGTGCCGCCTCGCTCTCGGGGTAGTACAGCGACGGCTCGCCCGGACGATGCCCGATCATCAGGATCGCGCAGGGCCCGTCACCTGCACCGACGAAGACATGGCTCACGCCGGCAGGGCAGTGCACGAAGTCCCATGCCTTCAGGCGGCGCTCCTCGCCGTTGACGATGAGCAGGCATTCGCCCGACAGTACCAGGAAATCCTCCTGGGCCTCCTCCCGGTGGTACCGGCAGTTCGGCTTGCCCGGCTCCAGCACGGAGATGTTGATCCCGGTCTGGGGAAACCGTTCCTTGCCTTCCAGGATGCAGCGCCTGCCGAATGCCGGGTGGGACACCCAGCGGGCGTCGGCGATATTGACGACCAACCAACCGTCGCGTTCCTCGACCATGGATGACCTCCTGTGGGGGAGTGGATACGCTTCGTCCTCCTCCCGGAGTCTATGGGAATTGTCTTCCATGGGCGAATTTCCCGTTCTTGTCCGTTCATGTGAGTCATGAGCCGGAATCCAATCCACGCACTGCTGTGTCTCTGTCTCCTGGCCGCGCCGGCCCGGGCCCGGGCCGGGGATGGGGGGGTGTCGCAGGTCGCGGTGGCGGGAGCGTTCGACCGGGGCGCGGCGTGCCTGGCCGCCCTGGGAAAGGAGGACCCTGCGTTTCACGATCCGTATCTGGCCTACGTCTACCCGGAGGAGCGGCTGCCGGGCGCCGGAACAGCCTCGGGGCTCACCTACCGCCTGGTGGATGCTCAGGTAATCCTGGCGCTGTTGCACCGCGGCGGTGGATTGCCTGCTGCGCTCGACGCCATCGCTGTCCGGGCCGAGGCTGGCCTGCGCTCGGCCGCAGCCTCGTGGCGCGGTGCGGGGTTCACGAACACGCTGGCCGGCTCACGTCCCGGCGGGGTGGCGCTCGACACTTTCTGCACGGTCGGCTGGCTGCTCGGAGACGGGTCGATGGCCCGGGAGGCCGAGGCGGCGATCGCGGGGGATTCGGTGGCTGCCCGAGGGGTGGTACGACGAGTCGGAGGCTTTCCGGGTGGCGGCCGACGAGTCATGGTGCCTGCGTCTTGTCCTCTCGACCGGTCAGAAGACGGCCGGGCCGGACCGGGTCCTCGCGAGAATCCAGCGGGAGTTCGTCATCCGGGCGAAGACAGATCCGGCGGGCACGGACGCGTTCTACGAAGCCTGGCATCTCGGCATGCTCCTCGCCGATGGAATCACTCCGATCGATCCCTCGCCGATCCGCGCAGTGTTCTCGGACTGGGCCGATGCGCATGCCGACCCCGCGAGAGCCGGTGGGAGTGACATCGTGGAGTGGGCCAACCTGGCCGGTTCCCACGTCCTGGACTTGCTCGGTGACACGGGCAGCGCGCTGCGCGATCGGGCCGTGGGAATTCTGCTTCGCAGACAGGCCGGGGACGGCTGCTGGGTCATCCCAGACGCAAGACCGCCCCGGCTGGCCTCGAGCTTCCTCACGATGCGAGCGCTGATGGCGCTTCAGCGCTACCGGGACGCGGGGACGGTTGCTGGCGGGCGATCGGTGAAACCGGCTCCGAAGGCGGACAGGCCGGCCCAGTAATAGGGATGGTCCAGCACGCGCCCCGAGGCATCGCTGATCTTTCCCGAGCGGGCAGCACGCTGCAGATCGAGCAGGGCGCCCGCGGCCCCGCGTCCCGCGAGCCCCTTGTACAGGTCCGGCAGAAGGATGCGCGCCGCGTCGTCGTCGACCTCCCACAGACTCGCGATCACCGTGCCGGCTCCCGCGGCCAGGAACGCCCGCGGCAGTCCCGCGCGTTCGTCGCCGGGCGCCCGCTGGCTGGCCAGACCGCCCTCGACACCGGTGGCACAGCCGCTCAGCACCACGACCGACGCTTCGATCGGGAGCGTCTCGATCTCGGCCGCTTCGAGCCGTCCGTCGTCTCCGTCGCCGGGGGCGAGGGCCAGGTAGGAGCGGGAGGGAGAGAGGGGATCGACGTGTCCATGGGCCGCCAGGTGGATACGGGCTGCGAGCGGGGCACGACTGCTGAACGCGGCCTCCGTGGCCGCGGCACCCAGAAACGATGTGCCGCCGTCACTGAGCGACGCGACGGCACGCACCTCTCCGGCCGAGGCGGGAAGTGGGGAGTCGCCGGGGGCTCCCGGGTCACCGAGGGCGAGCAGGCCTCTGCCCGCGCCGCGCCGAAGCCGTGAGACGATCGTCTCCGCGGCCGGCAACGTCGTGATTTCGTATCGGGCCATCAGTGGGGCGCCGCCCGATTCGAGTGCGGCGAACGGGATGCCGTTGAGAGCCCCACCGGGCACGATCAGGAGCGACCCGGTTCCCGCCAGGTCGGCCGCGAGCGGATCGAACACCATGGCGCCGATACGCCGCACCGCGACACGCCAGGCGTGCGTCACCTCCGCGTCGGCCGGATCGGGACGTCCGGGCCATCCCGCCGAGCGGATGAGGCGGGCCGCGTCGTGATCCAGCGGGATATCGCGCGCCAGCAGCCCTCGATCGGTGAGGATGAACACACGGATGCGACCGCCATCGGTGTACAGATCGATCATCGCTTCGCGCGGGCGGAGCAGGGACCTGATGGCGGCGGTCGACATCTTCCTGGCTGTCCAGGAGGACGAGCTCCTCGGAGCAGCCGGCCCGGTCTCCTCGCTGCTTGCCGCCACCGCCTCCATCTCGTTGGTGCCGGAGTCCAGACGCGGGGGGCGCAGGTTTTCAATGAACGTCCTCGCTTTGCCGGCCCTGGCGGCAAGCCATGCGGCATCGGTCCGCCCCTGAGCGAGCAGCAGATCGGTGAGTTGCCGGTACGGAGCAATCCGGTCCTCGAGGGCGGCGGCACGCCAGGTCGGCGTGTGCATCCCCGCCCGGCGGCGCTCGACTTCCCGGATCGACTGTCGGTAGGCGCGCTCGGCGCCGGCCGGATCGCCCGACAACTCTGCGCGCCTCCCCTCCAGGTAGCGAAGCAGCCAGGAGTACTCCCGGGTGCCCGCCGGCCGCTCCGCCTCGAGCGCGCGGGCCAGCGCGGCGTCGGCCACCGTGGCATCACCGTCCTCCAGCGCGGCTTGCGCCTCGATCAGGCTGGCGTGAAGGAGGCCGAGCGCGTCGTCGACGCCGGAGAAGGCGTCGCGCGCCTCGCGGATCAGGCTTCGTCCACGCGGACGGCGCGACGGGGCCGAGTCGAGCTCGACGAGGCCGAGATCCTTGAGTGTCTCGGCACGGCGGATGACGTCACCGTCGTTCTCGAGCAGGGAGAGCGATTCCTCGAGCGCCTCGCGGGCTCCCTCGAGATCTCCGGCCGCGTACCGCACGAAACCGACCTCGTCGAGGTCGTACGCGAGACTCGCCGTGTCTCCGAGCCACCGATGCAGGCGGATCGCCTCCTCGATTTCCGCCATGCCGCCGAGGGAGTCACCTAGGGTCATCAGCAGGTAACCCAGACCGGCGTGGTGCTCCGCCTCCTCGCCTGGCTGGCCACCCTGCCGGGCGAGCTCGATGGCCTTTCGCATCGAGCGCACAGCGCCTTCATAGTCCCCGAGGTAGTAAAGCGCGACGGAACGTGACGCGCTGAAGGGACCGAGATATCCGGCGGCATCCAGTCCGTCATACCGGCGCTCGGCTGCGTCGAGGAGCGGCAGCGTCTCGGCAAACCGACCGCGTGCGGCCAGATAGAGCGCTTCGTCGTAGTCCAGGTTAGCCAGGCGCTGAGGGTCGTCGCTGTCCTGAAGCGCCGCACGGGCCGCGTCCAGCCGACGCCGCGACTCAGGCCAGCGTCCCTGCCGGCGCGCAAGCCCTCCCAGCGCCAGCTCCGCGTCGGCCTCCGAGGGCTTCAAGCCCGCGCGTCTGGCGATCGACAGGGCCTTCTCCCAGGATTCGCGCTGACCGTCGATGTCCTCTGTCTGTTGTGCGAGGACGCCGAGGTTGTACCAGGCGTTCGTCTCCACCTCGGCATCGTTCTGTCGTGCGCCGCTGGCGGCGACCTCGACGTAGGCGGCGCGGGCCTCCGCGGTCCGGCCGAGCCGCAGCAGGATCGAGGCGCGGTTGATCAGGATGCGGGGCTCGGCCTCGGTGTCATGGGTCTCGCGGGCGATCGCCAGCGCTCTCGTCTGTGCGTCGAGTGCATCATCCAGCCTGCCGAGATCGTCGAGGGCGAAGGAACGGTTGAGATCGACAACGCAGAGCAGGTTCCTGTCCCCGGCCTGCTCGGCGGCCACGCGCGCGTCCTCCAGCCGTTGGAGAGCCTTCAGGCTCATCCCCTTCATCGCCTCGATGGCGCCGAGACCGGCCAGCGAGCGGGCTTCCTCTCGTCGATCGCCCAGCTCACGGAAGGTGACCAGGAGTCGTTCGTACGCTTCGTCCGCCTCGTCGAGCCGGCCCTCGGCGAGCGCCTGCCTGGCTGCCGCCTTGGTAGCCATGGCACGGGCGCGCCGTTCCCGCTGCGCCCCGTCCCATTCCGAGAACCGGGCTGCCCGAACGACGAGGTGGTCGTCGCTGAAGGCCCGGGCGTATCCGCGAGCGAGCCACGCTGCGAGCTGCAGATCGGAATCATCCCCCTCGTTGAGCAACCGATCGACCGCCTCGTACGTGACCGCCCGGTCGGCCGCGGCGAGCGTTGTGGCACGGCTGCCGTCTTCACGCTCCCGGGAGGCCCGGGCGCGGGCGATCAGCGCGTCGACTGCGGGATCCGTTTCGGGGCCGGCGGCGAGCGATACCCTGCCCGGAGACAGCGCGATCGCCGCAACCAGGAACAGACAGGTGGCGAGGCGGCGGTGTCTCATCGGACCTCGAACGCAACAGGGCGGGTTCCGGCAAGCTCGCGATCGAGCGCCAGGGCGCGGACCGACCAGAGGTACCTTCCGGGGGCGGGCGTGGGAGTCGCCGCCGGCCAGGGAATCGGCTCTCCCGCTCGCCGGGAGGTGAACTCCGCCACGGGGAGCCCCTCGCTGTCCTCGATCCTGACGATGTACCGGTCGGCGCCGGCGACGGCGGACCAGAGAAAGGATATCCGGGACGGTTCGACGACGGCGCCGGGAAGAGGGGACAGGGCCTCCATGGCACTGGTCCCGCCGCGCTCGACGCGCGCGGCCGGGGACTCCAGGGTGGAACGCACCCACAGACCTCCCGCCACGAGGAGGATCGCCGCGGCTGCCACGGCGGCCGCCCGCGGGGCCCAGGTGCGCCGTCCGGCTCCGTCCGCGGCGCCCGCCAGCGCGCGATTGAGCATCTCCCGCGGGGCATCGATGGCGGTTTCAGCTTCCGCGCCGGCGAGCAGCGACACGCCCGCGCGGCACCCGCCACATTCGGCCAGGTGCAGCTCGAAACGATCCTTCGCCTCAGGCGGGAGGGTGCCGTCCAGATAGGCGGCCGTGAGAATGTCGTCGGGGTGCGAGCGGCGGGGGTCCGTGGGTTTCATCGTGTCTGCTCTCCTCATCCCGGCCACATCGCGGCGAGCCGCGACGGCTCGAAGTCAGGCTGCGTGAACCCCGAACCGATGAGGCTCCGGCGCAGACCCTCCACGGCGCGGCGCGCCAGCCGGTCGACCTCACCGGCGGAGATGCCGAGGACTCGCGCCGACTCCCGGACCGTCAGGCCGTCCCGGTAACGCAGGGCGAGCACGAGTTGCTCGCGTGGGTGCATCGTCTCCACCGCCGACCTCAGCGCGGCGTCGGCCTCCCTGTCGCGCAGGGGCCGCTCGGGATCGCCCCACCGGTCCCGCAAGGGGACGGTTGCTCCGCCGCGAAGAGCTGCCCCGGCAACCGGATTCCACCGGCAGCGGCCCCCGTTTCTCCATCAACCGTGCCAGAAGCCGCCATCGCTGGTTGGCCGACAGCCGCTCGGAAACCCGCCCCGCGAGATCCGCAAGCTCGTCCATGCCAATCGGAACACCATGCCGTCGATGCAGGCGCTCCCTCACCTCGGCGAGCGGAAGCCCGTCACGCAGGTGGTATTCGAAGACGAGTCGGTCGGTGCTGTCCATCTCCTCCACCACGCGGAAGGGGCGGAACCGGCCTCTCTTCTCGCGCATGTAATCCACGGCGAGGTTCCGCGCTACGACCGACAACCAGGTGGAGAATCGGCAGGGAGCCTCGAGCCGGAAGCGGAACGAGCGGACCCGCCGCATGTCCCTGTCCCTGAGCTTGTCGCAGATATAGAGGAACAGATCCATCCGGTCGTCGTAGGTGTCGGCGAAAAGACGCACGACCCGGAAAAGCGTCGCCGAAGACGCCTCGAGGAAAGCCTGCCATGCGGCCGTGCCGCCCGGGGAGATCCTCTCGAGGAGGTCTCTGTCACTGGTGTCCTGGTCCATGCGCACCGATCGGGTTGCACGCGGGGAGTATGGACCGAGGCTATCAGAATCCCTCCCGCACGGCAATGATTCCGTACAGGGCGCGCCGGCACAAAAGGGCCCCGGCCGGCCCGTCGGGCCGACCGGGGCCGGGAAAAGGCAGGGGCGATGGCTACTCGATGACCTTCTTCTTGAAGATGATCGAGCCGCCGCCACCGCAGCCTTCATTGACGTAACCGTCGCAGTCGTCGTCATATGCGGTGGAGCAGACTTCACCGCGGTTCGGATGCACATTCGGGTTGCCGTCGTTGCAGTCGCCCGAACAGATGGTCCACCCGTCCGCGTCGGCGTCCGGGCAGTACCGCTCGACCCGGAGCTTGTCGAGCTTCGTCCCCAGCTCCCGAGGCTGGATCCTCAGGAAGTAGACGCCGGGGTTCAGGTGGTAGGTGATCGGGTTGACGAACTGCTCCGGCTGGACGTACGGGTTCCAGTGGCCGACGCGTGTCCATCCGAATCCGTTGTACCCGTATGCGGGGTTCGACTGCTCGAGACGGAAATGAGCCTGCGAGCCGTAACCGAAATCGACCGGCTGTCCGGACGGATCGTACAGCGTCACAAAGAACGAGTCGTCGCTGACGCTGGTCGCGGAGACATTCGTCCAGATGTAGTAGTCACCCGAAGCCGGGATGCTGATCCGGTAGTCTGCCGACGCCGATCCGTATCCCGTCGAACCGGCCGGCGTGTGCACGAAGGTCGTGCCGCCGGTCGTGTCGATCCTCATCGGAGCGACCACGCGGCCGGATTCAGCCTCGAAGTCCGCCCCTGCGTCGAAGACGGGAACGTCACCGCCGGCGGTGTGATTGATGATGTTCACGCCGCTGTATGATCCGCCCCCCGACGGGTAGTAGGTGGTCCGGACCTCCATTGAGACGACGGCGGGATCCGACGTCATGACGAAGTCGTAACTGTCGATGCCGCTGCCCACGGTCTCCCATCCCGTGTAGGATCCGCTGGACATCCCGTAGCGCCGCTCGATGAGGGTGCTCGGCGCGGGCGGGTACCATCCCATCCGATCGTCGAGGTGACAGCTTCCCGCGTCGTACGAATCGAGCGAGGCGGGGCACTCCATCGGCTGCTCGTCGATGGAGCCGTCACCGTCGTTGTCGATGCCGTCGAGAAACTCAGGGGCCCAGGGGAACCTCTTCGCGTTCGCATCGTCGAAATCGATGCCCGTGGCGGCGACATCATAGAATCCGTCAAGATCGCCGTCCATGTTGTCGAGCTTGTACCAGACGCTCACGCTGCCGGTGTTGTGGTAGTAGCCGCCCGGATCGGACCATCGGCACGAGACATGCTGTCCCAGGACGTTGTACCCCTCGTACCCGACGCTGAAGCTCTGACGCGCCCGGGAGCTGCGAAGCTGCAGGTTGCGTGTCGGGTACGAGCCGAGCATGGACGGGGTGACCAGAAACCGCACTTTGTAGTCATAGTAGGGGAATCCGCGGAATTCCGTCACCGACGCGTTCGCGGCAGGGTCGGCCATGATGCTGGCCAGCGAGCGCCAGCCCTGTCCGCCGAAGTCGACCTGCAGACCGTACCAGTCGACGTCGGGAATCGTGATGGACTGATAGCGGGAGTCCGTCGTGACCTGATGCCCGTACCATGTGGCTCCGTAGATGATCCCGCAGTTGGCGTTGTAGATGTTGCCGACCGACTGCGTATAGGCGCTCTCGATCGTGAACGCCGTGGCGACGCTCAGCTCCACGGTGTCGTAGGTCGATACCGGCGTGACCAGCGACGACGAGGGGGAGGTGCCGTCGTTGGCGAGGGCGAACGCGTCCACCTCGTCTGCAGGCGGCTCGGGCTGGACGAAGTCCGCGGCGGTCACGTAGTAGAAGTAGACCTTGTCCTCAGGGGTCAGCAGTGTCGTCTCGAGGTCGAAGTTCAGCTCGGGACGGTTGTAGTAGTCGTAGCCGATGATCCACCGGCCGTACTGGGCCTGCTCATCGGGAGTCAAGGTGTCGAAGTCGCGATCGGCAAAATGGTTCTCACGGTTGTAGATCCGCTTGACGACGAGACTGCCGTCGGACAGCCGATCGAACTCCACGTTGGAGGCGCCGACGAACTGCGTGAGCATGTCCTTGCCGGTCAGGCAGGCATCGGCCGGCTGGAAGACGGACACCTGTCCGAACTGTCTCGGCGTGGTGTCCCCATAGTGGATGGAGATCCGCGCGTTGCGCTGGTTGACCTGCGAGATGATGGAGGTGAGGCTTCCTCCCGTGGCGTGGTCGTTCGCCGTGTACGAGGCCATCTCCATGTCGAACACCCACCCTTCGGCCAGACGGTTCATCATGTCGAAGGTGTTCAGGCTCGAGAGCTGCACGAAGCTGCTCGCGGAGTCGTTGCCCGAGCCGTAGCCCAGCAGGTACGAGCCGGAGAGTGCCACGTCGCCGAGGGCGTACTTCTCGCCGGTGTACGGGCTGTAGGTGACGACGGCGATCCGGATGTTGGAGACGTCCACGTCGATCGCGTAATCAGAGGCGTTCCTCATGGTCACCTGGCCGGACACGCGGCCCGCCGTCGGACCGAACGACAGGTGATTCTCCTCGTGTTGCTTTCTCAGATCGGTGAACTTCTCCTCGACGGTGCGGGTCTTGTCGCGGGTCCACTTGTACTCGTAGCTGCGCTCGTAGCTCCCGCCGGCGTTCAGGTCCAGGCTGATGACCGGCAGGGCGCCCCGGGCGATGACCCACTTGAACGCGAACGAGCTGTTGAACTTCTTCTTGATCTCGCGGGTCTCGACGACCTGCTCCTTGATGACAAGGTCGTTCTGGAAGAACCGCTCCGACTCGAAGGTCGTGACGGTCTCGCCGCTGTAGAGGACGTCGATCCCCGGCTCGATATAGGAGGTGAAGTTGGCCACCACGCGGGGCCGGTCGGCCACGTACTCGCCAAGGCGGAGCGGGAACTGGTCGGCCGGAGTCGTGGTGAGCGTAAAGCTGTCACCGTCGTAGTCGTCGTCCGGGGACACGCAGGTTGTGGCACCTGCGGCGCCGGCCGCATCGAAGATGCCGGCACCGCCGGTGACGATTGACTCTCCCGGCCGCGCGGTCAGGTCGGCAGGACTGTCGCCGGAGCGGTCCACCGCTCCACGGCGCATCACCGGAGTCGAGCCGCTGAAATCGTACTCGATGGGGCCCTCGGCCTTCAGGGCCGCGAGATACTCTTCCCACGGAATCGCGTTCTTGAAGCTGCGCTTCCATTGCACGCTCCCATCGGGCCTCCGCTCCATCTCGGTATGCGCGGTCAGGTCGTCGAGCGTCGGCCGTCGCGTCTGCTCCCGGCGCGCCCGGTCCTGCGCGATGGGCCCGTTCTTTCTCGGCGACGCGCCGTCAGCCGGCATCGTCGCGCCGATCATGAGGGTCGTGAGCGACGCAAGCGCCGCCATGACCATCCTCCCCCCGTTCGAATACCGCATCGGTGTACCTCCCAGGCCGCCTGAGGCGGCGGACACGGCGGGCTGCCGGTGCCGGCTCCCGGCCGCCGGGCGAGCCCCCCTGGAGATATCTGAACGGACAAGAATCCCCGATGGGGGAGCAGGTACGAATTCAGTGCGAGCCTGCCGGAGGAGGGTTCAGGGCTGCTCGGCGACCAGGAGCGCCGTCCAGTGGGAGATGGCGTGGAAACCGATGCTGGTGCGGCTGGTGGTCGGGACGTCGAGCAGGATGCGCTGTCCGTCGGGGCTCACGTCGGCGAGGATCGGCGTCTGGCTCTCGGGGCGCTCGGGAAGCTGGAAGAGGCGCACAGGGGTGCCGGGCCGGATCGCGGCGCCGCCCTCAATCGGCGCCACCATCATGTAGCCGTCGGAGGAGACGTAGAAGAGCTCCCTGCCGTCGGCGCGCCATCGCGGCTGCTGGCCCCCGTCGCTGGAGATCTGCCACTGGCCGGCCGAGCGGTCGATGTTGCGGATGTACACTTCTGTGCGGCCGGTCTGATCGGACTCGTATGCCATGTGCCGCCCGTCGGGCGAGGCTTCCGCGTTGCTCTCGACAAAAGGAGTGCGCAGGACCGGCACGGGGTCCGACTTGTCCCCATCGGGCAGGAGCATGATGTCGAACTTCGTCTCGGGATCCTGCACATCCAGCAGGAGCCCCTTCCCGTCGGGCAGCCAGCTTCCCGTGTTCTTCCAGGTGCTCGATTCGTACAGGATGCTCACTTCGCCGCCGCCGCTCAGCGACGTGACGCAGAGGTCCTGCACTCCCTTGGGCTGGCAGAGAAACGCGATCCGGTCGGAGTCGGGCGCCCAGGAGGGAGAGGCGTACAGCCCGCTCTGCTGCGTGAGCCGGTACGACCTGTTGAAATCGAGATCCCGGATCCAGATATCGGCGAGCCCCTGCGGGGAGTCAGCCTGCATGTAGGCGATCTTGCGGCCATCCGGTGCGATACGGCCGGTGCCAAAGTAGCCGGGCGGGCCGACCGTCTCGAGCGGCAGGCCGTTCCGGTCATACCACTGCATCCGGGATGTCCGTATCGCCTCGGGCAGGTAGACGATCGTCCCGGCGTCGGAAGCGGCAAACGGCACGAAGTTCTTCGGTTCCCAGAAGCTGAGCTTCTCGCGTACGAGCGGGATCGGCTGGCCCTCGACCTTCATCGCGGCGGGATCGAACCTGAGGGCGTAGAGGTTTGCGGAGCGGCCGTAGAGCAGGTAGCCGGGCTCGACATACAGGGCGTTGGAAGCATCCTCGATGAGCATCGAGGCGTCGAGACTGCCGAGCGAGGCGACCATGAGGCGGCCGACCTCGAGGCGACCCGAGCCGCGCCCGCGGGAGACATACACGAAGTGCTTCCCGTCGGGGAGGAAGATGGGCCATCGATGTGTCGTCTCGGTCTCGGGGTCGTACCGGGTGGCCGGCTCCGCCTCCCCGCCCTCGGCCGGCACGCGCATGATCGGCGAGGTGATGTTGGGGGCGAACAGGATCACCCCCTCCTTCCCCCACGTCGCGCCGCGTCCCGTCGGCGCGTCGGCCAGAACGCGCGGTGAGCCGCCGCGCAGATCGATTACCTTGAGCTTTGCGTCCGCGAAGAAGCCCAGGTTGCGGCCGTCGGGGGACCAGAACGGATACTCCGCGCCTTCGGTCTCCGGAACCGCCCGCGATGTCATGCTGGACAGCTCCCGCAGCCAGAGCCGCTTGCTGCCGTCGGCGCCTATGGCGACGAAGGCCAGAGTGCCGCCGTCGGGCGACAGGGCCAGGCCGAGAAGGTCGTAGGGGATGAGCGCCTGTTCGGGGGGCGGCGCCAGCGTGGCACGAAAAGCCCGCGCCTCGGGGGCGGCGCGCCCCACGTAGCCGACTCCGAGCAGCAGGCTGACGATGCCGAGCGCTGCCGCGAGCCCCCACGCCAGCCGCTCGCGTGTCCTTCGTCTCACGACGACCGGCGCGGCCACTCCCGCCTGCGACCCGGCCTCTCCGATCCACTGCAGCTCGGCGGCGACGTCGTGGGCGCTCTGCCACCGGTCGTCCGGGTCCTTCTCCAGGCATCGCCGCACGACGTGGTCCAGCGCGGGCGGAGTCATGGGTGTCACCGAGGCGATCGGTGCCGGCTGGGAGGAGACGATCGCGGCGATGAGGCTCGTGCGGGAGTGCCCCTCGAAGGCGCGTTTGCCGGTGGCCATCTCGTACAGCACCGCGCCGAGGGTGAAGATATCGGTGCGCGGGTCGGCGTCGCTTCCCTCGAGCTGCTCGGGGGCCATGTACTGGAACGTGCCGAGGATCGTGCCCTCGGCGGTCAGTGGCCCCGCCTCGGGCGCCATCGCGGTGGGCATGTGGGACGAGGTGGAGGAGGGGCCGCTCACCGGCGGCGTGTCGCCGGCGGCGGTGCGCGCGAGGCCGAAGTCCAGGAGCTTCGCGCCCGACCGCGTGAGCATGATGTTGCCGGGCTTGAGATCGCGGTGGATGATCCCCTGCCGGTGCGCCGCCTCGAGCGCGGAGGCTATCTGGCGGCCGTACTTGAGCACCTCGTGCAGCGGCAGCGGTCCCTTCGCCACGCGGTCGGCGAGCGACTCGCCCTCCAGCAGCTCCATCACCAGGTAGTGGAGCCGCCCGGACGGTGAGCCTTCCTCGGACGGTGCCTGGCCGATGTCGTAGAGCGTGCAGATGTTCGGGTGGTTGAGCGAGGAGATTGCCTTCGCCTCGCGCTCGAATCGCTGTCGGAGCTGCTCGTTGCCCGCAAGACCCGCCGGGATCACCTTGATGGCGACGTCCCGGTTCAGGCGCGTGTCGCGGGCGCGATGGACCTCCCCCATGCCGCCGGCGCCGAGTGGCGCGACGATCTCGTACGGGCCGAGCTTCGTTCCGGGGTCCCAGGCCATAGGGCCGGAAGGATACAGGACATCCGCCGGCCCGGCAAATCCTCTTGCGGGCCGCGCGATCGCCTGCGGTATGGAACCCGGGGCGGTAGACGTTTGGGCCCCATTAGGCTTGATCCGGGCAGCATAACCGCCAGATATCAACCAAATGCGAGACGATCGCCGACCCCGATCGATGCGCCCCGGGTTGGCGGGCCGCACCGCGTCGTTGTATGGTTATCGCCATGCCCCGCTACAAACGGATGGATGGAGGACTGTCGGACATGCAGAAGAGAAAGCTCGTTGCAGTGCTGGGCGTTCTCGCGGTCGCAGGCCTGCTCTTCGTTCAGGCGGCGAGCGCGGGAGAGAAGGAGAACGGCAAGAAGACCCACGAGATGACCGTCACGGTGGTCTCGGTGGATGCAAGCGCCAACACGATCACGGTGAAGGACGACAAGGGTGAGGAGCATACCTCGCCGGTCCTGCCGAAGGCGCGCGCCTCTCTGGCGAACGTGAAGCCGGGGGAGATGATCGTCGTAACCTGCCTCGACAACGAGAAGGGCGAGCACCAGGGCGTGACGATGATCAAGCCGGCCAAGACGAAGTAACGCGGCCGGAATCGGGTGATACTGATGCGCCGGGCTCCACGCGAGCCCGGCGCTTTTTTCTTGCGCGGGAGATCAGCGGCGGCTGTACTCGACCAGCATGGCGCGGTAGCGGGGGCCGTTTTTCTCTCTCGTCCACATCTCGAACGAGTGGTTGTCCCGATCGGCGATCCGCACCTTGCTCCAGTACCGGCGCGTACCTCCCGTCGGCATCACCACGTCCGATTCGAACTCGATCTCCTCGTTGGTGGGCTTGCCGGTGCCGAGGCTGTACATGATGCCCGTGCCGAAGTTGTCCATCCAGGTGCCCACGAACTTCTTCCGCGCGTTGTCGAACCCGGTGAACCCCACGCCCTCCAGCGGCATCCCCATCGCTGATCCGGAGTAGCGCTGCTCGAGATACCGCCCGCCCAGGGCCCACCGGTTCTCGGAGGACCCCTCGCTCGTCTCGGGAGGCGCGCCGGGGCCCATCACCCATGTGGTGCGCGCCCTGAACGAGCCGATCATCGGCTCGAGCCGCCGGTGTCCCTCTCCGGGTGTCTTGAACTTCTCCCAGGCGGCCATCATCGCCTGCGGATCCATCGGAGGCGCGGCTGCGGCGGTCCGGGCCGCCCGTTTCTTCGGTGCCGCCCGTTTCGTCACTGTCCTGCGCGCAGGCTTCCGCTTCGCCCCGGTCACCCGTGCTGCCGTCCGGCCCTTCGCTGCGCCCTTCTTTGCCTGTTTCGTCGCCATCGAGTCACCTCGTGAAGTCCGCCCGGTGGCACACCGGGGCGGCTGTTGGCCATGATAGGACGTCACGGATGGAGGCGGAAGGGGAGGGGATCGCGCTCAGGCCTTGCCGCTTCGGACGATCTTGGCCCAGGTGTCCCGCAGGGACACGATCCGGTTGAACACGAGGGGGCTGCCGTCGGGGGCGGAGCCATCGGCGACGTAGAAGCCGCGCCGCTCGAACTGGAACCGGTCGCCCGGGCGCGCCCCGGCGAGCGATACCTCGGCGCGCGCCCCTGCCAGCACCTCGAGCGAGGCGGGGTTGATGTGCGTCTTGTAGTCGGCCTCGCCGGAGGCCGGGTTGGGCACGGTGAACAGACGATCGTACAGACGCAGCTCGACCGGCAGGGAGCGTTCCGCCGAAACCCAGTGGATGGTGCCGGGCACCTTCCGCCCCTCGGGAGGCGCGTCGAAGGTCGCCTCGTCCGCCGTGCAGCGCAGCTCGACCACCTCGCCCGTGGAGGGATCCCTGATCACGTCGTCGCAGCGGATCACGCAGGCGAACCGCAGACGCACCTCGCGGCCCGGAGCGAGGCGGTGGAACTTGCGCGGCGGGTCCTCCATGAAGTCCTCCCGCTCCACGTACAGGGCCCGTGTGAAGGGGATGCGCCGGTGTCCCATCCGCGGCGGGTCGTCAGGGAAGTTCGGCACCTCGAGCTCGCGGACCTCTCCCCCGGGGATGTTGGTCAGCACCACGCGCAGCGGCCGGTGCACGCACAGGGCGCGCGGCACGCGTGCGTTGAGATCCTCCCGCACGGTGCTCTCCAGCATCTCCATGTCCACCAGGCTGTCGGCCTTGGCCACCCGGATCCTGTCGCAGAACAGGCGGATCGCCTCCGGCGTGTAGCCGCGGCGGCGAAGCCCGGCCAGGGTGGGCATCCGCGGATCGTCCCACCCCGATACGAGGCCTGTGGTCACCAGCTCGTTGAGCCATCGCTTGCTCAGGACGGTGTAGCTGAGGTTGAGCCGGGCGAACTCGATCTGCCGTGGGCGGTGCGACAGCTCCAGCCTGTCCAGATACCAGTCGTACAGCGGCCGGTGATCCTCGAACTCCAGCGTGCAAAGCGAGTGGGTGATCCCCTCGATCGCGTCGGACTGGCCGTGCGCCCAGTCATAGGTCGGGTAGATGCACCATGTGTCTCCCGTCCGGTGATGCGCGGCGTGCAGGATCCGGTACATCACCGGATCGCGCATGTTCAGATTGGGCGAGGCCATGTCGATCTTTGCACGCAGGACCCGCGCGCCGTTCTCGAACTCGCCGGCCCGCATCCTGCGGAACAGGTCGAGATTCTCCTCGACGGTGCGGTTCCGGTAGGGGGACTCCGTGCCCGGCTCGGTGAGAGTGCCGCGAGTCCGGCGTATCTCGTCGCCGGTCAGGTCGCACACATAGGCGCATCCCCGGGTGATGAGACGCTCGGCCCACTCGTACAACCGGTCGAAATAGTCGGCCGCGTGATAGAGATGCTCGCCCCAGTCGAACCCGAGCCATCGGACGTCCTCCTGGATCGACTCGATGTACTCGACATCCTCCTTGACGGGGTTGGTGTCGTCGAACCGCAGATGGCAGCGGCCCTCATAGGCGAGGGCGATGCCGAAGTTGAGGCAGATCGACTTCGCGTGACCGATGTGGAGATAGCCGTTGGGCTCGGGAGGAAACCGCGTGACGACGGTCTCGTGCTTGCCGGAGGCGAGGTCGTCCTCGACGATCTGGCGGATGAAGTTGCTGAAACCGGTTTCTTCGCTCACGGGCGCCCTCGGGGCGGTTTGCGTCGGGTGGCTGGGGCGGGAGGGCTCGAACCTCCAGATGGCGGATCCAGAGTCCGCTGCCTTACCATTTGGCTACGCCCCACCAGGTGCCTCAAGGGCCGACGAACGCACTACTGTAGGGCAATGCCCGGCGCGCGGTCAAGAAAGGAAAATGCCCCCCACTGGTGTGAAGAAACCTGGTTCAAGATGTCTTCTTCCAGCGTCTTGCAGTGGTTCTTCTGTCCCCGGCGCCGCCCGCCGGGGAGTGCGCGGTGGGCGAGGCTGGCTACGGGCATCTTCACACCAGTGGGGGGCATTTTCCGTCAGGAGGCGGGGCAGGCCGGCGCGGCCCGTGGCACGCCGCCGGATGTCTCGCCCAGCGGGCCCGATCCTGCCGGACAGGCGTTGAGCGCACGGACGAGGTAGAAGAAGATCCCTCCCGCCGCGGGCAGGTCCGTGTCGGTGCCCGCTGTCGAGGGAACGCCGGACGCGACACAGGTGGATGCCGTGGCGAAGTCACCGGGCGATTCGCTGCGCAGCACGTCATAGAGAATCGACGAGGCGCCCGGCGCCGTCGGCTCGACCCAGCGGAGCGAGACCCCGTCGAGGAGCTCGATGCCGATGACCTCACCGGGAACGGCCCAGACGGAGACGTCGGCATCGTTGCAGTCTCCAGCGGCGGCGACATAGCCTGAAGGAGCCGTGCAGGCCGACGTGGCCGTCGCCGGATCGCCCTGCCCGTCTCCGTCGGCGTCGCGGTAGTAAACCACCGAGGCGCAGGCGCAGTAGCGGCCGCCGGTGCCGAGATACGTCCCGTCGTAGCCGCCCCAGATCATCATCGCGTCCCCGGTCCAGGCCTGGGCCTGACCGACGCGCGCCGGAGGCGCCTCGAGCATCGATGTCGGCTGCCAGGCGTCGGCGGTCGGGTCATAGCGTCCACCCGTATCCAGGTACCATGCGGCCAGTCCGCCCCAGACGACCATCCGGCTGCCGGTCCAGACCGCGCTGTGTCCCGAGCGCGGCTCAGGCGCAGCCGCCGTCGTCATCGGCAGCCAGGAATCCGCCTGGGGATCGTAGCGGCCCCCTGTCCCGAGATCGGAGACGTCGACGCCTCCCCACACCAGCATGCGTGTGCCGGTCCAGACGGCCGTGTGATCGGTGCGCGCGGCGGGCGCCCCGTTCGAGGCGACCGGTTCCCATGCGTCGGCCGACGGATCGTAGCGCCCCCCGCTCGCAACCGGCCCGGATGCGCCGCTGCCGCCCCAGACGATCATACGAGTGCCGGTCCAGACCGCTGTGGCGCCGCGCACCGCGGGTGGCGCCCCGGTCACGTCGATCGGTGCCCATGCGTCGGCGAGAGGGTCGTAGATTCCGCCGTCGCCGAGCGGGAGGAACCCGTCGCTGCCGCCCCAGACGACCATCTGCGTTCCCGTCCAGATCGCGGTGTGCCCGGAGCGGGGCAGGGGGGCGTTCACGATGGAGATCGGCGCCCAGGCGTCGGCGATCGGGTCGTACGAGCCGCCGTTGCCATACGCCAGCCCGTCGGAGCCGCCCCATACGAAAAACCGCTCGCCGCTCCAGACGATTGTGTGCTCGGCTCGAGGCTCCGGCGCGCCGGTCGTGGTGACCGGGCTCCACGAGTCGGCGAGAGGATCGTAGAGCCCCCCGCTGCCGAGAAACGTGAATCCCGACCCGCCCCAAACCAGCAGGTGCGTGCCCGACCAGGAGGCCACGGCGCCGCTTCGTGCGGAGGGGGCCTGGGTGAAGGCGGTAGGCGTCCAGGAATCGAGCGCGGGATCGTAGCGTCCTCCGGTGGCCAGATAGGCGCCGTCGTACCCACCCCAGACGAGCAGTCGCCCGTCGGCCCAGGTGGACGAGTGGCCGTAGCGGCCCGCAGGCGCCCCCACCGGCGACATCGGCTGCCATGTGTCGGCATGTGGGTCGTAGCGTCCGCCGGTGTCGAGGTAGTCGTAGTCCGCGCCGCCCCAGACCAGCACCCGCGCGCCGTCCCAGATCATGGTGTGGCTGAATCGGCGGGCCGGCGCGCCGGATGTCGACACGACGCCCCATGCGTCGGCGACCGGGTCGTAGCGTCCACCGTTGGCAAGTGCCGTGCCGTTCCGGATTCCGCCCCACACCATCATGACGCTTCCTGTCCAGACCGCACGGTGGTCGGAGCGGCCGGCAGGAGCCGCGGCGATCGCAGTCGCGCTCCATGTGTCGGCGACCGGGTCGTAGCGTCCGCCGGTGTCGAGAGGCTGTGCGGCGTTGCCGCCCCACACCAACATGAGGCTGCCGGTCCACACGGCGGTGTGACTGTACCGGCCCGCGGGTTCACCGGCGGTGGTGATCGGGCGCCACGTGTCGGTGGCCGGCGCGTAGGCCGCACCGCCACCCAACGTGATCCCGGCGGCGCGTCCTCCCCAGACGAGCATCTCCTGTCCCGTCCATACGGACGAGTGAAGGTACCGTCCCGGCGGGGCGCCCGACGTCGTCACGGGTGTCCACGAGTCGTTCTGCGGATCGTACACACCGCCCGTGCCGAGCGCCGTGCCGCCGTTCCCTCCCCATATCAGCATTCGCGAGCCTGTCCACAGACCGGTGTGCCAGTACCGGGCCGTGGGCGCCCCCGTCTTCGTGATCGGCCGCCATGTGTCGGTCAGAGGATCGTAGGCCGCCCCGGAGGCGAGATAGCGGCCGTTGAAACCTCCCCAGACGATCAGCTCCGTGCCGGTCCAAACCGCGGAGTGGCCCTGGCGGGGATCGAACGGATCGTCGAGCGAGCCGTTGTTCCAGGTGTCGTCCGCTGAACAAGCGCCCGGGGACGAGGTCGAAAATGTCAGGGTGAGCGACGGGTCCGCCAACCCCACGACGGAGTATGGGTCGAGCCCCTTCTCGATCTCCGGCCACCAGTCCTCCCACCGGAGCTTCGGCACGGACCATGTGGCGACGCGGGCGCCATGCGCTTCGTCCTCCTCGAGGATCGTCCGCACCAGAAATGCGTCAGGCGTCTCCACGACGGGGCCGGGCCGCCGCAGCGACGGCGGCAGTCCCTCGCGCCAGGCGTCGTACGCCGGCGCGGGCAGCGAGAGCCCCCCGACAGCGCCACGCCGTGCGAGACTCCGGCTTCCATCCGGCGATCCACCTCGCGTCACGACGGCCACGCTGCGTCGCGGGTCCTCGGCTGCGGGATCCAGCTGTCCGTCGGCGATGAGCCTCCGCAGCGCCTCCGCCTCACGCCTTCGGGGTGCGTGCAGCCGCGTGTCCTGTGAGAAGAAGCCGCGTGCGAGGCGGTCCACCAGGACGGGCCGGACGAAGCACTCGGCGAACAGCACCGGATCGTCACCGAGCGCGTCCGCTATCTCGCGCAGACGTTCGGGAAACCGGGTGTCGCGGAAGATCCGCCGCGTCTCTGCAGCGAGCATGGCGGCGTCGACGGGTGTGCGCCATCTCGATTCGAGCAGGGCGCTCTTGTTCAGGTAGTCGAGCACGCGTCGCCTCAGGAGGTCGTCGGGCATCGGCTCCCGCGAGGAGCCGATGCGGTGCTCCTGATAGACGTTCTCAATGACGCGCTGCGCCTCGATTCGGTCCGAGATTCGAAAGGTCGGCCCCGGCGCAGAGCGCGCCGGAGCCCAGCAGCAGTGCCGGCGGCAGACAGGCGAGAACCCTGGAGGATTTCACGTCTGATGACTTGTGAAGGGGCGCGGCCCGTGACGGACCGCGCCCCGCGGTGGACGATTGCGCGGTCGCGCTACGGTGTATAGCCGTCCGAGAGCGTCTTGAGGAACTCGACCAGTGCGTCTTCCTCGTTCGAGTTCAGCCCCAGGTCGCCCAGTTCGTCGTGGTTCACGTTCATCGAGACTTCGGCCGGCGGCCAGCAGTTGAGCCCTTCCTTCGGGTTCTTCTGCATGTCGCAGGTCGGCAGGACGTCCCGCGTGTTGTAGAAGTGGACGATCGACCGCAGCGACTTGAAGTAGCCGTTGTGACCGAACGCCTTCACGAACCCCTTCTCGGGCCTCAGGTCGACGTTGCGCAGGGTCGGGACCTTCTGCTTGCCCATCTCGGTGTCGTACACAGAGGGGGGATACCCCGCGCCGGCGAGGAACGCGCCCAGACCGTAGTCGATCCAGGCGGCGCCGTCCGGGTTGACCCAGGCCGGCTGAGTGTAGAACGGGTTCTGGGGGTTCTTGGGGACGCCGAGGTTGTCGTAGGTGAAGTCGGTGAACATCGGCGGATTGCCGTTCTCATCGGGCTGGCTGAGATGGCAGTTCGCGCACATCGCCTTTCCCTCGAAGAGCCTCAGTCCGCGTTTCTCCTGGCCGCTCAGCTTGGCCATGCCGGCGAGATAGTAGTCGTACTTCGAGGTGAACGGGTTCACCTCGGCCGACCGTTCGTAGTCGGCGATCGAGCGGGCGATCCGCTCGTACGTCCCGTCGAGATCGTTCACGCAATCGAGCGAGCCGGGTCCCCACACCATCTCGAACAACCCTGCGTAGGTGGAGCCCTGCACCTTCATGCAGACGTCGTAGGCGCTCGCGTTGTTCTGCTCGACCGGATTGAGGAACGGTCCCTGCGCCTGCTCGGCCAGCGGGTCGCCGAGCGTCCACCCGCTGGCACGACCGTCCCAGAAGGTGCCGCCCTCCCAGACTTCGTCGTCGCTGTCGTAATGCAGGATCGGGCCGAAGGCGTAGGAGGCCGCCGGCGGCTTGCGGTTGCCGAACCGGGTCGACACCGCGCCCGGATAGACGGCGCCGGCCTCGTTGATGCTGGCGACCGGTCCGGTGTATCCGACACCGGGGGCGTGGCATGCAGCGCACGCCTCTCCCGGCGGGTCGGAAAGATTGGTGTCGAAGAAGAGCATCTTGCCGAGCTCCTGCTTCGGCGTGAGCGTCATCGCCTGTGCGAGAGCGACACCGGCCAGCAACGCGGCCGCGAGGCTCACGAGGGCGATGCGGTTCCATGGGCTTTTCATCATGGTCCACCTCCTCTGTCAGGGTGCGGGGAAACGGGAAGAAGATGTTGTGGAATCCCACAGTGGATCAGAAGCGAAGTGTTGCGGGGTGAGGCGCAGTCGGTGCGAGGAACCACGCAGGACGTTTTCGCAATCTGCGTCTTTACGATTGCGAGTGGTCCGCCTGAACCGGTTGTTGCGGTACGGGTTGCATGTGGCTGCCCGGAGAACAAGGTGCGCCCCCCTCGTGGCCGCAGACCTAGGATGACTTCTCTATCGCAATGCATGTGCCATGGTTGTTTTGATGCGTTTGCATCATGTCTGGTAGAATCCCCATCGATGTATTGAGGATGATCGCGACACAGAGGCGGCCCGAATGACATCCAACAACCCGGGAAACGACACCATCGCCGGGGTCGCGATCGCCGTGGGTGCTGTGTCCTCCGTCCTGCTCATGGCCTGGCATCCCACGACGAGCGCGCATGATCTCGCGGACGTTGTCGCGGAGATTGCGTCCGAATCGGGCACGACCCGGGTCGTTCATGCCGGGATGATCGTGGCGATGTGGACCCTCCTGTTCGGGCTGCTGGAGTTCGCCGCGGGGCTGGGATGGAAGCTGGCACGCGCACGGTTCGGTGCGATCTTCTACGGCGCGGGAGTGCTGTCGCTCACGGGCGCGGCTCTGGTGAACGGCTTCGTGGTCCCTGCATTCGCCGCGCGCTACGTCGGTTCGACGGCCGCCGACCTGGCGGCGGTCGGCCCTGTGCTCCGGGTCTGCTTCGAATCGAATCAGGCGCTCGCGGCCGCGGGAGTCATCGCCGTGTCGGCGGGGATCGTCTTCTGGTCGTCCGTGATGATCGGGACGGCGCGGGGGGGGAGCGCCATCGGCGTGCTGGGCTTCGCCGTGGGCGCGCTTCCGGTGATCGGTCTGCTCACGGGTCACCTGCGGCTGCACCTGCACGGGATGGCGGCGGTCGTCGTGGCGCAGGCGGTGTGGAACGTCGCGGTGTCGGTCAGGCTCGTGCTCGGGGCTCCGGCCTCCGAGCCGATGCCGGACTGAGGAGGTCCTCAGGGCCCCGCCGAAGCTCCGGTGGGAGACTGTTTCACGACCAGGAGCCGATCGACCGGGCCGACATCGATTTCCTGCTTGCTGCCGTCGGGCCAGGTCACCGTGACGGCGTCAACCCGATCCGCGTCGCCGAGGCCGAACGTGACGGGCAGCTCGGTCTGCGACAGATAGCTCCGTGTCGGCATCACCTGCCGGCGGCGGGTGATGCCGCCGGCCTTCACGGCCACCCAGGCCCCGATGGCGTCACGGTTGAGACCCGCGCCGACGAGTTTGACGCGCAGCCAGTGGTGCCCGGTCTTCTGGTCGTTTCGAAGCAGGAGCGGGGTGTCCGACGCCTGCGTGATGATGACGTCGAGATCGCCGTCACCGTCGATGTCGGCGAATGATGCGCCGCGACCGACGATAGGCTTTCCGAGGTCCCCGGCCGTCGAGACGGCAACCTGCATCAGTGCCGCCCGGCTCGTCTGGCCGGTGTTCCAGAAGAGCTGCGCCGGCTGGCGGTAGTGCTGCGAGGGGTCGACCTGGTTGATCGCTTCCTCGAGGTGCCCGTTCGCCTGCAGCAGATCCAGACGCCCGTCGAGATCATAGTCGAACATGAACAGGCCGAACGAGAGCGCCAGCCTCGAGGGGGCGCCGAGCCCCTCGCCGATCGCCTCGTCGACGTACGATCCAGGATCGTCCTGCGCGACGTACAGCGCCGTCATCTCGTTGGCGAAGTTGCTGATGAGAAACGCCAGGTGCCCGTCGTCGCGCAGGTAGCCGGCGTCGGTGCCCATCGCCCCGGTCGCGTTGCCGTTGTTGTCGTAGGCGAGCCCGTAGTACTCGCCCACCTCCTCGAATGTGCCGTCGCCGCGGTTGTGGAAGAAGAACTTGCGGACGGTGTCGTTGGCCACGAGGAGATCGATCGCGCCGTCTCCGTCGGCGTCCACGGGCGCGAGCCCGAGCGCTTTGGCCATCGGCTCGCCGGTGGCGTCGTTTCTCACCTGCACGCCGGCCTGCTCCGAGATGTCGGTAAAGGTGCCGTTCCCGTCGTTGCGGTAGAGATAGGGGAATGTGCCCTCGTAGTTCTGCGGCGGGCCGAACGCCCGGCCCACGCCGGTCAGGCGGAAGTCCACGTCGAAGTCGATCTCCTTGGACCAGCGGACGTAATTGGCCACGAACAGGTCCAGATCGCCGTCGTTGTCGATATCGAGAAACGCGGCCGACGTCGACCACTCCGAGGGGAGCCCCGCCACGCCGGCCTGCCGCGTGACGTCCTCGAAGACGCCGTGGTTATTGTGCAGCAGGCGATTCGGGCCGACGGCGGTCAGGAACAGATCGACCCAGCCGTCGCCGTCGTAGTCGCCGGCCGCGACCCCCATGCCGTACCAGGACCGGGTGGCCGCCGCGATGCCGCTCTCGGCGCTCCGGTCCGTGAAGCGGCCATGACCGTCGTTCACGTACAGGGCGCTCGTCGGCTCGGGGCCGGGTGGATAGGTGCCCGGCTTCGCAAAGGGCCATCGCGCGCTGTTGACCAGCAGCAGATCGGCGTCGCCGTCGTTGTCGTAGTCGAAAAACGCCACGCCGCCGCCCATGGTCTCGGGCAGGAGCTTGTCGCCATAGCCGCCGGTGGTGCGTTTGAAGCGAATGCCGGCCTGCTCCGTGATGTCCGTGAACCCGACGATCGGTGGGTCGGAGACGGGCACGACGGACTCGGGCGCGTCGGCCTCGATCTCCGTGGTGGGGGCGGCCGGCTGCGGACGGCGCGCCAGAAAAAGCGCCGCCGCCGCGACCACGCCGGCGGTCAGCAGCAGGACCAGCGACCAGCGCAGGGCCCGCCCGATGATCGAGTCATCGGCGGCGACCAGTTCCTCCGCGTCGACCGGCGCGTCGTTCTCCCGCCCAGAAGGCCGGCTCATCGTCTGTCGTCTCCGCTGGATGCCTCGCCGTCCCGCTCCGCCACCCGGGTGGCGCCGGCCGCGGGGAGAGGCTTCAGCTCGAACGCCGCGGCGCGACGCGTCGAGGCATCTGCGTTCGACAGCTCGAAGGCGCCGGGGCGACGCAGATCGTAGATCACGATCGCCTCGGCGGCATGATCGGCGGCCGGGTCGGCCGCGCGGGCGATCGCGATCGCCCTGTCGCGTGCGTTGTCGTCGGGCCGGTACGTCTTGTACAGGTCCAGATGCTCCTTTGCCTTTTCGGGCTCGCCGAGCTGCCGGTAGAGAAGCGAGAGATTGTAGTGTGCGGTCGCGTTCTCCGGGTCCACTTCGAGGGAGCGCTCGAACCAGGAGGCCGCCTCGGCAAGGAACCTGCGGCGTGCGTCGGTGTGGTCCGGGCCGCGCTCCTGCTTGGCTCGCTCGAAGATCGTCTGGCCCAGCTCGTTGAGCAGGCGATAGTCCTTGCTGAAGTCGAACTCGCGGCGGCGGGTCTCGTCATTGTCGGCCGTTGCGATCGACCTGTACTCGGCGATCGCCTCGTCGAGAAAGCCGTTCTGCTTGTTCACCTGTCCGGTGAACCAGGCGATCGACCAGGACGGCGCGGGCGGATCGAACGCGGCCGCCCTCTGCAGCGCGTCGATCGCCTTGTCCTGCACGGTGCCCTGCGCGATGTACACGCGCGCCAGGTTGAGCGGCCCGTCAGGCCTGCCCAGCGCCTCCACCCGCTTGAACGCTTCTTCCGCCTGCCGCAGCTCCCCCTTGCTCTTGCCGCCCTTTCGAAGCAGACCGATCCCGTAGTCGTTCCAGCGCTGCCACTCCGGGATGCTGCAACCCTGCGACGGAACGCTGCCGTCCGTTCCGCGAACGGGGAAGGTGACGCGATCCTCGGCCAGGGTGATGATCGGCAGCGTGTTGACATAGTCGTCGCCATACACGTGCCTCATGTAGGTGGTGTCGAACTTGCGGTACTGGAGACGCGCCTCGACCGTGACCGGCCCGCGCAGGTCACGTGGAAGGTCGAGGCGGTAGTGCAGCGAGTCGGCCGCTCCCGGCGGGATCTGGTGGTTGTACAGGGGAATGAAGATGTCCTGGGCGTTGCGCCGATCGATCCGGCGTCCCTCACGATCCAGCACATAGGCGTTGATGAAGTGGGACCAGGGATCGACTTCGTTGGCGGGCCCGAGACCGCCGGTCCGGCCGATGACGCGATCGCCGCTCAGGACGCGCAGGTCGACCCAGACCTCGTTGGAATCGGCCGTGCCCTGGGTGAAGGAATGGCCCATCTTGAGGGTGCGTACGACCGTCTCGAGCAGATAGCTCCTGCCGGGCACCAGCTCCGGCACCTCGGGCCGCACCGGCGCAATCAACCGGCCGTCGATCGTGCCGCTCTCCTTGACGCCGAACAGGTCGATCCGCATCACCCCTTCCTCGAACGCCCGGTGCTTCTCGTTCACCCAGTCGGGCATGCCGAGCAGCCTGGGGATCCCGGTGTTGGCGCTCGGGAACTGGTGGTCGTGGATCTTCATCACGCCGGAGCCGTCGAAGTCGCGGGCGGCGAACTGGTTGGAGGCTTCGAGGGGCATGTGGCACTTCGCGCAGGTGCGCACCGCCTTGTCAGGGTAGTAGAAGCTGCTGACCCCGTGCCCCGACACTCCGGACAGGAGCCAGGCATCGTAGTGGTTCTGTCCCCGCAGCCATTTGTAGTTGTTCAGCTCCGGCGGCAGGTGCACCTTGTGGCAGGTGCCGCAGAACTCGGAGGTGCGGTGGAACGGCTTGAGAAATGTCCGCTTGTGGAACTCCGGCTTGGCCTTGACGAGCTGCTCGTTCACCCAGCGCAGGAACGGGTTGTGGCTGGTCGCGAACGGGTAGTGGATCGGCTCGTCGATGGTGTAGTCCGAGTTGCCCCGGACGCTGTTGATGTGAGTGATGGAATGGCACACGGTGCATGTGATGCCCGCCTGCCCGGCCGGATCGTGCTCGTCGTCGAATTCCGGATCGTCGAACTTGCCGGAGAAGAACACCACCGGATCGTGGCAGCCGGCGCAGAACCGTGAGGCGTGCACGTCGCCATCACGCTCGAAGGCGGTGCGTCGCGTCTCGCGCACCGAGAAGAGATACGGCGGGTTGTTGAACGAGCTGAACCGGTGCACCGAGACCGCCCAGCTCTTGTGCGTGTCCTCGTGGCAGCGCACGCAGTACTGATCGTTGACCAGCACCCTTTCCGGGATGAAGTTGCCGGTCGCGGTGCGGGCAAGCGACGGGAAGAAGTACTTCTCTCCCTCGTTCGGCCCCTCGACGTTCCACTTCCGCGGGTCCTGCGCCTGCCAGACGATCAGCACTCCCGCGAACACGGCGGCCACCATGGCCCATCTCAACCCGATCCTCCAGCGGATGCGGGGGCCGGCCAGGCGGTGCAGCACGAACAGCCAGGCGGCGGCGAGCGGCGCGACGACGTGCGCCCAGTAGGCGACCTCGCGGACACGGGGGTCCTTGACGACGATGATCCCTTCGAGTCGCGTGAGGACGATCCCCGAGCCGAGCAGCACCAGCGCCGCGCCGAACAGCGCGTAGCCGACATAGACCGCGCGCCGGTTTGGCCGGTTCCAGGCGTTGCGGATGTGGAGCGCGCCGAAGACCACCACCGGCACGACGATGAGCGCGCCGAGCACCAGGTGGACCAGGAACATGTTGAGATAGAACCAGTTCTGGTAGACGCTGCCGGTCCACCACTCGAGCAGCGACACGCCGGCGAGATAGCTGGAGTTGACGGCGAGCAGGGCGAACAGGCCCAGAACGACGAACAGTACCTTTCGCAGACGGGGCCCGATCGCGCGGACGTATCGCCTGCGGGCGGGCGGGGGTGTGACGCTCATCCCTCGATCGCATGCAAGCGGCGCACCCGGGGCGGCCGTCCGGCCGGGCCGGCCACAAGCTCAATCCGGACAGTTACTTGGGTACAGACGCGGCGCAGCGGGACGAAGCCGCGACATAGGGGATACGGGGCCGGTCAAAGCCGGATCATAATCTCGATGATCGCGGCCTGACGCCCGCTCAGGCCCGGCAGTTGAATCGGGGGAGAGGATTGTTCAGATTGGACGTGACGCGATGACGTGCATGATGGATTCCTCCCCGATGCCGTGAGGGCCGGGGGGCAGGTCCGGCGCGATCGCACCGCGGTGGGGGCCGCTCATGAACCGGAACAGCACAGCCGGTCTTTTCTTCTTCCTGATGCTCGTCGCAGCCGGGGTCGCCTTTCCGGCGGCCGCCGGGAAACCGGAACCGCGGCCGGCGCCCGCGGCAGGCGCGTTCGTGCGGAAGACACCGGCCCGGCGGGCGCACCTGCAGTATCCGACCGGTCTGGCCATCGACGCGTCAGGTCGGCTGTACGTCGCCGAGCGTGCGGCCGATCGGGTCCGCCGTATCGATCCGGCCACCGGCGCCATAGAGACGATCGCCGGGCTGGGTGTGCGAGGCTACAGCGGCGACGGCGGGCCGGCGACGCGGGCGATGCTCAACGCGCCCACCGACGTCGCGATCGATGCGGCGGGCAACGTCGTGATCAGCGACACCGGCAACGAGCGTATCCGAAGGGTCGACATGGGGACCGGCCTCATCAGCACGCTCGCAGGCAACGGCACGGAAGGGTATTCCGGCGATCTCGGGCCGGCGGCCGCGGCGACCCTCCATGGTCCGCACGGGGTCTGCGTCGATAGGGCCGGGAACCTCTATGTCGCCGACAGCGAGGGCCACCGCATACGACGTGTCGATGCCGTCACGGGAGAGATCCGCACGGTGGCCGGCACCGGAGACGAAGGGGAGTCCGGCGACGGCGGACCGGCGATCAAGGCCGCGTTCCGCCGCCCGGAGGTCGTCGCGATCGGCCCGGCAGGCGATCTGGTCATCGGGGATTCATACAACCACCGGATACGTCGTGTCGACGGTGGGACCGGGCTCGTGACGACGATCGCGGGCACCGGCGAGGAGGGGCGAAGCGCGATCGGGACACCCGGCGCCGAGGCCCGCTTCAAGTACTTCGGCGCCATTATCCTCGACGGCTCGGGCGGGCTGATCGTGTCGGAGTGGGGCAACAACCGCCTGATCCGTCTCGCACCGCCCGACTACAGGATCGATCTGGTTGCGGGCGGCGGGCATGACGCCGAAGACGCCGAGCCCGGCACCGCGCGCGCGACGCCTGTGATCCAGCCTGCGGGCCTCGCCGTCGATGGTGAGGGGAACATCTATTTCGTCGAGTCGGACGTCACGAAGGGGCTTGGTCGTATCCGCCGCATCGACGCGACGACCGGAGCCGTCACCACCGTCGCGGGCAACGTCTAGCCTTTCACCAGGGGCGGGTCTTGAAACCTCCTCACGGCGGATGAGACAATCGATCGTTCATCCAACCATGGAGACCGTGAATGCCCGAGCCGATCGTGGTGAACCCGGACATCATCGAGATGGAATACGCCGTACGCGGGCCGCTCGCCCAGAGGGCCGGCGTCCTGAAACGCCAGGGCCGGGCGATCATACCCTGTCACATCGGCAATCCGCAGGCGCTCGGGCAGGAGCCGATCGCGTATTACCGCGAGGTGCTGAGCCTGCTCGAGACGCCGGTGCGGATCGAGAGGGAACGGCGGCTCAACCGCCTGCCGGCGGCGACCGGCCTGCCGGCCGAGGACCGCGTGCCGGACGAGCTTCTGGATTTCGCCGAGGCGACCCTGTCCCGGATCGAGACCGGCATGGGCGCCTACACCGAGACCGGCGGCCATATGTTCATCCGCGAGGCGATCGCCCGCTTCATCGATCGGCGGGACGACGTGGAGGCGACCGGCAGCCTCGTGGCCGACCCGGAGCACATCTATCTCACCAACGGGGCGAGCGAAGGGGCGCGGTTCATCCTGGAGATGCTGATCGCGGAGCGCACCGACGGGATCATGATCCCGACTCCTCAGTACCCGCTCTACTCCGCGACCATTCGCAAGTGCGGTGGCACCCAGATCAACTACTACCCGGACGAGGAGAATGGCTGGGCCCTGACGCCGGACGTGCTCGAGGAGGCGATGGGGCAGGCCCGCGCGGACGGCGTCAAGGTGAAGGGTATCGTGGTGATCAACCCGGGCAACCCGACCGGCGCCGTCCTCGACGAGGAAAGCGTGGAGGGGGTGATCCGGTTCGCAGAGAAGCATGAGCTGGTGATCATCGCCGACGAGGTATATCAGGAGAACGTGTACGGGGGGCGTTTCGTCTCCTTCGCCAGGGCGATCGGAAAGCGAGCCATACCCCTGCTCAGCCTCCACAGCACCTCGAAGGGGTTCTACGGCGAGTGCGGGCATCGGGGCGGATACATCGAGGCGAGGAACCTGCCGCCCGTGTCGGGGACGAAGGCGACCTTCACCGATCTGCTGCGGAAGCAGGCCTCGGTGAACCTGTGCTCCAACACGGTTGGGCAGCTTCTCACCTACCTGCTGGTGACACCGCCGGCCCCCGGCCCTGTCCTCGATCGGTTCGCCGAGCAGAAGGAGAGGATCCTGAGGGACCTGTTCGACAAGGCGGCGATGATCCGCGAGGCGTTTGGCAGGATGGAAGGCGTGGCCTGCTTCGGGCGAACCGGGGCGATGTACCTGTTCCCCCGGCTGGGGAAGCTACCCGCCGGCACCGGTGATTTCGACTACTGCATGAGCCTGCTCGAATCGACGGGGATCTGCACCGTGAACGGCGAGGGGTTCGGGCAGAAGCCGGGCACGAGCCACCTGCGGATCGCGTTTCTGCCGTCGAGGAAGGTGCTGGAGGAGGCGCTGCCCCGCTGGATCGCCTTCCACAACGACTATGTCACGCGAGGGTGAGCCGGATCGGCCTCCCGCTCGCCGGCGTGGTGCTCCTGTAACGTCGCCAGTCGCTCATCCAGCTCGCGGATGCGGCGTGACATGCGCTCCAGGGTCCGGAAAGCCAGAGACGGGTCTTCATGGATCTTCTTCAGGAAGACCTTCTTGTCGACGGTGAGGACGCGCGCCGGTCCGAGCGCGCGCACCGTGGCCGAGCGTACCTCCTGGTCGATCAGGGCCATTTCTCCGAACAGGTCGCCCCTGCCCAGCACGGTGAGACGCACGGGGCCGACGGTCGTGCGACGCACCACTTCGACCTCGCCCTCCTGCACGACGTACATGCAATGGCCCGTTTCACCCTCGCGGACGATCTCCTCGCCGTCCTGGTAGAGCCTGCCGAGACCTCCGACCGCCGGCCGATGACGGGCCGGGTCGCGCGGAACGCTCCGGGAGAGGAGCCCGGCGCCCATGTCCCGGCAGACGCGGGCGAGAAACCGTGGTGACAGCGTGCGCATGAAGACCCTCCTGTACGAGGCGCTGCCGGTGAACATGTCCCACAGGACGCGGCTCATGACGGCCGCCCCGGGCGGGCCCGACTGCTCGCGGCTCGTCATCCTCAGGAGGCCGCGCCGCGCGAAGGCGAGCCGCTGAATCAGGGTGGTGACGGCAAACATCACCTCACCGACCCGGTTGTCGCGCTGGATGTCCCGGCAGGTGGGCCAGTAATGCCGCCGGAAATCGTCGGCCGAGATCCCCTCGCACACCGCCGTCACGGCCGCAGCGCGGGCCGTACGGAAGGCGGCGTGGATCCCGTCCTTGTAGAGCCGTGACATGGCCGCGTCGCCGACGAAGACCAGCCTGTCGGCATAGGGCCGCGAAGCTCCGCTGAGGTTCAGTCTCGGAGCGCAGTGGCAGTGGTTCTCCGGTGGATGCCACTCGGGAGGGAAGCAGCCGCGCAGTTCCGGTGTTTCGAGCGCCGTCTCCACGAGCCGGCGGTCGATGTCGCGGCCGAGCAGGCACAACGTGATGTGATCCCCCTTGGGAATGATCGCGGCGAACTGCAGACGCGGGACGTCGAGAAGGAACATGTGCATGGCGCTGCCGACATGTCGCTCGACGGCGTCGGCTCCGAGGAAGTACTCGCACACGTATGCCCGGGTCGTGCGTGGTGCACGGTACTTCAGACGCGGCGTCTCGAACGCCTTGAGGATCGAGCTGTTCACGCCGGCCGCCACGGCCAGCAGATCGTAGGTCCGGTATTCCCCCCCGGCGACCTTCATCTGCGGGCGGCCGTCCACGAAGCGGACGCCGTCCACCTTGCCGGAGACGAGCCGGGCGCCGCGGTCCCGCGCCATCTCCTGGAGGAAGCCGTCGAAGCTGCGCCAGGAGGAAGGTGCGGCGCCACGGGGCCCGCCGCCGCGGTGCACGGCGGCGATCCGCATCTCGTTGAGCATCGTCCCGATCCTCACGTTTCCCTCGTCCACGTGCAGGACGTACGAGTCGATCCCCCGCTTGACCACGTTGTCCGGCAGCGTTATCCCTTCGGTGGAGAGAGTCTGGACGAGCGACTCGGAGACGATGCCTCCGCAGTGATTGCAGCCGCCGGCGCCGGTGGCGGCGAAGTCCTTCCACTCGATCAGCTCCACGTCGAGCGTCAGGCCGAAGCGTGCCGCGATGTCCAGGAGGAAGAAGGCGAAGAAGGACCCGGCGGGGCCGCTTCCGAGGACTCCGATGCGGGCGCCGTCAAGCAGCCGGAGGCCTCGGGGAGCCGGCGAAGCCGTCACACGCACCCTCACCTCCGTCGATGCGCGTCCAGGCCAGGCTGAGGGAGAGAGGGCGGGCAGCTTCCACGCGGACACCCCTATGCCGCGTCCCGCGGGCTCTCTGTCCGGGCCGTACGGGCATCAGATCATGCCTATCGTCCTTCAACTATACGGGGCTCGGTCGGAACCGTCAACATGACAAGCAGGATTCTGCATGTCATAAATAGCAACACCCCGTGGAAGGTCGTGGTGGGTCATGTCAGACTCCGCCTCGAGAGTACGGCGTGTGCCAGTCAGTCGATCCCGTTCGGCCGGAGCGCATGCTCCACGCCCGCCAGCGCGCGGTCGACGAGCAGGGCCAGCGCGGCGGCCGGGAGGGCGCCCGAGAGGATGCGGGTCGTGTCCGCGAGCTGGAGCCCGGCCACGATCGGAACCCCGAGACCGCCCGCGCCGATGAAAGCCGCCAGGGTGGCGGTTCCCACGGTCAGCACCGCCGACGTTCTCACGCCGGCGAGAATCACCGGAACGGCCAGCGGCAGCCGCACACGGGCCAGCACCTGCGTCTCCGTCATCCCCAGCGCGGTCGCGGCCTGCACCGCGTCGGGCGAGGCGTCCCGGACCCCGGTGTAGGTGTTGCGCAGGATGGGGAAGAGCGAATAAACCCAGAGCGCCACGAGCGCCGGAATGGGCCCCACCCCGAGGACGGGGATCGTGAAGGCCAGCAGCGCGATGGAGGGGATCGTCTGGGTGATCCCCACGACGCGGATCACCGGCTCCGCCAGGTTGCGGCGCCGCTCGAGCAGCAGCCCGAGGGGGCCGGCCACAAGGATACCGAGCGCGAGGGCCGTCACCGTCAGAACGAGGTGCTCGGCGGTGCGACGGCTGAGGTCGTATCGGCTGGCCCAAAGATACGCGGCGAAGGACACCTCGTGCGTCGACACGTCCTCGACCCGCCTGGATCCGACCAGACCGAGACCCTCGAGCGCCTCCTGCGCCACGCGCGGCACGGGGTCGTTTCGCACCTGCACGCGGAGATTCAGGGCTCGCATCGTGCGCTCGTCGAGAGCGTCCGCTAGAAGCGAGAGCGTGTTGCCGACCTCGGGATGCTCGCGCAGGGTGACGCCGCGGACGAGAGGGGCGGCCTGATACGGCGGAAAGAAGCCGCGATCGTCCTCGAGCACCACGAGGTCGTTGGCGAGCAGCCGGCCGTCGGTCGTGTAGACATCGAGACAGTCGATCTGCCGCGCGGCCGCCGCCTGGTATTTCAACGTCTGCTGGAGGGCGCGGACCTCCTTGAACTCGATGCCGTAGGTGTCGCGCAGACCCGGCAGCCCGTCGGGCCGTTCGATGAACTCGTATCCGAAGCCCGCGCTCAGTTCCGGGGCCACCGCGGCCAGGTCGGAGATCGTCGCCAGGTGATGACGCGCGGCCAGATCGGCGGGCACCGCCAGCTCGTATGCGTTCTCGAAACCCAGAGGAGGCAGCCAGCGAAGGTCGAACCGCGTGAGGAACTCGTTTCGCACGGCGTTGAGCGTCTCGCGGGCATCGTGCAGAGGCGGCTCGCCGAGCAGGCTCAATAGCCCGGTGCCGGTGTACTCGGGGTAGAGATCGATCGCGCCGGATCGCAATGCCTCGAAGCAGACCTGCGTCCCCGCCAGACCGAAACGGCGCTCGACCTCCAGATCGGTCCTGGCCTCGATCAGGCGGGCGAACATCTCGGCCAGAAGTCGGCTCTCGGCGAAGTTCTTGGACCCGACGACGACCCGGCCGTCGGCGAGCGCCGGCGGCGCGCAGGTGAGAATCAGGGCCAGGCCCGCGAGGATCCGCCTCATGGCCGGACCTTGCCGGCCATCTCGAGCAACGCCCTGACATGGTCGTCCGCGGGATCGAGACGCAGCATATCGGGAGCCGCGATCTGCAGGATCCGTCCCCGCCTCATCACGGCGATGCGGTCGCCGAGACGGAACGCCTCGTCGATGTCGTGTGTCACGAGGAGGATCGTCTTTCCGAGAGTGTGTATCCACCGGGCGAGCTCGCGCTGAAGCTGCATGCGGGTGATGGCATCCAGGGCGCCGAAAGGCTCGTCGAGCAGGACGGTGGGCGGGTCGGCCGCAAGCGCTCTGGCGAACGCGACCCGCTGGCGCTCGCCGCCCGAGAGTCGGCGCGGGTAGCGGCCGAGAAAGTTCCCGGGGGAGAGCCCCACGAGGGCGAGCAGTTCGGCGCTGCGAGCGCGCCGCCGCTCGGCGGGCCAGCCGAGCAGCTCGGGGATCAGCCCGACATTGCGCTCGACGGTCCAGTGGGGGAGAAGGCCCCCTTCCTGCTGGACATAGCCGGTGTGCCGCCGCAGGAAGATCGGATCGTGGGCCGAGGCCGGCTGCCCGCCTATCAGGATCGAGCCGTCGGTCGGATCGAGCAGGCGGTTGAACATTCGCAGCAGGGTCGTCTTGCCGCATCCGCTCTCGCCCATCAGGACGACGGTCTCTCCCTGCGCGACCGAGAGGTCAACGCCCTGCAGAGCGCGCGCACCGTCAGGGAATGCCTTCGTCACCCCTCGCGCCTCGAGGGCTGCAATGCACGAGTTGTCCCGACCCTGTTCCATCACACCTCGCCGGAGTCCCGCAGTCAGCGAGCGGGGCAGGGAATCCGGGGCTCCCGGGCAAGGTATTATGGCGCGGAAGGGTCTGTCCGGGAAAGTCCGCGCCGAGACTCGGGGCGTGGCCGATCAGGATCGGGTGTCCGGCACGCAGGCGTTCGATTCCCGCCGGTACCCGCGGTCGCACGACCAGTCCTCACCGCCGTATCCGATGTGAGCGTTCTCCGGAACCGTGACGGCGATGCAGGCCGGATGTTCCCGCCTGAACCCCCGCTCGCAGCTCCAGCTGTGCCCGGCCGGGTCGAGGTAGGCGTTCGGCGGGACGACCACGCTAGAGCACTCTTCGCCCTGCCTGGCATAGCCGCGTTCGCAGTCCCAGCCGCTGCCCGATCGGTCGAGGTAGCCATGGCGGGGCAGATCGACGGGAGAGCAAGCCGAGCCGCTTCTTCGATAACCCCTGCCGCATTCCCATCGATCCCCCGAAGAGGTGAGAAACGCGTTTTCGGGTAGCACGATGGCGACACAGATCTGGCCGGATCTCTCGTAGCCTCGGTGACACTCCCAGTCGCGTCCACCCGCGTCAAGAAAGGCGTTGGGGGGAATGCCGACGGCCTCGCAGGCCTGGGCCACCTGACGGTATCCGCGATCGCACTCCCAGTCCTGGCCCCGATAGCCGAGGTGGGCGTTGGACGGCACGACCACGGGGAGGCACCCCGGCCCCGCCTCGCGATATCCGCGGTCGCACTCCCATCTGTCGCCGCCGGCAGCGAGGAACGCATGTGGCGGCACCACGACGTGCTCGCAGGTGTTGCCGACCCGTTTGTAGCCGGTGCGGCACTCCCATCCGTCTCCGCGAGAGAGCCGGTATGCGTTCGCGGGAACCGGGGGGAGCGTCGTCTCGGCCCAGGGCGTGGATGCGACGGTGGTCAGGGTCAGGAGAAACGCCAGCCCCGCATAGTGCAGGACCGCCGGCAGAGAGAATCTGGTGTCCATGGCTTTCAGCCTCCTGTTGTGAGGACACGCGCATCCCGGAACTCGAGGCGCTGCGTGACGATGGAGAGTGCCTATCTGGGGATCACGACCGTGTCGATCATGTGTATCAGTCCATTGCTGCACTCGATATCCGGCTCGAGGACAGTCGCGTTGTTTACGTGCATCCTGCCGGCCGCGAAGCGGATGGTCAGGCTCGTCCCCTGTGCCGTGCGTATCGAGCTCGATTCAATGATCTTCGCCGCGGGCAACCGGCCCTGGAGGAGGTGATACGTCATGAGGTCCCTCAACCGTGCCCTTCCCTCAGGCCGCAGCCATCGCTGGAGCGTGTGCTCCGCGACGAGGTCGAAGGCGGAGTCCACGGGAGCGAACACGGTGAACGGACCAAGTCCCCGGAGTCTCTCGAGCAGGCCCGCGGCGGCGAGGGCCGAGGAGAAGGCCCGGAGCGAGCCGGCACCGACGGCCGTTTCGACGATGTCGCGTGGCGCTGTCTTCACGGGGCGCATGTGGCAGACGTCCTCCTGAGTGCAAGTTATTGATATATGGAATGTTACGCTGGTTTACCGTTTGTGTCAAGTATTGCCGCCCCCAGCTTGATTTCAAGGGCGGAATTCAATAAATTAAGTTAAGCAACGGAGGGACGCTTGAGCTTCGCAGCCCTGGTGAAATCGCGCCTGAAGGCGCTCGGACATGAGCAGAAGGATCTCGCTCAGGCGGCGCGTGTCACGGAATCGTACATCTCGCAGCTGCTCTCGAGGCGGAAGCCCCCGCCGGGGCGGAGCCGGACCGACATCTACGGCAAGATGGAGGCCTTTCTCGGCCTCGAGGACGGTGAGCTTGGACGATTGGCGGAGACCGAGCGCGCCGAAGAGGTCAGACGCAGGTTCGGCCAGGCGCCGCAGGCGCTCTTTCAGGAGTTCCGCGACCTGCTCCTCGGCAAGTGCGTACCGGGCAAGCGGGACGAGGTACGCGCGGTATTCGAGCAGCAGCCTTTCGGGACGCTGGAGCAGCTCGTCGCCCGGAAGATGCTCGAGACCGTACAGCAGATCGCCCGCAAGGAGCTGGACAGCGACAACGGGATGCGGCTTGCGGCCCGTGTGGGCGGGCGCAGCGATCAGGAGATGCGCGTCATTGTGCTCGAGTTTCTGGACACGGACGTCTCGGATGTTTCCAGGGAAAGCTGTGTGTCCTTCCTCGATCCGATCGTCGAGTCATGGCAGATCGACTTCGAGACCATGCGACTCGACATCACCCTGAATCGCAGGCTGGTGGACAATCCGCAGCGAACGTTCCTCTTCGTGGAGAGCGAACGTGTCCGGATGATCAACGAGGAGCCGGGGCTCGCGGAGTTCCTGCAGGACGGTGAGTTGAGCGGCGACGCCAGCGAATCGGAAATAAGGATTCTCCGAGCGCACGCCTTCGAGGGGAGGCGCCCGACGAAGCTCTATTATTATCGTGCTCTCCAGAACCTCAGAGATCCCCTCCATTTCCAGATGCGGTGAGCCGATGCGGCAACTGAGACAACCGATCCTTCGATTGAGCGTATGGCAGCTCGTGAACACGCTTGTGCCGTACTTCCTGCTCTGGGCCGTCATGATCTGGGCCCTGACCGTCTCCTACTGGATCACGCTGGCCGTCTCGGTGGTCGCCGCGGGCTTCCTGACCCGGATTTTCATCATTTTCCACGATTGCGTGCACGGCGCCTTCATGAGATCGGCGAGGGCGAACCGGATTGTGGGCTTTCTGACCGGCGTGCTGACCTTCACGCCGTACGGCCAGTGGAGACATCAGCATGTCCTGCATCACGCGTCGTCGGGCGATCTGGATCGACGGGGCACGGGTGACATCTGGACGCTGACCGTGGAGGAGTACCTGGCCTCCTCCTTCTGGAAGCGTCTTTCGTACCGCATCGTCCGAAGTCCCTTCATCCTGTTCGTCGTGGCGCCGCTGTATCTTTTTCTGGTGCACCACAGGATCCCGTCACGCTCGGCGGCCCCTCATGATCGCCGGGGCGTCCTGCTCACCAATGGGGCGCTGCTGGGGATCGTGGTGACGATGAGCATCACCATCGGCCTGGGGTCCTATCTTCTCATCCAGCTTCCCGTCATCCTGTGTGCGGGCGTCCTGGGTGTCTGGCTGTTCTACGTGCAGCATCAGTTCGATGGGGTCTACTGGGAACGACGAAAGGACTGGGACTTCCAGACAGCCGCACTGAAGGGCAGCTCCTTTTACAAGCTGCCCAGAGTGCTGCAATGGTTCACCGGCAACATCGGGTTTCATCATGTTCATCATGCGTGCCCTGCGATCCCGAACTACAGCCTGCAGAAGTGCCACGAGGCGACGCCGATGTTCCGGCAGATCAAGCCGGTCACCCTGTGGGGCAGCATGAGGTCGTTGACGTTCCGGCTATGGGACGAAAGGCAAAGGAGGCTCGTCGGGTTCGGCGAGCTCAGGAGGCTCCGGCGAAAGCGGGCCCTGGATGCATGAGCGCCATCCGAAGATCAGGCTTGCGGGAACTCGTGCGTTCTGCTAGATTCAAAGCTCCTATCGGCTGGAATTCATCCAGCCTGCGGTGTCCAACAGGATCTCTATCCCGGATCGCGCCGCCAGTCACGACATCCAACCTGCAACTGTTGTGTGGGTCGAAGTATGGCGGTCCGGGTGTGTCCCGAGACGGGCGTCACCCCCCGCCGGAGAAAAGAAGAAGCATGCCCAGTCACAACCCTGAACCCGGCAACGGGTTCGCCGGATTCCGGCTCAACGCCGACCTCCAGCGCGGAATAGACGCAGCCGGGTTCACCGAGCCGCGGCCGATTCAGACAGGAACCATTCCCATGGTCCTCTCGGGCCGGGACGTCCTCGGTCTTGCCCAGACGGGGACAGGAAAGACCGCCGCCTTCGCGCTGCCCGTCATCGAGCGTCTGCTCGCGAGGCCCGCAGCCGGGGGCCCGCGTGTTCTGATCCTGGCTCCCACGCGCGAGCTGGCGAGCCAGATCGCAGCCGAAATCCGCACGCTGGCACGATTCACCCGCGTACAGGTCGCCACCGTCTTCGGCGGCGTCTCCGCGAAGCCGCAACGGTCGGCCCTGCGAATGAGACCGGAGATCGTGGTCGCGTGTCCGGGACGGCTCCTGGATCTTCTCGACCAGGACGCGGTGCGGCTCGATCGAATCGAGACGCTGATCCTGGATGAAGCGGATCACATGTTCGACATGGGGTTTCTGCCGGATGTCCGCCGCATCATCGCCGCGCTGCCGGCCACCCGGCAGAACCTGCTGTTCTCCGCGACCATGCCCAAGGAGATCCGCCTTCTGGCCGACCGGATCCTCCGTGATCCCGAGGTGGTCGATCTGACCCACTCCGTGCCCGAGCTGACAATCGAGCACGCGCTGTATCCGACCGACGCGGCGGACAAGCTCGGGTTGCTGCAGCGGCTCATCGCGGAAGACGCCTTCACATCAGCCATCGTCTTCACGCGCACCAAGCACCGCGCCCGCCGGCTCGCACAGCAGCTCAGCAGGCTGGGGCATAATGCGGTGGCGCTGCAGGGAAACATGTCCCAGCAGCAGCGCGACCGGGCAATGAGCGGATTCCGCAGGCGACAGTTCGAGATTCTCGTCGCCACGGACATCGCGGCCCGCGGCATCGACGTCGAGAAGGTTTCACACGTCGTCAATTTCGATATGCCGGCGACGGCGGACGCCTATACCCACAGAATCGGACGGACAGGCAGGTCCGGTTGCGAGGGCAAGGCGTACACGTTCGTCACCACCGGCGATCAGGATCTGGTGCGTGCGGTCGAGAAGCGGATCGGTGCGCCCATTCAGCGACGCAATCCAGGAGGCGTCGCGAGCATCCCGTCCCCGGGGCGTACCCGGGCCGGCGTGACCGGCAAGCCCCCGTGGGCCGCCGGCCGCAACCGTCGCCAGTCCTGGAAGGAGGGTCGCCGTGCGTGAACTGTCGATCGATCAGCCGATCTTCATCGGATTCAAGGTGGACACCCAGCTTCGGGAGAAGCTCGCGTCGCTGGGTGACACGGAGAAGAAGTACGTGTCAGCCGAAAGCTCCACCTTTCTGCGTCTGTGTGCCGCCGGCGACGATCTCTACATCGGCAAGGTCGTGGACGAGCGGCTGACGACGGATCGGGTCGAGGACATCCGACGCAACGTCCTGAGCCTGATCCGCAAGGTCGGGCACGACTCCCGGCTGCCCACCCATCTGCAGATCCTGGCCTGCGGCTCCGCCGACGGCGCACACCCGGGCACGGCGGACCGGCTCATCGGCTGAGTCGCTCCGAATCGGGGGTGCCTGCCGCTCAGCCCGGGATGTCGGTGGTGCTGGTCACCAGGCGGGCGATGATGTCCTTGCTCTCGTGTATCGCCCTGCCGGCGACCACGAGGCAGGGGGCCTGATCCTTTCCCGACATCTTGACGATTTCCTCGCGTGCGGCGGGATCCTCCGAGATGTTCCTCAGAGTGAGCTTCCCGTCGAGATGCAGGTTCGAGAGCGCCAGCATGGCCGCGCGTGAAGCGCCGCAAGCGCTCTTGACGAACAGGGTCGCGCCGCCCGGCACGCCCTCGGGCCCGGGAAACGCAGGCAGACCTGTGCCGTAGGCCTGATCCAACTTCTCGCACATCGCGGCCAGGTCGTCGATGTTCCTGCGCCCCGCGGGCGTGACGCTCGACGCGTGGCGGACGACCCCGGATGCGTCGATGATGACTGTGGCGCGATCCGTGATCCCCTTGTCCTCCAGATAGAGGCCGTATGTCCGTGCCATCGCGCCCTTGGGGTGAAAATCTGACAGGAGCGGGAAGGAGATTCCTCCCATGCTCTTCGCCCAGTTGGCATGGCTGAAGACGCTGTCAACGCTGACACCCAGCACCTGGGTGTGGGCCGACCGGAAACGGGCGAGCAGCCGCTCCACGGCCGGAACCTCCTGCGTTCACGTGGGGGTGAAGTCCAGCGGGTAGAACAGCAGCATCACGTGCCGCTTGCCGGAAAACTGGTGCAGCGTGATCGTCCGCCCGAGATGATCGGGCAGACTGAAGTCAGGCGCCTGGGCGCCGACGGCGATCATTTCCTTCATTAGGATACCTCCCTGATGACAACGAATACATGCTGACCACAGCATACAGCATCGTGGAGGAGTGTTCGGAACCGGACAGCATCGTCCGATAACGCACGCTCGAAAGGGTGGTGACCGACTCGATCACCGGGCGGAATCGTCATTGCCGGCGTGGCATGGCACTTGCTCTTCCCTGCCGGGACACAGGGGGTGACGGTGCAGGGCATGGATCGGGAGATCAGCGCGGAGGAACGCAGAGGCCGCGTGATACGTCGCGCCGTGTGGGCGGTGATCGGGACCGCAGCCGCGGGAACGCTCCTCGTCTATGCCTCCGTTTGGCTGAGGCCGTCGCTGAAGCGCTCGGCGATCCGGATCGGGACGGTGACCCGCGGCGAGCTCGAGGCGACGATCAGTGCCTCGGGGACGGTCGTGCCCGCCTCGGAGCGGACCATCGCCAGCCCGGTGGAGGGCCGGGTCGAGCGTGTGCTGAGGCGCACGGGCGACAGTGTCGAGAAAGGGGCCGAGATCCTCGAGCTGGATATCGCGGCCACGCGTCTTCAACTCCAGCGCCTGGAGGAGCGGATCGCCCAGAACCGGAACGAAAGGATGCAGCGGGAGCTCGAGCTCGAGGAGAAGCTCGCGGATCTGCGCAGCCGCATCGAGACCCAGAAGCTGGATCTGCAGATGGCACGCTACCGCCTGGGACAGAGCGAGACACTGCATGAGGAAGGCCTGATATCCGAGGAGATCTACAAGGAAGCCCACGTGGCCGTGAGAAAATCGGAGATCTCCCTGTCGCAGCTCGAGGATCAGGTGGCGTCCGAGGCCCGCCTGAACGAGGCGCGTCTGAAAGGATTGAAACTCGACGCCGATATCCTGGCCAAGGAACGAGACGACGCCCGACGGCAGCTGGAGCTGGCGACGACCGCCGCCCCGGTAGAAGGGGTGCTCTCGTACGTGTTCGACAAGGAGGGGGCCGCCGTCAGCCGCGGGGACGTGCTGGCCCGGATTGCCGACCTCGGCTCGTTCCGGGTCGAGGCGCGGGTGTCCGACGCCTATGCCTCACGGCTGACGGCCGGGCAGGCCGCATGGGTGCTGCTGGGCGATGAGCGCCTGCCGGCGCGTGTTGACGGAATCCTCCCCACGATCGAGGAGGGGACGGTGCGTTTCACCATCGCCCTCGACGACCCATCGCACGTCGGCCTGCGTCACAACCTGCGCGTCGATGTGCTCGTGGTCACCGGACGGCGCGTCGATGTGCTCATGGTTCCCCGGGGGCCATTCATCCGTGATGGACGGCCCGACCAGGAGGTGTTCGTCGTCCATGGGGACCGTGCCGTGCGGGCCGACGTGGAGCTTGGACTGGCCGGACATGAATACTACGAAGTGGTCGGAGGGCTGCGCGAGGGCGACCAAGTGATCCTCTCCGACGTGCAGGACTTCATCCATGCCGCTGAGATACGCCTCAGATGACGGCGGTTCCAGTGAGCGCACCGGTAACACGATGAGGAGCGCCTGATGATCCATCTTGAAGACGTCACCAAGCTGTATCGCACCGATCGGATCGAGACACTCGCGCTCGACGGGGTCAGCGTCGACGTGGAGGAGGGGGAGTTCGTCTCGGTCATGGGACCGTCCGGCTGCGGGAAGTCGACGCTGCTGAACCTGATGGGCCTGCTGGACTCTCCCTCCTCGGGCCGCGTGACTTTCGAGGGGCGCGTCATCGCGAGCTACGGGGATCGCGCGGTGGCCCGGCTCCGCAACGAGAAGCTGGGGTTCGTCTTCCAGGAGTTCCATCTCATCAACGACCTCAAGGTGGTCGACAACGTCGAGATCCCGCTCCTCTACCGGAGCATGAGCGCGACGGAGCGTCGTCGCCGCGCGCTGCAGGCGCTCGACCGCGTGGGGCTCTCCTCGCGCGTGCACCACTTTCCCTCGCAGCTCTCGGGGGGCCAGCAGCAGCGCGTGGCGGTCGCGCGGGCGATCGTGGGCGGGCCGCGGGTGATTCTCGCCGACGAGCCGACGGGCAACCTGGACAGCCGGATGGGTGAGGAGATCCTGGCCCTGCTCAGGACGCTGAACGCCGACGAGGGCGCGACGATCGTGATGGTCACTCACGACGCGCGGCTCGCGCAGTGGACCGGCCGTACGATACGCATGTTCGACGGCCGGCAGGTCCAGTGAGGGGAGCGAGGCGGCCATGCTGATCAACTATCTCAAAGTGGCGTTCAAGGTGCTGCTCCGGCGGAAGTTCTACACGGCGGTCAACCTTCTCGGTGTCGCATTCACGCTGCTCGTCCTGGTGCTGGTGGCGGCCCTCGCGGACAACTACCTGGCTCCGGGCGCTCCGGAGGTGAGCCTGAACCGGATCCTCGCCATCGACGAGGTGAAGATGACCGGTCCCCAGTTCGTCATGATCAGCAATCCGGGCTACCGCCTGCTGGACCAGTATGCCCGCGATCTCCCCGGGGTGGAGACCTTCGCCATCACCACCAACGGCCGCTCCGTGGCCTCGTTCGTGGCGGGGAAGAAGATCGAGTCGACGCTGACGCTGACGGACGGCGCCTTCTGGCGGATCATGAAGTTCGATTTCGTCGAGGGCGGCCCGTACACGCAGGCGGACGACGAGGCGGGGAATTTCGTGGCGGTGATCAACCAGACCACCCGCAGGCGGTTCTTCGGCTCCGGTCCCGCGCTTGGCCGGGTGATCCATGCGGACAGTCAGGCGTTCACGGTGGTCGGCGTGGTCCGGGACGTCCCGGTGACCCGGATTCTCGCCTACTCGGAGATCTGGGCCCCGATCAGCACCTTCAAGTCGACGACCTACCGGAGCGCGCTGAGGGGCGATTTCCGGGGGATCCTCCTCGCGAAGAGCGCCGGCGACATCCCCGCGATCCAGGAGGAGTACCGCCGCCGGGTCGCTTCGGCGCAGCTTCCGGATCCGGAGAACTACAACACGATCGAGTCCGCGGCGTTCACACGGCTGGAGCGGATCTCGAAGGAGCTCGGGCCGGGTGACGAGCCGACGACACCCCACACGGGACGTCTTCTCCTGATCGTGGCCCTCGCGGCCGGCGGCTTCATGCTCCTCCCCGCGCTCAACATGGTGAATCTGAGCCTCAGCCGCATCATGGAGCGGGCCTCCGAGATCGGGGTGCGCAAGGCATTCGGCGCGAGCTCGCTCACCCTGGTCGGGCAGTTCCTCGTGGAGAACGTGGTCATGACGCTCGCGGGGGGGGCCATCGGCTTCGTCCTCTCCTTCCCGATCCTGGGGATCGTCAACGACAGCGGCTTGATCCCGTACGCGCAGCTCACCGTGAGCTACCGGGTCTTTCTGGCAGGTCTGCTTCTGGCGCTCGTCTTCGCGGTGGTCGCGGGCGCGCTGCCGGCCTGGCGCATGTCCCGCCTGCACCCGGTCGAGGCGCTGCATGGGAGGGTGAGATGATCCGGCATCTGCTCAAGCTGACGTGGAACCGCAAGGGACCGAACTTTCTGATCATGCTGGAGGTGTTCGCCTCGTTCCTGGTGGTGTTCGCCCTGGCGGCCACGGGGCTGCATCTCGCCGCCGTCTGGCAGGAGCCGCTCGGCTTCGACTGGCACGATGTCTGGACCATCAGCCTGGATCGCAACAGCGAGAATCCCTGGACGGTCGAGGACAGCCGGGTCGTCGGACGGCTGCTTGAAACGGCCCGCTCGCATCCGGAGGTGGTGTTCGCGGCGGCATCGTCGACCGTGCCCTATGGCGGCTCGGTCTACATCCACTCGTGGAAGAAGGACGGACGCAAGATCGAATCGGAAGTCTCCACCGTGACACCCGGGTTCAAGGACGCGATGCGGCTGGATCTCGTGTCCGGACGATGGTTCCAACCCGGCGACGAGACCCAGAGCTGGATTCCGATCGTCATCGATCGGGAGCTGGCCGAGCAGCTCGTCGGCGACGGCGATCCGCTTCAGGCACGGATTGAGCAGGAGGACGCGCCGGAAAGGCGGGTGATCGGCGTGGTGAGGGACTTCCGGCGCGGGGGCGAGGTGACCGAGGACATGCCGTTCACGCTGATGCTGGCTTCCCCGGACCATCCCAAGCCCTCGGATCATCTGGAGTCTCTCGTCATCCGTCTCGCGCCGGGGACGACCGCGGCCTTCGAGGAGAGTCTCCTGAAGACGCTCGAGCCGGTCGCACGGGGCTGGTCGCTGCGCATCTCCCACATGGACGAGGCGCGCGCGGCCCGGATCAGGGAGACGCTCCTGCCGGTGGGGGCGATCGGTCTCGTGGCGGCGCTGATGCTGTTCATGGTGGTGCTCGGCCTGACCGGCGTGATGTGGCACAATGTCACCCGCCGGACGCGGGAATTCGGCCTCAGGCGGGCGGTCGGCGCCCATCGCGGACGGATCCACCGGCAGATCGTCGGCGAGGTGGTGGTCCTCGCGGGTCTGGGCATCCTGGCGGGCTCGGCGCTGGCGGTGCAGGTTCCGCTGTTCGGCCCGTTCACGTTCGTGCGTTGGACGGTCGTGGCGGGGGCGCTGCTCGTGGCGACGGCGGTGATCGTGCTCCTGGCGGCCGTTTGCGGTCTGTATCCGGGATGGGGCGCCACGCGGGTTCACCCCGCGGAGGCCCTGCACTACGAGTGACCTCGGGGCCCTCGGCGCGCGCGCCAGGCGGGGGGATCGTGATTCTCATCATCGATGACGACCCGTCCGTGACGGCCTCCCTGGGGCTGCTCCTGAAGCGGCACGGCCACGCGCATGCTGCGGCCGGGGACCCCGACGACGCGCTGGCTCTCCTGCGTGATCGCCGGTTCGATCTGGTTCTCCAGGACATGAACTTCTCGCGCGACACCAGCGGGCGGGAAGGGCTCGAGCTGCTGGGGCGCATCCGGGAGATCCGTCCCGAGACACCGGTGATCCTGATCACGGCCTGGGGCTCGATCCCGCTTGCGGTCGAGGGGCTCAAGAACGGTGCTTCCGATTTCGTCACCAAGCCCTGGTCGAACACGCATCTGATTCGATCGATCGAGACGATCCTGCGTCTGCCGTCGGCCCGGAGCGGGCCGTCCTCCCACGCACCGCCGCCCTCGCGCGCCGAGCTCGACGAGCGGTTCGATTTCGGCGGGCTGGTCGGCGAGGACGTCGCCTTCCTGAAGGTGCTCGATCTGATCGGCCGGGTGGCGCCCACGGACGCCTCCGTTCTCATCACCGGCGAGATCGGGAACGGGCAAGGAGCTGGTGGCCGAGGCGATCCATCGCAACAGCCGGCGCAGCGCGGGCTCGCTCGTCAAGGTGAACCTGGGGGGTATCTCCTCGACCCTGTTCGAGAGCGAGATGTTCGGGCACGTCCGGGGCGCTTTCACCGACGCGCTCAACGATCGCAAAGGACGCTTCGCGGTGGCCGACGGCGGGACGATCTTCCTGGACGAGATCGGCGACCTGGATCCGAGCTCCCAGGTGAAGCTCCTGCGCGTGCTCCAGGACCGGACCTACGAGGTGCTCGGCTCGAGCGCGACCCGCACCGTGGACGTGCGTGTGATCTCGGCCACCAACCGCGATCTGACGCAGGCGGTTGCCGACGGCTCGTTCCGCGAGGATCTCTTCTACCGTCTGAACCTCATCACGCTGCGGGTGCCCGCCTTGCGCGAGCGCGTCGCGGACATCCCGAGACTGGCCCGGGCCTTCCTCGAGGGAGCCGCGGCGCGGTACGGCACCGAGCCGCTCGCGCTGGCGGACGACGCCGTGGCCTGGCTGATGCGCCGGCCCTGGCCCGGGAACATCCGCCAGCTCCAGCAGACGATCGAACGGGCCGTGCTGGTCGGGGGGCCATCGCCGCTTCGCGGCCCGGATCTCGAGAGCCAGGAGCAGCTCGGCCGCGCCGAGACGGGCGAGCGGACGCTGCCGCATCCGGGCTCGATGACGCTCGACGAGATGGAGCGGGCCATGATCGCGAACTGCATGCGGCACTACGCCGGCAACGTCTCGCGGGCCGCCGAGGCGCTCGGACTGAGCCGGGCCGCCCTGTACCGCCGTCTGGTCAAGCACGGCCTCGCCACGGAATGAAGAGCCTGAGAGCCCGGATCGTCCTCTATGTCGTGGCTCTGCACCTCCTCCTCGGGGGGATGGCCTTCTACTCCCTGCTGGATCGGCCCATGCTTCTGCTCGCGGCGGAGGTCGTGTTCGGCATCTCGGCGATCACCGGCTACTGGCTCCTGCGCTCGTTCTTCGTCCCGCTGGAGCTGATCCGCACCGGGTCGGAGCTGATGCGGGAGCGGGACTTCTCCGCGCACTTCACCGAGGTCGGGCAGCGTGAGATGGACGACCTGATCCGGATCTACAACACGATGATCGACCAGCTCCGGGAGGAGCGGCGCACCGTCGAGGAGCGGAACCTGTTCCTGGACCGGCTCCTCGATGCGTCACCATCGGGTGTGGTCACCCTCGATCACGACGGCAGGATCAGCCAGATCAATCCCGCGGCGGCGCGTCTGGCCGAGCGCGGCGGGGGTGCGACGGACGCCGGCGGCGGGAAGTCGTCGCAGGCCGGGCTGGTCGGCGCGTCGGCCGACGTGTTTCCACCGGCCGTGGCGCGCGCCCTGCGCGAGCTGCGTGACGGCGGGTCGGCGGTCGTATCCTGGCGGGGCAGCCACCGTCTCAAGATCCGCAGGGGTTCGTTCTATGACCGGGGCGCCATGCGCGACTTCTTCCTCTTCGAGGAGCTCACGGAGGAGCTCAGGGCCTCGGAGCGCGCCGCCTACGGCAAGCTCATCCGCATGATGTCCCACGAGGTGAACAACTCGGTCGGCGCGGTGCGCTCGCTGCTCGAATCGTGCCAGTCGTACGAGGGGCAACTCAGGCCGGAGGACCGGGGAGACTACGGACAGGCGATCGACGTGGCCGTGCGGCGGCTCCTGAACCTCAACGCGTTCATGAACGATCTGGCCCGGGTGGTGCGGATCCCTCCGCCCGACCTGAGGCCGTGCGATCTGCCGGCGCTGATGGACGACATCGCCACCCTCATGCATCCTGATCTGGGACGGCGGCGGATCCGTCTCGTGTGGGAGCGGCCGCAGGCGTTCCCGACGCTCTCGCTGGACAAGAACCAGATGGAGCAGGCGCTGGTGAACATCCTGCGCAACGCGGCGGAGGCGGTCGGGAGCGACGGCACCGTCACGGTGACGCTGGCCGCAGACGGCGGCGGCCCTCCGTACCTTGCGGTGCGCGACACCGGGCCCGGGATCCCGCCCGAATCCGAAGCGCATCTTTTCACCCCGTTCTTCTCGACAAAGCGGGAAGGTCAGGGAATCGGCCTGACGCTGGTACGTGAGATCCTCGCAAGGCACGCCCTGGAGTTCGACCTGCGCAACGTGGAAGGCGGAGCCGAGTTCCGGATCTTCTTCTGATCGGCCGGCGCCCGGGTCAGCGTGCTGCCAGACTGGCCATGACCGCCTTCTTGTCCGGGATGCCGGACTGCCGGTGAATCACCTTGCCCGAGCCGTCGAGCACGAGCAGCGTCGGCAACCCCTTCACGTCGAATCGCTGCGCGAGCTGCTGTCCCTGCGCGCTCAGCATGTTGAGCCTGACCACCGGCGCTCTGCCCTGAAGGTCCTTCTCGATCCCATTCACGATGGGCTTGGCCATGAGGCAGGGCATTCACGTGTTGCTGAAGAACTCCAGCACCGTGGGTCGGCCCGCGCCGATCAGACCCCCCAGGGTCGTCCCGGTCCCGAGCTTCGTGGCATGGGTGCGCAGGAGCAGCCAGAGCCCCACCAGGGCAAGCCCGATGATGATGTACAGATTTGCTCGCAGGAATTCAGTCACGGCCAGCACCTCCCTGTAACTCATCTCGTTGCGCAGACTCGGCCGGGAGGCCGAAGTCCCATGCGTTTGAAGAAGGCATTGTAGCGCGGATCCATCCTCGGTCGAGCCATGTGAAATTACCGCAAGTCCGGTGCCAGCCGGCGGATCTCCTTCATGGTCGACCCGCCGGATCTGTATGACGATCCGGATGACCGGCTCGCGCGCGATACCCGGCGAGGTCCCGCTCCGCTTCGATGATGCCCAGCACAGGCCCGCCGGGCGAAAGCGTCTCGCGGCCGCCCTCGCGCCTCAGGAGCAGGGGAGCGTTGTGCCCGAAGTTCACGTAGGAGAACCGTCCCGACGCGGTGTGGAGGGAGCCCGATACCGCGGTGACGAACCGTGGCGCCTCGGACGACTCGATGAGAACGCTGTTGAGCTGGTCGGCCACCGTCCGAATCGGGCGTCGGCGCCGCATTTCGTGCCGCACGGCGGCGCGGAAGGTCGCCATGAGGAGGGCGGCGGGGATTCCCTTTCCCGAGACGTCGGCCACGACGAGCCCGAGTTGCTCCTCGCCCAGCGAGAGGTAGTCGTAGTAATCGCCCCCGATCTCCCACGCAGGGAGGTTTACCGCGGCGATGTCATAGCCAGGCGCGACTGGAGGGACGACGGGCAGAATCCCCGCCTGGACATCGCGGGAAAGCCTGGGCTGCACCTCGATGCGTTGGTTCTCGAGCACCTGCCGGTGGAGGAGCGCTTTCTCGATCGACAGCGCCGCGGCACTCGCGAAAAACTCGAGCAATTCGACGTTGGCGGACGAGAAGGCGTCGAGTCGGCCGCTCTCGACATTGAGGGCGCCGATGACACCCCGGCTGCTCACGACCGGCACGGCCACCTCGGAGCGGGTGACCCGGCGTCCCGCGATGCAGTGCGGGTCCCGGCTGATGTCGGGCGCGAGGACGCGCTCACCGGTGCGGATGGCGTGTCCAATGATTCCCCTGCCTTCACTGAACATCGGGTCGTCGGCTTTTGAGTCATCGAAGCCGACCTGCGCCACGCCGGTGATCACCCGGGTGCCGGATGAGCCGGACAGCGGCACGCTTCTGGCGAGAACGAAGAGGCCGGCGGCGTCGCAGTCCATCGTCGACCCGAGCGTGCGCAGGAACTCTTGAAGAACCTCAGGGCCGGCGAGAGCGCGGCTGGCGACATGTCCACCTCGGTCGACCGGGACCGGATGAGCCCATCGTAGACCAGTCGGCTCCGGCCGGCCGTGGGGTCAGACGCCGGGCGACGCCGTAGCCGGCGGGAACCCAGGCCTCATGGCTGGGTCTTGCAGCTCATCATGCGGGCGTCGTACTTCACCAGGGACTCGCCCGCGCCGAGGCTGTGCGTGACGAACTCGTTCGAGGTCGTGTCGTCGATGTCGACGACACGGTCCACGGGGATCGTCTTCGATTCCCCCGACTTCGAGGAGACCGTGATCTCGAACATGTACTCGACCCGCGCCCGGGTGGCGTCGGATGTGACCTGCACCTGGAACTCCAGCAGGGAGTTCTCCTGTCTGACGAGACTGACCTCGAAGGTGGCTTTGCAGTCCGAGGAAGAGTCCGCGTGCACGGGCAGAAAGCCCGCAAGGGAAACGAGAACCGCGGCAAGCACAAAAGAGCGTCTCATAAGTGACCTCCGTGATAAACGCATCAAAGTACCCACGAGTTTGCCGACCTCACCGGGTGCCTCCCAGGGGACCTCGGTCCCATTGGAGGCACGGGATGCAATCGGCACCTCAGCTGCCGAGCAGGTTGATGGCGCGTGACGCGACTACGACGATCGTCACGAGCGAAATGGTGCTCTCGAACATCATCAGCAACTTGGCGCGTGCCGTCAGGGGAACGGCGTCGGTCGGGCTGAAGGCCGTCGCCGTCGAGAAGGCGAGAAAGATGTAATCGACGAACGTCGGGCGCCGCACGGAGATCGAGGCATCAGCCATGGCCGGAGTCGGGAAGTGCCAGTCCGTTCCCGTGCCGGTGTCGTTGGCCCTTGGCTCGGGGCCGCCACGATCGATCTGCCAGTAGAGCAGGGCGAAGGTCAGCACGTTCGTGACCCAGACCGCGATGCTGGAGGTGAGGAGCTGGAGGCCGTCGAGATCCTGCGATCGGTATACCATCTCCCGTGTGAGATAGGCCAGGGTCGCGAGGTTGCCGGCCCCGCTGAGTGCGACGAAGAGCACCATGATCATACGCTCGAGAGCCACCCAGCGCGCCCTGGCCGCCGAGAGTCCTACCGCGAGCATCGGTGTGATGACGGCTATCCCGGCGAGGTAGGGGACCCAGTTCGGGAACAGCCTGACTCGCCCCGGCAGCACCGCGAGCAGGGATAACACCGCGACAATCGCGAGGACGGCGGGCCATCGCCGCTCGAAGCGAGAGAGCCCCCCGGCGTGAGGACCCGTGCTCATAGTGTCGATCGGCATGCGAGATCCTCGCGTGGCCGTGTGACGGCCACCCTCGCGGGTGGCCGTCACTCCGGGTACTCTCTCGCGGGCGCGCCTACTGCCGTGCCAGTGCCAGGTGGATCGCCGTTTCAGGCGAGACCATGTGGTCCGAGTTCTCCGCCGCATCCGCGATGGCGATCTGCACTCCCTTGATGCGGCCGTTGAACCCGTTGCCCTGCGGGCCGTAGTCGGGTGAGACAGGAGCGCCGCTGTCCTCGCCCACGTCGCAGCCGTCGTCGGCGGAGAAGACCATCGCCAGGGTGTTGTCAACCTGTCCCTCGCCGACCTTCTTGCCGTCGGTGTACAGGGTCACCTTGCCGCCCTTGCCCAGCCCGCCACCGGCATATGCGAATTCCATTCTCACCTGGTGCTCGCCGGCCGGGATCGGGCTGCTCGCCTCGACGAAGTAGTTCTTGAAGCCGCCCCAGTTGTAGCAGTACTTGAGCTTCCCGTCCTTCGCGTACAGGCTCCAACCGCCGATGTTGGCGCCCTGGGAGATGATGACGCCCCGGGCACCCTTCTCCGGCACCACGATCTCGGCGGTAACGGAGTGGGACTTGTTCTTGATGTTCAGGACGCAGTTCTCCGACAGCCGTCCCATGCCCCCAAACAGGATCTGGGTCTTCCCCTTGATGAGCACGGGGCGGCCCGCGGTGTCCGGGTTGAACTTCTCGACCGTCCGATCATCGATCGGCAGCACGTTGTAGCGCGTCGCCTCGATGAGCCAGAGCCGCTGGAGCTCGTGGAGCTTCTCGGGCATCTGCTTGGAGAGATCCTTCGCCTGGGTCCAATCGTCAGGGCCGTACAGCTCCCAGACATCGTCATCCAGGGCCACCATCTTGGCGGTCAGGTCCCAGGGAGTCCGGTGCTTCGTGACCGCCGTCCAGCCCTTATGGTAGATGCCCCGGTTGCCGAACATCTCGAAGTACTGGAGCTCGTGCGTGTCGGCCGCCTTGGCGTCGTTGAACGAGTAGAACATGCTGACACCCTCGATCGGAGCCTGCTGGATCCCGTTGACCGACTCCGGCTCGGGGATCCCGGCCGCCTCGAGAATGGTCGGCGCGACGTCGATGACATGATGGAACTGGTTGCGGATCTCTCCCTTGCCCTGGATCCGGCTCGGCCAGTGAACGATCGTGCCGTTGCGCGTGCCGCCCCAGTGGGATGCCACCTGCTTGGTCCACTGGTAGGGGGTGTTCATCGCGTGCGCCCAGCCCACCGCGTAGTGGTTGTACGATTCTGGCCCGCCCAGCTTGTCCAGGCGCTCGCCGAGGTACTCCGGTGTCTCGAGGCTCTGCAGGCCGTTGAAGTAGCTCATCTCGTTGAAGCAGCCGTTGAGCGATCCTTCGGCCGAGGCCCCGTTGTCGCCGATGATGTAATAGATGAGCGTGTCCTCGAGGATGCCGAGTGCCTTGAGCGAGTCCAGGATCCGGCCCACGTGATGATCGGTGTACTCCATGTAACCGGCGTACACCTCCATCTCGCGGCGCAGAACCGGCTTGAACCCTTCAGGCATGTCGTCCCAGCCTGGGATCTCCTTGTGTCGAGCCGTGAGCTGGCACTCGGGCGGGATGACCCCAAGCTTCTTCTGTCGGGCGAAAGTCTCCTCGCGCAGCTTGTCCCAACCCTGGTCGAACTTGCCCTTGTACTTGTCGGCCCACTCCTTGGGCACGTGATGCGGCGCATGCGTGGCCCCGGGGGCGAAATAGACGAAGAACGGCTGGTCGGGAGTGAGGGCCTTCTGCTGACCAATCCAGGCGAGCGCCTTGTCGGTCATATCCTCGACGAGATGGTACCCCTCCTCGGGCGTCTTTTTCGGCTCGACCGGGACGGTCCCCTCGAACAGGCTCGGGTACCACTGGTTCGCCTCGCCGCCGATGAAACCGTAGAAGTACTCGAAGCCGCCGCCGCCGGCCGGCCAGGAGTCATACGGCCCGACGGGGCTGGTCTGCCAGACCGGAACCTCGTGGCACTTGCCGAACTGCGCCGTGGCGTAGCCGTTCAGCTTGAGTGTCCGCGCCAGCGGTGACATGTTGTTGGGCAGGACCGAGCAGTATCCGGGCGCGCCGGTCGCGATCTCGGTGATCCCGCCCATGCCGGCGGAGTGGTGGTTGCGACCGGTCAGCAGCGCCTGCCGTGTGGGTGAGCACAGCGCGGTCGTGTGAAAGCGGGTGTATTTCAGGCCTTCCGCCGCCAGTGCCTCCGCGGTGGGTGTCTGGCAAGGGCCCCCGAACGCGCTGGCGGATCCGAAACCCGCGTCGTCGATCAGGATGAGCAGGACGTTGGGCGCGCCCTTGGGCGGACGCAACTGATCGATCGGCGGAAACTTGCTGTTGGGATCCCTCGCGTCGTACATCACGGCCCTGGGCCGCGTCGTATTGGGCATCGGTAGATGCGAGCGGAATTTCCGTTCTTCGCTGCTCATGGACAGGTCTCCCTGATGAGGGTTGAGGAGCTACTTCTTCTTCTGTGCAGGTACGGGCGGGAAGTCCTTGAACATCTTCGTCGTGGCCTTATCGAGCTTCTTGGTGTTCTTGTCCACGCTGGTGGCGAGCTCGTCCTGGGCCGTCCCCCGGAACAGGAGCGCCTTCGTCCCGGAATCGAAAATGTCCACGATGAGAGTCCCCACCGTGTAGTCCTGCTCCTGAATGGAGCCCGTGCCTCCGAAACGCCAACCGCCACCGGAGTACATGGCATTCAGCCGCCTCTTGTTCTCCGTGGCGCCGTGGATCATCACCATCGCGTCAGGTGTGCCCTCGTCGGATTTGACCCAGCCCTTCCCGACGAGCTCGCCGGAGACCTCGTCGAGGACGCGTTTCTCGCCGAGCGGGTTGCCCCAGCTGCTGGCAATCTGGATCCCGAACGTCTTGACCTTCGAGTAGTCGTAGGTCCTGTCGAAGTCGACGGAAACCTGCTGCTGCGCCATGGCGACCGTGCCAGCCAGCATGAGCGTCACGAGCATCACGAACATTTTCCTGTGCATTGGCGTTCCTCCTTCTGACCGGCAGGATGTTCCGGGGGCTACTACTGAGTCACGAAGCCGAAGTTCTCGATCGGTGTATGCCGTCGTGCTGATTCCTGGCATGCACGGGCGCGTAGGCGCTCACCTGTGCGCTCCATCACCCCCACCCGCCGCTGCCCGTTGGATTCAGCCTAAACAGCCCTAAGTCACAGAGCAATTGGACCTTGGTCCAATCGCACGAGGGCCGGCCTCTGCTACAGGGGCAGGGGCGGCGTGCCGATCCACCCCACACTGTGGGATAATGAACTGATTCCAAAGGGGGAGCGGTGACTGGAGAAGTCGCGGCAAGGGTCTTCGTAGTCGATGACGATGAATCGGTGCGCCGCAGTCTGCGCCGCCTCCTCCGCTCGGCCGGATACGCTGTGGAGGAATTCTCATCGGCGCGGGCCTTCCTCGAGCAGGAGTCGCCGCCGGGGCCGGCATGTGTCGTGCTGGATGTCCGGATGCCACGCATGACCGGCCCCGAGCTGTTCGACCGGATGCTGCAGAAGAGCATGTCGCTGCCCGTCATCTTCCTCACGGGGCACGGCGACGTTCCGACCAGCGTGCGTGCGATGAAGGACGGGGCCGTCGATTTCCTCCTCAAGCCCGTCGATGGCGAGAAGCTTCTAGCGGCGATCCGGGCGGCCATCGAACGCCAGGCCGAGAGCAGCGCCCTCGAGAAACACAGAGACGAGGTCCATGCCCGCCTGAGCACGCTTTCCCCGCGGGAACGTGAAGTGATGTCCCATGTCGTGCGAGGCCGTCTCAACAAGGTCATCGCCGCCGATCTCGGGATCAGCGAGAAGACGGTCAAGGTGCACCGCCAGCGGGTCATGGAGAAGACCGGCGCCGGATCGGTGGCCGAGCTGGTGCGCCTGGCAGATGCCGAGACGGAGGCTGGACGGGCCCGGGCGTCCCGGGACCGGATCCCACCGCCTCCTCTGCGCGAGTAGGCTCCCGCCAGCACCGCGGCGCCGTTGGACCAAGGTCCAATTGAGCGGCCCCCGTGTCGCTGTCATCCTCAGTAATTGATCCGGAGGAGGAGCGACATGAACGCGCCCGTCCGTATCCCGAGGCCGACCGTATTCGTGGTCGACGACGACGAGTCGGTGCGAACCAGCCTGGGGAGGCTGATGAGGGCCGAGGGATTCGTGGTGCGACTCTTCGAGAGCGCGGAGTGCTTTCTCGAAGAGGTGACCGCAGAGCCGTTCGCATGTGTCCTTCTGGACATCACCCTGCCGGGGATCAGCGGCCTGGAGGTTCAGCGCCGGCTCAACGAACGGGGAATCCGGCTACCCGTGATCGCGGTCTCGGCACGCGCCGACGACGCGACCCGACGGGAGGCGCGGCAGCTCGGGGCGAAGCTCTTCTTCAGGAAGCCGGTGAATGATCGGACGCTGATCGACGCGATCGACTGGGTGGTGAGCCAGGACCCGGATCCGGCTGTCGAATCGTGAGAGGCCGGCCATCTCGTTCCCGCGGAAACCGTTTGAGGAGGAGACAATGCGCGCTGTAAAACTGAGTCTGGTGGCGGCCGTGCTCGGGCTCGCCTTTACAATGACCCCGGCCGATGACCTGACCGGGTCGGAGACGTTCCTGTGCACGGCCTCGCAGGCCACGCTCTGCTGGGCCGACGGCACCTGCGAGAGCGGCCCTCCATGGAACTACGACGTGCCGCAGTTCATCGAGGTCGACCTTGGGCAGAAGCTCCTCAGAACCACCAGGGCGAGCGGCCTCAACCGTGCGACCCCGATCGTGAACCTCCAGCGGGCGGGCGAGAGCATCGTTCTACAGGGTTACGAGAACGGCCGGGCGTTCAGCTTCCTGATTGATGAGCAGACGGGGTTCGCGACCGTGGCCGTCGCCAGGGAGGATCTCGCCGTGACGGTGTTCGGCGCGTGCACACCCGGGACAGGCCAGAAGTAGGCCCCCGGGGGATCGGGTGATCGCGGATTTCAGACCTGCGGGTATCGGAGGAACAATCATGTTCACACGTCGGATGGTTCGTGTTGGTCTCGTGATGTCGACAGCTCTGATGGTCCTCTGTGCGGTCCAGGCGCAGAGCCCCGCCCCACCGAGCGGCCAGAAGTCTCTCGCCGCCACGCTCGAGGTGTACGTCTTCCCCAACGCGGGGCAGGAGGCGTCCCAGCAGTCCAAGGACGAGGGGGAGTGCTACAACTGGGCGGTTCAGAACACCGGCAGCGACCCGTTCCAGCTCTCGCAGCAGGCGGAGCAGCAGAAGAAGCAGGCCGATAAGAGCGTGCAGGCGACGAACGAGGCCACCAAGGGAGCCGGGGCGAAGGGCGCGGTCGGCGGTGCGGCTGCCGGCGCCCTGATCGGTGCGATCGCGGGCGACGCCGGCAAGGGCGCGGCCATCGGCGCCGGAGTGGGTCTCCTCGCGAGCCGCGGCAGAGCGAGGGGCGCGAAGCGGCAGGCCGAGGAGCAGGCCCAGCAGCAGACCCAGCAGACCCAGCAATACACCAAGGAGCAGACGGACAACTTCAAGAAGGCTTTCAGCGTCTGCCTCGAGGCGAAGAAGTACATGGTGAAATACTAGCGCGTGCCCCGGGAGGTCCTCTCGGATGAGCACCGCTCAGACGCTGGGAACACTGGCCGTCGCCGTACTCTTCTCCCTCGTGTTCCTTCGCGGCAGCGCGCTGCACGGCCTGGGAGAGTTGCGGCACCGGACCATCGTCTCGCTCGCCGGCGGGGCCGCGACGGCCTATGTCTTCGTCGATCTGTCGCCCGAGCTGCAGGAGGCGGCCAGAGGGTTCCACGAGGCCGTTTCGAGCCTCGAGTTCCACCTGCTCGACTACGGGATCAACGTGGCCACCATGACAGGCTTCCTGTTCTTCTACGGCCTGGAGGTTCTCGTCGTCCGTTCGGGCGACCTGACAGAGCGGCGGCACCGTCGGGAGGCGGGCATCTCCCATCCGCTGTTCCGGATACACATGCTCGCGTTCGCCGGGTACGCCTGGATCGTGAGCTATCTGCTCGTCCGTTCGCTGAGAGAGACGGCCCTCTCCCTCGTCTTCTACGCGATCGCCATGTCCCTGCATTTCCTTTCCCTCACGCATTCGCTCGAGGAGGAGCACGGCGTGCTCTGGGATCGGATCGGCAGCCGCCTGCTCGCGGTCTGCTGCGTGGCGGGCTGGGCCACCGGCATGGCTTACCCTCTCCCGGAGCCGGCCACCGCGGTGCTTCTCGGCGTCGTGGCGGGCGGTGTCATCGCGAACACCATGATCTCCGAGCTTCCCCGTGAGAAGGAGGGGAGGTTCGTGCCCTTTCTGGTCGGAGCCGCGGGCTATTCGGGGCTGCTCTTTCTGGCCGGATAGAGTCGAGTCGAGATGAGGATCCCATGTTTCTTCTGAACACGCCCGCCAGACTGCTGGTACTCGTTTTTCTCATCACATCGATGTTGAGCATCGGACTGCAGGCGGGCATCGCCGATCTGCGAACCCTGTCATCCTCCCGGAGGGCGCTGCTTCGCGCGCTTGCGGCCAACTTCGTGATGGTCCCTCTCGCCGGCATAGCGATCGCGCTGCTCCTGCCACTGGGGCCCGGGGCCCGCGGTGCGCTGGTGCTGCTGGCGTGCACGCCGGGCGGCGTGAGCGCCCTGCAGTTCACGAGCAAGGTGCGGGGTGGCACGATCCTGGCGGGCGCGATTCCCGCGCTGCTGTGCGTGCTGGCCGTGCCCCTGTCGCCCGCGATGCTGCGGCTTCTCCTGCCGGCCGGAGAGAACATTCAAGTGGCCTACGGAAGGACGCTTGGGTACATCGCGTTGGTCATCGTTTCGCCGCTCATTGTCGGCATGCTGGTCCATGCCAGAGCACCCCTCGTGGCGGCGAAGCTCTCGAGAGCGATGGCCCTGCTGAGTGTCGTCGCTTTCGTGGCGGTCATGATCGTCACCAAAGCGATGCGCAAGGAGGCGCTGGCGAGCATCGGGGCGACGGCCATCGGCGCCATGGGTCTCTTTCTGATGGCATCGATGGCGATCGGTTGGGTCCTGGGAGGACCCGCGCGGGAAGGTCGGTGGCTCCTGGCGACCGCCACGAGCATGCGCAACGCGGCGCTCTGCCTGGCGCTCGCGCAGAACAGCCCGCGAGGCGAGGCGCTCATGGCTCCCTTGATCGCTTTCAGCCTGCTGATGGTGCCACCGAACATGCTGCTCACCGTCGGCAACCTCCTCGCAACCAGGATGTCCGCCGCGAAGGCGAAGGCTCGGGCGCAGTCATCCGGGGCCGTCCGCAAAGGACAGCCGTCGTGAAGGTCTCGATCCGCAGGTTCGTGCCGGGGTTGGATGCCCTGGCCCGGTACGACCCGTCCTGGTTCCGTTACGATCTGCTCGCCGGTGTGTCGGTGGCCGCCGTTGCCGTGCCGATCGCCATCGCCTACTCGCAGCTCGCGGGCCTCCCCCCGGTTTACGGACTGTACGCCAGCATCCTGCCGCTCGTGGCCTATGCGTTCTTCGGCACCTCCCGGCAGTTGATCATGTCTCCCGATGCCGCCACCTGCGCCATCGTCGCGGCGGTCGTGATCCCCCTTGCCGGGGCGGATGCCGCGCGACGTGTGCCTCTTTCGGCGGTGCTGGCGGTGCTCGCCGGTGTGTTCTGCATCATTGCGGGTCTGCTGCGGTTGGGGTTCCTGACGAACTTCCTGGCACGGCCGATTCTCTCGGGCTATCTGAACGGCATTGCTCTGGCCATCATCAGCGGGCAGCTGGGCAAGCTCTTCGGCTTTTCTCTGCATCCGGTCGGCTTCTTTCGACTGCTCTGGGAGTTCCTTTCCAGCCTGGGACGGACGCACGGGCCGACCCTTGCCGTGGGCCTGGCGTTTCTCGTCCTTTTGGTGCTGCTCAAGCGTGTGGCGCCCAAGGTGCCGGGACCTCTGGTCGCTGTCGTCCTTGGAATCGCCGTTTCGAAGGTAATGCACCTCGGCGAGCGTGGAGTCGCCCTGCTCGGGGAGATACCCGCCGGGCTCCCGCCGATCGCGATCCCGTCAATCGGCATGGACGATCTGCAACCGCTGCTCCTGGGCGCGGTGGGCCTCGCCCTCATCAGCTTCAACAGCGCCATGGTGACCGCCCGGGGATTCGCGGCGAAGAACCGCTACGACCTCGATTCGAATCAGGAGTTCATTGCGCTCGGCGTGGCGGACATCGGTGCCGGATTGCTGCAGGGCTTCGCGGTGAGCGGTGGCGATTCCCGGACGGCGGTCAACGACTCGGTGGGCGGGAAGAGCCAGGTCACCGGGCTCGTCGCGGCGGTCCTGCTGGTGCTGACGCTGCTGTTCCTCACCAGCCCACTCGCGTCTCTGCCGATTGCAGTCCTCGCCGCCGTGCTCATCAACGCGGCCTTCGGCCTGTTCGACCTCGAGAGCCTCGTCCGGTTGCGCCGGATCAGCCGACAGGAATTCCGTCTCTCGATGGTGACGCTGCTCGGGGTTATCACGGTGGGGGTCCTGCCGGGTGTCATCGTGGCGGTCGGCCTCGCGCTGGTGCAGCTCGTGGCCAGGGCCTCCCGGCCGCACGACGCCGTTCTCGGGCGAATACGGGGTACCTCAGGCTTCTTCAGCCTGAGCGGCCATCCCGACGCGGAGACGTTCCCGGGTCTGGTACTCTACCGGTTCGATGCCGCGTTGCTGTTCTTCAACACAGATCATTTCAGGCGGCGCGTCAAGAGCGTGGCGGGCCAGGCGTCGCCGAAGCCGCGATGGCTGATCATCGACGCCGGAACGATGCCGGCGATCGACACGACAGGCGTGGCGGGTCTCAACGAGGTGGCTGCGGAGCTGGCCGCGCAGGGGATCAGGCTCGGGGTCGCAGAGGCGAAGGAGACCGCGCGTGTGATCCTGGAGAAGGCCGGCCTCCTCGAGCCAGCGGGGCCCGTGAGGTTCTATCCGACGCTCGAGGCCGCCGTGGAGGCGCTCGCCGCGGGGGAGGAAAGGAAGACACCATGAGTTCACCACCACCGGCGTTTCATCTGCTGGCCAAGCCGACCGGCGCGACCTGCAACCTGGACTGCAAGTACTGCTTCTTCCTGTCCAAGGAGCTTCTCTACCCGGGCGAGCGATCCCGGATGTCGGAGGAGACCCTCGAGGCGTACATCCAGGGGCTCCTGCAGTCCCACCCGGCGCCGGAGGTCAACGTCGCCTGGCAGGGCGGCGAGCCGACCCTGATGGGTCTGGATTTCTTCAGACGTTCCATCGAGCTGGTCGACAAGTACAGCAGGCCCGGTCAGAAGATCCAGCACACGATCCAGACCAACGGGCTGCTCCTGGACGACGCCTGGTGCTCCTTCTTCAAGGAGAACGCGTTCCTCGTCGGACTCAGCGTGGACGGCCCGAGGTCGATGCACGACGCCTACCGGGTCAACAAGGGGGGAGGCGGCTCCTTCGACGAAGTGATGCGGGCGTGGGAGATGCTCCGCCGCCACGCGGTGGACGTCAACATCCTGTGCACCATCCATGCGGCCAACGGCGACCATCCGCTCGAGGTGTACCGTTTCTTCCGGGATGACCTGCAGGCCCGGTTCATGCAGTTCATCCCGATCGTGGAGCGCGTGACGCAGGACCTGCTGGCGATCGCCGATGGCGGCTGGGGTGAGCGGCCTGGCGGAGAGCGCCCCCTGTACACGCAGCGTGGTGGCCTCGTCACCGGCAGGTCAGTGGGTGCTGAGCAGTTCGGGCGGTTCATGACCGCCATCTTCGACGAATGGGTCGGGCACGACGTCGGCACCGTGTTCGTGCAGACCTTCGACGTGGCGCTCGGCAGCTGGCTGGGCCAGCATAATCTCTGTATCTTCTCGCCCACCTGCGGCAACGCTCTCGCGGTCGAGCACAATGGCGATCTCTACTCCTGCGACCATTACGTCGAGCCTGGCTACAAGCTGGGCAACATCAAGGAAACCCCGCTCGGCGAGCTGGTGGATTCGGACCAGCAACGCGCCTTCGGACGCGCCAAACTCGAGACCCTTCCCCAGTACTGCCGCGACTGCGAGGTGCTCTTCGCCTGCTACGGAGAGTGTCCGCGCAACCGGTTCATCGATACCCCGGACGGCGAGCCGGGCCTGAACTATCTGTGCGCCGGATACCGCCAATTCTTCAATCACATCGACGCCCCGATGAGGATCATGGCGGACCTGCTCCGGCAGGGGCGATACGCGGACGAGATCATGAAGATCTCGACAGTCCGGTCCGTGCCGCGCGATGCCGCCCCGGCGGGTATTGGACGGAACAGCCCCTGCGGGTGCGGGAGCGGCAAGAAGGCCAAGAACTGCCACGGTGCCTGAAGTCGTCATCGCACCGCGGTCGTGTCAGCGGATGCGGGACTGCGCCAGGGGGATCGAGAAGTAGAAGGTGATCCCCCGGTCCGGGTTGCTCTCGAACCACAAACGGCCGCCGTGGGACTCGATGATTGAACGGGAGATCGGCAGGCCGATTCCCATCCCGTCCGACTTGGTCGTCCAGAACGCCTCGAACATCCTGCCTCGTTGATCCACCGGGATGCCTGCCCCGGTATCGCGGACGGAGACGAGCGCCGCTTGCTCCGGGGTGCGTGCCAGGCTCACCGTCAGACGGTTGTTCGGGGAAGGCACTTCCTGCATCGTCTCGACGGCGTTCATCAGGAGGTTGAGAATCACCTGCTGAAGCTGTGCCCTGTCCGCGTGCACGAAACAACCGGATACCAAGTGCAGGCTCGGCTCGAGGTTGCGGCCGAGCAGCTCGCTGTGAAGAAGGCGGAGGACCTCCTGAATCGTCGCCGCCATGTCGATGTCCTCGCGCGGGGTCTGCTTCCGCCGCAGCATTGCCCTCAGCCCGCTGATCACCGTGGCCGCCCGGTTGTCGTCGGCGACGATGTCGCGCAGGATCGCCCGGATCTCGTCTGCGTCGAAGTCGGGACGCGACATGAAACGAAGCCCGGCCTGCGCATTGCTCAGGATCGCCGCGAGCGGCTGGTTCAGCTCATGGGCCAGAGAGGCCGTGAGGGCCCCGGTCTGGGCGACGCGGTCCGCATGCCAGAGCTGCAGGCGCAGCCGCTGGAGCTCCTCGTCCGCTTTCCGGCTCTCGGTGATGTCGACGACCGCTCCCAGCAGGAGGCCGGGGCCCTTTGCGCCGCCGGCCTGACGACGACCGCGGGCGGCCATCCACCGAACCGACCCGTCCGGTGCCACCACTCGATACTCCAGGACGAGGGGCTCATCCGATCGCATGGCCTGCTGCACAGCAGCGCGTACCGAGTCGCGGTCCTCCGGATGAACCCTGTCGAGCAGCCTCTCGGCGTCGCTATCACCCTCGATCGGCGAGCTGCGCGACTCAGGTGGCACCGGGCCGATCCACAGGTGCCCTTCTGCGGGGTCGAGAGTCCAGAGGACGACTTCCGCCGACTCCATCGCCAGCTTGAGCTGACGCTCGCTGCTGCGCAGGGCCTGCTCGGCTCGCTTCCTGGCGAGAGCGCTGGCGATAATCTGAGCGACGAGGCGGAGTCGCGAGACGATCCTCGCGGGCCAGGGGTGTTCCTTGCGCATCGAGTTGAAGGACACCGCGCCGAGGGACGGCCCGCCCCCCGCCGCGAGAGGGATGTTCAGCGCCGTCCTGATGCCGAAATGCCTCCATGTCTCCACATCCCGGGACGCCTCAGCCGGGACATCGTCCATGGAGGAGACGGCGACCACGTCGCCGGCCAGCACCTGCTGCAGAGACCAGGGGAAGTGTTCCCGGGCGTCCATCCCGTCCGGTACGGGAGGACCGCCGAGGGGCCGGTAGAGATGGGTGAGCCTGACGAGGCCGGGGGCCTCGAACGTTCCCTGCCAGACCGAGCACAGATCGAGCCCGAGCGAGTCGCAGATGCGGCGCTGGGCGCTGAAGATCTCGTCGTCGACTCCCTCGGCCGGCACGCTCACGAACCGCGCCGACAGCTCCATGACCACCGTCTCGAAGTCGGCTTCGTGCTCTGACGGCGCGTCGGCACCCGGGGTGGCCGCGGCACCACGCGATGCGGCGCGGTTCGGCATGCGCCTGCCTGATGGCTTCCGCGCCGCGCGGGGTGACGGACCACTGGTCTTCTTCATTGTCTGATTCTGCGCGGGACCGGCGTCCCGGTCAAGCTGCCCCCGGACCCCCGGGAGACCCCGCGTATCCGGGGACATCGTTCGCCGATCGGGCGGCTGCGCCTCGGCCCGGGCACAACCCTTGGTGCCTGTGCTCCTCCCTGATAGGATCGGGACGCACGAATCGAAGGCAGGTCAAAGGGAGGGGGCGCATGACGTGGTCGATGAGGATGGCGGTGCCGGTTTCCGTTCTCACCCTCGCGCTCGCGGGGGCGACGCTCCCGGTCTGGGGCCGCGACAAGGAGCCGCTGCGTCTGGTGGAGATAAAGGACAGGCCCGGCAAGGAGCTGTTCAAGGCGGCATACGGGAAGGACGGCCGCCTCGGGATGTTCTACGACGTCGACGGCGACGGCCGGCAGGAGTTCGTGTCGCTGAACCGGGACAACGGGGTGCTCGAGCTGGCGGTGCTCGATCTGAGTGCGGACCGGGAGAGGCTGCATGTCGTGGCGGGCGAGGGCTCGCCGGCAGGGCTGGCGACCGTCAACCTGGACGACGACGCAAGGCTCGAGTTCATCGTGGCCTCGGGCAGCCGGGCACAGGAGAATCTGAAAAAGGGCTTGATCCTGTTCGCATCCACGATCGGCGCGATGTACTGGGTCAACGTCCAGTTCGCGGCGGGCGCAAACGTGGCCTGGTACATGATCGTTGTCCCCCCCGTCAATACCGATCTATACGACATCGCCGCGTTCGATGACGATGGGTCGCCACTGTGGCGCAGGGACTTCCGGTCGGGCGATGCCGCCGGGAAGTGGGGGAACACGCGGTTTCAGTCCGTGGTGCCCGATCCGGGAGGGGCCGGCGGTACTATCCTGATCACTGACGACCGGCAGAACGCGCTGATAGGGATCTCCACGAAGGACGGAACCACCCGCTGGAAACGTCCGGTGACCGGGGGCGCGAAGCCGTCCAGCCTCAGATTCAATCCGCTCGTAGACGGGGACCGCCTCCTCCCGGTGCTGTACGCGCCCGAGGGGATTATCATCATCGATCCGGCAACAGGCGAGCCGGTCCTGGAGAAGGCGACTGAGCGCCGCATCTCCACGCTGCCCAGCTATCGTGTGCTCGGCCAGGACGGCGCGAAGGGGTTCCTCGTCTTCGGTGAGGGGAGCGACGAACTGCGCATGATATCGCTCGAATCCGGCGAGGTGATGTGGAGCCACACGATGGAGAAGGTGCGCGACGTGCTGCCGCTGCCGGACGGCAGGCGATTCATCGCCGTCTGGAAGCATGGCATCGAGATCCTCGACGCGGGCGGCAAGGTGCTCCTGGACCGGCCCGCCCCGGACAAGATCAAGACTGTCTTCTCACCCGTCTACCGGGACCTGAACGGCGACGGCGTGACGGAGTTCGTGTTCGTTTCGGGCAAGAAGATCATATGCTGGAATCCCGAGACGGATGAAGTGCTGTGGCGGACGGGGATGGGTGGGCTCGTCGGGGGCGCGAACCCCGTCGGCCTGTACGATGCGTTCTACGACCTCGACGGCGACGGCTGGCTCGACGTGCCCGTCAGGAAGGGCAGCGGCTCCGGGTTCTGGCTCTCCGGAAAGACAGGAGAAGAGCTCGCCTCGGTCGGAAACGGCTCGAACGTGCCCGTGGTCGGGGACTGGGACGGGGACGGCAAGCCGGAAGTGTTCTGGTACAAGAAGTGGTACGAGGTGGAGGCACGCTGAGCTCACGGCGTCGTGACGAGCGGCAGCTCGACCAGGCTCGCCCGGCCCGCGTCGTGGTAGATCCGCTGCACCGCCTTGCGGTAATCATCCGGCTTCGCCTGAAAGATGTCGGGCACGAAGGTCTGCGGGTTGCGGTCGTACAGCGGAAACCAGGTCGACTGCACCTGCACCATGATCCGGTGCCCCGGCAGGAACACGTGGTTGGCCGTGGGCAGGGCGAAGCGGTAGGTCAGCGGCGTTCCCGGCGTGATCGCGTGGGGTGTCTCGAGGCTCTCCCGGTAACGCCCCCGGAAGATGTCGCCCGACACCATGAGCTGGTAGCCGCCCATCTCCGGCAGCGCGGCCACCTCATCCGGATAGACGTCGATCAGCTTCACGACCCAGTCGGCGTCGGTGCCGCTGGTCGAGGCCACGAGGTTCGCGATCGGCTGCCCGCTGATCTTCACCGGAGCCGTCAGGTAGCCGGTGACGTACGCCAGCACGTCGGGCCGCCCCGACGCCTCACGCTGGTCGTCCACCAGCCACTGGGACCAGGGGCGTCCCTCGTCCTGGCCGACCGGCCTGATGGGCCGCGTGCGATAGGGGACCGGCTTGGCGGGGTCGGAGACGTACTCGTCATATGGTGCGTCGGCCCGCTTCGGCGCCTGGAATGCGAGCGCGAAGTCCGGTGACAGGTAGAGCGGTGTCGGCCGGACCGAGCAGCCGCTCTCGCACCCTGCGGGCCAGGCGGTCAGGCGGCGCCATGTGTTCGTTCCGGTCTCGAAGGCCGTCACCGGCGCGACATCGGCTTTCGGGGCGCCCTCCTTGAGGTACTGGTCCAGGAAAGGCCGCAGAATCTCCCGGCGGAAATGAAGCGCCGTGTCGCTGTCGAACCGCAAGGCCCCCAGCGTGCTGCCGTCCTTGATCTCCTGGCCGTGGTGCCATGGCCCCATCACGAGGAACACCCTGTCGTTGCCGGTGTCCTTCGGCTCCAGGGCCTTGTAGACCGCGATGGCGCCATAGATGTCCTCCTGGTCCCAGAGGCTGTGCACCAGCATGACCGGCACGCTCAACGGCCGGGCGGCGAGCAGTCTGTCCACGGCCTGGTCGCGCCAGAAGGCGTCGTAGGCCGGGTGCTCCAGTATCTTGCGCCAGAAGCCGACCTGCTCGAGCCCGTGAACGCGGCCCAGCTCGCCGGCCGAGCCCGCCCTCATGAACATGTCGTACTCGTCGAAGTGGTCCGACCACCACTTCTCATCGGATTTCCTGGTCGCCTCCTGCTCGTAGATGTACTTCATGTTCACCTGCCGGAAGGCGCCGTTGTGGAACCAGTCGTCTCCCATCCATCCGTCGACCATCGGATTCATCGGCACGGCCACCTTGAGCGCGGGATGCGGATCGACGAGCGCCATCAAAGGAAGAAAACCGTCGTACGAGATCCCCAGGATGCCGACGCGGCCGTTGCTCTCGGGGACGTTCTTCACCAGCCAGTCGATCGTGTCATAGGTATCGGTGGAATGATCGACCGGCGTGGGGTTCTGTGGTCCGCGCAACGGGCGGTTCATCACGTAATCCCCCTCGGAGCCGTACTTGCCGCGCACGTCCTGAACGACCCGGATATAGCCGCCTTCGATGATCACATCGGTGGCGTTGTCGTACCCGAAGAGCATCGGGCCGAGATGCGCGCTCTCGGTGTGGCTCGTGAGCTTCGAGGCATCGTAGGGCGTACGGGTCAGAAGGATCGGGGCGTCGTGCGCGCCTTTCGGCACCAGGATCACCGTGTGCAGCTTCACGCCGTCGCGCATCGGGATCATGACCTCGTGCTCGACGTAGTCGAAGGTGCCGGAGGCGGTCTTGAAGGTCTCGGGTATCTCGCTCGGCAGGGAGGGGTATGTGACCGCGGGTGGAGTGGCCCGGTCGCCCGCCCGGCTGACCGATGTGACGACCGGCATCAACATAGAAAATGACAGGGCGAGAGCACACGCTATCCGTTTCATGGGGACCCTCCTGGATACGCGAGTGTACGCTCGGGCGGGGGCCTCGGGCAATACCGCTGCGGGCCCCGAGGGTGCCGGCCGTTGCAGGGTGCCTGGCGGCCCTGCGCTCAGCTCCCGAGGATGTTGATCGCCCGGGCGGCGACGACCACGATCGTCACGAGTGAGATCGTGCTCTGGACCATCATGAGCAGCTTGGCGCGTGGCGTTAGCGGAAGGGTGTCCGCGGCGCTGAAGGCCGTCGCCGTCGTGTATCCGAGAAACAGATAGTCGACGAACATCGGCTGCCATGTGGATGGTGTCGCCGGATGCGGGAACATCCAGTCGGGTTCTGCGGCCTTGCCCGTTTCCCGAGCCCCCGGGCCCCCGCGGTCGATCTGCCAGTACGTCAGTGCGAAGACGATGAAATTGGTAACCCACACGCCGATGCTCGTGCTCAGAAGCTGCAGCCCGTCAAGCTCCGCCGAACCCCGCACCATGGCCTCGATGAGGTACACCAGCGTCTCGAGGGACAGGCCCGTCGCCAGGACGCAGAAAATCAAGGTGGTCGCGCGTTCGATGGCCAGCCATCGCTCTCTTGCGGTGGCCACGGCGAGGGCGGCCATCGGCGTGAGCAACGCGACAGCGGAAACGTACGGGATCCAGTAAGGGAACAGCCTGATGCGGTCGGGCAATTCCGCCAGAAGAACGAGCAGGGCGAGAATCGCACACACGACGGGCCAGCGTGCTTCGATGTGCCGTGCACCGGTCGCCCCGCTCATGTCACATGAGCCGGTTGACGACGCCGATCAGCAGGACGACGCCCATCAGCCAGATCGCCAGGGCGATCCAGACGGTGGGATTCAGGAGCAGCTGTCGCCGGCTGACACGCAGCCTTCGCGCCATCGTCACCCAGAACTGCACGAGTGCCATCCCCAGCGAGACGGTTCCAACGACGATGAGAAACAGGCCGATGTTTCTCGGCGCATTGGGACGCATCGCGGGGAGGGTGGCACGCGAGGCGAGCGAGTCGAGGAACTTGTAGATCGTGAACCCGAAGCTGATCAGGGAGAGCGCCGTTCGCACCCACGCCATCAGGGTGCGATCCATGGCGAGAACCGTACGTCCCACCGCAAGTTCTTCTGTCGTCAGTGGTTTCTGGTCCATTCCGGCCTGCCGTGTGCGAAAAGCGTTCCCGCCGGCGCCGGGAAGGCTGTCCCTCTTCCTGGGCCCACGTCAGTATCTCAACAGCCTGGCTTGTCGGGATATAGGTATTTGGTCCAATGTACCAGAGGACAATATCAACCCCGGGCAGCCTCGGGAGAAAATACACGGGAACCTCCGGCTCGATTGAGCCCGGGGATCCGTCACTTCGTGTGGTTCGGGCCGATACAGGCCTCAAGGAGGTCCCGACATGAGACGCATCTTGTTCATCGCGCTCGTCATGCTCTGCTGTCTGAGTCTTTCGCCGCGCGCGCTGGCGGATGAGGGTCCTGGATCAGGCAGCACGCCGAGCGCCAGGGTCAAGGCGATTTCGTTCCCGCCCGGAAAGTCCATCGAGCTCAAGATGCAGGCGATGTCCCCCATGATGGCCGCCGGCTGGGCGACCGTCAACACCAAGGACGGGACAACGCAGATCGACGCCAACTTCAGGGATCTCGGTGCGCCCTCGAGCTTCGGACCGGAATACCTCGTCTATGTGCTCTGGGCCGTGACACCCGAGGGGAAGGTCACGAACCTGGGGCCGATCACCATGGACGGTCAGAAAGGTGAAGTGCGCGCCACGACCCGGTACCAGACGTTCGCCCTCGGTGTCACCGCGGAGCCTTATTTCGCAGTCACCGTGCCGAGCGATACGATCGTGCTGGGAAACGAGGTGCCGGACAGGAAGAACATCCAGACTGCGCCGATCGAGGTCAAGGCGGATCTCCAGCACAGGGGGCGATACAAGGAAGCCGGCCTGCGACCGACGACCCTGGAGAAGAACGTTCCGCTCGAGCTCTACGAGGCGCGCAACGCCGTGCAGATTGCCCGCTGGCAGAAGGCCGACAAGTACGCGGCCGACTCGTTCGGCAAGGCGGCCGGCGCCCTGGCGAGGGCGGAGGCGGCCCAGAAGGACAAGAAGGCCAAGCCCCGGACGGTCGTGATGGCAGCTCGTGAGGCGGTGCAGTTCGCCGAGGACGCCCGCGGGCTGGCGGTCAATCGAGCCGAGGAGGAGCGGATCGCTGCCGAGCAGCAGGCCGCCGCGGACCGCGAGCAGGCGACGAAAGCGCAGTCCGAGGCCGATGCCCGGCGTAGACAGGAGGCGGAGTTGCAGAGAGCGCAGAGCGAGGCGGCTCGTGCCCAGGCCGAGGACGCGGCTCGCGAGGCAGCCGCACAGACGGCGCAGGCCCAGGCCCAGGCGGAGCGTGCCCAGGCCCAGGCGGAGCGTGCTCAGGCCCAGGCCCAGGCGGCGGCCGCGGAGGCCGATGCCTCCCGTGCGGCGACAAAGGAGCGTCGAGCCGTTCTCCTGACGCAGCTCAACAGGATCCTGGCGACCAAGGATACCGACAGGGGGCTCGTGGCCACCATGACCGACGTGACCTTCGCCTCCAACAGCGCCACGCTGCAACAGACGGCACGCGAAAGTCTCGCCAAGCTCGCGGGTGTCCTCGCGGTGACTCCGGGACTGAAGCTCGATATCGAGGGGTACACCGACAACGTCGGAAGCGACGAGCACAACCAGAAGCTCTCGGAGCAGCGTGCCGCCGCCGTGCGGGACTATCTGGCCGAGCAGGGAATAGCCGCCGAGTCGCTCACGGCCAAAGGGCTCGGCAAGGCGTCCCCCGTCATGCCCAATGACACGCCGGAGGGACGGGCGAAGAACCGGCGCGTCGAGATCGTCGTCTCCGGCGAGGCGATCGGGGCGACCCCGGATGCCTAAGGGACCGGGGGCGGGAAAGAGCCGGGCGTGCTCCTGGCGCTGATCTGATCGCGGTATCGGCGTCAGCCCACGAGAACCGCCAGCATCGAGATGGACCCGCCGTCGACCCCTTCCACCGGAAAGGAGACCCCCTCGTTCTCCTCCTGCTGCGCAATGACGTACAGGAGAGGCAGGTAGTGCTCCGGCGTGGGCACCGACAGCACGGCGTCCCGGCCCAGGGTCTCGTACTCGACGAGCGCTTCGTGATCCCGCACCTGCAGGAGCTGTCGCGCCCGTGTCTCGAACCGGGTCGCCCAGTCGTAAGGCTCCGGGACACGCCGCCCCCAGCCGTAGGCGTGCAGATTGTGCACGAGATTGCCGCTGCCGAGGATCAGGATCCCATCGTCCCGGAGGGGCCCCAGCCGCCGCGCCAGATCGTAGTGGGATGAGACGGGGCGTGTCTCGTCGAGGCTGAGCTGGATGACCGGCACGTCGGCGTGAGGATAAAGACGACGCAGGACCGACCAGGTGCCGTGGTCGAGCCCCCAGTCCTGATCCTGCCGGACGTCGGCCGGTGCGAGCAGGGCGGCGACACGCCGGGCGAGGATCGGATCGCCCGGCGCCGGGTAGCGCACCTCGTACAACTCCGGCGGGAAGCCTCCGAAGTCGTGGATCGTTCGGGGCGCGGGCATGGCCGTGACCGCGATCCCCGGGAGGAACCAGTGCGCAGAGATCGACACGATGCCGGCGGGCTTCGGGATCGATTCGCCCAGCGCCCGCCATCGCGCCGTCCATGCGTTCTCGACGATGGCGTTCATCGGGTTTCCGTGCCCGACGAAGATCGCCGGCATCCTGTCAGCCAATCGGGGTCCCCTGGCTCGTGCTCATGGCAACGCTCCTGTCGCCATTGTACCCGTGGATCGCGTCGACTGTGGCCTTCCAGCCTTCCCGCGCGGAAGGAAATCGCGGTTTCCACCCCGAGGTCTCCCGCAGCCTTCGATTGGAGATCCTCTCGGAGCGCCCCATCAGCTTCGCGAGCGATCCGCCCAGCGGCGTCACCCAGGCCGGCGGGAATCTCGGCCCGCCGACGCGGAGAGCGTAGGCCACGGCGTCGACGTACTCGCGCCGCCGGAGCGGCTCGTCGTCCGTGACATTGTAGATACCGGAGGGAAGCCCCAACGCGGCGACGACGGCGGTGGCGGCATCGTCATTCGTCACGGACGAGAAGTACGCCTCGGGCCGCCCCGGTATCGGCGCCCGGCCCTTGCGCACGCTGCTGATCAGCTCGAGTGCCAGAGGGGAGTCGGGGCCGTAGAGACCGGCGAAACGCAGGACGACTCCGGTGCCGCCGTTCTCGCCGAAACGCCGGGCCGAGGCCTCGGCGTCCAGCGTCGAACGGTTGTAGCTTGCCGGCTGGAGCGGGGCGGTCTCGTCGATCCAGGCCTCGCCGGCGTCAGCGTACATCAGTGCGAACGACTCCTGGATGTACCGGGAAACGCCGCAAGCCATGGCGGCGTCGGCCAGGATGCGCGAAGCATCGCGCCGGATCCGGTCGTTCTCGCGCCAGGCGCCCGGCATCAGCATGGCTGCGGCCGAGTGCGGGATATGGGTGGCCAGGTTGATCACCGTGTCGTGTCCCATCACGGCCCGGCCCATGGCATCGGGGTCGAAGAGATCGACGTCGACCGTGCCGGCGCCGGCCCTCTCGAGCATGGCCCGTTTGGCGGGTGTCCGGCCGATGGCGGTGACCTGGTGACCCGCCTCCACGAGCAGCGGAACCGCTCTCCGGCCGACAACTCCTGTCGCTCCTGTCATGAAGATGCGCATGATCTGCTTCCTCCTTCTTCGGGTGGATTTCACACACCCTGTAGACGGACGGGGTGCCGGCCGTGTGACAGCATCTTTGTCTGTCACAACACGAGTGGGGAGATCGTCTATGGTAGGCAGGAGGCAGGAATAAGGAGGCATGAAGAGGTGAACGACCGGACCGAGGTTTTCGAGCACACCCGGCCCCGACTGCTCGGATTGGCCTACAGGATGCTGGGTTCCGTCGCGGACGCCGAGGACCTGGTGCAGGAGGCCTGGTTGCGCTGGCACCGGGCGGACCCGGATGCCGTGCGCTCGCCGGAGAGCTGGCTGATGACGGTCGTCGGGCGGCTGGCGATCGATCGTCTGAGACACGCCTCGGCGGAGCGGACCACCTATGTCGGCCAGTGGCTGCCCGAGCCGGCGGCCACGGGCGCCTGGGCCCACCCGGACCACGGCGTCGATCTGTCCTCGGATCTGTCGATCGCCTTCATGGTCCTCCTGGAGCGGCTGACCCCCGAAGAGCGGGTCGCCTTTCTGCTGCGCGAGGTGTTCGGTGCGGAGTACGCCGAGGTCGCCCGGGTGGTGGACAAGTCGGAGCCGGCCTGTCGTCAGCTCGTGCACCGCGCCCGCGAGCATCTGCGCGCCGGTCGCCCGCGTTTCGCCGCACCGCCCGGGACGAAGGAGCGTCTGCTGGGCGGGTTCATCGCTGCGCTCGAGGCGGGCGACCAGCCCTCCCTGGTCTCGCTGCTCGCCCCGGACGTGACCTGGACGTCCGATGGCGGCGGCAAGGTCGCGGCCGCGGGCAAGGTTCTGGTCGGTGCGCAGCGAATCGCGCGCTTCCTGCTGACCATCGAGCGCAAGTTCGGCGGTATCCTGACGCACCGGCTGGCCTGGCTCAACGGGGAGCCCACGCTCGTGAGCAGCCACTCAGGGGAGGTGGTTTTCACCACTTCGATCGACACGGACGGACAGCGGATCCTCGCGTTCTACCGGATGCTCAACCCCGACAAGCTCCGGCACGTCGACGTAACCTGAACCGGGCCGCTGCCGACTCGAGTTGCCGGTTTTCGCGCAGCCGGCACGGGGCCGTATACTCCACTCGTGAGAGTCACTGCGGGCACGACCATCTGTGCGCCCCTGGAGGCAGTCTGGCGCAAGAGCCAGGATCCGGAGGAGCACGTCCGGTGGGATCTCAGATTCACGCAGATCGAACACGTCGCCGGGACCGGCGAGGCCGGTCCCCAGCGATTCCGGTATGCGACCCGGCTGGGGCCTGGCCTGGGCGTCGCAGGATGGGGCGAGACCGTCGGCACCGGGGACAAGAGAACATCGGCGCTCCGCTTCGGATCCGAGGACCCGAGATCCCTGATAGCCGAAGGCGCTGGGCACTGGGCGTACCAGGAAACCGGCAACGGGATCGCATTCCGAACCGCCTACGACTACTCGACCCGCTATGGCGTGGCGGGCCGGCTGATCGATAGGCTGGTCTTCCGGCCGCTGATCCAGTGGGCGACCCGATGGAGCTTCGACCGACTTCGGATCTGGCTCGAGCAGGGGACTCCGCCCGAAGTCGGCCTGAAGATCTGGGCCGCCAAAGTCACCGCACGCGTCCTGCTCGGGCTTGTCTGGATCCACGAAGGACTGGTTCCGAAGATCCTCGCCGTGAGGAACAGCGAGCTCGAACTCGTAGCACGTTCCGGCTGGGGCCTTGGTAATCCGGCGAGCACACTCGTGCTGCTCGGGCTGCTCGAAGTTCTGTTCGGCGGGTGGATCCTCTGGGGAAGGCTCGAGCGCGCGTCCAGTCTCATGTCCTGTGCTGCCATCCTGTTCCTCGCCTTCATCGTGGTGGCGACGGAGCCTGCGGCATGGTCCGATCCGTTGGGCGGGATCTTCAAGAACCTCGGGCTTGTCGGATGCGCCGTCACGGTGTGGTTGCTCTCTCCCGTGGCCCCATGTGCGGCCCGTGGAGCGAGGTGATGACTGAGGCTCCCCTCCGCCGGGCACTCGGAACGAAACTGGCGGATCTCGATCCTCTGGTGCGGGATCACTTCGGAATGCCTGAGGGCGAAAGGCTCTACCGGGGTGTGATGCGGCGAATCTGGCGGCGGGGAGGTCTGCTCGGGGCACTCTTGTCGCCGCTGCTCCGCATGACCGCAAGGAACGATACGCTCTTTCCGGAAACAGGCAGCAACGTCCCGTTCGAGCTTTACCACAGTGTCTCACGTGGCGGACACAACGAGATCTCCATGATCTGGGCGAGGACTTTCCGCTTCCCGGATATCACACGACGGTTCGACGCCATCATGGTGTACTCGGAAGAGCGCGAATGTCTCGTCGATTGGCTGGGTGTTGATGGCCGCCTGGAGGTGGAACTGCACGCCACGACGGAGGGCGCGGGGCTTCGGCTGCGTTCGGGCCGCCAGTGGCTGCGCGTCGGAGGATGCAAGGTGGGCTTGCCCGAGTGGCTCGTTGGCCGCGCCGACGTGCTCGAGACACGGGGCCCGACGGGTGATCTCAACATCATGGTTGCCGTCGAAAACCCATTGGTCGGACAAGTCATGGGGTACGAAGGGTACTTCTCCAGGGTCGACGAACCGGTGGGCGATGGTGTGCGTGACTCGATCCGGGTGCCGAGCGCGGTACCGTTGGTGCCGCTCGGTCGCTGGACGCTGCTTGCTCTTGCTGCGCTTCTCGGGACAGCGGCCTACGCCTCCAGCTTCCGGGCGGTGGATGCGATCCACCTGCGCGCCTTCGCCGGCTCAGTAGGTCTCAGCGCAGGCACTGCATGGGTTCTGTTCATGGCGACGCTCGCTGTCTTCGCCCCGCTCCGGTCGGGGTTGGGGGCCTGGGTCGGGCTGAGCCTCCGTACCATGATGACGGGAATCGCGGTTCTTGGACTGGGTGTTGCGCTCAACCTGTCGCCGGTGAGTCGCAGTCTCGAGCCGCGACAACTCTGGCTGGCCCACCTCGTGATACTCGTGGTCGCGGACCTCACGATGGGGGCGACTTTCATCCTCGGTGCCCGAGCGGGCCGACTCGGGGCCGCTCCGGCGTTCTGGCTCTGGGGACTCGTGCTCAACGGGCTGTTCGCACTGGCGTTTTGGTTTCTCGGGAGCCCGTGGTGAGGATGGTCATGGAGGGGCGTCTGGCGGAGTGCCTCCTCCTTTCATACAGCATGCCGTTGGAGTCGATCGCTGCACTCGTGCCACGGCCGCTCGAACCCGTGACCCATAATGGCCGGGCCTTCTGGAACATCGTGCTCTGCCGCATCCAGCGCATGCGTCCTGCGGGGTGGCCCCGAATCGCGGGAACAAGTTACGCCCATGTTGCCTACAGGGTCCTCGTCCGCACGGATTCGGCAGATGGCCCGTTGAGCGGCCTGTACTTCATCCGCAGCGACGTCGATCGGAGCGTGATGTCATGGGCCGGCAACCTTCTCACCGACTTCCGTTTCCACACCGCCACGATCCACATGGAGCAGGACGAGGCCGGGTTCGGGGTCCGAGTCTGGGGCTCGCGGCACGGAGAAGGGGACGTGGATCTCCGTGTCGACGCCGCGCCGGGGGAACCGGCGGCGGGGAGGACATTCGCCTCGAAGGAGGTCCGTGAGGCGATTCTCAGATATCGGCCTCTGGGCCTCGCGGTTGCGAAGAGCGGCCGAATCCGTCTCGCGCGGGTCGAGCGAGACGAGGGATCGTGGAGCGAAGATCCCGTTCGCGTAGTGAGGGCGGGATGGGGCTTCTTCGCGGCCTGGGGAGGGGAAGATCTCCGCCTGGAGCGGGCCACACGCGTCGCCCCCCTCGAGTACCGATGGCGCATCGGAGAGACGGTCGCTCCTGAATAGCCTCGTTCCACCCCCGGCTGTCGCCCTTCTTACGGTGCTTCCTCTTGCTTTATCTGCACTGCCGCTTCTGCTAGTCTCGCCGTGTTATGGCCCTCGCGTCCGGCACCCGGCTCGGTCCCTACGAGATCCTGGCCCCCATCGGCGCGGGTGGCATGGGCGAGGTGTACCGGGCCCGTGACACCCGCCTGGATCGCGTCGTGGCGATCAAGGTGCTCCCCTCGCACCTGTCGAACAACCCGCAGTTCCTTCAGCGCTTCGAGCGCGAGGCGCGGGCGGTCTCCAGCCTGAACCATCCGCACATCTGCACGCTGCACGACGTGGGCGAGCAGGACGGCGTTCGCTTCCTCGTGATGGAGTATCTGGAAGGGGAGACGCTCGCGCAGAGACTGGAGCGGGGGGCGCTGCCGCCGGACGAGACGCTGCGCTTCGCCATCCAGATCGCCGACGCGCTGGACAAGGCGCACCGCCAGGGCGTGGTGCACCGCGACCTGAAGCCCGGCAACATCATGATCACCAGGGGATGTGGCCAAGCTCCTCGACTTCGGTCTGGCCAAGAGCGCCGAGACGGGGACCGCCGGCTCCAGCCTGAGCGCCGCTCCCACGGGGACCAGCCCTCTGACCGCCGAAGGGACGATCGTCGGCACCTGGCAGTACATGGCCCCGGAACAGCTCGAGGGGAGGGAGGCCGACGCCCGCACCGACATCTTCGCGTTCGGCGCGGTCCTGTACGAGATGCTCACGGGTCGCAAGGCGTTCGAGGGGACGACACAGGCCAGCCTGATCGGCGCCATCATGAGAGGGGAACCCCGTCCGCCGTCGGCGCTGACACCGATGACCCCGCCGGCGCTCGAGCGTCTGGTGCTGAGCTGCCTGGCCAAGAACCCGGACGACCGGCGTCAGTCGATCCGCGACGTGGCGCTCGATCTGGAGTGGATACAGGGTGGGGGTGGCGAGGTTTCCGGCCTGGACGTCGCGCGCGCAGGTCGTCCCTGGGCCTGGATGTCGGCTGCGGCGGCGCTGGCGGTCGCGGCGATCGCCCTGGGCTGGATGGCGCTCACCCCGAAGGCCGCTCCGCCTCGCACGATGACGCTCAGCTTCGCGATGCCGCAGGGCGTCGAGAACTCGCTTTACGCGGAGCAGCTCACCATCTCACCGGACGGCCGCAGCGCAGCGTTTCTCATCTACGAGGTCGACGGAGGCCGCTCGCTCTGGGTCAGGGACCTGGACTCGGTGCAGGCGCGGAGCCTTCCCGGCACGAAAGGCGCTGCATACCCGTTCTGGTCGCCGGACAGCCGGTTTCTGGGTTTCTTCTCCGACGGGAAGCTGAAGCGGATCGACACTACCGGGGGACCGCCGCAGACCCTGTGTGCCACGACGGACCCCTACGGTGGAACCTGGAACCGTGAGGGCCTGATCCTCTTCGGCGACGGTCAGACCCGCACCATTGAGAAGGTGTCCGCATCCGGCGGGACGCCCGAAGCGGTCACCCGGCTGGGCCCGACGGATGAAGGGCACCGGTGGCCCGCCTTCCTGCCCGACGGCAGGCACTTCGTGCTGCTGATGGATGCAGCGAATACCGAGGATCATCATCTCGGTGTCGCCTCTCTCGACTCTCTGGACGTTTCGCCCCTGTTCAACATGATCTCCAACGTGGCCTATGTCGAACCGGGCTACCTGCTCTTCGTCCGTTCGGGCACTCTCATCGCCCAGCCTTTCGACACACGCACTCTGAAGCCATCGGGCGATCCCATTGCGTTGGCGGACAACCTGGTCGAACTGGGATTCAGACATCGGATGGAGTTCTCGGCCTCGGACACGGGTATCCTGACCTATCGGTCGGTCAACCTCGACTCGCGCATCGCCTGGGTCGACCGGACGGGCAACACGCTCGAGTCGTTCGGGGAGAAGGGCCGGTACGAGGATTCCAGCCTCTCGCCGGACGAGAGCCGTGTTGCGTTCGGGAAGCTCGACACCGACGCCAGGACGGGCGACCTGTGGGTTCTGGATCTCTGCACGGGACGTGGCTTCCCGGTTGACTTTCCATCCCGGAGCGTACGAGCGCCCGAATGGTCTCCCGATGGCAGGACGATCGCCTATTCGTTTGCGCACGAGGGGTCCAGCACCGGCGTCTATGCGAAGCGCCTCGACAGCCTCGGTGAGGAGACGCCCGTGTTCAGTCGCGGGATGGACTGCGGCACCCGGAGTTTCTCCCCCGACGGACGCCAGCTCCTCATCACATGCTACGACGAGGGAAGATGGAGTCTCTGGCTCGTGCCGCAGGGTGAGCCGGCGCAGGCGACGAAGGTCGTTGCCGCCGGCTCCAACGCAGTCGACGCGACATTCTCGCCCGACGGACGGTGGATCAGCTATGGATCGACGAAACCGGCCGCGAGGAAGTGTACGTTCAGGATTTCCCCGCCATGTCGAAGAAGGTGCTCGTATCCACCGGTGGCGGGTACGACGCCGAGTGGCGCTCGGACGGCAGGGAAATCTATTACGTGGACGATCGCAATCGGCTCAACGCGGTGACGCTGTCCTACGGGGGCAACCGGGTATCCAGGCCTCGGCGCCCAGGGAGCTCTTTGCGCTGAAGGGCAACTCCTGCGCCCGCCGCGGATGGCGGCCGGTTCCTGGTCGACCTGCCGGCCTCGAACACCAGCACGCCGCCCTTCACCGTGGTCCTGGACTGGACGAGCGCGCTTGCGGGGCGGTAGCTCGATCCCGGCCGCGGGTCAGGTCCCCGCCCGGAGCCCGTGCCGGCTCATCACGGGGGGGTCAGGCAGGGGCTGGGCAGAGGTCTGGCGGTCACCCCGGAGTCATAGCCGGGAGGCCCCTCGGCGCAATCCGTTTCTGCTGTGGCGGCGTAGTAGAAGGCCCAACCTGGCGCCGGCTCGGTGAAGTCCCTGCTCTTCGTCGCTCCATCCAGAAGCAGATCGGCGCTCTCGTAGCAAAGATGGTCGTACTCCGTGCCGGGCGCACGGCTGCCCAGACCTCCCGGTGGGATTGTCCCTCGATAGAGGTTCCAATGGTCCGGTCCGGATGTGGCCGGCCACTGCAACGTGAATGGATCGGCAAAGGAGAGCGGGACGGATTCCCCGTAATGACCGGGTCATGAACACAGCCACCGCCTGTGGGATCACAGGTGTCGAGCGTGCAGGCCAGGCCGTCGTTGCAGTCCTGCGCCGTTGACACGCATCCTATTGTTGGACTGCAGGAGTCGACGGTGCAGAGGTCGCCGTCATCGCAGGACACCGAGCCTCCACCTCCGCACAAACCGCGGAGACAGATCTCGCCCGTGGTGCAGAGGTCGCCATCCTCGCACGATGTGCCGTCCGGGATCGGGGTGTTCGAGCAGCTACCGTCGGCGGTGCACAGGTCCGAGGTGCATGGGTCGCCGTCGTCGCAGGAGCCGGCAACGTGGCGGCAGACGCCCGCGGCGGCGTCACAGTAGTCGAGCGTGCAAGCCAGGCCGTCGTCGCAAGGTCCGCAGAGGTCCCGGTTGTCGGTGAGGCCCGAAGGGCCCGGCGGGCTCCCCATCGTGGCCTGGGCGAGGGCTACGTCGATGTCGTCAACATCCCTGTCGCTGTCCAGATCCATCGGGCCGCACACCTTTGCGAGGGCCAGAGCATCCGGATCGGGCTGCGGCTGCGAGAAAGCCTCGAGGATCCTGCCGGCCGGCTCGGAGATTCGGACGCCGAGGCCGAGGTCTGCGCCGTTGCATGCCTGGATGGCGGCCACGTCCGCCGATGTTACATGGAGATCCTGATCCACGTCGGCGTCGCAGGCGTTGCCGAACCCGTCGTGATCGGCGTCTGCCTGACCGAAGTCGGCGATGGCCAGGCACCGATCAGCGGAATCGGGACGGCCATCCCCGTCGGTGTCGGGCAGCCTCGGATTGCCCGCCGAGAGCCCCCGCGCGTAGGTCGATTCCACTTGAAGTGTCTGGAGAGCACCCGAAGCGTCCGTGATAGGCGTCAGCGCCAGGAATCGCCCACGGCCCGTCTCCCCCAGGGACACCTTCGAGACGTCATACTGCGCCACCACGGCCACCGCCTGATGGGTTCGTCGCGACCAGATCTCCAGCCGGAGCGGATCTCCCGGACTCGTGAGCCGGGCAGTTGGCGCCGAGGTGGCTCCCTTGGCGCCGGCCGTGACGGTCACCCTCGCGAGCTTGCCCAGGGCCGAGAATTCCCCGGTGATCGCCTGCGCGAGCTCGGAGGTCGTATGCCCGGGCAGCTTGCTGGCGTAGATCGTGCGGCCGAACACCTGAAAGTCGTTCAGCACCACCTCCTCGGCCGGATTGATGACGCTCACGAGCTTCAGATAGAACTCAACGCACCCGCTTCCCAGGCAGGCTATCCAGGGGTCCGGGCAGTCGGTGGGCGATCCCTGCAGATAGCAGCCCGAGCCGCCGAAGCTGCCGTCACCGCCATTGGGACAGATGTCGTAGCCGACCGGACCGGGGCCGCAGCCCTGGGGCGGCACTCCGGGCTGGTTCGGATCCTCCATTCCGCCGTCGTCGCAGATCGTGTCGTTGTCGTCGTCCAGATCGAGGCAATCGACAACGGAATCCATGTCGGAGTCATCTCCCTCGAATGCCAGAGTCGCCTCGGTGCCGAAGCCGCAACCCGTGAAGGTGCTCCCCACGACGAACCAGGCGCTATCCGGGTGCTGGTCGGCCCCGTTCAGGCAGCCATCACCGTCCCGGTCGTTGTCGCATTCGTCACCGATTCCATCGCCGTCGATATCGCCGTGGGGGCCGGGGATCCACGGACACAGATCACAGCCATCCGCAACCCCGTCCCCATCCGTATCCTTCTGAGAGGTGTTCTTGTCCATGGGACAGTTGTCGTCGAGGTCACAGATTCCGTCGAAGTCGGTGTCGCCACCCCGGTTGGCGCAGACGTCCGGTAGTGTCCGGTACGCCGGCCAGTTCGCCTGGCAGGTGGACGTGACCATGGTCTTCGAGTCCGCCGAGAAGGCCTCACGGCGGATTCCGCCGTGCAGAACGTACGGGCCATAGCAGTCGGGCGGGTAGTAGGACATCGCCCAGTGCTCCCGCGTAAGAACGTAGGACAGGGGATTGGTCTGGCCGTTCTGCTGCTGCAGGCAATGGATCGTGCACTTGGTGGGATGAGGGCTGTCGTCGTCCAGCACCGCGGCCGATTCGGCGAGGGTCAGCTCGGGGGCCTCGCACCACTCGTGGCCGTCGATGGGATTCCACATGGAGTCACCGTCGGGGCCAGTCGGCTCACCGGGGCCCTCGAAGACAGTGGGATCCTCGGCCGTGTCCTGCACGCCATAGGCGAAGTCGAGATCCCAGTAGGGCGGGTTTGGAGCCACGTCGGCCGTGTCCTCGGTGGTGAAGGTGTGCTGGAGACACCAATAGTGGCCCAATTCATGTGACCAGTAGGATCCCATCCCCCGGATTGAGCCGCTCGCATTGCAATAGATCCCATAGAATTCATTGGGGGTGTAGCCGGGGTCCGGCACCGGCGAGCAGCAGCGGAACCCGTCCTGCGTCACGAGCATCGTGACGGCGTTCGGATGGGTAACCGCGTAGAGGTCCCGCCACTCCTGGCGACGCTGCTCCATCCACGACGATACTGTGCACGCCTGGATCTGCGAAAAGTAACTGTCATGGGCCACCGGGAAAACCGTTGGACGAAAGGAGACGCCCGTGTATTCCCATTGCCTGTTCGCCTCCTCGACGATATCCAGGATGTGTTCGCGGAAAGCCTGCTCGCTGGGGAAGCCGCAAGAGGTGTTCAACGGGCACCAGGGACGGACGTGGAGGTCGTATGTCACAGCAGTCGGGCTGGTGCCCAGAGCCGCGCCGACCAGGAGGCTCCCGAGGGTAATGAGGGTGAAGCGAGAAGGGTTGCGGCCCATCTCCGATCCCCTCCCGACGATTGGTGCGCCGGCTCCGGTCGAGCCGGCTTCCCGGAATCCATCCGGGTGCATTGACTTATACAGGGGAAATGAATGGTGGTCAACCCTTCCCGGTGAGACCTCACTTCGCGTCACCGCTGCCGTCGGCCGGGTCGAAGCCGCAGCGAGCGCGGACACCCTGCCTGAACCGCTCACGCTCCTCGGGAGTCATCCGTTCCCACCGAGCGGCCCAGCGATCCGCGGCCCGCTCGGCCATGCGCTCTCCGATTCGGCGGCGAAGACCCGATCGCCCCGTGGTGTGGCTGTGGCTCCGAAACCCGCCGAAGAGGATACGGCACAGCACCAGGATGCCCAGCGCCTGCCAGAAGGTGATCCGCGGCAGGCCGAGCAGAGGCGGGACCAGCCAGTTCCAGAGCAGATACACCAGCTCCCCACCGATGGCGATGAAGAGCAGTATCCCCATGATCGCCAGCGGGGCCAGGATTGCCACTTTCTTGCCCATGTTCATCTCCTCATGATGTCCGGTCGAATTCATCGTGGATGCGCCGCAACCGTTCGCGCAGCCGCAGCACCGCGTACCGCTTGCGCGACAGCAGCGTGTTGACGCTCACGCCCGTGGCCGCCGCTATCTCCCTGAAGCTGCGCCCCTCCAACTCGTGCGCCACGAACACCTCCCGCTGCTCGGCCGGCAGCTCCCCGACCGCCGCGGCGAGTTCCTCGAGAAGCACGCTGCGGGCGTATAGCGCCTCCGGCCCGGCGTCGGGCGAAGGGAGAAGGTCCTCGAAGCGCGGCGGCTCGTCGGGAAACCCCTCCGGCCTCTTCTTCCGAAACAGGTCGGTGATCCGGTTGCGCGCCACACGGAACAGCCAGCCGGTGACGTGATCGATCGGCATCAGCAGACGGTTCGCCTCCACCAGCTCGGAGAAGACGTCCTGCAGGATGTCCTCCGCGTCCCTCGTGTCGGGCACCCGCCGGCGGATGAACCGGCGCAGCCGGGATTGCTCCCGCTCGACCACTTCGGAGATACGCCGGTCCTGTTCGGGTGCCATCCTCTCCAGGCTCGCTGCGTTCTTCATCCACTCATGTAGACGGGTGAGGGGGTGCGAATATTGTATGGCCGGCGCTCGACTTTCTCGTTCCGGCGGCGGTCATCGCCGTTGTATCATGCGCGAGCCCGCAGGGGGCGGCGCGTACGGGCAGGACGTGACCGCTCGGGCATCCGACTGAACGCAACCCGCAAAGCGGTGGAGGAGAGCATGAGCAGGATCGTCCGGAGCATCTTGGTGGTCATCGCAGGTTTCGTGGCCGCGAGTGTCGTGATGATGGTGGTCGAGTGGATCAACGGTCACCTGATCTATCCCGACCTGGGCAAGGCGGCGGAGGGCGTGACCGACAGGGAAGTGGTCCGGGCCATCATGGCCGCCGCGCCCGTCGGCGCATTCGTGGTGGTTCTCGTCGGCTGGGTGCTGGGGAGCCTGGTGGGCGGGTTTCTCGCCGCCCGGATCGGCTCGAACGCGCCCATGGCCCACGCCCTGGTTCTGGGCGCGCTGCTCACAGTGGCGGGTGTTGCCAACAACATGATGCTCCCGCCGCCGGTGTGGTTCTGGATCCCGACTCTTCTGGTGTTCTTCCCCGCGGCCTACGCCGGCGGGCGGCTGGCGTTGGGCAAGGCCTGAGCCTCGCAGGATGATCCCGGACTGGTCCATCGTCACGAACGTGACCCGCCCCATCCATCGTGCCACCAGCTACGGTAGAGCCAGAGCCCATGCTACCCGGTGGAGCGGAGCGGAACCAGGCGGCATGGGCTGTATCGCGGCCGGAGCGCTGAGCAGGCGCCGGGACGGACCGCTCGCGCATCCGCTTGCACCTCGAGGGACGCTAAAGCCGGGCGAAGCGCTCGGTCTCCTCGATCAGGGCGCTCCGGATGCCGGGCTCGGTCATGGAATGGCCTGAGTCCGGCACCACCACGAGCTTCGCCTCGGGCCAGGCACGACGCAGATCCCAGGCGGAGCGGATGGGGCAGACCATGTCGTAGCGGCCCTGAACGATGACGCCGGGGATGCGGCGTATCTTCTTCACGTTGCGCAGGAGCTGATCGTCGGTCTTCAGGAAGCCGCGGTTGACGAAGTAGTGCGCCTCGATGCGTGCGAAGGCATCGGCGAACCGGCCGCCGCCGAACTTCCTGACCAGCTCGGGATCGAAGTACAGCTTGCTCGTGCTTCCTTCCCAGATCGACCAGGCGCGCGCGGCCTTCAGGCGGATGCGTCGGTCCCGGCTCGTGAGGCGCTTGTAGTAGGCCTTCATCATGTCGCCCCGCTCGCGGGGCGGGATCGGCGCGAGGTATTGCTCCCAGGCCTCGGGAAAGACGTGGCTCGCGCCCTCCTGGTAGAACCACTGGAGCTCGCTGCGGCGCAGCATGAAGATCCCACGCAGCACCAGCGCCTTGCAACGGTCGGGGTGGGTTTCGGCATAGGCGAGCGCCAGCGTGCTGCCCCACGAGCCGCCGAACACGACCCATCGATCGATACCCAGATGCTCGCGGAGCTTCTCGATGTCGGAGACGAGGTGCCACGTCGTGTTCTCGCGCAGCTCGGAGAACGGCTTGCTCTTGCCGCAGCCACGCTGGTCGGGCAGCACGATGCGCCACTTCTTCGGCGAGAAGTAGCGTCTGTAGATCGGCTCGATGCCGCCGCCCGGGCCGCCGTGCAGGAACACGAGCGGCTTGCCGCGCGGGTTTCCGCACTCTTCGAAGTGGATGGTGTGGAGGTCGGAGACCTTGAGGTTGCCCGTTCGATAGGGCCTCGTCTCAGGGAAGAGCTCTCGCAGGTGCCTCTGTTTTGCTCTCATGCCTCCACGATACCACGTGCCGGGCGGCGGAGGCTGCGGCCATCGCCGCAACCGAGGAGCCCCCGGGCGGGAGCCGGCCGGGATCGACTGCGATCCCGGCCGGTCTCCGGGTGCCGTGTTAGGGTGTCAGACGATCGTTGCCAGCGCCGAGCCGATTCTGTCGTTCTGCTCGGGGGTGATGAGGCTCGTCAGCACCTTGCCGAAGCGCGGTGTCTGCACGCCCGAGACGATGTACTGCCAGCGGTAGGCGTTGAGCAGCGTCCGGCCGATCGCCTCGCGGTGATCGGCGGTCAGCGGCGTCTGACTGTTGGCGATGAAGTACTCGGCGTCCTGTTTCGCCTGCATCTGCAGGATCCCGTCGACCGCCGCGACGAGCTCGATCAGCTCGCTCACCGCCCGGTCACGTTCCTCCGCGGTGAGCTTTCCGTCTTCCCGCACCCATTCCAGCTCGTCCATGACCGCGTGCTGGGATTCCTCCTTCCAGTGGAAGTGGAACACGTCCTTCCACAGCCCGGACAGGTTCTCGTCGGGTTCGATGCTCTCCTTGTAGTGCACCTGCGTGAACAACTCGATATGGAGCGTGAGGGCCAGCACCGCCCATGTGGACTTGCCCAGCACCACGTGAGCCACCTCGTTGGGATCCGGCAGGAAGTGATACCCCTCCGGCATCCGCTCTCCGGCCAGTTGCTCCATACGACGGAACAGCTCCTGGTGCTTCAACTCCTCGTCGCTGAAGCGCACCAGTGCTTCCAGCGCGACCTGATCTCCCAGGACGTGATCCTGACCGACCTCCAGCACCTTGGCGCAGATGAAGCGTTCCACGAGGCCAAACATGTTGGCGTAGGTTCGGCCCTGGATCTGGCTGATGAACCGTCTCTCCGCCTCGGTCAGGAAGGCAAGGTCTTTCACTTTGGAGAGTCCGTCGGGGAGGAATTTTCGGTCGAAATCGAGCCTCCGGCCTCGGATGAGGTCCTTCTCGATCTCCCAGCGGTTCCGTTTCGATGCGGCGATGCACTGAGCGTAGCGTTCACTGGCAACGGGGCGTGCTTCGAGCGTCGGCATGACCATGCTCCTTCGTATTAGACAGACAAGTCTGTCCGGGCTGTGGGCAAAAAAAATCAACGGGGCGACTCTCCGATCAAACGGCTCACTGTCTTCAATGCGTCCTCGACTGGCCAGATCGCGTGATAGATCTCGGCCAGCGCTATGGCGCCGGTAAAGGCCACCATGTACTCACCGGTCAGCTCTGCGGCATCCAGATGACCGTACTTCGCGACATCCGACTGTATCAGTTCGTTCGCGATGGCCTCCACGCGCGCCCGCGCGATGTCATAGACCTCCCTGCCCACCTTGCGCAGAGGGTGTTTCGGATCCGGTGTCTCGGAGGCGATGTTGATGAACGCGCAGCCGCGGAACCTGGTGTCGAGAAGCCAGGGCTCCAGCGACCGCATGACCGCGTAGTATCGCTCGACCGGACCGTTCGCAGCCTGGATGGATCTGTCGAGGTGCTCTATCTCACCTTCCATGACCTGCCTCAGATACGCGAGCCCGAGATCGTCCTTGCTGGGGAAATGGCTGTAAAAAGTCGCCTTGGCGACGCCCGACTTCCGGATCACCTCGTTGATCCCGGTCGCCCGATACCCCTGGCGATAGAAGAGATCGGTGGCGACCTCCATGATCCTCTCCCGTGGGGCCCGGGTGGCGAGTTGGCTCTGCTTCCTGTTCATGACGAGGATTATACGGCGTACAGACCAGTCTGTCTAGTCTTTTTTTTGAGATTTTTGCAGGGCCCTGCGCTCCCGGATAATCCCGGAGGTACCGGTGTTCGAGCGCCGTCGGGGCAACGCCCTCCCGACCCCGGAGCGCCCAGACCGCCACGAAGACCGCGGCGGGCGGTCTTTCCCCTGGGGGAAGGTTCGGGCGGGGGGATCCGGATCGGGGCGACAGGAGAGCCCCGTGGAGTGTCTCTTCCTGCAGGAGCCTCAGGTCATAACACAGCTCGCTCACCGGCATCGTGTCACCGGTGGGCTCGGCCTCGAGAGTAGCTCGAGCCGCGTATCCTCACCGGGCGTAGCGTACGCGGGCACGTGAACCCCTGCCTTCGGGGATTCGACCAGGACCGGAGGGCGGCCGATCCTCGGAGTGAAGCGGGGTGATCGCGCCCGCCAACGCGCAGCCAGTGTTCTCAAACACCTCCGCAATCCGATGCCCGTCGCTGTCGCCGTCCCCCCCCGGCGCTGGAATCTGCCCGCCGGTGCGAGGCCTCGATGAGGCCTCCGGGTTGCTACCTGTGGGGTCCGGAATCAGGGGCAACGGGTGTGACCTCCTCATTCGGACAGAAACATGCTATGCGTGGGCGCATGAATCGACAGGGATCCGGCACTCCGAGCGCCTGTGCAATCTGAGCGTATCGACCCAGCGGTCGCCGCCAAGGTGCAGATTCGAAGATCGTCACCCTCAGTGTGACCGTGATGCACGTGTTTCCCGTGGGTCGAACTCGCGCGATCGCAAACCCGGAATCCCACGACGAGCCGAGCGATCGCGACATCGGCAAATCATCGCCAATCGGTTTCATACCCGACAGGGAGAACTTGACGGTCGCCACAGGGAGCACAATCGTACCACCCGCGCCGAAGGCCGGTCCCCGCTCTGGCCTCGAGTGAGTGAATCGAGGAACCCATGGTCCGATCCGAGCGGAGCACGAGCGCATGCACCCTACGTCGCGCAGCACCTCCCGTGGAGCAAACATGTCATTGAGATCTTGCAGCGTTCTGCTCGCCCTGATGCTGTGCCTCGGGAGTGTTCCCGGCCGGGCAGAGCAGACCGAGCAATCGCCGGCCCAGCAGGGCACCCCGCAGCGCGCTCAGAAAAGCGATCAGCAGAAGCAGATGAGAGGCCTCGACCAGGAGGTCCAGGAGATCAAATCGGACGTTCTCAGCATCTCGGCCGAGCTGCGCCAGCTCGAGGAGAAACTGCTGTACCCGTCCGGGACGCAGGTGGCGCTCTTCGTCCTCCTGACCAAGGGCGACACGATGCGTCTGGATGCCGTCCAGCTGAAGATCGACGGCCAGCTCGTCGCCCATTACATCTACAGCCTCAAGGAGCTCGAGGCGCTTCGCAAGGGCGGCGTGCAGCGAGTCTACGTGGGCAACGTGGCGACCGGGGATCACCAGCTCGAGGTGCTCGTGGACGGCAAGCTGGCGAGCGGAGAGGACTTCAGCCGTACGGAACAGTTCACCTTTCGCAAGGAAGTGAAGCCGGAGCTGGTCGGCCTGACGCTGGCGAGCCCGGACTCCGGCAACGCCCCGATCGTTCTGGGGGAGTGGTAATCGATGAGAGCGCCGCACCGCATCATCGGACTGGGTCTGGCTGTCGGACTCGCGGCCCATCCGGCTGCGGGCTCCGAGCTGAGGGACCTCTATTTCGGTGAGGCGCTCTATCACGCGTATCAGGGACAGTACTTCGAGGCGATCGAGCGCCTCGACACCGAGCTCAACCAGTACCACCACCTGGACGAGCCACAGCTCGACACACTTCACTTCTACATCAATGACGCCGAGTTCTCGGTCGGGGACTTCGAGCTCGACTATCGCATGCACCAGCGCGCCGGACGGGCCATCAAGGCTGTGCTCGAGGGGGCGGTGGACGAGGCCGTACGAAATGAGGCGGCATTCCGACTGGCGCGCATTCTCTTCCAGAAGGACCAGCTCGGCGACGCGCAGCTTGCGCTCGGAAGAATCCAGGGCGCGGTCCCCGAGAAGATAAAGGACGACGTCGAGTTCCTGAGGGCGAACATCGACATGGCGACGGGGCATCCCGGCGAGGCCGCCGAGGTGCTCGAGCCGCTGCAGGACGACGAGAGGCTGGCCGGCTTCGTCGCTTACAACCTCGGCATCGCGTTTCTGCAGGACGGACATCCGGATGAGGCGATCGCGCAGCTCGACAAGGCCGGCCGGCTGCCGGCCGGCGATGCTGCCGGTCTCGCTATCCGCGACAAGTCGAACCTCGTGCTCGGCAGCATGCTGTTCGAATCGGCCGACTTCGAGCGGGCGAGGACATCGCTCGACAGAGTGCGGCTCGAAGGGCCGTTCTCGAACCAGGCCCTGCTGCGGGCGGGTTGGGCGGATGCCACGGCGGGACGCTACGAACGCGCCCTCGTCCCGTGGAACATCCTGGTGAAGCGCGATCCGACGGATGTCGCCGTCCAGGAGGCGATGCTCGCCCTGCCGCATGCGTACGCCAGCCTGGACCTGAACGGCCGGGCCGCGCTGATGTACGAGCATGCGCTGGAGGAATTCACCGGACAGATCGAAAGAGTGGATGCGTCGATCGGCAGCATCAAGGAGGGGCGCTTTCTCGAGGCGCTGGTCCGCGAGGAGAGCCGTCAGGACAGCACCTGGGTGATACGGCTACGGAGCCTCCCGGGCGCGCCGGAGACGTACTACCTGACGGAGCTGATGGCCTCCCACGACTTCCAGACGGCGTTGCACAACTACCTCGATCTCGAGGATCTGCGATCCGAAGCTGATCGGCTGGGGGACCAGCCTGGACGCGTTCCAGGACATCATTCGGCTGCGCGGCGAGAACTATGAGCCGATGCTGCCGGAAGTCGACACAGAGTTCCGCGAGCTGGATTCCCGGATGCGTCTGCGTCTCGAGCAGCGGAAGCATCTCAGCGATCGCCTGCATGGAATGCTCACGGCGCCCCGGCCGGAGTACCTGGCCACCGCGGAGGAACAACTCATCAACGAGCGCCTCGAGCGGATTGAGCAGCAGCTGGGTGACGGCGACGACACCGGGACGGCGGCGCTCCGGGACCGCGTGAAACGGCTTCGCGGCATGCTCACATGGCGGCTCGACACCGAGTACCAGGAGCGTCTGACCGCCGCCTATGCGCATCTCGCGGAGCTGGACGTCCAGGTCGACGCCCTCAATCGACAGTACGAGGCCTTCGTCCGGGCGAGACAGGCCGCCACCCACAGCTACATCGGATACGACGAGACGATCGAAACGCTGCGTCGGCGCGTATCGGACGCGCTCCAGCGCGTCGAGACCCTGATGACCCGGCAAGGCGATCTGATCGAGAAAGTGGCGATTCATCAGCTCGAATCCCGGCGGGAGCGTCTCGTGACCCAGCAGACGCAGGCGCGTTATGCCGTCGCCGACAGCTACGACCGGGCCGCGCGCGCCCAGAACGTCGTGGAGGAGCCGTGATGAGGGGTCGCGTCGTTCCGCTCGCTCTCGCGCCGATCCTCCTCATCGGCTGTGCCTCGCACCGCGAGGCGACGACGCCGGGGACGCTGGCGGAACTGCGGAACGTGCGTCCGGACGTGCAGGAAGTGAAGGTCGAGGAAGGACTCCAGCAGGCGATGGAGAGCTACCGACGCTTCCTGGAGGAGACCCCGGAAACCCGAATGACCCCGGAAGCGATGCGGCGTCTGGCCGACCTGGAGATCGAGAAGCAGTTCGGCCTGCGCGCCACGGATGGCAAGCCCCGGCAGATGGCCGTTCCGGAGAGCTCGCAGTCGGTCCCGGGCGTCCGGCCCCCCAGGACGGATCCCGACGCGGCGGTCACCGGCGCGGATCTGAAGGAAACGGATCAGGAGTTCGAGCAACGCACGACGGCGCAGAGCGGGATACTCGCGAACCTCGACACGGGCGCCATGTCGGCGGTTTCGATGAGCGGCGGCGTCGACCCGAAGGGGCCCCTGGAGGCGATCGCCCTGTACGAGAAGCTGCTCACCGACTACCCGGACTACGAGCACCGCGACCTCGTCCTCTATCAGATGGCGCGGGCGTATGACGAGCTGGGTCGCACCGAGGAGGCGATGGCGACCATGGAGCGCCTGATCGCCGCGAACCCGGATTCCGAGCACTACGACGAGGTTCAGTTCAGGCGAGGCGAGTACTTCTTCACGCGCAGACGGTACCGTGACGCCGAGAGCGCCTATTCGGCCATCATCGACATGGGATCCGATTCCTCGTACTACGAGCTGGCCCTCTACAAGCTCGGGTGGACGCTCTACAAGCAGGAGTTCTACGAGGAAGCACTGCACAGGTACATGGCGCTGCTCGACTACAAGGTGTCCAACGGCTACGACTTCGACGAGACCCACGAGGAGGAGGACGAGCGCCGCGTCGCCGACACCTATCGCGTCATCAGCCTGTCGTTCAGCAATCTCGGCGGCCCGGAGGCCGTCCGCGACTACTTCTCGACGTTCGGCAATCGCTCCTACGAGGACCGCGTCTACAGCAACCTGGGCGACTACTACCTGACCAAGCTGCGCTACGACGACGCGGCGAACACCTATCGGGCGTTCATCGCGCTGTATCCGTTCCATCGCGAGGCGCCGCGATTCAGCATGCGGATCATCGACACCTTCACCAAGGGGGGGTTCCCGAAGCTCGTGCTGGAATCGAAGCGGGAGTTCGCATCGAAGTACGGGCTGCAGAGCGAATACTGGCAGCACTTCAAGCCCGAGGAATCTCCCGAGGTGCTCGCCTTCCTCAAGACCAACCTGAAGGACCTCGCGACGCATTATCACGCCCAGTATCAGGGCGCGGAGGACGAGCAGGAGAAACTGGCGGACTACAACGAGGCCATCCGCTGGTACAACGACTACCTCACGTCGTTTCCGGCCGACCCCGACTCGCCGCCGATCAACTACCGGCTCGCGGATCTGCTTCTCGAGAACAAGGATTTCGGCGAGGCGGCGCGGCAGTATGAGCGCACGGCCTACGACTACGCGCCCCACGAGCAGTCCGCGGCCGCAGGCTACGCGGCGGTGTACGCCTACCGTGAGCAGCTGAAGGTCGCAGGTGAAGACCAGCGGGACGCGGTCAAGCGGGACACCATCGCCAGCTCACTCAAGTTCGTGGACGCCTTCCCGGACCACGAAGAGGCGGGGCCGGTCCTCGGGGCGGCCGCCGACGACCTGTACGAGATGAAGGAATACGCGCCGGCCATCGAGGCGGCACAGCGTCTCATCGACAACTACCCGCAGGCGGATGCAGCGCTCCGGCGCTCGGCGTGGATCGTGGTCGCGCACGGTTCGTTCGAGACCGCCGACTACTCGCGCGCCGAGGAGGCGTACACGCAGGTGCTCGCGGCCACGCCCGAGGGGGACGAATCGCGCAAGGGGTTCGAGGACAACCTGGCCGCCGCGATCTACAAGCAGGGCGAGGCGGCCAACGTGGCGCAGGACTACCGCGCCGCGGCCGACAATTTCCTCAGGATACGTACGGCTGCTCCCGACTCCACCATCCGGGCGACGGCCGAATACGACGCCGGCGCCGCCCTCATACGACTGGAGAGCTGGTCGGAGGCCGCGCGCGTGCTGGAGGCATTCCGCGAAGCCTACCCGGAGCACGAGCTGGAGCCCGAGGCCACGCGACAGATCGCTTATGCCTACAGGGAAAACGGCCAGCTGCCGCGCGCTGCAGCGGAGTACGACCGGTTTGCGGCCGAGTCCGAGGACCCGAACATGATCAGCGAGGCGCTGCTCGTCGCGGGAGATCTTTACGAGCAGTCGGACGACCCGGAGAACGCCCTCGACGTGTACGTCCGCTACGTGCGGGAGTTCCCTCATCCCGTGGAGGCTGCCCTCGAGGCGCGGTTCAAGATCGCGCAGATCCACAAGGCGTCGAACGAGGACTGGCTCTACCGCGAGGAGCTGAACGAGATCGTACGCGTCGACGCCGAGGCCGGTGCGGAGCGGACGGCCCGTACCCGAACCCTCGCCGCGCGCTCGGCGCTGGTTCTCGCCGAGCAGCTCTACGACGATGCCGTGGCCGTGAAGCTGCAGCAGCCGTTCGAGGTGAGCCTCCAGGAGAAGAAGCAGCGCATGGATGAGGCGATCGATGCGATGGACCACCTGGTCTAGTACGAGATCGCCGAGGTGACCGCGGCCGCCACCTACTACATGGCGGAGACCTATCTCGACTTCAGCCGCGCGCTGACAGGGTCGGAGCGCCCGGCCGACCTGCGGCCGGAGGAGCTGGAGAAGTACGAGCAGGTGCTGCAGGAGGAGGCGACTCCGTTCGAGCAGAAAGCCATCGACCTGCACGAGAAAAACCTCGAGCTGCGGCAGGCCGGCGTCGTCAACGAATGGACCGAGAAGAGCCTCGGCCAGCTCATCCAGCTCAGACCGGGGCGCTATGCCAAAGACGAGTCGAGCAGCGGGTTCATCGAGGGCGTCGAGAGCTACGAATACCGATCGCCCGTGTCAGGCACTTCCGTCCCGCCAGCCGACGCCGCCGACCCGGCGCCGGGGGACGATTCAGCGGTGGACGATGCGAATCCAGAGTAACGGCACCCGAAAGGGCGGATCCGGGCGTTGTCTGGCCTGGTCGGTCCTGTTCCTCGCGCTGGCCGGCTACGGCTGGGCGGGAACGGACAAGCCGGTCAAGCGGAAGCCCGCGCGCATGGAGATCGAGCAGGAGGCAGGCGGTTTCACCATCACCCAGAGGCTGCGCATCAAAGACGAGGTGCGGGCCGACTACCAGTCCGCGGTGGGCATGCTCGAGGCGGCGCGATACCGCGACGGCATCGACCTGCTGCTCAAGGTGGTCGAGCGGGAGCCCGAGCTCACTTCGGCGTACATCGATCTGGGCATCGCCTATGCGCGTCTCGGCGATCTGGACAGCGCCGAGGCCGACCTGCGAGTGGCCCTGGAGCTGTACCCCGATCACCCCGTGGCCAACAACGAGCTCGGCATGGTGCTGCGACGCAAGGAGCGGTTCACGGAAGCCCGCGCGAGCTACGAGGCGGCCCTGGCAAAGTACCCCGACTTCCACTACGCGCACCGTAACCTCGGCATTCTGTGCGAGCTGTATCTCGGGGACAACGAGTGTGCGCTCGAGCACTACGAGGCGTACAGCCGGCTCGTCCCCGACGACGCCGAGGTCGCCCACTGGGTCACCGACCTTCGCGCCCGGGTGACCGAGAAGGAGGGGCAATGAAGAGGAGCGTATGGCTCGTGCTGGTGCTGATGGCGGCGGGTGTCGCGCTGGCCGACGAAACGGCCAAGCCCGGCCCCGATCCCAACGCCCCGGCGACACAGGCGAAAGAGCAGGCGAAGGAGACACCCGAGGCGCGGCCGGAATCCGGTCCCGCTGCCGAGGTCGGCGAACCGCAGGCAACGAAGCAGGAGAAGGCAGAAAGCGAGGGCGCCGGGGCGGCGCAGGAGAGCAAGGACCAGGGTCCCAAGGAGATCTCGGGTATGTCGATTCTGGGCAACCAGGAGGCGCCCAAGTCACTGGTCATCGTCCCCTGGAAGACCTCGGAAATCGGCGATGCGATCGGGTTTTCGACGATGCTCGACGATTCCAGGAAGCCGATAGACAGGGAAGTGTTCATGCGGGAGCTCAGCTACTACCAGATCAGGTCGAAGACAACGCCCTGACCGGCCTCGACCGTCGGTCGTGGTCGATTATCGGGAGCAATCCCAAGGCTGGCTGGAGGAGGGAAGGAAAATGCATGTCCTGTACTCGATGGTGAGGTTCTTCGTGACCGGGGGTCCGTTCATGTACCCGATCCTGATCGTGTTCACGGTGGGGATCGCGATCGCGATAGAGCGCTATGTCACGCTCACGCAGGTCAAGAGCAAGAACGAAGGGATGTGGCGCAAGCTCGAGCCGGCCCTCGCGAGCGGCGACTTCGAGAAGGCGCGCGAGATGACCAGCGAGGACGACTCCACGGTGTCGCGACTCCTGAGCATGGGCCTCGCCCGGCAGGGCGCCGTGCGCCGACGCGAGGACATCGAAATCGCGATGGAAGAGAGCATGATGGAGATCATCCCGCAGCTCGAGAAAAGGACGTCCTACATCGCGCTCGGCGCCAGCATCGCCACGCTTCTCGGGCTGCTTGGCACCATCATGGGCCTGATCCAGGCGTTCACGGCGGTCGCCAACGCCAATCCGGCGGAGAAGGCCGACCTGCTGTCCGCGAGCATCTCGGTGGCCATGAACACGACGGCGTTCGGCCTGATCGCCGCCATTCCGCTGCTGATCACGCACTCGGTGCTCGCGGCCAAGACGGGTGAGATCGTGGACAGCCTCGAGATGGCGTCCGTGAAGGCCCTCAACGTCATCACCTCGCTGGCGAAGCGCCAGGTCGCGGTGTAACGAACATGGCGAAAGCGCACCACTATCGGCTCCACAAGGAGTCGCCGGAGCTGGACGTGACCACGTTCATGAACCTGATGGTCGTGCTCGTCCCGTTCCTGCTCATCACCGCGGTGTTCTCCCGGATCACGATCGTCGAGCTCGATCTGCCGAGCGCGAAGAGCGCGTCGCCGGTGACGCCGTCGTTCCGGGTCGAGGTGGTGGTCCGCAAGGCGGGGCTCGAGATCATGGACGGGTCACAGGTGATCGCGGCGATTCCCAAGGTCGACGACAGCTATGACCTGCCGAAGCTCTCGGAGTATCTCGTGCAGATCAAGAACGAGTACCCGGACAAGCAGGACGCCTCGGTGCTGCTCGAGCCGGACATCCCGTACGACTACCTCATTCAGGTCATGGACGTGATGCGGAGCGTCGAGATGTTCGAAGACGGACGGACGGTCCGTGCCGACCTGTTCACCGCCATATCACTGGGAGACGCGCCATGAAGGCCTCGCGCCGCATTCGACGCATGACGCGCCGCAAGCGCGCCATGCCCAAGCTGAACCTGACGTCGCTGATGGACGTGTTCACCATCCTCGTGTTCTTCCTGATGGTCAACTCGGCGAGCGTCGAGACCCTGCAGCAGCCCAAGGTCATCAAGCTGCCGGAGTCCGTCGTCGAGGCGAAGCCGCGCGAGACCGTGGTGATCCTGGTGGGGACCGAGCAGGTTCTGGTTCAGGGCGTCCCGGTGGCGCGCGTGGCCGACATCCAGGCATCGACCGGCGACATCGCGCCGATCAGCGCGCGGCTGCGCGAGCTGAGCGAGAGCGTCATCGGCGTGAGCACGAAGACGGTCGCGGAGAGCAAGGAGGTTACGGTGCTGGCGGACAAGTCGGTGCCGTTCAGCGTTCTGAAGAAGGTCATGGCCACGTGCACCGGGCAGGGCTACACGCGGGTGTCGCTGGCCGTCGTCCAGAAAACCGCGCAGGCGCGCTGAGCCATGGGTGACCAAGTGCAGGAGATGAACTCGCAGGAAGAGCAGAAGGTGCGCGAGCAGGTCGCGCAGGTCCGCGAGCGGCTGCGCGGGCTGGCCGACGATCTGCGTGCCGTCGAGGGTGAGGTCGAGGGCCTCGCGCCGAAACGGGAGCACCACGAGCTGCTGGAGCAGGCTTGCGGCTCTCTGGAGAAGCTCTCCGAGCTCGGTGCCGCGTCGCTCTTCTGGGGGGAGCGCATGGAGCCGGTTCGCGTCACGGAGCAGCTCCGCGACGTGCGCGGGCGCGTCAGCACCTTCCAGGCGCAGCTCGGCGAGCTCGAGGCGCGGCGACAGACCGTCCTGACCAAGATCGCGTTCGAGGAGGAGAACCTCGAGATCCTCGGCGACGATCTGTACGAGCTCCGGCAGGAGGAGGAGCGCAAGAAGAGCGAGTGGACCGTCGAACGGGAAATCAGCGAGGTGCCGCGCCGGGTTCAGCTCATGGCCTGGGCGCGCGGCGGCGAGGAGGACTGGCGCTTCCGCAAGACGCTCGCCGTGTCGCTCGGGGGCAGCCTGATGTTCGGCCTGCTGCTTCCGATGATCCCGCTGCCGATCCCCGAGCGGCTCGCTCCGGAGGACATGCCGAAGCGGCTGGTCCAGCTCGTCCGTCAGGCGCACGAGAAGCCGGTGCCGCCGCCTCCCGTCGTCGCGGACATACCCAAGGAGCCGATGAAGCAGCGGAGCCGGAGCCGGTCAAGGAGCCGGAGCCGCCCAAGCCCACGGACAAGCCCGTGCCCGAGACGCCCGCCTACGCGCAGGCCGACACGCCGCCCGAGAACCCGGATCCGGCACCGCCGGGACCGCTGGACCCGGTCAACCCGGCGATGCCGGCCGTGGCCGAGATCGAGCCGCCACCGCAGAGGACGGTCGAGAAGGCGGGTCTTCTGGCATTCAAGGACGAGTTCGCGAGCCTGGCGAAAGACAAGGTCGCGCCGCGTCTCGGATCGGAGGCCCGGTATGGGAACGCCGACGACGTGAGCGAGTCGAACCAGGTCGCGACACGCTCCATGCTCACGACGAACGCGCCGGGCTCGAGCGGCGGGATCAATCTCGCCTCGCTGAGCCTCAACGTGGGAGGCGGTGGCGGCAGGGGACGCGGCGGTGGTGGCGGCGGTGGCGGAGCTGGCGGCATTCGCCGCGTGCAGGTCGGCAAGGCGACCAGCGCGATCGCCTCGATCGGCGGTGGCGGCCGGCCGCTGGCGCGCGGCGGCCCCGGTCTTTCCCGCACCGACGAGGAGATACAGATCGTGTTCGACCGGTACAAGGCGCAGTTCTACCGCCTGTACAACCGGGAGCTGCGCAAGGACCCGACCCTCCAGGGTCAGATCGTGCTGCGTCTGACGATCGAGCCGGACGGCAGCGTGTCGATGTGCCGGCTCGAGTCATCCGACATGAACGCCCCCCAGCTCGCGGAGCAGGTGGTGGGCATCACGAGGACGATCGACTTCGGCGCCAAGGAGGGCGTCGAGGCCCTGACGATCGTGTACCCGATCGACTTCCTGCCCGCGGCATGACGCGTGTGGGCGGATTCCGTGGAGGAGCACGAACAGTACCAGCGGAAACGAAACACTGATCACGCAGTAATCGCGCGATTTCGATAAGGGCAAAGCCATCGAAAGATGGCGACGCAAAGTCACCGGTCTAACGGGCCCCGGAGGCCCCAGGACAGCGGGACCGCCGGAATCCAGCCCAAAACGCAGGGCTGCCTCGGTCCCCTTGCTATCGCGACGCAGTCGGTTGGTGAGAGGAACGAGGGCATGAATGGCTTCTAGAAACGGGTACAGAGCGAGGGCGACCCGCGGGTGGTTCGTCCTCCTGCTGCTCGCCTTCGGGCTGTCGATCCTGGGCGCCGCTCCGGCGCTGGCGATCGACTGCGTCGCCGACGCCGGCGGTGTCATCGACGGATTCGTCAATTACCCCGTCCCGCCGGCCCAGATCCAGATCGACGGCAACTGCACGATCCGAAACTACCCGGCGTCGAACCCGCTCACCTCCAACATCAGCTTCGGTATCGGAAACAACCCCACGAGCTGGCTGCTCATCTTCGACAACGTCGTGCACACCGGCAACATGGCGTGCAACCTCAACTCCCAGGGCAACAGGATCTGGTTCACCAACAGCTCGTCCACCACCGTCCAGACCCAATGCCTGAATCTTCTGATCCCGGTCGAGAAGATCGACAAGCAGAATCCGCCGGGCCCCCCCACGGTCACGATCGGCGTTCCGTTCACCTACACCATGACGATCCCGGTCCTCTACGACCCGGGCACGGGCACCGTCATCAACACCAGCGGATCGCTCAACGACCTGCACGGGATCACTGTCTGGGACGACCTGAACGCCACCGGTGTGAATCTCACCTATGTCAGCCACAGGGTCTACTGGCTCGACGACAACACGGACGTGCCGCACACCTTCTCAAACGTCGGCGGAGCGCTCACCTTCGACAACATCCCGATCGTCGCAGCCCAGCGCCAGTTCGCCATCGAGCTCACGGTCGTGCTCGACAACACGATGCAGAACGCCCCCGGGACGAGCTTCGTCAACACGGCCAAGTGGGACTTCGGCCGGCTGATCGGCGGCGTCTACTACGAGCCGCTGCCCGGCGAGTGGGGCGTGAGTCAGCCGCTGACGATCGGCGGGCCGCAGCTCGTCGTTACGAAGACGGGCCCGGCGACCATGAACCTCGCACAGTGGGGAGACTTCGCCCTCGACGTGCAGAACACGGGGAACTACGACGCCTGGAACGTCTCGCTGCAGGATCTTCTCCCGGACGGCCCCACAGGCGGGATGTGCGACATGACGCCGGAGATCCTGAGCGCGCAGGTCTTCGATCCGAACGGTGCCACCATCCCGGGCAAGGGGCCGCTCGTCCAGGGCAGCGACTACACGCTCACGTGGAACGGCGCGCCGAACTGCCAGCTCGATCTGAGGATGTTGACCGCCGCGGCCACGATAGGGGGCGGTGAACGGCTCATCGTGCAGTACCGGACACAGCTCGACAGCAACACGCAGAACGGTGTAGCGCTGACAAACGTCGCCGGCGCCGTCGAGTGGTACAACGGCGACAGCAGCAACGTCAACCGATTGCCCTACAACTACACCCTGACCAACGGCACGGTGGGCACGGCGGACCCCGAAGACGCTCACACGGTGACGACGGCGCTGACCGGCTATTTCTTCGAGAAGACCGTCGCCGACCTGACCAGCGGCGCGAATCCAGCCACCACCGCCGCTCCGGGCGACACGCTGCGATACACACTCCGATTCCAGAGCCTCGACCAGGCGATCAGCAACTTCAGCATCCACGACGAGATGGACGCCCTGAACGCGTCACCGGCGTTCGTGCCCGGCTCGCTGACACTGGTCAGCTACCCGGCCGGCGCCGACGTCAGCGGCACCAGCGGCACCGGCGGTGCCAATGGCACCGGGGTGCTGGATGTCGACAACCTGGATATTTCGGCGGGCGGCGAGATCGTGATCCAGTTCGACATCACGCTGGGCCCTTCCCTCGCGAACGGCACCGTCGTCAGCAACCAGTCGTCACTTCTACTCGCCAACAGCACGACGTTCGCGGTCAGCGACGATCCCGGCGTCAACGGCAAGGCCGACCCCACGGTGCCCGGCGACGAGGACCCCACGCGGGTGACGATTGCCGCCAGTCCTGCGTTCGTGATCCAGAAGATCTCCACGGACCTGACCGGCGACCCGAACGTGCTACTGGCCGGGGAGATGCTCCGGTACACCATCACGGTGAACAACGTCGGCAACGCCGACGCGTCCGACGTCGCGCTGCGTGACGCCGTGCCGGCGAACACCACCTATGTCGCCGGGAGCACGACGCTGAACGGCGCCGCCGTGGCGGATGTCGGCGGACTGTCCCCGCTCGTCAACGGCATGCTCATCAACACGCCGTCCGATCCCACGCCCGGGTTCATGCCCGCCGATCGCGTCCGGCAGTGCGTCCCACACGGCGACCATCACCTTCGACGTCATCATCGACCCGAACGTGCTCGACGGCACCGTGATCTCCAACCAGGGGTTTGTCACGGCGTTCGACGACGGGATCATCAACCAGCCGTCCGACGACCCGGCGACGCCGATCGCCAACGACCCGACGCGGGACATCGTGGGGAACCTGCCGCTGCTGTATGCGGAAAAGAGCGTGGCGCTGCTGGTGGACCTCGGGACGCCGGGCGTCGTCGACCCGAACGACGTGCTTCGCTACACCATCACGGTGCAGAACTCCGGCACGATCCCGTCCACGGGTGTCGTGCTGACCGACGGCGTCCCGGCCAACACCACCTACCTGGCGGACACCACGTTCCTCAACGGGCTGCCGGTCGGGCAGCCCGACGGGGGCGTCGCCCCGCTGGCCTCGGGTATCGACATCAGCTCGTCCGATCTGACGCCTCCGCTGCCCGGCCCGGGCGGCGGCACGATCTCGCCCGGGGAATCGGCGGTGCTGCAGTACGACCTGCGCGTCGACCCGAACACACCCGCGGGCACCATCATCAGCAACCAGGCGATCGTGGGCAGCGTGGAGCTTCCCGACCTGCCGACCGACGGCGATGGAGACCCCTCGACGGGACCCGAGCCGACGGTCGTGGTGGTCGGCGCCGTCCAGCAGCTCGCCATCACCAAGCAGGTCTCGGTGGTGGGCGGCGGCGCGGCACTGCCCGGAGCGCAGCTCGAGTACCTGGTCCGCGTCCAGAACATCGCCTCGGTGCCGGCGCTCAACGTCGTCATCACCGACGATCTCGACGCCTCGCAGCCCGGTCAGCTCGCCTACGTGGCCGGTTCGGCGACGATGAACGGCTCGGCGTCGGGCGTCACCTTCGCCGGATCGACGATCAGCGCCGATTACGCCACGACGTACGGTGCGCTCGACCCGGGCGAGGTGGTGGTGCTCCGCTTCCGCGCGACGCTCGACCCGGGGCTGGCGACCGGAACGGTCGTCACCAACACGGGCGTGGTGGCCTGGAACAGCCCCACGCAGACCGCCAGCGCCAGTGTCTCGATCGTGGTGGGGGCCGTTCCGGGCTTCGCCGAGCTGAACGGTTCGGTCTGGCACGACGCCGACTTCGATGCCACGCGCGACTCGGGCGAGCGGCCGCTGGCCGGCTGGTCGGTGGAGCTGTACCTCGACAACGTCCTGACGCACACGTCGCTGACGGACGCCAACGGCAACTACCGCATGATCGGTGTCGCGCCCAACGATACGACGGGCGGGCAGTACGAGCTGGTCTTCCGGGCGCCGGGTGCAGGGGCCACCACGGCGATGCTGGGGCGCGCCGCCTCGGCCTTCACCAACGGCATGCAGCGGATCACCGACATCATCGTGTCGTCGGGGGCGACTGTGCAGGGTCTGAACCTGCCGATCCAGCCGAACGGCGTCGTCTACGACTCAATCGCGCGGATCCCGGTGGTGGGAGCGACCCTCACGCTCCTGAGCGGGACAGGCGGCCCCGCGGTGCCCACGAGCTGCTTCGACGATCCGGTCCAGCAGGGACAGGTCACCCTTGCGGACGGCTATTACAAGTTCGACGTCAATTTCAGCGACCCGGCCTGCCCGAGCGGCTCCGACTACCTGATCCAGGTGACGCCGCCACCGGGGTCCGGCTACAACGCCGGAACCTCGCAGATCATCCCCCCGGCCACCACCGCGGCGACGGCACCGTTCTCGGTGCCGGCATGCCCGGGCACCGTCGACGACGTCATCCCGAGCACCTCGCAGTACTGCGAGGTTCAGCCCTCGGAGTTCGCGCCGGCCGCGTCGGTGCCGCCGCGCACCGCCGGCACCGTCCACTACATGCACGTCATGCTCGACAGCAGCCAGATGCCCGGCTCGAGCGAGATCTTCAACAACCACATCCCGCTCGACCCTGTCATCTCCGGCTCGATCGCGATCTCCAAGACCACCCCGCTTCTGAACGTCTCCCGCGGGCAGCTCGTGCCGTACGAGATCACGGTGAGCAACCTGGCCGGCACCTTGCTCACCGACGTGAGCATCGTGGACCGCATCCCGGCGGGATTCGCTTACGTCGAGGGCTCCGCGCTGCTCGACGGCGTGCCCACCGAGCCGTCGTCTTCGAAACTGGACCTGAGCTGGAACGGCCTCATCATCGCCGGAACCCAGACGCGTACGATCAAGCTGCTGCTGGCCGTGGGCGCCGGCGTCAGCGAGGGCGAGTACACAAACCGGGCCTACGTCGTGAACGGCGTGTCCGGCGCCGCGATGTCCGGAGTGGCCACGGCCACGGTGCGTGTCGTGCCCGACCCCACGTTCGACTGCACCGACGTCACCGGCAAGGTCTTCAACGACGTCAATCGCAACGGCCGCCAGGACGACGGCGAAAACGGCCTGCCCGGCGTGCGCGTGGCGACGCCCCGCGGTCTGGTGGCGACGACGGACCTGTACGGGCGGTACCACATCACCTGCGCGATCACTCCGCACGAGGGCCGCGGCAGCAATTTCGTGCTGAAGCTCGATGACAGGACGCTACCCAGCGGGTTCCGCATGTCCACGGACCAGGTGCAGGTCAAGCGCGCCACGCGAGGCAAGGCCCTGCGGGTCGACTTCGGCGCCTCGATCTACCGGGTGGTCGGCATCGACCTGACCGACGCGGCGTTCGAACCCGGTTCGACGGAGATCCGCGTCCAGTGGAAGCCGCGTCTCGACCTTCTGCTCGGCGAGCTGCGCAAGGCGCCGTCGGTGCTGCGGCTGTCGTACGTGGCCGAGAAGGAGGATGCCGCGCTCGTGCAGCAGCGGGTGGAGGCGTTCAAGAAGCAGGTGAGCGACGCCTGGGAGACCGGGCAGAACGCCTACCCGCTCAGCATCGAGACCGAGATCTTCTGGCGGCTCGGCGGCCCGCCCGGGAAATCAGACGTGCGCGCCCCGGGAGGCAGGTGATGGACATGCGCAAGCTTCGTCACCTGTCGCTGATCATCGGATTCGTGATGACCACCACCGCGGGCGCCGCCTCAGTCGATGAGACCGATCCGGGCAAGCAGGCGGAGCGGCACATCTCCCCCGACCAGCCGCTCCAGGTCTGGTCGCAGGACCCGAACCGGCTCGACGGCGAGAAGGGCGATCGGCTCGAGGTCCGGCAGGTCCCCGACGAGAAGCTCGAGACGGTCAAGCTGAAAAACGTCGTGGCGCCGATCCGGTTCGAGTCCGGTGTGGCGAGATCCCGCCGGACTATGTAGAGAAGCTTGCGAGGGTGCTCGAGACTCTGCGGTACCGCCGGAACGTCCGGCTCCATTTCGTGGGACACGCGGACTCCCAGAACCTCTCCGAGAGCCTGAAACGGGAGTTCGGCGACAACGCCGGTCTGTCCCGCGAGCGCGCCGGCGAGGTGGCAGAGTACTTCAAGAAGGCGCTCGGTCTGCCACCCGAGGCGATCACGTACGAGTGGGCGGGCGACACGCAGCCCGTGGCATCCAACGACACCGAGGACGGCCGGGCGCTCAATCGCCGGGTCGAGGTGGAGGTCTGGTACGACGAGGTCCGGGATGCCGTCAAGGACGAGGAAGTGGTGGTCTCCGACGACATCAAGCGGGTGAAGGTCTGCCGTATGGAGACCGTCTGCAAGCTGAGCTACAAGGAAGGCAACGCCCGGCGGACACGCGTGAAGAACCTCGTGGTACCGCTGCGGTACGAGGACGAGACGACGCCGATCACCGAGGCGTTCGTCACGCAGGTCCGGCAGGCGCTCGAGAACATGAAGGACAGGCAGAACGTGACGGTCCGGTTTATCGGATATACCGACGACGAGCAGCTCACCGGCCGCAACGAGCGCATCTACGGTAACACCCTGGCGTTGTCGAAGGCGAAGGCCCTGCGCGTAGCGCTGGCCATGCAGGAGGCCCTGGGCTTGCCGAGCTCCGCGATCGAGAGCGACGGCCGCGGGGCCGCCCATCCGTTGGCCTCCAATGGGACCCTGCAGGGGCGGACGCTGAACCGCCGCGTGGAGGTGGAGTTCTGGTACGACGACCCGCTCCAGGAGCTTCCGGACGAGCCTCAGATGTGTCCCGGCGAGTCCGGCGAGGAGATGGTGACGAAGGTCTACGATCCTCCCTGGGGCCCCATCCCGACGCTCGATCTGGTCAACGGCCAGCCGATCATCCCCGCCGGCTATGCGGCGGAACTGAAGCGCGCGCTGGCGGACATCGCGGATCGACCCAACGCGCGTCTGCGCTTCATCGGCTACACAAAGAACGAGCGTCTCGACCGCCGCACGGCGTCCGTTTACGGCGACGACATCGGGCTTTCCGCGGCGCGCGCCCGCCGGACCATGGACATCGTGATGCAGGATCCGCTCCTGGCCGGCGCCCTGGCCGAGCACGAGGGGCGGGGCTTCGTCCAGTCCGACGACGTGGTGAACGCCGGGTTCATACAGGGCGAGACCTCGTTCGTTCGCGTGCAGGCCGTCTACGACGAGCCGGTGCCGCTGGAGGACTACGAAGGCGTCGAGATCACGCGCATCACCCGCGAGCTGCAGCCGAAGAGCCCGCTCGACCTCAACGTGATGCGGATCACAGTGGACGGAAAGCCGATCGACGATCCGGGCCGCAGCTCCGAGGACGTGCAGCGTTGCACCGACGTCGCGCTCGACGACGCCCGGATCCAGTTCCACTTCGACGACCTCGGCGCGCGACCCCGCCTGAGCGTGGGCGTGCACCCGGTCTCCGTGCCGGTGAGCCGTCCGGGCGAGGCCCCCATCGCCTCGGTCATCCACTTCCGGATGTACGACAACTACGCGAGCTTCATCGATCACGCCGAGATCCGGATCTTCGATCAGCGGACAGTCGTTGCGGGACGAGCCGATCGCGACGCTCCCGGTCGACGACGAGGGGCTGGCGGACTGGGAGCCGGGCCCGCAGAATTTCGAAAGCCCCGTCCGGGAGCTCAAGTACGTGCTGCGCGCCTACGGGGCGAAGGGGCGTTTCGACGAGACGGAGGAGCACCCGCTCTGGCTATACAGGGAGTCGTCGCCCGAGGCGGCGGCGATGTCCGAGGGCGAGCCGCGCGAGCTGCTTGCCGCGTACGGCGAGAGCGACCTGGCGCGTCACCAGATCGATCTCGACGGCGGCATGGTCAAGGTGCAGGGCGGCGGCATCCCGGCGGGCCACACGGTCTGGGTGGCGGGCCGCCAGGTCCCGGTCGACCCGCAGGGCAACTTCGCGGCCGAGGAGATCCTTCCCCCCGGCGCGCACACGGTCGAGGTGGCGGTGCTCGACGACGCCGGCAACGGCTCGCTGTACCTGCGCGACCTGGAGTTCAAGCGCACCGACCTGTTCTATGTCGGCATGGCGGATCTCACCCTTTCCGAGAACCGCTCGAGCGGGGAGGAGGACCGGGTGCAGGGTGACAACGCTCCCCAACCGTACGATTCTTCGCTCGACGGGCGGCTCGCGTTCTTCGTGGACGGCAAGTTGAAGGCGGGTTGGCGGCTGACGACGAGCGCGGATACGCGGGAGGGCCCGGTGAACGACCTGTTCAGCAACTTCCTGGACAAGTCGCCCCAGGCGCTCTTCCGGCGGATCGACTCCGACTACTACTACCCGACGTTCGGCGATGACAGCGTCGTGGAGGAGATGGCCCCGACCCAGGGCAAGTTCTACTTCAAGGCAAGCCACGGCGAGAACTACGGGATGTGGGGCAACTTCAAGGCCGGCTATCTGGAGAACGAGCTGGCGCACGTGGACCGTGGCCTGTACGGCGCCAACGGGCACTACGCGTCGCAGGCAACGACCCGCTTCGGCGAGCGGAAGATCTCGGTGGACGGGTTCGCTGCCGAGCCGGGCACGATGCCCAGCTACGAGGAGTTCCGGGGGACCGGCGGTTCGCTGTACTACCTGCACCATCAGGATCTCCTGACCGGCTCCGAGCGACTCCGCATCGAGGTCCGCGACAAGGACTCCCAGATCGTCACGGGCGTGATCGATCTGCGTCCCGGCGTGGATTACGACATCGACTACCTGCAGGGCCGCGTGATGCTGGCCGAGCCGCTGTCGTCGATCGCGGACGACAACCTGCTGGTGCGCACCAGCGGACTGAGCGGTGATGAGGCGTACCTGGTGGCGCGCTACGAGTACACGCCCGGCTTCGACGAGCTGGACGCGACCGCCGCGGGCGGGCAGGGCCACTTCTGGTTCGGCGACCATGTCAGGCTCGGCGTGACCGGGAACACCAACGACGAGGACAACGTCGACAGCAGCCTCGGCGCCGCCGATCTGACCCTGAGGATGAGCACCGATTCCTGGCTGAAGGTCCAGGCCGGGCGGAGCAAGGGGCTGGTCTCCAGCACGCTGCAGTCCAGCGACGGCGGATATGGATTCACCGGATACGATCCGATGTCGTTCGGCGAGACCACCAAGGCGGGAGCGTACCGGACCGACCTGAGCGTCGGCCTCGGTGACTTCTTCTCCGGTCACGATGGCCGGTTCACCTTCTACACGCAGTCGATCGAGGCGGGCTACTCGGCACCGGGCCAGGCGACGATTAAGGACACCGACCAGTACGGCGGGACGTTCAGGATGCCCATGGGCAGCCGCCTCAACCTCGCCCTCAAGGGCGATCAGCGGATCGAGGACCAGGGTCTGGAGACCCGGTCCGCGGAGCTGGACCTGGGTGTCAAGCTGACCGAGAAGTGGAAGCTCAGCACCGGCGTCCGCAACGATCGGCGCGAAGACAAGTCGCCGGTGGTCCCGCTGACGCAGGAGCAGGGCGACCGCACCGACGCGGTCGCGCAGGTCACGTTCGATCCGGGCACCTCCTGGCGCGCCTATGGTTTCGTGCAGGACACCGTCTCGGCGGACGAGACCCGCGAGGACAACGGACGTGTCGGCGCCGGCGGCTCGTACCGCCCCACCGAGCGGTTCAAGATCGACGGGGAGGTCTCCGACGGCGACCTGGGCACCGGCGGCAAGCTAGGCTCCACGTTCCTCGTCTCCCCGCGGACCAGTCTCTACCTGAACTTCCTGGCGGTCAACGAGCGGACCGACTTCGGCCGGCGCGTGCGCCGCAACGACCTCGTCTCCGGCGTGAAGCAGCGGCTCTCGGACAGCTCCAGCGTCTATGTCGAGGAGCGGTATCAGGACGTCGGAACGCAGACCGGTCTCACGCACGCCACCGGGGTCAATCTCGTGGCGCGGGAGCGGTGGAACCTGGGCGCCAACGCCGAGGTCGGCACGCTGCAGGACGCGCAGAGCGGCGCTCAGACCGACCGCAGGGCGGCCGGCGTGCGTCTGGGCTACAGCGTCGAGAGGATCCAGTTCTCGAGCGCGATCGAGTTCCGGCGCGACGACGCCGAGCAGCCCGACACGTCGCACACCGAGAGGACGTCGTGGCTGCTCCGCAACAACTTCAAGTTCCAGCTCACGCCCGACTGGCGTCTGCTGGGCAAGCTGAATCACTCGGTGAGCAACAGCTCACTCGGCGATTTCTACGACGGCGGATACACCGAGGCGGTGGTCGGCTACGCGTACCGGCCCGTGGCCCACGACCGGCTGAGCGCCCTGGCCAAGTACACCTACTTCTACAATGTCCCGACCTCGGACCAGGTGACGTTCCAGAGCACCCCGGTCGAGTACATCCAGAAGACCCACATCGCGTCGTTCGATCTCGACCTACGACCTCACGCCCAAGTGGTCGATCGGCGGCAAGTACGCCTACCGCCTCGGGCAGGTGAGCCTCGATCGGGTGAACCGCCAGTTCTTCGACAACACCGCCCACCTGGGCATCCTGAGGGTGGACTGGCGCTTCCACACCGCCTGGGAAGGCATGGCCGAGGTGCGGATGCTCGACCTGCCGGACATCGGCCAGCGACGCGCGGGCGCGCTGGCCGCCCTGTACCGCTACCTGGGCAAGCACTTCAAGGTCGGCGCCGGCTACAATTTCACCGACTTCTCGGACGACCTGACCGACCTGAACTACGATCACCAGGGCGCCTTCGTCAACTTCATCGGGACGATGTAGAGCCAGCCGGGCATCCCCCCTTGATTGTCATTCCCTTTTGTGGATTGACACCCTCCGGCGCACTGGATTATCGTCGGCGCACCTTCCCCTTCTGGAGGAACCGCAGATGCGCCGCCGTGGACCATCACCTCTTCTGATCCTTCCTGTCGCTTCGATCCTGTTGACCACTCTCGCCGCCTCACCGCCCGAACGGACATCCGAGGCGCGCCGAGCCTCGAACATGTACGAGATGATCGATCTCGGCACGCTGGGGGGGGCCTCCAGCCAGGGCCTGGGGATCGACAATCACGGACGCGTCCTGGGGTGGAGCCGCAACGCTTCCGGTGAGGGCCGGATCTTCCTCTGGGAGGATGGTGTCCTGCGCGACCTGGGGGTGGACGGCGTCACCGATCTCAGCTCGATCGACATGAACCGCAAGGGGGAGATCGCCGGCGTTTCCAACGCAGGCGGGACCCGTCATGCCTTCCACTATGCGGCCGGTGTCGTGCGTCACCTGGGATTCCGGGACGCCGTCGCCATCAACGATCGCGGGGAGATTCTCGGCTTTGACCAGAGCGCCGCGGCTCCCTACCTCCCGGTGGTCTGGGAGAATGGCACGACGAGGGATCTCGAGCCGGCCGGCTCCTACAGCCGTCCTCGGGCCTTGAACAACCGCGGCGAGGCGGTCGGCGAGGTGGGGCTCCCGGGCGGCGCTCAGGCTATCCGCTGGTTCGCCGACGGTTCGTACGAACAGGCCGCCCTCCCTGGTGCCCTGGGGTGCACCGCCGGGGCGATCAACGACCGCGGCCAGGCCATCGGCTATTGCGATACGGCCACGGAAGGGCCGGGCTTCCTGTGGGAGGATGGGGTCATGCTCGACCTCAGCGTGGATCCCGGCCCGGGCCACTCGGTCGAGCCGGTGGCGATCAACGAGCGCGGTCAGGTTGCGGGGCTGTTCGCCTGGAACAGCCTGACACGCGGCTTCTTCTGGGAGAACGGTGTCTGGACCGATCTCGGCGGGCTTCCGGGTATCGTCCTGCCGCCCGGGTACGGGTTCAACGTCTACCCGCGGGACCTCAACGACCAGGGGCAGGTGGTGGGCCAGATCACCTTCACGACGGGGGCGCCGTCTCACGCCTTCCTATGGGAGCGAGGCGTCATGATCGATCTCGGTGTCGGCTCCGCGGTCGGCATCAACCGGGACGGCGAGATCGCCGGGACAGCGAGCTCGCACGCGGTGGTCTGGCGGCCGGTGAGAGCCCTGGGCCCCGCCCCATCGACGATCGAGCGGAGCAGGATGAGATGAACGAGCTTCTTCAGGGCGGCTGTTTCTGCAAGGCGGTGCGCTACCGGCTGACGTCGGCGCCGATCTTCGTGCACTGCTGCCATTGTCTGAACTGCCAGTCACAGACCGGCAGTGCCTTCGTGCTCAATGCGATGATCGAGACGGACCGGATCGAAGTTCTCTCGGGGGAGCTGACCGTCTCGGCGCTGAAATCGGGCAGCGGGGGACATCACGACATCTACCGATGCTCGGAGTGCCTCTGCGCCGTCTGGAGCGACTACGGCCGCCGTCCGAATCTCCGGTTCGTCCGGGTCGGCACCCTCGATGACCCCACCGCATTGTCCCCCGATGTCCACATCTTCACCCGCTCGAAGCAGCCGTGGGTCGGTCTGCCCGTGGGTGTCCCGGGCTTCGAGGTGTTCTACGACCGCAAGGAGCTCTACCCTCCCGAGACCCTGGCGCGTTACCGGGCGGCGGTCGCCCGCTAGGGAAACACGCAGGCGCCCCGCCCCACCGGCCGGATGGTGTAGCATGACGGCCGGCAAGGGGGATGCGGATGGCCGTGGAACCGGGTAGCACGCTGCAGCACTACCGCATCGTCGAGAAGATCGGCGAGGGCGGGATGGGTGTGGTCTGGAAGGGGGTCGACACGACCCTCGACCGCGAGGTCGCCATCAAGGTGCTGCCCGAGACGCTCGCGGCACGAGCCGACCGTCTCGCGCGCTTCGAGCGCGAGGCGAAGGTGCTGGCGGCGCTCAATCATCCGAACATCGCGGGCATCTACGGCCTGCACGAGCAGGATGGCGTCCGCTTCCTCGCCATGGAGATGGTCGCGGGCGAGGAGCTGGCGGCACGGATAGACCCGCGGCCCGATCCCGCCGGACGAGGCGCTCGCCATCGCTCTCGGGATCGCCGAAGCCCTCGAGGCGGCGCACGCCGCCGGTGTCGTCCACCGCGACCTGAAGCCGGCCAACATCAAGGTGACACCCGACGGCAAGGTCAAAGTGCTGGACTTCGGGCTCGCCAAGGCGCTGGCGCCGGACCCGGGCTCCCGCCAGACCGATGCCAGCCTCTCACCGACGATGACCTCGGTGGGATCGATCGCCGGGATGATCCTGGGCACCGCCGCCTACATGAGTCCCGAGCAGGCGCGCGGGCAGGCGGCCGACGCGCGCGCCGACGTGTGGGCGTTCGGCGTCGTGCTGTTCGAGATGCTGACCGGCCGGAAGCTGTTCGAAGGCAGGACGGTGTCGGACATCCTGGCCTCGGTGCTCAAGACCGAGCCCGGCTGGGACGAGCTGCCGGCCGCGACGCCGCCGGCGGCGCGCCGTCTGCTGCGGCGATGCCTTGCGAAGGATCCCGAGAGCCGTCTGCATCACATCGCGGACGCCCGTCTCGAGATCCAGGAAGCGATGGCCGGAGGGGCGCCCGAGGAGATGAAAGCCGTTGCAGGGGCGCCGGCACGTCCGGCGCGCGCACGCCTGCTGCCATGGGCCATCGCCGCGATCGGGATCCTGCTCGCCGCCGTCTCGCTCTGGCTCGGCCGTCCGTTCTCGAAGCCGGAGCCGCGGCCGTTGCTGAACCTGGCCGTGCCGTTCCCGCAGGGGACGCGGCTGTTCGACGACCAGTTCGGCAATCTCGCGATCTCCCCGACGGGAGATCACGTCGCCGTGACACTGGTGCGGGACGGCGTGCGCCGGATCTTCCTGCGCGCCCTCGCCCGCCAGGGGTTGACCCCGGTCGAGGGGACCGAGAACGCCGATTCGCCGTTCTTCTCACCCGACGGACGCTGGCTGGGATTCATCGTCAACGGCAAGATCCAGAAGGTGCCGGTGGACGGCGGCACACCCCTGACCATCTGTGACGGTGCCGACAGCAATCGCGGCGCGAGCTGGGGTGCCGGGGATCGCATCGTGTTCTCTCCCTCGAACAGCGCCCCCCTCATGATCGTCCCGGCGAGCGGGGGAATGCCGACCCCGATCACGACGCTCGACGCGGAGGCCAGGGAGCGCACGCATCGCTGGCCCCAGGTGCTGCCCGGAGGTGACGTCGTCCTGTTCACGGTCGGATATCTGGACAGCTCCGAGAGTTACGAGGACAGTCCCATCGATGCCGTCCGCATCTCCACCGGGCAGCGGAAGCGGATCCTGCAGGGCGCGAGCTTTGCGAGGTACGCGGGGGGTGGACACCTGCTCTACGCCCGGGGCGGTTTCCTGTTCTCGGTGGCGTTCAATCCCGACTCCCTGGAGACACACGGAACCCCCGTCCCGGCGCTGGACGGCGTGAAGGGGAACCGCAATTCGGGCATCGTGTACATGAGTGTCTCCTCGGGCGGCCTGCTGGCCTTCATCCCCGGAGAGCAGACCGGCGTCCGCCGGGACCTCGCCTGGGTCTACCCGGATGGCACCCGCGAGCGTCTGGCCGCGCCGCCCGATGCCTACAGCAACCTTCAGCTCTCGCCCGACGGCCATCGGATCGCCTTCACTCTGCTCGGTGACAAGAGCCAGGACATCTGGATCCACGACATAGAACGTGAGACCACCACACGTCTGACGTTCCAGGGCAACAACCTCTACCCGATCTGGTCGCCGGATGGTCTGTGGGTGGGCTTCTCCTCCGACCGCGAGGGACGCCCGGCGGTCTATCGCAAGCGCAGCGACGGCAGCGGGGAAGCCGAACGCCTGGTCGGCGCGACGGACCGGAGCTATGTCGCGACCTCCTGGTCCTCGGACGGCCGTCACATCGCCATGGACGGCGATCTCGCCCACTCGGACATCTCGATCCTGTCCGTCGAGGACGGCAGCAGCCAGGATTTCCTGCATACGGAGCACAACGAGTCGGTGCCGGTGTTCTCGCCCGACGGCCGCTGGATTGCCTACCAGTCGGACGAGAGCGGCCGGGACGAGATCTATGTCCGGCCGTTCCCGGGCCCGGGTGGAAAGTGGCAGATCTCGGCCGAGGGTGGCGCCGAGCCGAAATGGTCCCGGGACGGATCCCGCATCTTCTACTGGAAGGATGCGGCGATCTGGGCCGTGGACGTCGAGGCCCATGGCGACGGCTTCCGTCCCGGACGACCACGGGCCGTCGTCCGGAGTCTCGAGCGACTCTTCAACAACCAGAACTACTCGGTCGATCGCAACGGCGAGCGCTTCCTCGTGCTCGTGCGGGACGAGGAGGAGCACTCCGCCGCGGATCGCATCGTCGTCGTCGTGAATCGGTTCGCCCGGACCGCCCCGAGGTAGTCTGCTGCAGTGGCGGTGCGCGTGCCGGGAGGGGACCCGTCGTGGCACTGAATCCATGGAAGGGTCTCGAGGGGCTTCCTCGCGATCTGTGGCTGATCTGCGGCGCCATGCTGGTGAACCGCGCCGGCACCATGGTGCTTCCCTTCCTGGTGCTCTACCTGACCGACAAGGAAGGCTTCGGCGTCGGTGAGGCGGGCTTCGCGGTGACCCTCTACGGCATCGGGTCGCTGGTGATGGCCCCCGTGGCCGGGGCGGTGTGCGACCGGATCGGCGCGCTGCGCGTCATCCGTGTGTCGCTGCTGCTGTCCGGCGCGCTGATGTTCTTCATTCCGCTGGCGCACGGCAGGCCGGCGATCCTGGGCGCCGTGCTGTGTCTGGCGATCACGGCAGAGGGGGTGCGTCCCGCGGCCATGACGCTGGTGACCGAGGCGGCGCCGGCGGGCCGGAACAAGGCTTCATTCGCCCTGCTCCGGCTGGCGATCAACCTCGGGATGAGCGTCGGCCCCGCCGTGGGCGGTCTGCTGGCGAGCGTCTCGTTCCCGCTCATCTTCTATGTCGACGGTGCGACGTCGATCGCCGCCGGGCTTGTGCTCTCGGCCGCCCGTCTGCCCGTGGTGGAGACGGCGCGCGCGGCGGCCGTCGCGCAGCAGGCCGAGCAGCGGGTGCGCCCGTTGCGCGGGGGGCTGCAAGCCTTCGCCGATCACCGTCTCGTGTTCTTCCTGGCGGGGCTGCTGCCGGTATTCATGGTGTTCTTCCAGCACCAGGCGACGATGCCGCTCTATCTGGTGCGCGACCTGGGTCTGAGCGAGGCGTCCTACGGCCTGCTCTTCACGGTCAACACCATGCTGATCATCCTGCTGGAGGTTCCGCTGAACCTGGCGATGACCTCCTGGCCGCACCGGCGCGCGCTGCCGCTGGGCGCCCTGCTGGTCGGCGCGGGCTTCGGCGCGATGGGTCTGGTGGCGGGCTTTCCGGGAGTCGCGCTCACCGTGGTGGTCTGGACGTTCGGGGAGATGATCCTCCTGCCCGGCGCGTCGGCCTGGGTCGCGGAGGTCGCGCCGGCACACCGGCGCGGCGCGTACATGGGGCTGTTCGTGATGAGCTTCTCGGTCGCGTTCGCCAGCGGCCCGTGGCTGGGCACCGCGGTGTACGATCGCTACGGCAGCGGCGTGCTCTGGAGCCTGGCGTTCGTGTTCGGATGCCTGTCGGCGGCGCTGCTGGCCATGACACGCGAAGCGCCGGCGCCCGTGGCGATACGCGACCAGGGCTCGCAGGAGGACGCCGCGGCGCCGGATCAGATGTAGCCGAACAGCGGTGGGAACAGGATCACGACCAGGGCGGCCCAGGCGGCATAGACCGGGATGTAGCTCGTCTGCCACCGCTCGAGCGCGGCGAACGATCCGCGCCCTCTCAGGAACCGGACGTAGAGCACGGCCGACCAGCCCAGGTTGACCAGCAGGATCACGTTCTCGCCCAGGGCCGCCACACGATTGGGGCTGAAGCCGAAGTCCGAGAGACGCCCGGCGATCGCCCACAGGGCCACCGCGTCGGTCAGCAGCGCGCTGACCACCAGGACGACCTGCAATACGTCGAAGATGCCGGCGGGCGCCCGCGGATCCCGCGCGGAGACCGAATACAAGAGGAGACCGAGGACCACCACCAGGAGCAGATCGAATCCGATCAGCACGTCACGCTGGATGTCGACACCGCGTCCGGTCCAGAGCACGGCGCCCAGGAAGGCCACCAGCAGGACGGCGAAGAGGGGAGTGAAGAGACGCGTCAGGACGGGCGCCATGTTCTCGATCACGCTCTGCTTGGCCTCCACCAGCCAGGAGGCCACGAGCACCGCGCCGGCCGCGCCGCACGGCAGCAGCCAGGTCGCGAAGAACCGGGCCGGGTCGATCCCGATCGCCTTGAAGATCAGCGCCATGAACGCCGTGAAGACACCGCCGCCCAGGGCGATCAGAACGTAGTAGATGAACAACTCGCCCGAGAATCGTATGAAGTCCATCCGCCCGGCGACCTCCCTCCAGCGCCCGCCGGCGTAGGCGACCCCCACCGCCATCCAGAGCGCGATCGGCAGATGCAGCGAGGTCAGGATCTCGGTGTATCCGTGCGGGGTGAAGGGATACACGTTGGCGAGCACGCAAGCCCCGACGAACGCCGCGGCCAGCCAGCGCAGGGTGCCGGCGGCGAGCCGCCGCTTCCAGACGAAATACCCGGTCAGCAGCGGCAGCACGAAGAAGGACAGATTGCGGAAGTAGAAGGGTGGCAGCTCGGTGTTCGGATCCAGTCGGATCCCGAACAGCGCCGGGATCTTGACGAGCGCGGCCGCCGCCACCGCGAGTGCGAACACGACGATCGCATCTTTCCGCACTCCCGAGCGCGACGCCTCGGAGTCGTTGGTGACGACGAGCTGCTTCCAGAGACGCTCCGAGTGCTCGCGCGCGAACTCCCGTGAGAGGGCGTCGAGCGCGCCCATGCGCTTCACCGCCACCAGGAACGCCTCGTCGGTGGACAGCCCCGCGTCGACCAGACCCGCGACCTGCTCGCGCAGGTGGTCTTCCAGCTCCGCCACGTCGACGGTGTGGATCGCCTGGCGGCGGCGCAGATAGTCCCGCCATTGCCCGATCTGATCCTCCAGCGAGACCGCCCGATCCGGGTTCGACATCGCTCAGACTCCCTGTGGCCGCAGCACACCGGGCGCCTGCGGAAGGAATACTGCGGGATCGGCGGCAAGGGACACCACCCGCCAGATGCCGCGCAACGTCGCGTCCACCGCCTGCCACTGCCGTCGCTCCTCCGCGAGCTGCGCCCGGCCGCCGGGCGTGATCCGGTAGTACTTGCGACGGCGGCCGCTGTCGGCCGTCTCCCAGCGCGCGGTGATGTGGCCGAGCCGCTCGAGACGGTGCAGGACGGGGTAGAGCATCCCGTCGGTCCACTCCATGCGTCCGCCAGACAGCTCCCGCACGCGCTGGAGGATGGCGTAGCCGTAGCTGTCGCCTTCGGCCAGGATCGCCAGGACGATCGGCGTCGATGAGGCGGCGATCAGGTCCTTGTTGAACGGGATCGCCTCTCGTATGCGGGTCTTCATGGGGGAGAACATACCTAGCAGCGCTAGGTATGTCAAGGGGTGTGCCGACAAAGATGTTGTCCCGGTGCGGGCGACCCCGTATGATTCTCTTATCCATATCTCTTCCGATTCACGCGACTCGGCGGAGGCGCCCATGCACAAGACCTCGCTCGTCTTCCTCGCGTCTCTCATCGCATCCAGCCATGCCGTGATGGCCCAGACCCCGCTCCCGCCTACCCCGGCCGACTGGGTCTATCAGAATCCGACCCCCGGCGGGGAGGCGAGGGTCGTGGCATCCGGCGACGTCAACGGCGACGGGTTCGACGATCTTCTGATCAGCGAGCCCGGCTACACCGCAGTGACCGACCATGAGGGGCGGGTGATGCTCTTCTTCGGTTCCGCAGCAGGCCCCTCCACGACGCCCGGCTGGAGCGTGAGCGGCGCGGCGCCCGGCGCGCAGATCTTCGCCCGCGGCCCGGTGGGAGATCTCGACGGCGATGGCTACGACGAGATCCTGCTCAGCGACGGGCGCCTGTACCTGGGCTCGTCGGCGGGCCCCGCATCGTCGCCGGTGCAGACGGGGATTGTCACCTTCGCGACCGCCGCCGGGGACGTCAACGGGGACGGTTATGGTGATCTCGCGGTCGGCCGCGCGGGCGGGGTGGACATCTACCACGGATCCGCGGCAGGTCTGCCGGCGACACCCTCGTGGATCGTCACCGGACTCATCAAGAGCCCCAGCCCGGTCCTCGAAGACGTCACCGGTGACGGATACGACGACCTGATCCTGGCAATCCTCGAACCGCCGCCCGGCAACCAGAAATACAGCTTCGGCACCGCGACACTGCATGTCTGGAAGGGCGGCCCGGCCGGTCTGGAGGCAAAGGAGATGCGCGCTCCCCGTCTGCCCGGACCGGAGCAGACCGCCACCCTGGCGGGAGCGGGCGACGCGGACGGCGACGGCTACGGAGACCTGATTGCGGGGATGTACTGCAGGGACGCCGCATCGTGCTCGAGCAACCCTCCGCTCGTGGCTCTGTACGGGTCGAAATCGGGCCTGCACGAGGGCGCCGACCCCGGCCTCAAGGCCACTCTGCTGGACTCGGTGCCGGTGGCGGGGCTCGGAGACGTCAACGGCGACGGGTATGACGACGTCGCGGTCGGCGTCCATTCGCCGGACGAAGCGAACAGACGGGTGCTGTTGATCCTCCTCGGCTCGGAGTCAGGGCTCGACCCCGTGCCGGCCGTGCTGCGCGGCGAGATCCCCGACTCGTTCGGGGAGGACGACGGGTTTGCCGACGGGGTCGCCGGCGCCGGCGACGTCAACGGCGACGGTTACGCCGACATCGTGGTGACCGCGCCCTGGTGGCCGTCGGCCACGGCCGTCCCGCATTCCGGTCGTGTCTCGCTGTTCTACGGCCGACCGGGCCTCGCGCCGGGGGTGTCGGCCCCGTAGCTCCGGCAGGATCTCGGAAGGCTCGTTCCTGCGGCCGGAGGAGCCGCTTCGTTTCCCCGATTAAGGGCGCTGCGGATTCCGGGCTCGGTCATGGAGTGCCCGCTGTCCGGCACGACCACGAGCTTCGCTTTGGGCCACTGTGCGCAGCGCAGGTCCCAGGCCGAGCGGATTCCTTGGGCAGACGACGAGGAAGAGACCGCCGCCGTGCTCAAGGAGCCAAGGTGCGGCGGGCCGCGAGCTCACTTAGATGTGCGGCCGATCAGGTGTCCGGCCGCATCTCGTAGCTGATGGTCACGTCCACGATCAGCCTGCCCGCCTCGTCCTTCCTGAAGCGAGCTGCGTGGTGCTCTGGGTGCGTTTCTTCCTGGCGATCTTCTCGAGGAACCTTTCGGGATAGGTGCTGTCGAAGATCCGCCCGGGCTCGAGCTCCCAGTTCGATCGCGCCCACTTCTCCATCGGGCCCGAGAGCCCGAGCAGCTCGAGCCTGCCCATGTGGTACAGGGGGCCTTTCTCGATAGCGACACCGTAGACGACACGTCTCGCACCGCGGTCGAGCTTTCTCTCAAGGGAGTAGCGGGGGTCCAGGTAACCATGCGCTCCATAGGATTTGAGAAGGTCGTCCAGTTGACGGCGAACGAGACCCTCGTCACAGACACTGTCCTTCGCGATCTCCATCGAGGATTCCATGACATCCTCGGGAACGAGCAGATCGCCCTTCCACGTGAAACCGTCGAACCGATATGTGACCCCGGGCTCAATCGCGAGTGAGAGCCGGACTCCCTCGCAGTCGGCCGTTCTGGACTGGGTCGCCCGGCCTACGTGTACGTCGACATCGAGGTATCCCCGGTTCCTGAATATCGGCTCGATCGTCGCCGTGGCGTAGATCCTGACGTGTCTTCTCGAATAGGGTTCGCCGAGAAGCGCTCGTGTCATCTCTCCGAGCTCGTCTTGGGGAAGGTGATCTCCGACGAAGTCCACCGAGCAGATTGAGAGCGGCGGCCCTTTCACGGCAAACCAGGCCTCCCTGCTGGACGGGGGGAGATCAGGGATCCGGGCTTCACGGGGTGTGTCGGTGGCCTCGATGAGCACCCGTAGCGGCACGTCCTTGCCGAACGGAACGCTCGGCAAATCCAGGGACACGCTATCAGTCTTCGCTGCGATACCGTGCTCCTCCAGCACCTTGTCCAGAATCGCCATGATGCGCCGGGTGAGATCGGAGCCGCCGTAGGGGATCTTTCCCTCGTATCCGGGAATCGCCTCGGCTATCGCCGCATGAAGGAATGCGTCATCGAACCAGATGTAGTTGTCGAACGCCACGGGCGTGTCCCATGGCTTCTCCTCGAGCGCGAAGGTGATATCGATCGCGGAGCCCCGGAGCATGTACTTGTACCTTACATCGGCGAAGAGACCGGACATGAGGAGTCTTGCGGAGCGCCGCTTGAGCTCGGGGATGGTGATGACGTCGCCGGGGCCCACCCCGAGGATTCTCCACCGGCCACGAGGACGGGCAATGCTCCAGACCTTCGAACAGGAGGTCGACGATGCGGTACTTCGTCTCGTGTGGGGATCCCTCGAGACAGGGGACGGGCGGGGAGAACACCATCAGGACCAGAGCAATCGAGCAGAGCTTTCGCATCATGAGCGTGCTTCAGAATGTCTCGATCCTACCACGGAACCAGGGGAAACCTTCGTCCCGGATCGCGCTAACATGACCTCTCCAACCAACAAGGGAGGCGTCGAGATGAAGATCCGTGGTTCCGTCGTCCTGCTCGTCGCGGCGATGATGGCCGTCGCCGCGCCAGCCGTGGCCGCGACCCGCCTGTTCCAGATGCCCGACATCGGCAAGAGCAATATCGTGTTCGTGTACGCGGGTGACATCTGGGTGGCCGATCGCGACGGCATGCACGCCCGCCGCCTGACGGTTCACCCTGCGCAGGAGGTGATGCCCCGGCTCTCGCCGGACGGGAAGTGGGTCGCCTTTACCGGCGAGTACGACGGCAACCCGGACGTCTACGTGGTCTCCATTGATGGTGGACAGCCCCGGCGGCTGACCTGGCACCCGGGCCCCGATCGCGCCATCGGCTGGAGCCGTGACGGAAAGAGCGTCCTGTTCACCTCACCGCGTGACCTGACGTACGAGCGCGGCGGCGCCCTGTTCCTCGTCTCCGCCGAGGGGGGGCTCCCCGAGCGGCTTCCGATTCCGTACGCCTGGGACGCCGACTTCTCGGGAACCGGCAAGCGGATCGCCTACCAGCCCTTCCCCTCGGGTTACAGTGGCATCTCGGGATGGCGCCACTACCGGGGCGGCACGACACCGCCGATCTGGCTGTTCGACAGGACCACGCACGACATCGAGCGCGTGCCGCACGACGGCGCCAACGACTCTCATCCGATGTGGGTGGGCGACAAGGTCTACTTCGTGTCGGACCGGAACGGCACCTCGAACATCTTCGTCTACGAGGGCGGCGCCGTCAGGCAGGTCACACGGCTGCAGGACTGGGACGTCCGCTGGGCCGGCGCCACGGACGACGCGATCATCTTCGAGGCGGGCGGCCGACTTCACGTGCTGGATCTGCCGTCGGAGAAGGACAGGACGCTCGACATCGAGATCAACCCCGATCTTCCCGATTCACGACCCCACTGGGTCGTCCGCGGCGAGGACGATCACCGACGCCGGCATCTCCCCGACCGGCTCGCGGGCGCTGTTCGCGGCTCGGGGTGAGATCCTGACGGTGCCCGCCGAGAAGGGCGACATCCGCAATCTCACCCGCAGCCCCGGCAGCCACGAGCGCAACCCGCTCTGGTCGCCCGACGGCGAGCGGATCGCATGGCTCTCCGACGCGTCCGGCGAGTACGAGCTCGTGATCGGCCCGCAGGACGGCATCGGCGACATGCGGACGATTGCGCTGGGCCCCGCGGACTACTACTTCCTTCTCGACTGGTCGCCCGACGGGTCGACGATCGTCTATACCCACTCCGGGCTGACGCTGTTCTCCATCGCGACCTCGGGGGAGGGCAAGCCCAAGGTCATCGACAGGAACGAGGTCCAGCCCGAGCAGAACACCGAGGTCGCCTTCTCGCCGGACAGCCGGTGGCTCGCCTACACGAAGGTGCTCGGGAACCACTTCCGCGTCCTGAACCTCCATGACTTCGAGACGGGTGAGAACGTCCAGATCACCGAAGGGCTCGGGGAGGTCTCCTCTCCCGTCTTCAGCCACGACGGGAAGTACCTCTACTTCACCGCCAGCACGAACATCGGTCCCTCCAAGAGCGGTCTGGACATGACCACCCAGGAGAAGCCGGTCCGCCGGGGGATCTACGCCGCGGTGCTTGCCGCGGACGGCAAGACGCCTCTGCCGCTCGAGAGCGACGACGAGAAGGGGAAGGCGAAGACCGAGGAGAAGGAAGGAAAGAAAGACGACAAGAAGAAGGACGACCAGGAGACGGAGCCCACGCGGATCGACGTGGAAGGGCTCGTCGGCCGCATCGTCGCGCTGCCCGTCGCGGAGCGCGACTACGACTCGCTCGCCGTCTCCAAATCGGGCGACCTGTTCTATGTCGAGCGTCAGCAGCCCGGCGTCAGCGAGGAGCCGCCCGGCTCAGAGCCGCGCGCCATCCACACGCTGCAGCGCTTCGACATGGAGAAGCGCGAGCAGGAGACCTTCCTCGATGGCGTCGCGGGCTTCACGATGAGCCGCGACGGGTCGAAGATGCTGGTCTCGCTGCCGCACCGGCGGTGGTCGATCGTCGAGGCGGGCAAGAAGGCCGAAGGGGGCGGCAAGCCCCTGCCGCTCGACGCCGCCCGGGTACGGGTGGTGCCGCGCGAGGAGTGGCGGCAGATCTTCGACGAATCCTGGCGCGTCTATCGCGACTTCTTCTGGGACGCGAACATGCACGGGGCGGACTGGAAGGCGATCCACGACAAGTACCGGCCCCTGGTCGAGCACGTCGGCTGCCGCGAGGACCTCGACGACATCCTGGTCCAGATGGTGGCCGAGGTGGTCTCCAGCCACGCGCGGGCCGCGGGCGGCGACACGGTCGAGCCCGAGGGCGCGCCGGTGGGGCTCCTCGGCGCCGACTACACCGTGGAGAACGACCATTACCGCATCAGCCGCATCTACACCGGCGAGAGCTGGAACCCGTTCCTGCAGGCGCCGCTCGCCGTGCCGGGTCTGGGTGTCAAGGAGGGCGACTATATCGTGGCCGTCAACGGCGCGCCCGTGAAGGGGAGCGACAACATCTACTCCTTCTTCGAGGGGACGGTCGGCGCGCAGACCGTGATCGCCGTCAACGATACGCCGTCTCTGAAGGATGCCCGGGAGGTGACCGTCAAGCCGATCGGCGACGAGAGGATGCTGCGCCGCTGGAAGTGGGTCGAGGACAACCGGCGCAAGGTCGAGGAGGCCACCGGCGGTCGCGTCGGCTATGTCTATCTGCCCAACACGGCGGGGCAGGGTTTCGAGTACTTCAACCGGTACTACTTCTCCCAGGTGGACAAGGACGCCATCATCCTGGACGAGCGCGGCAACGGCGGCGGTCAGGCCGCCAACTACATCATCGATGTGGTCACCCGCAAGTACCTTTCCTCGTGGAAGAACCGCACCGGCGACACGTTCCGCACGCCGGCCGGCGCGATCTTCGGGCCCAAGGTGATGCTCATCGACCAGTTCGCCGGCTCGGGCGGCGACTGGATGCCCTACATGTTCCGCTACGCGGGCGCCGGTCCGCTCATCGGGACGCGCACCTGGGGCGGGCTCATCGGCGGCGGCCCCGTCGTGCCGCTGATGGACGGCGGCTTCCTCAACGTGCCTGTCTTCCGCTTCCTCGACCCGTACGGCAAGTGGTCGGTGGAAAACGAGGGCGTCGCTCCGGACATCGAGGTCGAGCAGATCCCCAAGGAGGTCATCGACGGCCGCGACCCGCAGCTCGAGCGCGCCATCGCGGAGATCAAGGAGAAGCTGAAGACGTACAAGCCGCCCTTCCCCGCCGAGACACCGCCCGCGCCGGAACCGGCACGGCCATAGGAGACGTGTGACCTTTTCTGATACCCTCCCGCGGTCATGGCCCTGAACCCAGGCACCCGGCTCGGCCCCTACGAGATCCTCGCCCCGCTCGGCGCGGGGGGCATGGGTGAGGTGTATCGCGCCCGCGACACGCGGCTGGGGCGCGACGTCGCCGTGAAGGTGCTGCCCCAGCACCTCTCCTCGAACCCGGAGGTCCGCGCGCGGTTCGAGCGGGAGGCGCGGTCGATCTCGTCGCTCAACCATCCGCACATCTGCGCGCTGTACGACGTCGGCCGCGAGGATGACACCGACTTCCTCGTGATGGAGCTGCTGGAGGGCGAGACGCTCGCCGCCCGGCTTTCACGCGGCGCGCTGCCGACCGCCGACGTCGTGCGGCTGGGGATGCAGATCGCCGGCGCCCTCGATCGCGCGCACCGCGCGGGGGTCGTGCACCGCGACCTGAAGCCGGCCAACGTGATGCTGACCCGGTCGGGCGCGAAGCTGATGGACTTCGGGCTCGCGAAGGCGGTGGGGTCCGGGGCCGTCCCCGCGGCGCTCACCGGATCGCCGACTGCCACGACACCGCTGACGGCGGACGGGGCGATCGTGGGGACCTTCCAGTACATGGCCCCCGAGCAGCTCGAAGGCAAGGAGGCCGATGCGCGGACCGACCTGTTCGCTCTGGGGGTCGTGCTGTACGAGATGGCGACCGGCCGGCGCGCCTTCGAGGGAAAGACACAGGCCTCGCTCATGGCCGCCATCCTGAGAGACGAGCCGAGGGAGATCGGGGCCAGCGCCGTGTCGTCGCCTCCCGCCCTCGACCGCCTGGTCCGGCAGTGCATGCGCAAAGACCCTGAGGAACGGATCCAGAGCGCCCACGATGTCGCGCTGCAGCTCGAAGGGATCGCCGAGGCCGGCTCCGCGCCCGCGCATCCCGGGATCGCGGCCGCCCCGGCCCGCAGCCGTTCGCGCGAGCGCATAGCATGGGGCATCGCGGTGCTCGCCACGCTCGCCGCGATCGCGGTGGCGGCGTGGGCGCTGCGCGCCCCGGCCGCGACACCACCCGTCATCGTCTCCGCGGTGCTCCCGCCCGAAGGCGACACCTTCACGGCGGACAGACCCGGCGTGGCCCTCTCGCCCGACGGCAGCCGGATCGCCTTCGCCGCCCGCGGTCCCGCCGGCAGCGGCATCTGGGTGCGGCCGCTGGCCTCGGGCAGGCCGACGTTGCTGGTGGCCGCCGAAGACGCCGAATGTCCCATCTGGTCGCCCGACGGCCGGAAGGTCGGGTACCACGCAGCCGGCCAGTTGAACACGATCGACCTCTCGGGCGGGCAGAGCCGGGCGCTGGCGCCCATGGCCGAATGCCTCGGCGCCTCCTGGGGAAGTGACGGGTCGATCGTGTATGTGGCGGGCAGAAGCTCGCCGATCATGAGGATTCCCGAGTCGGGCGGCCAGCCGGTCGCCATCGACGTCTCCCAGGCCGATACGAGGAGAATCTACTCGCACCCCAGCCTCCTGCCGGACGGCCGGCACATCCTCTACACGGCCAACGACCTCGAGCGGGAGGGTGAGAACAGCGGAGTCTTCGTCGCAACGACGGAAGGCAAGGACGAAAGACGCCTGCTGCCGATCCTGACGAACGCCCGCTTCGTGTCGCCGGGCTACCTCGTCTACGCGAAAGACGGCGCGCTGCGCGCGCAGGCGTTCGATCCTGAGAGCCTCGCGCTCGGCGGCGAGCCGATCGCGCTGCTCGAGGGCGTCCAGTACGTGGGGTATTACCAGCAGCACCTGTTCTCGATCTCCGACCAGGGGCTGCTGGCGTATGTCGAAGGCCGGGGGATGCTGACGCGGCAGCTGACATGGGTGGACCGCCAGGGGGCGATTCTGGGAACGGCCGGCACGCCGGGCAACTACTTCTCCCCGCGCATCTCGCACGACGGGCGGCGCATCGCCTACGACCAGAGCGAGGCGACATCCGACAGCGGCGACATCTGGGTGCTCGATCTCGATCGGGGCATCCCGACACGATTGACCTTCGATCCCCGCAACGAGTCGTCGCCGAACTGGTCCCCGGACGACTCCCGTCTCGCCTTCTTCGGCAATGTCGGCGCGCGCTCGGACCTCTTCACTGTGGCATCGGACGGCACAGGCACGCCGGAGACGCTTCTGTCGGACGAGGGACTCAAGCTCCCCAGCGACTGGTCGAACGACGGGGAGTCGATCCTCATGCAGCAACGCACCCCTTCCCAGCCGAACCCGGATCTGATGGTCTACTCCTTCTCGACGGGGAAGAAGGAGCCGTGGCTCGCCACGCCCTTTGTCGAGAAGGAGGGGCGGTTCAGCCCCGACCGGAGGTGGGTCGCCTACATCTCGGATGAATCCGGCCGGACCGAGGTCTATGTCCGCGGCTTCTCGCCCCCCGGGGGCAAGTGGCGTGTGTCGAGCGATGGAGGCAGCGACCCTGTCTGGAGGCGGGACGGAAAGGAGCTGTTCTATCTCTCGCCTGGCTCGGAGATGATGTCCGTCACCGTCGGCGACGGCACGAGGTCCTTCGAGGGCGGCGCTCCCGTCCCGCTCTTCAAGATCCCCGGCAGCATTCTGGGCACGGGCGACATCGCGCAGTACGACATCTCTCCCGACGGACGGCGCTTCCTCGTGAATCTCAACACGCCGACACAGGGGCAGCGGACGATCACACTCGTCTCCAACTGGACCTCGCTCCTGGGAAAGCGCTGACAGAGCGCTCTGGGGATGCTTGGCGCCGAGGGGAGATCTGTAACCCTGCGGGCGTGGCTTCAGCCGAGAATCCGGCGCAGCGAGCGGGCCCTGTGGGCGAAGATCCTCTCGAGGTCCCCGCGGACGAAGAGGCGATCGACGAGCCGACCGCCGGGGACGGCGTAGCGCACGAAGTCCCTGACCTCCGTGCCGCCGTCGCGCTCGACGAACTCATGGAGGTGGATCCAGACGCGGTAGGGGCCGTGTCGCTGCTCGTCGACGAATCCTCGCGGGGGATCCCAATGGGTGATCTCGGAGCTCCAGCGAAGAGGGAGCCCGTGCAGGCGGAGCCGATAGTCGATCCGCGTCCCCTTGCCCATGGCGATGGGCCGCAGCGTCAGTATGCTGAAGCGCAGCCAGGGCGGGGTGATCATCTCCAGATTGCCGGCGTCGGCGAAGAACTCGAACACGCGGGACATAGGATGGCGCAGGAGGAGCCGCGTGGAGAGCGTGGCGAGACCGTTCTCGCGCCCCCACTCGATCATCCGTTCATCCTCCAGATGGCAAAATTCAGCGCCGTGGCGAAGGTCACCCAGGCCCAGTAGGGCAGGAGCAACCCACCCGCCAGCGGCACGATCCGCCAGAAAGCGACGACCGTGGCGCCGATGGCCAGCCACAGGGCCCCGATATCCACCAACCCGGCGAGTGGACTTCGCAGGCCGAAGAACAGCGGCGACCATGCGGCATTGAGGGCGAGCTGCACCGCGAAGACCGAGAGTGCGCCCGCCGCCTGCGCGAGGCCTGCTTTCCTGACAACGAGCCATGCCGCCACCGCCATCATCACATAGAGCGTCGACCAAACCGGCCCGAACACCCAGGCGGGCGGGTTCCATGCAGGTTTCCTCAGCATCGGGTACCAGGTGGCGAGCGAGCCGCTCGTGAACCAGGCGCCGGCTGCGGAGACGCCGAAGCAGAGCAGGACCAGCAGCCCCAGCACCCCGATCGAGTTCCATCCCTTCATGATCGCCGCCTGTTGCGCCGGCCGAAAGCTCGGCGACTGCTTTGACGCTGTTCGTGGTCGAGTTCGAATACCGGTCCTTCGGGCCAGCCCATGCGTTCGGAAGGTCGTCTGCCGGCTGAGCTCAGTACTGCGCGATCGTCAGTGTTTCACTGTCGAGCATATGAGTTTACACGTCCCACTCTTCCGACGCTTCTCAGGATCTCCCTTGTGTACAGCGTCGGCCTGGGTCGTCTCTCCAGCGCGTACTGCGCCGAGTTCCATCCCGTCGCGTACCGAGGGTGTATACTCAGAGTTGTAGAAAAAAGAGCGGCGGTATCCCATGCGCCTTGTCCTCGCATTGCCTGTCTCATTCGTGTTGAGCCTCGTCCCTTCCGGGGTCATCCCTGCACAGACCTCCTTGTCATTCTGCGGAGGCGCCGACGCCTTCGCCCTCGATTCCAGCCAGATCCACGGAGGCCTGAGTGCCCCGATCACGGTGGCCGACCTCGATGGCAACGGGACCCTCGAGATCCTCTCAGCGGACTCTCAGGGATACGTCCACATCTGGAACGCCGATGGGAGCCGCTTCAAGCACTGGCCGAAGCGAGTCAAGTTCGGAGGGATCTTTGGTTCCCCGTCGGTGGGCGATATCGATGGCGACGGCCGGGTCGATGTCGTGGCTACCGCCTTCGACGAGGTGGCGGTCTACGCGTGGCGCGCCTCCGGAGGCTCGGTCCGCACTTTCCCGAAGCGGATGGAGACGGCATCCCCCTTCTTCCGCCTGCGCGGCGCGGCGATGCTGGCCGATCTGAATGCCGATGATCTCCTCGACGTCGTGGTCGGGGCCGTCTACCCGGTGCATGCTTTCGCGTTTCCATTCCGCTCGGAAGTCCCGGGATGGCCGGGGGGCGCTGTCGGCGGAGTCTCGCCGGTCTCCGCCGATCTGGATCACGATGGCAGCCCTGAGGTGGTGCTGGAGGGCGGAGGCGCGATGGCCGTCCTCCGGGCGGACGGCTCCCTCTTCCCGGGCTGGCCGAGCTCCCCCGGGTCGGCCACTACCACCACCACGCCGGTGCTGGGGGATCTGGATGGCGACGGCACACCCGAGGTGATCGTGGCCGCCATTTCCACTCTGACAGCCTACCGGGCCAATGGAACTCGACTGTTCACCACGACGATCGTGAATGACTACTTCAACTACTCCTCGATCGCCCTGGGCGATGTCACCGGCGACGGACAGCCGGAGATCTTCGTCGGAACGGATCAAGGCCAGCTTTACGCCTTCACCGGAACCGGCGCGCTCCTGCCAGGGTGGCCCATCGACACAGGCAGCGACCTGGGCACCACACCGCTGATTGTCGACCTGAATGGCGACGGGGCGCAGGACGTTCTCGTCCTGGCCGCGGACGGGATCCTCCATGCGCTCGGCGCGAACGGAGTGGCAATCTGCCCTCCGGTCACGCTACCCGGGTGGGCCTACGCTTCCCCTGCGGTGGGGGACCTGGATGGCGACGGGCTCGGCGAAGTGATCGCACCAACCTACCAGGCGGGGATCTTCAGAGTGGGATTGCCGGGGCCATGGACCCGGTCACGCGCGACGTGGCCGATGGCTCTGGCCAACGAGCGGCACACCGGGGAACTGCAGTAATCCCAAGTGGTGTGAGACGAACGCCTTGTCTGGCAGCTTGCACCCGAGTCTCGCGCCGGCGATCGATTCTGGCCCGTGTTCGAACTCGGGACGACCTCCCGCAAGCCGGACATTCTGAGCGTGGACGCACCGTCATTCGTGTGATCTCTCGAGAACATCTGCTCATGGTGCCGGGGGCGGGATTTGAACCCGCATGCCTCCGAAAAGGCCGGGGATTTCAAGGCACGAACCGAAGGGCAATAAAATCAGTAACTTACTAACTCGTTGCCCTTCCCCGTTCGCGAGGGTTGTGGACACCCGGATGGCCACCTGCTCTCGACGGCCGGTTCTCGGTTCTCGCATTTGCCGTACGCCGTGCCACACCGCGCCGAGCCACACCGTCCTCCCCCCAGTGCTGCTATCCTCCACTCCGATGAAAATTGAAACCGGCACCCGCCTGGGACCCTATGAGATCGTCTCGCCGATCGGCGCCGGCGGCATGGGCGAGGTCTGGCGCGCGAGGGACACGCGACTCGATCGCGACGTCGCGATCAAGGTGCTCCCTCCGGGGCTCGCAGAGAACGAGCTCTTCCTCCAGCGCTTCGAGCGCGAGGCGAAGGCGATCTCGCAGCTGAACCATGCGCACGTCTGCACGCTGTATGACGTTGGCGCCTTCGCCGATCGACGGCTCCGCCACGCTGCACTATCTCGTCATGGAGCTCCTCGAGGGCGAGTCGCTCGCGGATCGCGTGAAGAAGGGCCCCCTTCCCCTTCACGACGTCCTGAAGTTCGGCCGCCAGATCGCCTCGGCGCTCGACGCGGCGCACCGTCAGGGGATCACGCATCGCGATCTCAAGCCGGGCAACATCATGCTGACGAAGTCGGGCGCGAAGCTCCTCGACTTCGGCCTCGCAAAGACGGCGACCGAGGGCAGGGCGCCGATCGATGGCCTGACGAACATGCCGACCGAGGCGAAGCCGCTCACCACCGAAGGAACGATCCTCGGGACGTTCCAGTACATGGCGCCCGAGCAGCTCGAAGGACTCGAAGCCGACGCGCGCACCGACATCTTCGCGCTGGGCGCCGTGCTCTACGAGATGGCGACGGGCCGACGCGCGTTCCAGGGACAGTCGAAGACGAGCCTCATCGCCGCGATCGTCTCGTCGCAGCCCGAGCCGATCTCCACGGTTGTCGCCGATGAGTCCGCCCGCGCTCGATCACGTCGTTCGCAAGTGCCTCGAGAAGGACCCCGACGACCGCTGGCAGTCGGCTCACGACGTCGCCAGCCAGCTTCAGTGGATCTCCGAGGCGGGATCGCAGGCAGGGGTTGCCCCGGCTATCACCATCCGGCGCCGGACGAAGGAATGGCTGGGGTGGCTTGCGGCGGTGGTCGTCGTCGCGACGATCGCGGTTTTCGTCTCGAAGACGTTGCAGCCCGCACCGCCCGCCGCCCCACCACCCATGATGTTCTCGATCCAGGCTCCGGCCGGGACCTGGATCAACCAGGTCACGCCTTCGCCGGACGGATCCTGGCTGCTGCTCCGCCTCTACGATGAACGGGGAGAGCCACGATTCTGGGTGCAGTCCGTCTCGACCGGCAGCCTCAAAGAGCTGCCAGGGACCACCAACGCCTATGCCCCTTTCTGGTCACCGGACGGCAAGTGGGTCGGGTTCTTCTTTCAATCGAGGATGCTCAAAGTCTCGGTCGACGGACGCTCGAGCCCGATCGAGATCGCCGAGACGCGCAACTGGCCCGGATCGACCAACTGGGGAAAGAACGGCACCATCTTCTTCTCACCGTCGTGGGACACACCGATCTACGGAGTCTCCGAGAAGGGTGGAACTCCGAAACCTGTCACCACGCTCGAACCCGGCGAGTTCGCACACCGCGAGCCTCAATGGCTCGACGACGGCCGCATCATGTTCGATGTCCGGATGAGCGAGTCCGGTGGCCGGAGGGATGAAGAGGGCATCTACGTCCAGACGTTGGGCGAATCCGGCAAGGAATTGGTCAGCAAGGAGCGTCCGGGGAGTTGGGTACTCACCTCCAGGGGACTGGCAGCTTACGAGGAAGACCCGCCGTCGTTCACGATCCGCACGTTCGATCCGAAGACGCTCGAAATGGGAGCACCGACGGTTTACCCGTTGCCTTCGCAAGTGCAATGGTGGGGCAACAGCGACGATCTGCGGATCGCCGCCCTGGTCCCGAAGGGGCCCGACCGCCTGAGGACTGCGACCTGGTACAGCCGCAGCGGTGAGGTCATCGGAACGATCGGCGAGCCGGGCTATATCGAATCTCCGGCGATCTCGCCCGACGAGACTCACGTCGCGCTCGAATATACGAAAGACGGTTTCCAGGAAATCCGCAACTACGAGCTTCGCCGCGGAATCGGGATCAGCGTCCACAAGTCCGAGGTCACCTGGAGACAGCGTTGGGCCCCCGACGGGCGCAAGATCGTCTTTTCGCTGCAGACCGAGCCGGAGAAGAGCGACATCGTCGAGGTCAATGCAGACGGTACCGGTGAGGTCGGGACGCTGGTGGAGGGTGAGCAATACGTGACGCCCGGGAGCATCTCGAAGGACGGGCGGTGGCTCGTGTACCAGGCCGATTCCGCCGGCGAACGGACCGCCGAAATCTGGCTCGAGGATCTCGAGCACCCGGGAAAGCCACGACGCCTGCATGACTCCCCGAAAGGAGCCAGCGAATTCAACGCCCGTATCTCACCCGATGCGCAATGGATCGCCTACGCCACGAACGAAAGTGGTCAGGCAGAGGTCTACGTCGCGAATGTCGAGTCCGGGAAGAGGATTCGCGTCTCGCCGAATGGCGGATTCCAGCCGCTCTGGCGCGGTGACCAGCGAGAGATCTACTACCTGACGACTGCCGACGAGATCATGGCCGTGTCCGTCAGCGCAGAGGGCGGCGAGCTCGTCTTCGGCGAGCCGCGCGTCCTGTTCAAAGCCCCGATTCTCGGCTTCAACGACTACTACGACGTCACCAGCGACGGCCAGCGCTTCCTCATCCTGACCGGAGAACAGTACCGCCCGACCTCCGCGACGATCCTGCTCAACTGGTTCCAGAGACCGACGAACGAGTAGCCGGGTCCCGGATGGTGCCAGGGGAGGGGATCGAACCCTCACGGGCCGTAAAGCCCAGGGGATTTCGATTCAAGGCAACGAGCAGAACGGGGATCAATCGAGGGGCTGCACTGTCCAGTTTCGATGCACACTTGGCGTCCCAATCCCTTATCATCCAGAGCGTGTCACACGGCGTTCCGCCACGAGCCCGCTCGTGGCCAGCCCGCCGACACCGGGAGATGGCCACGGAGGCTGGCCGCCACGCACCAGTTGCGGGACGGCCCGTTGCCTGCTGTTGGTGGGCGACGCAATGGTGGAAATGTCAGAGGAGCGTCCCGGACAGGAGCACGGCCCGCCCGGGCACCGCTTTCCGTGATCTTCAATGCACCCCAGGATCCGGGCACCGCAAAGGAGGAACCCATGACAGCGCAACGAACCCGTCCCCTCTTTGGCCACGTTCTCCCGTGGGTCGTGGCGGCACTGGCCACGGGCCTGTGCTTTGCCGCCACCCCACCCCCCCTCGTGAGCTACCAGGGTGTGCTCCGGGACGCTTCGGATGCGCCGCTGACCGGGAGCTACGACATGGTGTTCCGGCTGTTCGACGCTCAGGCCGCTGGCAACGAGATTCTCGTGGACCAGCATCTGGCCGTGAACGGAATGGCGGTACAGGTGACGGGAGGGCTGTTCACGACCCAGATCGGCAGCGGCCAGGTGCTCGACGGCTCCGGCCCGGGAGTCTATACGTCGCTCGCGGACGTGTTCCGCGATTACACGGCGCTGTGGCTGGAGGTCCAGATCGGGGCGGAGACCCTGAGTCCGAGAACCCGCGTCGTCGCGGCGGGCTACGCTCTCAATGCCGCGAACCTGGAGGGGAGGCCCGCGAGCCGCTTCCTCGACACGAGCACGACGGCTCAGTTCAAGGGCGGCCCCCTGACGGTGACGGCCTCCGCGCCCACATCGACGGGGATCACGAGCGGCGGCACCTCGATTGGCGGGGTGTTCTTCGACAGCGACGGCACCGGCTATGCCTACGTCGGCAAGGGCGACAACGGGATCGAAGGCTACGGCAACTTGGCCGGCGGCTACTTCAAGGATGCGAGCGCCGACGGCCAGGCTTACATCGGTTATGGCTCCGAGGGGATCTACGCCAGCGGACCGTTGGCAGGTGGTGAATTCCATTACACGGGCTACGGGTCAGAAGGCGACACTTATGTCGGCATCCAGGGCAAGGGGATACTCGCCTACGGCACCGAGCCTGGGCGGGGAGTTCCATGCCTCGTATGGCACCGGCTATGCCTATGTGGGATACGGTGAGTATGGAATCAAGGCGGCCGGGGCGACAGCGGGCGGGGCTTTCACGAGCCCGGGCCAAAGCGGTAGCGCCAATGTCGCTGTCGGTGACATCGGAATCGCGGCGTCCGGGAACTCCGGCGGCGGCTCCTTCCAGGATTCCAATTCCAGCGGCGGCGCCCTCGTGGGATACGGGGATGAAGGGATCCAGGCCTGGGGAAACTCTTCCGGCGCGGAATTCTACGCACGCAAACAACAGCGGCCATGCACGCATCGGGAATGGCGATACGGGGATCACCGCCTGGGGCAATACTGCCGGCGCGGAGTTTTACGACGCCAGTGACACCGGCCACGCCTTCCTGGGGTATGGCAAGTACGGGATCGAGGCGACCGGGAGCATGGGGGGCGGCCACTTTTTCAACCCGCTTGGCGACGGATACGCCACGATCTCATTCGGAGACGGCGGGATTTACTAAGCACGAGGAGCGCCTACGGTGGGTACTTTAACGACTTGGACAGCAGCGGCCTCGCGTACATCGGCTACGGCGACCGGGGGATTTGGGGGAAGGGCCTGTTCTCCGGCGCGACCTTCTCCCACCCGAACGACGTGACGTACTGGGCCGATGTCGCGACGCCCACGAACAAGATCAAGGGAACGGGCTCGATGAATTTCGTCCAGAACCATCCCGACGACAAGGACAAGGTGATCGTGTACGCGGCGCCGGAAGGGGACGAGGTGGCCGTGTACACGCGCGGCAGCGCGAGGCTCAACAACGGCGAAGCGCGCGTGAGGCTGGAAGTATACCTTCCCGCTCGTCGCGAACCCGGATGTGGGTCTGACCGTGCAGGTCACGCCGGTCGGGGACCCGATCCCGCTGTCGGTCGTGAGCAAGGCGACGGACGAGATCGTCGTGCGCGGCCCGGCGGGGTCGGACGCCCCATTCGACTATCTAGTCTTCGGCCTCCGGATCGGCTTCGAGCGGGAGCCGGTCATCCAGAAGAAGGAGCGTCCCGCCTTTCTGCCCGATGCGGCGGCGTTCGACGCCATCGGCGCCTCGAACCCGAAATTTATCTCGCGCGTAGCTCGGCGCTCTCGCGTTTCGCCTCGATGCGAGAGGCGCTCGGGGGAAACCCCTCTCGTTGATCTCCATCGGTCGGAGTCGCTCGAGGCGCGCATCGACAACGGACGCGCGGACACAATCGCGGCGGCCGACACCGCTGCCTCCCAGGCGCGCCGCGCCGCGGAGCCGCCTCGTCCCTCGCACCCGCCCCAGGGAACCTCGACGGCGCCGGTTGGCGGCACCTCGGCGGGCCGGCCGCCGACGGTGGCTGTCCCAGCCCGACACCGCCAGCGGCCACGGCGCCGGCAGCGCTTCCCTTGCTCTTGCCGGTTTCCGAGGCGGTCGAAGCGGGGCAATCTCCTCGCGCTGGATCCCGCCCGACCGGGTTTGCTCCACCGCGCCGACGGCACTGCAGACCCCGGTGTCGTCGAGATAGCAGGCAGCCGCGTCCGAAACGACCGACGGGGTCATGACCGTCGCCATGGTGGATTCACGCTTCGCGCTCCTGTGTGTGGACGCCGGCTACGGAGAGATGCGGCCAGGGTGATCTCCTGACCTCGTCTCCGACCCCCAGTCGAGCCATGCGGGCGCTCGAATGCGGACAGGGTACGGTGATCGGCAAAGCCCTGGAGCCGCTGGTCGTGGGGCTCGGGACCATCCGTGTCGTCGTGATGGACCGATGAGGAGAATGACGATGCGTCGACCACTCGGTCCCGGTCCTGGTTGTTGTCATCCTGGCTTTTCCGGGCGTGGCGCGGGCGCAGCAGAGCGCGAGCTACAAACTCGAGGAACACGCCCTTAACGAGGGAGGTCACCCGGCCCAGGGCGTGGTCCTCTCGTCGTCGAGCTTCCACATGAGGCTCGACGCCATCGGTGACGGAATGGCCGGGCCGATGCTCGGAAGCTCGTCGTTTCATATCGCCGGCGGGTTCGTCGGAACGTATCCGCCTCCCGGGGAGGTGCTTGGCCTGACTTTCTCCAGCAACACCGACCTAACCTGGACTCCGGAGAAATCCGCCGGGACGTACAATCTCTACCGCGGCGGTTCCTCGGGCTTCCCATCGACCTTCGGCTCTTGTCTGACGAGCGGTCTCACGACGACGGGCACCTCCGACTCCGGCTCGCCGGGTCTCGGCTCGTTCTACTTTTACCTCGTCACCGGCCAAGAATCCCCTCGGGGAAGAGGGGACGAAAGGTCTCGAGAGCAGTGGAGCGGAGCAACCGAACCCGACCCCGTGCCCTTGAGGGGGCGCCATCGTCCGCCCGCCGCTCGTCGGACTCCACACGCCCCCCGGGTCCAGACGGCAAGCGCTTGGCTCGATCTGCTCAAGCCACCGTGAGTCGTCCATGCGATGCGATCTTTGGCCCTCAACCCCCTCGCGCGAAGGGCAAAGGGGGAGTCCTGTCTCGACTTGTGAACCGGTCCGAGGGCCGCGGAATCAATGAGTTGTTGGTGCCAGGGGAGGGGCTCGAACCCTCACGGGCCTTGTGGCCCAGGGGATTTTAGGAGTGTGACGGAAGGGCAATGAAATCAGTAGGTTACTAACTCGTTGCCCTTTCCCGTTTCCGAGGGTTACGGGGAGCGACGCGTATTTTACGAGGGTTATGGACACCCAGACGGACACCTGTTTCCCGGAGCCAAACCTCCTGAACCAGAAGGCCAGCAGCGTAGTGTGGGGCCGACGAATCGAGATGTCGCACAAGAGGCTGTCATGGTTGGGGCGTCGCTGGCTCGCAAACACTTGGTCTAGGCCCAAACGACGATGGTTTTGGTGACGGTATCTACTTTTCGAATGCATCGACCGTACAGTTCGATGAAGTAGAGATTGCCGGCGGGGTCAACCACGACGTTTGAAGGCTCGAAGCAACTCGGCGCTCGCTGCCGGTCCGCCATTCCCACCGAAACCGGAAGCACCGGTGCCTGCGACCGTGGTGATGAAGCCAGTGGCAGCGTCAACCCGTCGTATGCGTCGGTTGAACGCATCCGCGATAAAGACGTTGCCTTCTCGAGTCGACCGCAACGCCCCTTGGTCCATACAACCTTGCGCTCGTGGCGCGTCCACCATCTCCGCTAAAACCCTGCGCGCCCGTACCGGCGAAGGTAGAGATGAGCCCCGTTCAAGCATCGACCCTCCGGGACCCGGTTATCTCCGGCCTGGACGATGAAGAGGTTCCCGCGGGCGTCTATGGCCAGTGCATCCGGGATTCTACGAATCTGCGCTCGTCGCGGGGCCACCATCTCCCGTGTGCCGATTTGTGCCTCGTCCAGCGACTGCCTGAATCAGGCCCGAGGACCTATCAATTTTTCGGACTCTGAAGTGGCCGCTATCTGAGAACAGGATGTTCCCTTCGGGGTGGAAGACAGCCAGGCCCTCTGGGCAATGCTAGGTTTGCGGCAATCGCAGGGTGATTGTCTTTCCAGTGGGTCCTGCTTTCCTCCTCCAGCGATTGTTCTGATGATGCCCGTGCGGGCATTGACTTGCCTGATGCGGTTGTTGTTGGTGTCTGCGATGATCACATTGCCCGCGGCATCAACGGCGACACCGCCGGGGCCGTCGAGGCTTGCGTCAACGGCTGGTCCTCCGTCGCCACTGAAACCTCGCCGACCGTCGCCTGCGACCAGGGCAATCTCGCCCGATTCGGCCAATCTAAATACCTGGTGCTGGCGTCGCGCGGCAACGAGTAGGTCACCTTCGTGACCGACCGCGAGTGCCTCCGGGTATTCGAATCGCCCGGGCACGACCTTGCCGGTTTTGCTCGGGTCAACCCCCGCGAATCCTCGTGACTGTCCGCTCAGGCAGAACCCGAGCATCACCATCAGCATCCCGACTGCTTGAATCCTGGTCGTCACTGTCATGCTCCTGTAGCCATCCAATCGAAGCCTTCCTACCGTGGACCGTCCGGGCCCCGGACGGCCCCTCGCTCGCCAACTGGACCGTGATCTGCCGCCCGCCTCCGCTACGACCTCATCTTTCTCGCCGGCCCATGCTCCGTTCACTCCATGATTGTACTCCCGGGGAAAGCTGTCGCCGGGCTGAGGCCGCAGGCCGCGTCCATACGGCCGCAAGATCGATCAACGGCAACTGCGATACTCATCTCATCCCCAAGGTTCCCTCGCTCGTAAGAGGTTGAAAAGACCGGTACCGGGTGTGGGCTTTGAACCCGCAAGGACCCTGAGCCTCCGGGGATCTCAAGAGGGTGCGGAAGAGGAAATGAAATCAGCAACTTACAGATTCGTTGCTTTTTCGCGTTTCCGAGGGTTATGGGGAGAAGAGCTATTCTACGAGGGTTATGGACACCCAGGTGGACAGGGGCTCAGAGTCTTGGCTGGATGGCGCGCGCGCCTGGACGTAGCAACGAGACTGGCTGACGAACATGTTGAACCGAGTATGACCAGCGCGATCTGATACCGTCCGTCGGTACTGTGGAAGCCGGAGGTCTTGCCAGGAAGACCGTCCCAAGAGTAGATCGCGCACCCCGTTTCGCCAGCGGCTTCCGCAAGGAGGGTATGAGGTGTGGATTCGACACGCCGGCCCTTGCCGTCCACTACGAACTCAGTGAACCTTTGCCATGTCGGAACTGGACCGCCATCCTCGAAGGGCGAGAGACCCTGAGACCGCGAAGGATCGGCCGTGGCCGGACCGTATCCGGTTGCACTGGTCGTGAAGGTCACCAGGGTCGCTCCAGTAATGTCTCGCACGGTGACTTCAGCATCGGGCATCCCTTGACCGTCCGAGTCCTCCACTCGGACCAGGCCGAACCAATCTTGCCGGATGCGCATGGCTTCGTGCCCCTTGAACTGGTTGTCCCTCTCGAGCGACAGAGCGTTGGCGGCTCGTGTGTCCAGAGCGTAGATGTCGATGCCGCCGTTGTCCGAAAAAAAGGTTCTTCTCTCCCGGGCCGCCGATGACGGGCTCCGAAAGCAGGTCGTCTTCAGGATCAGCATCGTCGAACGTCGTGAATTCATCGCCCACCAGCGGCAGTAGGGCGATACCGCCTTGGAGATCGCCGAACAGCGGCACGTAGGCCTCGAGATCGGCAGGGAGCGGTTCCGTGGATACCGTTCTCCCGAAACTCATTGCTCTTCAAAACGGGAGTGCCGCCGATGACGAGGAGTCCGAAATACGTACCCCGATAACGGAGTTTCCTCGGTACTCGTTGACCGCTGGGCTGAACGGGCCCACCGGTCCTTCCCACAGCCCGATCCACTGGTCGGTGATCTCGTTGTCCTGAAAGAGGTTCCCCGACGCCCGCCAGGTTTCCACTCCGTAGAGACCACCCGCCACGACATTCGACTCGACGAGGTTGCGGTCAGAAGGAAGGTCGAAGGTCGAATCCGGGTCGATCAGCCCGTATATTCCGAGGCCGAGCTGGGTTCGCTCGATCCTGTTACGCAGGATGCGGTTCTCAGAAGCTCCGAACAGGGTCAAGCCGAGTCCAGAGTCGCTGATGAGATTGTCCTCTATGAGGTTGCGATTGGCACCTCGGTAGATGACGGTGTTTGAGGCGGTTAATAGTGTCCCTCCCGTGAGGAAGATCCCCAGGCTCCCCTCGACCCGATTCTCGCTCAGCAAATTGTCGCTGGAGCCTGTCAGATACACCGAGCCGCCATAGTTGGGCTGAGGAGCCGGTCCTCGGATGAGGGTGTTTCGGACGATCCGGCAATGATCGCTGTTGAGGAGTTGTATGGTTGCATTCCTGGCGAGATAAGTGGCTTCGATCTGTGAATCGTCGGATCGATCCAAGAAGAGTCCTGCGCCGCCGTCCGGTGCGCGATTGCCGATAATCCACGCCCGGGGTGATTCTCTCAAGACGAAGTGCCCACCTCCTTTTGAGTAGGGCGCCGTCACGTTGTCGATAATCTCCGAATCGGGGCTCTGCATCAGTCGATCTGCGTAAGGTGACCCTCGAGCCGATTCCCTTCGATCGTCACTCGAGGGCACTGCGCGCACCTGATTCCGCCATACTGTCCGGAGAGAAATGCTGTTGGTGACTCGAAGATCAGCAGCATCCTGCGCCTGTACCGCGGTTCTGAAGCCAGTGATGTGGCATCCCGTAATGGTGACGCCCGACACGTCTGAAGCGGACACACCGGTGCCGACTGTTGTTCCTGGGCCATGGATCACATGTCCTGCGCAGTCGAGGGTCACGCCATCGGCTTCGATCAATAGGCCGTCGGCCGAACAGGTCAGATCCTGGGTAAGAGCAGTATTCGTGGTGAGAACATCACCGCAGGAGACTTGGGCCGATAAGGACTCGAAACGAAGTCCGAGAACGCAGGCGAGCAGGAGGACCTTCGAGGCTGATTGGGGTGTGAACACCGGCGACTCCGTACAGGGGATTCAGCGAGGAATCACGAGTGAATCTAAGGTCCAGTGGGGCTGTGGGCAACTGGCAGGAGCCGTATCCGCGGCTCAGGGCGCGCGGTAACGAGGTGCTGAGATTTTTGGATCAGAGATGGGTCCACCGGCTCGAGAACTGGTGCCGGGGGCGGGATTCGAACCCGCAAGCCCCCTACGGGACGGGAGATTTTAAGGCTCGAATAGAAGGGCAATGAAATCAGTAAGTTACTAACTCGTTGCCCTTTCCCGTTTCCGAGGGTTACGGGGAGCGACCGTGTTTTACGAGGGTTATGGACACCCAGACGGACACCTGATCTGCGGACAGACTTCAGCGATCGGTTGATCCATCTCGCACAGCGGAGAGGATCGGCTAGAATGAACGCCAAGGGAGGTGTCCAGATGGAGTTCGACCGCATCACCTTCGACCCCCAGATCCTGGGCGGAAGAGCCTGCATCCGCGGCATGCGCATCCCGGTTTCGGTGATCGTCGGACAACTCGCCAACGGAGCGACGTTCGAGGAGGTTCTCGCCGGGTACCCGGACCTCGAGCGGGAGGACATCCAGCAGGCACTCGGCTACGCCGCGTGGCTCGCCCAAGAGCAAGTCCATTTCGGGTAGGACGGCGGAGATACCTGCTCATGAGATTTCTGCTGGACATGGGCGTGGATGTCCGCGTTGCCACATGGCTGCGCGAGCAGCGACATGAGGTGGTTCACCTTCGCGACGAGGGGCTTCAGCGGTTGCCGAACGGCGAGATATTCACGAAGGCCATCTCGGAGCATCGGATAATCCTCACATCGATCTCGACTTTGGTGAGATCGCCGCGCTCGCGCGCGGACGGAAGGCGAGCGTGGTGGTGTTCCGTCTTCACAACACAAGGACACCGCACGTGCTCGAACGCCTTGCCGCGGTCTTGTCGGACTGTTCCGGCGTGTTGGAGGATGGGGCCGTCGTCGTCGTGGAAGAGACCCGACATCGCGTCCGCCAACTTCCCGTAGGACATGACCAGTCGTAGAGTCGGTGTCCGAAATCCCTCGACGGCCCGCCTGGACCGCCTCATCGAAGACGCGATCGTCGATGCCTACGGCGAGGATGAGCAGAGAACCGCCTTCCTCACGATGCTGGAAGACAATCTGAGACTGCCGTTCGAGACGGCCATGCTCGATGTCTCGGTGGTCGTGGAGAAGGTTGACCTGAGCCAGTCCGGCGAGATCGTCGCCATCTGCCGACGGGAGAAAAGTCGTCAAGCTGTTCCCATCCTCGAACTGCCTCTCCCAACGCCGCCTCCCGCGGGGGCTGAATGGATCCAGGCGTACCGCCGTTGGGCACGTGGAAGGTAGGGCGCCGCTGCACGCCATCATTGCTGTGAGCGCGCTGCTGGCTCGAATGTTTGAGAAGCGACGACGAGCCTACCGCGCCCTCGGACACGCTCGCTCTGACTCCGTGAGCGATAACGCGATCTCGAGCCCCGACCAAACCCTCGAGTATGACGAAGAGCCCAACACGGGTATGGAGGGGATTGTGTGACGGCTGTTCACAGGGGGACGTTCGGACACCCAGGTGGATACCACGATGACATGCGCGACACGGTGATCTCACACCTAAGTTACTGAAAACAAATGGTGCCAGGGGGCGGGATTTGAACCCGCATGCCTCCGAAAAGGCTGGGGATTTTAAGTCCCCTGCGTCTGCCAGTTCCGCCACCCCGGCACGGGGCTGATGTTACCGCATTATCCCCCCGGCCACTTGCCACCCGATCGCGAAGATCGCCAGATCCACCAGCACGTGGCTGAGCCAGGGTGACAGCAGCGAACCGGTCCGCGCATACAGCCATGCCCACAGCCCGCCTCCCGCGGCGACGGCGGCCGACAGCACCACCGTCATCCACCACCAGCGGCCCGGGCCGATGAACGCGTGCAGCACGATCACATGGTGGCCGGCGAACGCGAGGCTCGAGACCACGCCGGCCGCCGCGCCGCCCCACCGCATCCGCAGCCGCCCGAAGACGAACCAGCGCCAGTAGTACTCCTCGAGAAACGAGTGGGCCACCGAGAGGCCCAGTGTCATGACGAGATACCGCACGGGGCCGGCGGCACCGATCGCCACGATGCGCGCGGCGATGCGGGGAGCGGCCTCGCGTGCCGGCCCGGTGCCGGAGACCAGAGCCGCATACGCGATCCACAGGAAGGCGGCCGCGCCGAACCCCGTCAGCAGCCCGGCCCACGCTCCCCGGTCCGGCCGCCTGGGCGCGCCGCCCGCGACGGCCCGCCCCGGCCAGCCGGCGACCGCCACCCACAGCAGCGGGAACGCGAACTGCGCCGCCTTGCACGCCGCATAGACGGCCGGCATATATGCCGCGTCGGCGAGGGTGATGAAGTACAGCCAGGCGGCCGCCGTGGGGAAGGCGAGGGCGAAGACGAGTGCCAGAGGTTCAAGCGATGCTTCGGTCCGGTTCAACGCAACCCTCCTACGGTAGAATACCCTCGATAGAGATATGACGGCCTACGAGCCTTCCTCACGCCGACCGATCTCGGATGCCTTCCGGGCGACGGCCTCGCTGCCTGTCGGCTGGTGTGTGCGTCACCGTATCCACCCGGACCTTGTCTCCTATGGCTCGATCGCCGCCGCCACGCTGGCGGCGCTGTGCTTCCGGCTCGCAGGGACCGACCCGTGGCTTCTCATCCCCGCCGCCGCGTTCTGCTACGTGCGGCTCTGGCTCAACATGCTCGACGGCATGGTCGCACTGGCGGGCGGCACGGCCAGCGCCTCGGGCGAGATCGTCAACGAGCTGCCGGATCGGGTCTCCGATTTGCTCATCTTCGTCGGCGTGGCACATAGCGGCCTGTGCCATCTCCTCAGCGGCTACTGGGCGGCCCTGTTCGCGCTGTTCGTCGCGTACGTGGGAACCCTCGGCCAGGCGGCCGGCGCGCCACGGGAATTCAGCGGCCTGATGAGCAAGCCGTGGCGGATGGTCGCCCTGCACGTCGGGGCATGGATCACGCTCGGCCTGGTGTGGTGGGGTGGCGGGCGGATCCGCTATGGGGGGCTCACCGTGCTCGACTGGACCTGCCTGCTGATCGTCGCCGGCTCGATCCAGACGATCGGGATCCGGCTGGTCCGGATCACCCGGGCCCTCGGCTCGCGTCATGAACAAGGAGGCAAGTAGGCCATGTCGCTGGGCGCGGCACTCTCGAGCCCCATCTTCCGGTTCTACGCCGTGACGGTCGCGGCCCTGCTGGTGCTCGCGGGACTGGCGATCGCGACGCTGCGATGGGGCCTGAAGAAGGACGTGGACCACGCATGGAGCGCCTACCGTGGCTGGCTGATCATGGTGCCCCTGCTGTTCGTCGTGCTGGCCCTCGGGCGCATCGCCACCGTGGTCTTCTTCACATTCCTGGCGCTGGCCGCGTTCAAGGAGTTCGCGCGCGCGACCGGGCTGTACAATGACTGGGTGATGTCGGGCGCCGTGAGCCTCGCCATCGCGGCCGTCGGCGTGGCGGCTCTCGTCCGCGATCCGCGTCAGGGCCTGCCCGGCTGGTATGGTCTCTTCATGGCGCTGCCCGTCTACGCTATCGCGGTCATCCTGGTCATCCCGATCCTTCGCAACCGTGCCAAGGGGCAGTTGCAGGCGGTCGCACTCGCGATCGTGGGGTTTATCTACTTCGGATGGATGTTCGGCCACCTGGCCTTTCTCGCCAATGCCCGGTTCGCGTACGCCTACCTGCTCTTCCTGCTGCTCGCGGTCGAGGCCAATGATGTGGCCGCCTTCGCATTCGGCAGGATATTCGGGCGCCATCCGCTGCGCAGCAACATCAGCCCGGGCAAGACCTGGGAAGGGGCATTGTGCGCGCTGCTCGTGTCGATGGCGCTGCCCTGGCTGCTGCGGTTCACCTTCCCACACTTCGGAGCGTGGGATTGCCTGCTGACCGGCCTGACGGTGGGCGTCGGGGGCCAGCTAGGCGACCTGACCATCAGCACGATCAAACGGGACATCGGTATCAAGGACATGGGTGCGGCCATCCCCGGCCACGGGGAGATCCTCGACCGGGTCGACAGCCTGATCTTCGTCGCCCCGTTGTTCTTCCACATCACGCGCTGGCATCACGGGCTTTACTGATGGCGGGACCTGCACCCGGCCGGGATGGATGACATGGAGGACTGGCGCTACGATCCGGCACGGGATCTCGATGAGCCCCTCGTCGAGCGGTTGCGGCGCGTCCCGCGAGAGCCCGACATGCTCGTGTACGGGGTCCGGCTGTGCGCGGCGGCGCTCATCCGCGGATGGCTTCGCCTGTATCATCGGCTGGCGATCTCGGGCCGCGGGAATCTGCCGATCGAAGGGCCGTTCGTCCTGGTGGCGAATCACGCCAGCCATCTCGATACGCTCTGCCTGCTCTCGGCGCTCGCGCCCGGCGATCTGCACCGGGCGTTCCCCGCCGCGGCCAGGGACTACTTCTTCACCGGGGTGCCCCGCACGGTGCTGTCGGTCGTGCTGGTCAACGCGTTGCCGTTCGATCGCCGGGCTGAGCCACGCCGCAGCCTCGCGCTATGCCGTCGCGTGCTGGAGAATGGCGCGATCCTCGTCCTGTTTCCCGAGGGAACACGCTCGATGGACGGGGATCTGGGCGAGTTCAAACAGGGTATCGGCCTCATCCTCGCCGGTACCGGATACCCGGTGGTGCCGTGCCGTCTGGAGGGCACCCACAGGGCGTGGCCGAAGGCGGCCTGGTTTCCGCGACCACGCCGGGTGTGCCTGACCATCGGCCGCCCGAGACGTTACGAGGATCTTCCACCGGGCAGGGAGTCGGCCGCCCGCATCGCGGCCGACCTGCGCCAGGCGGTCGCCTCTACTTCGTTCTCGGCAGGATGAGCGTGAACCCGATGCGGAGCCGCCAATCCGCCCCGCCTTCGGGCGACTCGACATAGTAGCCGCCGCCTGCCTGGACGGAGAACGGGAAGGGGCCCAGCCTGGTGACCTTGCTCACCTGCAGGTTGATCGGTATGGACCACTTCTCGCCCGCTTCGGCCTCCCAGTTATACGTCGACTCGGTATTCACGGAGTAGGTTACGGCCTTCTTCGTCGTGTAGGCGAGAAACGGCTGGACGTACGACGTGCTGACGTCGTTGCGTTCGAGATCGCCCGTGTCGGAGAACGACCAGAGGTGGTTTGCCAGCGCTCCGTAGGTCCAGCCGCCGGACTGCTTGAGCACGACCGCGGTGGGGCCGGCGGACCATTTCCCGGAGCCGAGCAGCGGGTCGGTGCTCGTCGGTAGCCCGAAGATGGGCCCCACGCCCCAGATGATGCCGGACTTCTTCGGCGAGAAGAAGAACGACATGGCGATGTCGCCCGTCCCGGAGACCGGCGTCGACCCGGGAGCGACTCCGGCCGGCTGGCTGACGAAGGGCAGGATGAATCGCAGGATCACGTTGGTGTCCTTGGTGAGGGAGAACGGGATGACCGGCTGCACGTACAGGACCGTCTTGACGTCTTCGTATTCTCCGACGCCGTTCTCCCAGTTGAACTGGAAGGGGATGCTGACCAGGTCGGCGATCGGGTTGCTGAGCTTCTTGGCCAGCTCCCGTGACTCCGCACTCGGGTCCGACGGAGCCTCCTCTGCACGAGCCGGAGAGGCAAGCAGAAGTGCCGGGATGACTGCGAGCAGAGCTGTCGTCGACGGTTTCCTCATGCGACCTCCCCCTTGATTGTCCCTGCTGGATGAGCGGGTGATTTCAGCCCCCCCGCCGTCGGCCACGCGGAAAAATCAACCCTACGACAGCCAGGATGCCGGAACAATTGCACCAAAGTCGTATCGGAGTGATCGCGAAGGGCCGCGCGAAGGGCGCGACAGCCGGAACTTCCGGCCCCGCGGCTGGCGAGGGTTGCCGGTTCATCGTATCTTCAAGTGTCACCCCCGTGAATCCAGGCGCTCGCGCCCGTCCGTCGAGAGGTCCCGGCATGCTCGTCGCCGTCATCGTGGCATTCCTGCTGGTCGCGGCCCCGCCCGCTGCGGCAGCCGCCCCCCTCGTGGCGCCGCAAGGCGACCAGCAGATCCTGCCGCCGGTCCCGCCGCCCGCACTCGAGACGACCACCATCGAGGCGAGCCGGGACGCCACGCTCATCGAGGACCCGGTCGGGGCGTTCGCCAACGGCTCGGGGCCGGTCTTCTTCGTGGGCGAGACCGGCTCGGCCGGCGCCCGGCGCGCGGTCCTGTACTTCGACGTGGCCGGGGCGCTGCCGGCGGGTGCGGTCATCGACGCGGCCGCGCTGACCCTCTACATGACACCCAGCCACGACGAGCCGCGCATGATCCACCTGCATCGTGTGCTGGCGGAATGGGGCGAGGGGCCCTCGGTCAGCTCGGGGGGCGGGGGGACCTCCAGCCTGCCGGGTGACGCCACCTGGGTCCACACCTTCTACGATCGCGAGTACTGGGTGCACCCGGGAGGGCAGTTCGTCGCCCGGGCCAGCGCCGAGCTGGAGGTGGGCGCCGCGGGACTGTACACCTGGCGCAGCACCGACCACCTCGTGCAGGACGTGCGGCTGTGGCAGCATGCTCCCGATCGCAACTTCGGCTGGATCCTCATCGGCGACGAGTCGACACCTCTACTCGGTCAAGAGCTTCGCCTCACGCGAGCACCCGGACATGATGCTGCGGCCGGTGCTGCATATCACCTGGCACCTGCCCGGCGGCGAGTAGCCGCACCGGCCTCACGCCTTCAAGGACACCCGTTGCCCGACGTCGCGATCCCCGCGTCACGGCTCCCGCTCTGCGAGCCGGCCCCCGTATCGTACGTGCCGCCCTGGCCGCGCACCAGGTACCAGAACCCGCCGCCTGTGGGTGGCGTCGCCCCCGCCGCTGCCGACGTCAGCGCGACATCGTTGGCGAGGCAGCTCTGCGTGACCGACGGGTCGGCGTAGTCCCAGTGCGTGGACCACGCGGCTCCGAGATCGCCGCTCACCACGTCGTAAGCGGCCGCCGCCGGCAGCGTGCTCCACCAGAGACGCGCCGGCTCGACGTACAGATTGAAGGGGCCGCTCAGCCCGATGTCGGTGATGGTCAGATCCTCGATGTGGCCCGTCTCCACGACCACGCGGCTGCCGAGCGGCGTCGCCAGCACGCCCGCGGCCTGGCAAGCGCCGTATTGCCGTTGAGCTGCGCGGCGAGCAGCGGCGCGACGTCCTCGCCGGTCTGCCCCGCGCTCGTGGCCACGGCCTCGGTCTGCCCGGAGACGGTAATCGACACCGAGCCGCCGCCTGCCGCCACGCCCGAGATGTCGGCGAACTCCTCGGTGTTGCACCGAGCGGAGCAGCCGTCGAGACTGATCAGATCGTTGTCGTCGCATCCTTCGGTCGGGTCGAGCTGCCCGTCGCCGCACTGCACCGTCTGGAACTGACGCATCATCTCGTGGTCCTCGTGCTCCAGGATGTGGCAGTGATACGGGTACTTGCCCTTGTAGTCCTCGAAATGGGCGATGACCCTCACGATCTGGTTCGGCCCCACCATCACCGTGTCCTTCCAGCCGGCCTCCTCCGGAAGCGGTGGCTGCGGGTTGCCGCCCGGGATGATCACGCCGTTCGGGTCCTTCGTGAACGAGTCGCGGTCCAGGATCTGGAAGAAGACCAGGTGCATGTGCATCGGGTGCGAGACACCCGAGTCGTTGATGAACCGCCAGATCTCGGTGGTGCCCAGCTCCGGGTACTCGGTGATGTCGTCCCATCCGAGCCCGTTGATCTCCCAGACGGCGCGACCGCACCCGTCCAGACCCGACTGCTTCAGCCTGAAGTCGCGTGTCATCACGGCCGTGTTCGGGTCGAGATGCTGGATGGTGCGCAGCGTCAGGGGCAGCGGATCCGTGTGACCCGTGGCCGCGGTGACGTGGAACTTCATCACCGTGGGCAGGTTGGCCGGGCCGTTGGGGAACGGCGCGCCGGCCGAGTTCACGAGCAGGATGTCGTCACCGTTGCTGTAGCCGGCGAAATCGATCACCACGTCGTATCGCTCGCCGGGGCCGATCGTCAGCTGCCCCACACCGGGCACCGGCGCTTCGAGCAGCCCGCCTTCGTTGCCGATCACCGTGAAGCTGAGCAGACCGCTCGGCGGCGACAGCGACAGCGTGTAGACGCGTGAGCCCGAGCCGTTGAGGAAACGGAAACGGTACTTGCCGCGGGCGACGTCCAGGTACGGCCAGACCTTGCCGTTCACCATCACCTTGTCGCCGAACCAGTGGTCCGTGTAGGTGCTCGGGTAGCGAAGCGAGCCGTCGGGGTTGAACTTCCTGTCCTGCAGCACCAGCGGCACCTCGTAGGCGCCATCCGGCAGGTCGATCGCGTCCTCCACCGCGTCACGCATGAAGTAGATGCCGGCGAGACCCATGTACACGTTCAGGCGGGTGATGCCGAGCGCGTGGTCGTGGAACCAGAGATACCCGGCCTGCTGGCCGTTCGGATACTCGAAGACATCGGGCGTCTCCTCCGGCAGCTTGGTGTACTCGGGATAGCCGTCCACCGCGGCGGGGACGTGACCGCCGTGCAGGTGCGTGACGGTCTTGGACACCGCCTCGGCGCCGTGGATGCAGACCATCCCGTTAGGATCGGTCTGCACGTCGACGTCGAGATAGTGGTTGTTCGTTCGCGGCACCCCGGTGTCGTAATCCCGGATGTCGTTGCGCCAGGTGACGGTGACCGGCTCGCCGGTGCGCGCCTCGATGACGGGCCCCGGGGTTCCGGCCGGGTGGACGCCGTCGCTGAAGGCCCAGACACGCGTCGGGTTGGGCAGCTCGCTGTGGAGCTGCTGCTCGATCTCCACTTCGGTCATCTCGTATGTGGCCGCCCCTCCGGGCGACCCGGTGATCGGCGTGGCCACGGCCGGGATCGGCAGCGGGTCGAGATAGGGTGTGAGCACGACCGGGCAGTCGACCGTCGAGCAGGTCGAGCTGTCGCCCTGGTAGACGCCGCCGCCCGTCTCGCAGGCTGTCTGCGTATCTTCGCTGCACGTCCCTTCCGGGGCGCAGCAGGCGCCCGTCAGCACGATGCACGGGTTGGGCGAGCAGGAGGTGCCGTCGCCCTGGTATGCCCCCGGCAGCGCCATGCAATTCAGGGCGGTCTCCACCGAGCAGGTGGAGCCATCACAGCATGCGCCGCTCACCACCTGCGTCGTGTAGTCGATCACGAGACGCGGTTTCCATGACGTGCCGCTGGTGCTGCCGGTGCTCTCGCGCGTGGCGAACCGCTTGGTGGTCTGTATCTGTGTCTCGTCGCCGATCAGGATCCAGCCGAAGTTCTGCGACGGCGTGTTGAGCCACGCCTGCACGTCGCCGACCATCCCGGACGTCGAGCCCCATGTATAGAAACCGGTGTTGCCCACCGAGCGGCTGGCGCTGATCGTGACGCTGTAGTCGCCGCCCGGTGTGGTCCAGAACAGGCTCGGATAGAAGGTGTGATGCCAGGTGGCGTCGTTCGTGGTCGGCGCCTCGCCGCGTCCCTGGCGCGAGTTGCCGGTGTTAGAGGTTCCCTCGCCCCAGTCGGAGGTCAGCCGGTGCAGGGTCACCGTGTAGCCGGTGTTCTGGGAGACCTTGTCGGCGTACAGGATGAGCTGCACGCTGTTGATCGTCGAGCCGGCCGGGATGGCGCCGGCGATGTCGAATGCCAGCACGGCGCGGCGGACGGCCGGCTGCGTGCCGGCGGTGTTCGGGTCCGAATCGGCGTCCTTCACCTTGCCTGCGAACATGGTCGGTCCGGCGCCGTCGCTCACGTCGGCATAGCCGTCCTGCTGAACCGGCTGATACAGGGTGTTGTCCTTGATCGGATTGATCGTCGCGGTGGCGGCCAGGATGGCCGGCATCGACAGGAGAATGAAAGTCAGGGAAAGAACGGTGATCCGCGCGGGATGTGACCTGCCCATGTACCCCCCTCGGACCGGCAGCGGAAAGGCTCGCAGCGGACGGTCGGGGCGAGTCGGCCGGTCACTCTTCCTGGTGATACATGCAATACGGATGCCGGGTGAAACAGCGCGAGACGTCGCTGGTCATGCGCGCTGTAGCACATATCCGGGGCGCGATGCGCGGTTTCGCGCTGTCGAGGGGTGCGCCCGGCCCGCTACCAGGGGATTTCCTCGCCGTCGTACGCGAAGAACCGCCCGCTCCTGGCAATATCGAGCGAGGCGAGCACCCGGCGCAGTCCGCTCACGCTCTGCTCGACCGACAGCGGCGCGCTGGCGCCCCCCATCGAGGTCTTCACCCAGCCCGGGTGCAGCACGACGGCGGTGATGCCGCGGTCCTTCAGATCCAGGGCGAGGCTGCGTGTGGCCATGTTGAGCGCGGCCTTGCTGGTGCGATAGTAGTAGTGGCCGCCCGAGGTGTTGTCGTCGATGCTGCCCATGCGGCTCGTCATCGAGGCGATGATCTTCTTCTCGCTCGCGGCGACGTTTTCGAGCAGCGCCTGGGCGAGCCTCATCGGCGCGATCGTGTTGATGCGGAAGACGTCGAGCCAGGTCTTCTCGTCGAGCGGTCCTTCCAGCTGCTGTCTCGAGCCCATCACCCCGGCGTTGTTGAGCAGGATGTCCACGGGCCTGCCGGCGAGCGTGTCGACGAGGGCGGAGATCTGCCCCGCGTCGGTCACGTCGAGCCGGTGCATCTGCACCCGCCCCTCCGAATCCGTCGGCCAGGCGCTTCAGGTCGGTGGCATCGTCGGGATTGCGGCAGCAGGCCTCGACCATCCAGCCTCCGTCGCGCATGTACTGGCGCGTCATCTCCAGGCCGATGCCGCGATTGGCTCCGGTGATCAGGATGTTTCTCGTTGTCTTCGTTTTCATCGTGGTCTCCTCGTGTCGTTGTCCGAAGCCGCGGGCGCGGCACTGCGGGCGTACCATGCGGCCATCGTACGCTCCGCCGGCTTGCCCTGCGGCGTGAAGTCGTCTCGGGCTCGCCCGGCCCCGTCCGGATACCACTTCCAGATGTAGGCGCCCGCGAACCAGCTCCTGTTCCAGAACGTCTCGAAGAAGGCGCGGTAGGCGTCGTCCTGCGCCTTCAGGCCCCGAAGGCCTCCCGAAGCGTCGCCGGCGTCCGCGACTCCTCGCCGCCACGGCCGGTCGGGCCACTTCCACGGCTCGATCGCCGTATCGGGGGCGCTGCGATAGCCGATCTCGGTGAACAGCACCGGCTTGCCGTACTTCGCCTGCACCTTCTCGATCGCCTGCAGGTGCGGCAGCCAGGCCGCCCGCAGAGCCTCCACCGACGGGTCGCTGCCGTCCGACAGGGGGAAGTACGCCTGGATGCCGATGTAGTCGAGCCGATCCCAGAAAGGGATCTCCTCGAACTCACGGTACCAGTTGGCCGCGTACAGGACCTTGCCGTGGTACACGGCGCGCACGTCGGCGATGAGGCGCCGCCAGTCGTCGGGACGCTGCACGGCCGTCTTGTGCAACTCGGTGCCCACGCACAGGGCCTCGACCCCGTTCGTCTCGGCGAGCCGCGCGTAGTGGAGGATGAACACCCGGTAGCTTTCGAACCAGCGGCGCCAGTCTTCCTCGTTCTTCATCTCGATCTCGCCGCGCCAGCCGCCTGCCGACGAGCGGTGCAGCCAGATGTGCGGCTTGAGCATGGTGTGGATGCCGGCCGCGTGGGCGAGCCGCGTGGTGGTCTCGATCCCCTCGTCCCGCTCGCCCCAGTAGATCCGGCCGTCGGTGGCCAGCCTCACCTCGGGGGAGTCGACCGCGGTCTGCCAGCCGAACGGTGTCTGCACGATCCAGTCGACGTGGTCGGCGACGAGCGGGGCGAAGGAGGAGGCGGTCACCTCGCGGCCGGCCACCCAGCTCACTCCCCGGTGGCGCGTTGCCGCCGGAGCGGGCGCCGCGGCCGCTGCCGCCAGCAGACACACTGCCACGGCGAGACGAACCCGTGTCATGCGCCCCGGCCTCACGGCGCGCGCTTCTCGAAGATCATCAGCCTGCCCTCGTCGACCACCGGCCGGTACCATTCTTCGTATGACCTTATCAGTCCGTCCGGCGCCTTGCTTCTCATGTTCCAGGTGATGACCGCGTCAATCGAGGGGGCGTAGCGCCCGATGTCGATGGCCGAAGGGTTGCGCTCGATCTCGGCCTGCGGCGGCATGACGATCCCCTCGCGGAACCGGATCTGAAAATAGGTCGTCTTGCCGGCGTAGTCGGCCAGATTGACATCGTTACGCAGGATGCCGTAGTAGCCGCCCGCGTGCATCAGTGGGAACACCCGCAGGTCGGGATCCGGCTCGCGCCACCAGAGGGGCAGAATCGCGGCGTTGCGGGGCACGCGCCCGGCGGGCGCCGTATACGCGGTCAGTGCCTCGTCGTACCGGCCGTGCACGCCGTCCAGCAGGGCGATCTGTCCGATGGTGAGCGCGGCGACGGCCAGCGCGGTCAGCGCGGAGGCGGCCTTTCCGAGGTCGCGTCCCGCGAGCGGCGCGAGAAGCAGCACGGGGAACATCGCCAGCCGCTCGCTGAGGTACCATCCCCCGGCCAGGCCGCGCGGCATGACGGCATACAGAACCAGTGCGGCGCCCGCGGCGGCGAGAAGCGTCGGCGACCCGGGCAGGATCGTTGTCCCGCGCGCGACACGCACGAGCGCGGCGAGAAGCAGCAGCGTCAACAGGATCATCAGGCCGGTCGAGACGACGATCTGGGCGCGGTTGAAGGAGACCAGCCACTCGCCGCGCAGGAAGTAGCGCGCCAGCATCGCCGGGCCCCATCGCACGACGCGGCCCGACCCGAGCCCAATCGTTGCCGACAGCACGAGCAGCAGGAGCGGGGACAGCCACCAGAGCGGCGCGGGCAGCCCGAGGATGCGCCGCGTCTCGCGCGAGGCGCGCAGCACCACCACCGCCATGACGAACGCGAGCGCCAGGCCGAATGTCACGATGTGCGCGAAGTAGATCGGCAGGAGGATCAGCCACAGCACGAACGAGTGCTTCGGCTGGAGGCGGGCGGCGTGCCTGAGCGCGTAGCCTGCCGCCAGCAGGAACAGCGGCAGGCTGAGGCAGAAGCTGTAGAACCCCTTGTACAGCAGGAAATTGAGCGACAGCAGCGGCCCGAGCGCCAGCAGGGGAGAGTTGCGAGCGCCTGCCGCGGCCATCCAGTACCACCAGGCCGCCGTCATCGCGAGCACCACGATCGTCACCAGCAGCCGGTCGGCGGCGAGCGGCCCGAACACCGGCATCAGCAGGCCGAGAAGCGCGGTGGCCAGCCAGTTGGGCACCGGCGTCAGGTCGATGGTGTAGAAGCGCTGGAAGATGGCGCCCGGGTCGTTCCAGTGCAGCAGGATCCAGGTGTTGTACAGATGGCTCGGGCCGTCCTGGCTCGGGAAGAACCGGTGCCCCCAGATCAGCCAGATCGCGCCGGCGGCGAGCGCGGCCGTCAGGCCGGCATACGGGAAACGGGGTTTTCCGCCGCTCATCATCAGGCGATTCAACCAAAACGGTACCGGTCTGTCCATACATTCCGACGAAGTGACTCACCCGGCTCAGGAGGGAAAGTCGATGCTCAGGAGATGGATGACGGGCATGGTCGCGATGGCGGTGCTGGTGGCGGTCATGGCGCCGGCGACGGCGGCCCCGGAGAAGACGCAGGGGGTGGTGGTGCTGAACAGCACGCGGTTCGAGCCGCTGGCTCACGATGTCGTGATTCCGGAGGGTCCTCCCGGACCGCTGCATGCCGATCCGGATGGCAACATCCACGCGGGGCTGACGGAGCCGGTCCTCGGGAACGACACCGCCTCCGACGTCACGATGAGTCTCAGCGCCTACCTCGCGCAGTAGCAGACTTCGCGCGCCGCGCACGGGAGGCTTGCGCCGTGCGCGGCGCATTGGTATCGTGCCCATCCTGATGGGCAGACGCTTCGCTCCACGTCACGTGGGCCGCGAATCCTGGAGGCACCGCGTCCGGCGCCCGGACGGGGTCGTGGTGCTTGCCAGCGGCGGGCTCGATTCATGCGCGCTCGTCGGCGCGCTGGCCCGCGACGGACGCATGGTCCATCCTCTCTTTGTTCGATCCGGCCTGATCTGGGAGAAGGCCGAGCTGTTCTGGCTGCGCCGGTTCCTGACCGCGCTGCCGGCGGGACTTTCGCGCCGTGTCCGGCCGCTCGCGGTGCTCGATCTGCCGCTTTGCGATCTGTACGGGGATCACTGGAGCACCACGGGGCGCGCGGTGCCCGGCTGGCGCGCCGCCGACAATGCGGTCTATCTGCCCGGGCGCAACATCATGCTGCTGTCGAAGGGGGCCGTGTACGCGGCGAGGGTAGGCGTGCCGGCGATCGCCATCGGCCCGCTGCAGGGGAACCCGTTTCCCGACGCCTCGCCCCGCTTCTTCCGGGCGCTCTCGAAGGCCCTCGCGGAGGGGCTGGATTTCCCGATCCGGATCGAGGCGCCGTTTCTCAGGCTCAGCAAGGAGGAGGTGATCCGCCGATCGCCCGACATCCCGCTGCATCTGAGCTTTTCCTGCTCCAGCCCGCTCGGGCGCAAACCCTGCGGCCGGTGCGCCAAGTGCCGAGAGCGGATCCTGGCCCTGCGCGAGGAGCCGGCGGCCGGCCGGACTTGACGCGGCAGCCCGATAGATGGTCTTTTCCTGGGTACACCCTCAAGGAGGACCCTGCCGTATGAGACGCATCATCCTGTTGCTGGCCCTGTCGGCGACGATCCTGGCAACCGCCGTTCCGGCGGGCGCGGCCGGAAAGGAGTCGAAAATTTTTCCCTTCGATTACACGATCGATGACCTGGACAACGGGCTGCGCGTGATCATCGTGCCGCTGCCGTATCCCGATCTGGTGGCGTTCTATGCGGTCGTCCGGGCCGGCTCCCGCAACGAGGTCGAGCCGGGCAAGTCCGGCTTCGCGCACTTCTTCGAGCACATGATGTTCCGGGGCACCGAGAAGTACCCCGCCGACAAGTACAACGACATCCTCAAGGTGATGGGCGCGAGCCACAACGCCTACACGACCGACGACTACACCGCCTATCACATGGTGTTCGGCAAGGAGGATTTCGAGAAGGCGATGGATCTGGAGTCGGACCGGTTCATGAACCTGAAGTATTCCGAGGCCGACTTCAAGACCGAGGCGAAGGCGGTCCTGGGCGAGTACAACAAGAACAGCGCCAACCCGATCCAGAAGCTGTTCGAGGTCATGCGGGAGGAGTCCTTCACGAAGCACACCTACAAACACACCACGATGGGCTTCATCAAGGACATCGAGGACATGCCGAACCAGTTCGATTACAGCCGGAAGTTCTTCGACCGCTTCTACCGGCCGGAGAACGTCGTCCTGGTGATCGCGGGCGACATAAAGCGCGACACGGCGCTTCCGCTGGTGAAGAAGTACTGGGGCGCATGGAAGCGGGGCACCTTCACGCAGCAGATACCGGCCGAGCCGCCGCCCGCGGGGCCGTACACGGCGAAGGTGGACTGGCCGACGGAGACGCTTCCCTGGGTGGTGGTCTCGTACCGCGGTCCCGCCTGGTCCGACCAGAAGCCCGATATGGCGGCGCTGGATCTCGCGGCGCAGATCGCCTTCTCGCAGAGCTCGCCTCTCTATCAGAAGCTGGTGATCAACGAGCAGAAGGCGGACACGCTGTTCTCGTTCTTCGGCGACCGGCGCGATCCGGGGCTGCTGTCGATCGGGGCGCGGGTGAAGGACGCGAAGGACCTGCCGTACGTGCGTGATGAGATCCTGGCCACGGTGGAGGATCTGCGCGACACGCCGGTAGCGGCCGACCGTCTGGATGCCGTCAAGTCGGCCTTCAAGTACGGGTTCGCCCTGGCGATGGACAACACCGAGTCGGTGGCGGCCTCGCTGGCGCAGTACGTCGAGCTGGAGCCGACCCCCGAGGCGATCAACCGCACCTACGCGCTGTACGACGCGATGACCCCGGCCACGATCCGGCAGATGGCCAGGACCTACTTCTCGCCGGAGCGCCGCACGATCGCGACGCTGCTGGGCCCCGGCCAGGAGGCCGAGGTGGAGGCCTCGGCAGCGGGCAGCGTGAGGAAGATGCTCAGACCCTCGAGCGTTCCCCTGGTCTCGTTCCGGATCCTGTTCGACACGGGCGCGGCCGACGATCCGGAGGGGAAGGAAGGCCTCGCGGCGCTGACGGCGGCGATGCTCAGCGACGGCGGCAGCCGCGCCATGAGCTACGAGGAGATCGTCAAGGCCCTGTATCCGATGGCGGCCGGTGTCTCGTCGCAGGTGGACAAGGAGATGACCGTGTTCGCCGGCACGACGCATGCCGACAACCTGTCGGCGTACTACCGGATCCTCTCCTCGATGCTCCTGGATCCCGGCTTCCGCGAGGAGGACTTCCGTCGTCTCAAGGACGACGCGATCAACTACCTGAAGGTCAACCTGAAGGGCAACAACGACGAAGAGCTGGGCAAGGAGGCGCTGTACGTCTCGATCTACGGCAAGAAGCACCCGTACGGTCATGACAATACGGGGACGCTGACCTCACTGGAGAAGCTCACGCTCGACGACGTGAAGCAGTTCTACCGGCAGCACTACACGCAGGCCGCGGTGACCCTCGGTCTTGCCGGCGGCTACCCGGAGTCGTTCGTCGCACGGATCGAGCGGGACTTCTCGGCCCTGCCCGAGGGCACGCCGGTCAAGCGCGACATCCCCCAGGCGAAGCCGATCCAGGGACAGCACCTGGAGATCATCCGCAAGGACACCAGGGCCACGGCCATTTCGATCGGGCTGCCGATCGACGTCACCCGGAAGGACAAGGACTGGGCGGCGCTGTGGCTCGCGCGGTCGTACTTCGGCCAGCACCGCAGCAGCAACTCGCACCTGTACCAGGTGATGCGTGAGCTCCGGGGGCTGAACTACGGCGACTATGCCTACATCGAGTACTTCCCCCGCGGCATGTTCCAGTTTCAGCCCGACGCCAATCTCGCCCGCCAGCGCCAGATCTTCCAGATCTGGATCCGCCCGGTCGAGCCGGCCAACGGCCACTACGCCCTGCGGATCGCCCTGTACGAGCTGAAGAAGCTGATCGACGACGGAATGAGCAAGGAGGACTTCGACGAGACGAAGCGGTTCCTGGAGAAGTACGTCGCCCTGATGGCGCCCACGCAGAGCTCGCAGCTCGGTTACGCGCTCGACGGGCAGTACTACGGGACGGGTGACTTCGTCCCGTGGGTTCGCAAGCAGCTCGCGGCGCTCACCCTCGACGACGTCAACAAGGCGATTCGCTCGCATCTGAGCTGGCAGAACCTGGACGTGGTGATGATCACGAAGGACGCCGACGCGCTCGAGGAGGCGATCCTGAGCAACGCGCCGTCGCCCATCAGCTACAACGCGCCGAAGCCGAAGTCGATCACCGACGAGGACAAGCTCATCGAGAAGTTCCGGCTGGAGTTCAAGCCGGAGACCACCACGATCGTGGATATCGAGGACGTGTTCAAGGACTGAGTCACGGCTGCCGGGGGCGGCGCAGGGTCACCAGCGTCGCCCCCCAGCCGCCGCCGGTTTCGTCTGCGGTCGAGAACGCGGCGACGTCCGGGTGCCGGCTCAGGATCGACTCCACGGTGCGTCTGAGCACGCCCCGCCCCTTGCCGTGGATGATCCTCAGTTCCAGGATGCCACGCGCGAGGCACTCCTCGATGTAGTCGGGGACCAGGTCCTTGACCTCGGAGGGCCTGAAGGTGTGCAGGTCGAGCACGCCGTCGATACGCATCATGCGTCCTTCCTGGAATCCGCGCCGCACCGTATCGTATGATAACGCCTCCGGGATGGGGTATCCTGTGCACGACGTCGTGCCGGCGCCGCGTGACCGCGCCGGGGCGGCTCACCGGAGAGGCAGCCCAGCAAGCCAGGAGGAGACGATGGATCTGAGGGATCTGGCGAAGATGACGGTCGTCAAGCTTCGCGAAGAGGCGCACAAGTTCGAGGACATCAAGGGAACGCACGGGATGACGAAGGAGCAGCTCATCGACGTCCTGTGCGACAAGCTCAACATCCCGAAGAAGAAGGCCGTCCCCGAAGGAATCGGCCGACGGGCGCTCAAGCGGAAGATCCTCGATCTCGCCGCGAAGCGCGACGAGGTCCTCGGCGCGGGAGATCCGAAGACGAAACGGATCTACCGGCGCCGTCTCAAGAGCATGCGCCGCAAGCTGCGCAAGGTGATCGACCGCGCCGAGCGGCAGGCGGCTCCCGCCGAGGCCCCGAAAGAGGCTTCCCCCGCGTCCTAGAGCGGTGTCTCAGCGCAGGATCACCACCGCGGACGGCGACCACCCGAGAAGCCTGTGCGCGAGTGCGGTGATCTCCGCGGGTGTCACGGCCTCGATCCGGTCGCGCTGCTCGTCGAAGGTGAGTGGCGGCAGATCCCGCGCCTCACGCGAGGCGAGTTGCGCCGCCCTCCAGGCGCTCATCTGCCAGGACCGGGCCAGGGACGTGACGAGGTATCGGCCGGCCCGCCGGGTCTCCTCCACCGAGGGCGGTTCGCCGGCGATCGTGTCGAGCGCCTCGAGGATGAGCCTCCGAGTCTCCTCCATGTGTTTCCTCGGCACCGCGGTGGCCACGCCGAAGAAGCCCGCTCCGGGAAGACTCAGTCTCTCCGCATCGACCCAGTAGGCCCAGCCTCTCTCGGTGCGCAGGCGGGTCCAGATCCTCTCCTCGTAACCTGCCAGGATCTGCGCGAGCAGGTCGAGCACCGGCTCTTCCCCTTCGGCGAGCCCCTCGGTGGGCACGGCCACCACGATCTGCGGTTGCGTGGTTCGGGCGCGCACGCGGCGCCGGAGGGGCGCGGAAAGCGGCGCGGGCGAGGGCAGGCGCACCGAGACGGCGCTGCCTGGGTCGAGGCCGCCGAGCAGCTCGATCGCCCGCTCGCGGGCGGCGGCGGGGTCGAAATCGCCCACGAGCACGAGGACAAGACGGCTGCCGACGAAACGCTCCCGGTGCGCGCGGCGGACCGCGTCGATATCGATCGGGGCGGGGTACTCCTTCGGGTCGGGCACCCGGCCGAGAGGGTGCCCGGGCAGCAGGGCGGACAGGAGAGCGCGACGGCGGGCGGTGTCCGGATTCTCCAGAGAATCGGCCAGCGCGCTGCGCTCGCGGGCGATGACGCGTGGCAGCGCCTCGGGGTCGAGCGCCGGATGGAGCGCCGCATCGGCGATCACGTCGAGCGCCGTCGTGAAGGCCGGCGCAGGCCCCGAGGCGGCAAGCCCCACCGTGATGTAGCCCGGTGCCGTGCCGATCGTCGCCCCGGCGCCTTCGATCTCCAGCGCCTGCTGCGAGGCCGAGCGGGTGCCGGTTCCTTCCAGCAGCATGCGCGCCAGCACGGGCGTCAGCCCGGCCTGATCCTGCGGATCGCCCGCCCCGCCTCCACGCGCGAGCAGCCGGATGGCGAAGGTGCCGCAGCCGGGCCGGGGCTGCAGGATCAGGGTGGCCCCGTTGGCCATCCGGTGGCGGGCGATCGGATCGGCCCACGCCGCGCCGGAGGAAAGCAGCAGGCAGATGGCGAATATGCCGCGCAGCTGCATCATGTCGAAAATGCCCCCCACTGGTGTGAAGAAACCTGGGTCAAGATGTCTTCTTCCAGAGTCTTGCAGCGGTTCTTCCGTTCCCGGCGCCGCCCGCCGGGAAGTGCGCGGTGGGCGCGGCGGCTCCGGACATCTTCACACCAGTGGGGGGCATTTTCTCCTCATATCCTCCTGAAGATCAGGAATCGCAGCGCCGCGATCAGCTTGCCGAGCCCGCGCGCGGGAAGCACCTCGATCATCGTCGGCCCGGGCGTCGTCTCGCCCCAGGTCCTGCGGGCGGCGGCCAGGAGGTCATCGGGTGTCAGCCCGTCGATTCGCGCCAGGAAGGTGTCGCGGTCGACCGGCCGGCCATAGAGCAGGCAGCGGGCCCGGAAGGCGGCGATGCCGGCATTGGTCTCGAACTGCAGCGCCAGACGCCCGCGGGCGAGCCGCCGGGCGGTCTGAAGCTCCTCCGTGCCGACCGCTTCACGCGCCAGCCGGGACATCTCCTCGAGGAGGGCGGCGCGTGCCTGCGGGGCGTTCTCCGGGTCCACCGCCGTCCCCGCGCCGAACGCCCCGGCGTCGGAGACCGTGAAGCTGATAGCGAGCATGTCGTCTCCGAGGGCTTCCCGATCGACCAGGCGGCCGTACAGACGCGAGGTGCGGCCGCCACCGAGGATGGTGGCCAGCAGGCCGAGCGCGGGTGCGTCGGGGGACGCCTCGCCCTGTGTCAGGGCTCCGGCGAGGAGATACGAGCGCGAGGTCAGGGTCCGGAAGCGGTACAGGCGTGTGACATCGGGTACGGGGGGCGGAGTCGGGGGCGGGGGAGGCCCTGCGGCCGGCTCGCTGCCGAGTGTGCCGCAGGCCCGGCCGATCGCGGTGGTCGGATTGACATCTCCGACGATGACGGCGAACATTCCCGCCGGGGTGTAGTACCGACGGTAGTGCCGGATCAGGTCGGAGCGCCGGATGGAGCGCAGGCTCCGGCGGCGCCCGATGATCGGCTGACCGAGCGGGTTGCCGGGGTACACGCGGCGCAGCACCGAATAGGCCACGATCGCCAGCGGGTCGGTCTTTCCCAGTGCGACCTCCTGAAGGACCACCGACCGCTCTCGCTCCACGTCGGCTTCGTCGAAATCGGCGTGCCCCACCATCGCCACGAGCGCATCCCAGCCTTCGTCGAACCGGCCGGCCGGCAGGTCGGCGTGGTACTCGGTCAGCTCGAAGTCGGTGGAGGCGTTCACCAGCGCGCCGGCGGCCCGCAGGGCGGAGAGGGCGGGATTCGACACCCGTGTCGCCCCGTGTCCTTCCTTGAACAGGAGGTGCTCGAGGAGGTGGGACAGCCCCGCGAGACCGGGTGGATCCTGCCGCGAGCCGACCCGGACTCCGATCTCGGCGAACACCGTGCGTGTCCCCGGCCGGGCGTCCGCCACCACGGGCAGCCCGTTGGCGCAGACCGAGGTGTAGAGGCCCGGGGCCCCATGTTCCGCGACAACCGAAGGTTCGACCCCGGCGGCGACACGGGTGGGGATCAGGAGCAGGACGAGGGGCAGGAGGACGCGGAGAAGACAACAGAAGCGGCGGCGGCGGAATCTCATGGCGCTCGTCGAGGATACCACGGCCGGCCGTGTCGCCGCCGCACCGGGTGCGCTGTCGTCGGGCGGCTCGTTTCCGGTAGAATGATGCGGAGGAGGGAGCCCCCATGCCGCGTCACACCGCGTTCGTCTTCAGCATTACACTCATCGCCTCGATCGGGCTGTCCGCCGGGGTCAGGGCGGGAGAGCCCGACTGGGACGCGGTATCGAAGGAGGCGATCGACCTGCTGGGACGGTACGTCCGGATCAGGTCGGTCAACCCGCCCGCCGACACGGCCGCCACGGCCGCCTTCCTGAAGGGGATCCTCGACCGGGAGGGGATCGAGGCGAGGCTGTTCGAATCGGCGCCCGGCAAGGTGAACCTGCTGGCCAGGCTGCCGGCCACCACACCCGTACCCGCCGCCGGCCGGGCCAGGCCGCTGCTCCTGCTGCATCACATGGACGTCGTGCCGGTGGACCCGTCACGATGGCCGGTCGATCCGTTCAGCGCGGCGATACGTGACGGATACATGTACGGCCGGGGCTCGGTGGACATGAAGGACATCGGCGTGATCCACCTGCTCTCGCTCATCGAGCTCAAGCGCCAGCACGTCCCTCGTGTGCGGGACATCCTGCTGATGGCGTCGGCCGACGAGGAGAGCGGGGGGGAGCACGGCGCGCGGTGGATGATCGAGCACCACTGGGACGAGCTCGATCCCGAGTACGTGCTCGACGAAGGCGGGTTCGGCGCCCGCGACGTGCTGGCGGCCGACGGACGGCTGGTCTTCGGCGTGTCGGTCGCGGAGAAGAAGATGGTCTGGGGGAGGCTGGTCGCCTCGGGGACCGCGGGGCATGGGTCGCAGCCGATCCCGGACAACGCGAACGACAGGCTCGCGAAGTCCCTCGCCGCCATCGCCGCGCGTCATGTTCCCGCGGGAAGCAACGCGATCCTCGACGAGCTGATCCGCCGCATCGGCCCGCTCGCTCCGAACAAGTTCACCAACGCCCTGAGCCACGACACGGTCTCCATCACCACGCTGCGTTCCGGCGTTGGCGATCCGCCCAAGCCGAATGTCATCCCTTCGACCGCGGTGGCGACGCTCGACTGCCGGCTCCTTCCGGACACCGACATCGACGGGTTCATCGCGGATCTGATGAAGACCGCGGGCGGCGACGGCCACGTCACCTTCGAGACCACCTACCGGATGGACCAGACACCGGTCACGCCGAGCGACACGCCGCTGTTCGCGGCGCTTCAGAAGGCGATCCGTGCCGAGCATCCCGACGCGACCGTGGCTCCGATGCTGATCCCCTACGGCACCGACTCGAACGCCTTCCGGGTGAAGGGCGCCGGGGCGTACGGGCTGACGCCGATGGTGCTCGATGCGGGGATCATCGCCTCGATGCACGGCGATGCGGAGCGGGTGCCGGTGGCGGAGCTGTCACGGGGTGTGCGGATTTTCTACAATGCTCTCGCGGATTTCTGCGGAAAGTGACCGTCCGACGGGCTGTTTCGGATTCCCCGGGGAATTCTCTTGACAGCATCCCGGCGGGGCGGTAAAAGAAGTATTGCATTCATTGAAGAGAATGGGGTCTTACCGGCGGTAACAGCTCCCGACAGGCAGGATCGTTGTCCCCCGAACGGATGCACTCATTCATGCGAGTTCCGTTCGTCTTGCCGAGCGGCGGACGGGCGGGTTGTCCGGGAGCGGGGGATGCCGTCGGATTTCGGGCAGGGGGTCCCGGCGGACCCCCGCCCCGGGCCATGAGCTCACGAGTGCGGGCGGGTGGTTTCACCGCCCGCTCGTGATCTCCTTCAGCAGGGCGCGCTGCTCATCGGCATCCTGGCGCCTTCCCGTCTCATCGTAGAGGCTCGCCAGCAGACGGTGTGGCTCCGGATCTTCCGGCCGCGCCTTCACCGCCTCCAGCAGATGGGCCTCGCACTCCCGCATGCGCTTCAGCCCGTGGTATGCGACGGCGAGATGCAGGTGCAGCTCGTACATCTCGGGGTCGAGCTGCAGAGCCTCCTCGGCATGGGGAATGGCCCGCACCGGCTGCTCCTGCATCAGCAGGATGATGGCGAGTTGGGCATGCGCGGCAGCGGAGGCGGGGTCGATCCTCACCGCCTCCTCCATTTCGCGGGTGGCCTCTCCCAGCCGGCGTAGCTTGGTGTAGACCCTGCCGAGGGCCATCCGGACCTCGGCCTGGTTCCCGTCGCGGGCCACCGCCTTCTCGAGAAGCTGTCGGGCCTGCTCGAGCCGTCCGGTGTCGACCATCAGATCACCCAGCGCCGCGGTGGCCAGGTCCCCCTCGGGCTCCAGCTCGAGCGCCTTGCGGATCTGGGTCTCGGCCTTCTGAAACTCGCCCTGCCGTGAGTAGATCATCCCGAGCAGCGTATGGGGGGCCGACGAGTCGGGGTTGACCGACACGGCCTTCTCGATGCTCGCCTGGATCTCCTTCGATCGCTGTCCCTTGTCGTAGAGGTTGAACAGCCCGGTCACGGCACCACGCGACCGCGGACTCAGGTCGAGTGCGCGCAGGAACGAGGCCTCCGCGGCCTTCAGCTCGCCCGACATGGACTGCACCGTGCCGAGGCCGAGCCATGGCTCGCCCCGTCCCGGCCGGAGCTGCGCGTATCTCAGGAAAAAGGCCCCGGCGTCATCGAGCCTCGACAGCTTGCGGGAGAGCTGGCAGTACTGGTTCACCACCCGTTCGGACGGCTCCTTCATCAGGTTGAGGGCGGTCCGCGCCTCCGTCAACGCCTGCTCGTCGTCTCCCTTCGCCTCCAGGATCTGCGAGAGCAGCGCGTGCGATTCGGCATGATCCGGGACGTGTTCGAGGATCGCGCGCGTCGCCTTCTCGCTTCCGGCCAGGTCGCCGGCGGCGAGCTTCAGTGTTGCGGTGTTGAAGAGGTTCGTCAGGGTCGCCGGCGTGTCTCCCGCGGAGGGAGCGTCGCCGACCGAGATATCGGTGGACGAGATGTATCCGAGCGATCTCAGCTTGGCGAGGATTTCCTCGTCGATCTCCGCCGAGCTCCCCGGCACCCTGGCGACGTCGGCCGATGTGGCGCGGGGCGTCGTCTCGTAGGTGGCCACCGTGGTCATCGGGTAACGGTGCTGGAACGCAGCGTCGACCGGCTCGAGGATCGTGCGGCCCTTCATGTCGGCCGGCACGGGGAGTCCCGTCAGGTACAGGCAGTCGGTTTCTGGCGGACGCCCCGCCGCCGGGGCCCGAGGGCGGCGGCGCCGGCTGGTCCTGGGTTTTCGACGCGGCCGCGCCGGCGGATTTGCCGGCGCCCGCGCCCGTCATCGCCTCCACCGAGCCGACGATCTCGCCGCCGGCCTCGATGACGATGCGGCCGTAGCGGATGGTGCCGGTGATATGGCCGGTGGACCGGACGACCAATCGCTCGTGCGCCGTCAGATCGCCGTCGAAGTGCCCGGAGATATCGGCCTCCTGCACCTCGGCCCGGCCGGTGAACACGCCGCTCTGCCCGATCTCAATTTGCCTGCCATTGGTTAAGGAAATCTCAACGTGGCCCTCGATCACCAATTTATCGCAAGACGTGATCTCGCCTTTGAGCCGGATATCCTCGCCGACGATGAGCGTGTTCTTATCAACCGAGTTCGCCATGGATTTTCCTTCACTGGGCGGGGGCTTGGCTTCGGACCGTCGCGCCCGTTCGGCGCGCCGGAGGCGTCCGCCGGCCGCTGGGGGATGTCCGGATGGAAACCGGCGCCGCCGGGCGGGCGTGTCGGGATCTGCGGCCCTCTCGGGGCGGAGACGCTTGGGCGCCGGTTCCCGGCCCGTGTAATCGTGTCGTCCGCCGGACCCTTCGGCCCGTCGTCACCCGAATCGCTCTTTTTGCGAAACATAGCTATTGTCTCTCCTTCTCACGTGTCAGGGCGGCCTCGGATGCCGGCGCCGTAGAAATCCGCAATTCCCGCGTGCGCCAGCCCTCGAGCAGGTGCACCATCGCGGCGGTGGCGATGATCGGCGCCAGCAGATTGACGAAGGGCACGGTAAGCACGAAAGCCGCGATCACGCCGGCCGCGAACAGCGTGCCTTGATGCCGTTTTCTCAGCGCCTTGGCCTCGGCCGGTTGAAGCCGGCGCAACGCCACCAGTTCAAAATACTCGCGGCCCATAAGATATCCGTTGACGCCGAAGAACACAAAAGGGAATACCGGCGGAAACAGAAGGAAAATCAGGATCACCAAGTTCACGCCGACCATGAGGGCGAGAAACCGCGCGTCGTCGAGATGATTTCGCCCATCGGCGTCCCGCGCACCTCGGGCAGCTGCGGATAGTGCCTTTCCTCCACCGCGTCGGCGACCCGGTCGAGCAAAAAGCCGACCGTGGCGCTGACCACGGCCGGAAACAACAGCCAGGTGATGACCAGGGTGGCGAGCCCGCCGAGCACGTCCACCGCCGTTTCCAGCCAGCCGATGTCGAAGAACGACGTGTCGGTCAGAAGAAAGCCGACCCCAGCCACAACAGCGCGAAGATGGCGGCGGAAGCGCCGACGCTGATCCAGACGACGCGCCGGATGTTCGGATCGCCGAACTGAGCGATGGCCTTGGAAAATGCTTTGATCACTGGTCTCGCTCCGGGAATGAGAGGCCGCGTGGTCGGTCGGACTTTATTAAGGTTTAGCTTTCGCGCGACCCCGGCGCAAGGGACGCGGACGGCGCTTTCGCCGGCGAGGCTTGTCCGCGCCCCGGCCGCCGGTATACTGCCGCCACCCACTGCGATGAGAGGACCTAAACATGGCGGAAGCAAGGCATGACGTGGTCGGCATCGGCAACGCCATCGTCGATGTCATTGGCCCATGCCGACGACGCGTTCATCGCCGCCACGGCCTCAACAAGGGGACGATGACGCTGATCGACGCCGAAACCGCCGAATCGCTCTACGGCAAGATGGGGCCGGCGGTGGAAGTGTCCGGCGGCTCGGCCGCCAACACCATCGCCGCGCTGGCGTCGCTCGGCGGCAAGGGCGGGTTCATCGGCAAGGTCGCGCGACGATCAGCTCGGCGCCATCTTCCGTCACGACATCATCGTCGCTCGGCATCACCTTCACCACGCCGCCCGCCACCAACGGGGCCGTCGACCGGCGCGGTGCCTGATCCTGGTGACGCCGGACGCCCACCGCACCATGCAGACGTTCCTCGGCGTCAGCTCCGAGCTCGGGCCCGGAGGATATCGACGCAGCAGCTCGATCGCCTCCGCCCAAGGTGACCTACCTGGAAGGCTATCTGTGGGACCGCCCCGCGGCCAAGCAGGCGTTCGTCAAGGCGGCGCGGCTTGCCCACGAGGCCGGCCGCACGGTGGCGCTCAGCCTGTCCGATCCGTTCTGCGTCGACCGCCACCGGGCCGACTTTCTCGATCTGGTCGACAACCACGTCGACGTCCTGTTCGCCAACGAGGACGAGATCGTCTCGCTCTATCCAGGAGCATTCCTTCGACGCCGCCCTGCAGCGGGTCGGGCCACTGCCGATCGCGGCGCTGACCCGCTCCGAAAAGGGCTCGGTGATCATCGCCGACGACGAGGTGCACGTGGTCGACGCCGAGCCGGTGGACGCAGTCGTCGACACCACCGGCGCCGGCGACGCCTTTGCGGCCGGCTTTCTGCTGGCCTAACCCATGGCCTGCGCCTGGAGCCGCTGCGCCCGCATGGGCAGCCATCACCGCCGCGGAGGTCATCTGCCACGTCGGCGCCCGCGCCGAGGTGCCGCTGCGCCAGCTGATCCGGGCCGAAGCTTGGCTAGATGGCCGCCGCGGGAGCGGCGCCGCCACGTCGCGGCGACGGGGCCGGCCGGCGGTGGCCGCCGGTCTACCTCGACCGCCGGGTCCTGTCCATGTCTTTCCTCGGCTTCTCGTCAGCGGCCTGCCCTTCGGGATCCTGGCCGAACCGCTGACCGCCTGGCTGACCGAATCGGGCGTCTCCAAGACCGAGATCGGCCTGTTCGCCCTGGTCAGCCTGCCGTATTCGCTGAAGTTCCTGTCCGGCGCCGCTCGATCGACCGCATGCCGCTGCCGCTGTTCACCCGCTGGCTGGGCGGCGCCGCGGCTGGGCGCTCGCCGCCCAGATCCTGCTGCTGGCCGCCATCGCCGCCATGGGCTTCACCGACCCGGTCGCCGGCATCGCCGTGACGCGGCTTCGCCGCTGCGATGGCGTTCGCGTCGGCCAGCCAGGACGTCGTCCATCGACGCCTACCGCGTCGAGATCCTGGAGGAACGCAAGCTGGCGGCCGGCGCGGCGACGATCGTCTTCGGCTGGCGCATTGGCCAGCTTGGCGCGGCGGCGGTGGGACTGATCCTCGCCGAGGCGTTGTCCTGGCCGGTGGTGTTCTCGCATCATGGCGGCGATGGTGGTGGTGGGCATGGTCACCATCCTGGCAACCCCGAACCGGAGCGCCCATCACGCGCGAATCCATCGAGTTGCAGGAGCGCGCCGAGGCGTTTCTCGAAACCAAGCGGCATCTGCCGCCAGCCGTCGCCGAGGCGCGGGCGTGGATATACGCCAGCCGCCATCTGCCCGTTCATCGAGTTCATGAGCCGCACGCGGCTGGCTGTGGATCCTGATGTTCATCATGCTCTACAAGTTCGGCGACGCCGTGCTGGCGGTGATGAAGGTGCCGTTCTTTCTCGAGTTCGGCTTCACCAAGACCGAAATCGCCGAGGTGGTTAAACTGTTCGGCGTCGTCGCCACCATCGGCGGCGGCCTGCTCGGCGGCCTTGTCGCTGGCGCGCATCGGCTTCACTTCGGGGCCTGATGGTCTGCGGCGTGCTGATGGCGGCTCCAATCTCGTCTTCGTCGCCCAGGCCGCCGTCGGCAACGAGCTGTGGATGCTGGCGGTGACCATCGCGCTGGAGAACGTCACCACCGGCATGGGCACCACCGCTTTCGTCGCCTATCTGTCCAGCCTCTGCAACGTCGCCTACACCGCCACCCAGTACGCGCTGCTGACGTCGCTGATGGCGCTGTCGCGGACGGTGATGTCGTCCGGCGCCGGCTGGCTCGCCGACCGGTCGACTGGTCGACCTTTTTCGTCATCACCTTCGTCGCGGCGCTGCCGGGCCTGATCCTGCTGCTGTGGATGATCCGCTCGTTCCCGCCCTCGCGAACGGCCGACCCACCCGAGCGATCACCGTGACGGGATATTGTAATCGCCGGCCTCAGCGGCGACAATGGTCGGCCAAGCGCGAGCGGCGCGTCCGAGCC
>CAWDYA010000005.1:0-318613 GCA_963806495.1 uncultured Acidobacteriota bacterium | reverse complement strand
GGCACCGGCGGCAGCCTGATTCCAGCAAGAGCGCCACGGTCTCGATCAGGTAATCGAGACTGACATTCGTTCCATCGACCGCCGGGCGGGGAATACCCCTCCCGGCGGTTTTTTTTTTTGATCCCGTCCGCCACGTCTTCTCGCCTCGGGGCTGACGTCGGGAAGCGGCGCGGCCCTCCCGCTTCACCCCCCGCCCGCGATTGACTACAATACCCGCCTGATCGAACATACGGGTCGAGGGGGAATGATGAATCAGCTTCGGGGAATGATCGTCTTGGTGGTGGCGATGCTGGCAGGGGCCCTGCCGGCCGTGGCAGCCGGTTCCGCCGTGGGATTCCGGCCGGAAAACTCCTGACCGAGGGCTCGACGCTCTACGAGAAGGGGGCGTACGGAGAGGCCTTGCTGAAGTTCGAGGAGGCGGAGGCCAAGGGAGCGGCGGGTGGCGAGCTCTTCTATCGCATGGGGTTCTGCTACAAGACGGTGCGCGAGGACCTCGAGCGGAGTCGCGCGTACTACGCCAAGGCCCAGCCATTGCTCGAGAATGACCTCAAGGACGACAAGAAGGCGACGCTCGACACGTACTACTACCTCACCGGCGCATCGACCAGTCCATCCCCAACCCGGTCAGGGCCTCCGCGGTCGCGCGGGCGGCGATTGTCGCCGTGGACGCCGGAAAGGTGCCGAAGCCCGCCGGCGGCCATGAGTACTTCGAGCTGGGGCGGCTCTACGATGTCGCCAAGGGGATCCGGTGAACGCGGCGTCGATGTACGGCAAGGCGATTGACGCTCTCGCGGCCGACCCCGGGCGGGCGACCCGTCCGGAGTACCTGTTTGCGCTCGGTGCGGCGGCCGACGAGGCGGAGGGCCACGCCGACTGGGCCAAGGCGGCGGATTACCTGGGCCGCGCCCTCAGGCGCAGCCGGACCGTGACGATCTCCGGCTCGCGCTCGGCCTGGACCAGTTCCGTCTGGATTGACCCGAAGACGCCGCGGCGACGTGGGCCCGTGTCAGTGACCCGCGCTTCTCCGAGGAGCGGACTTATCTCGTGCGAATCGCCGGCAGGTATGCCGAGCTCGGGAAACCGGCCGTCCCAGAGCACTTCCCGGCCAAGGACGCGGACCTCACGGCACGAATCCTGGATGCCGCCAAGGCGTACGCCGGTATCCGCACCAAGGACGACGCGGCGGCGAAGGAGGCCGCGGAGAAGTGGAGCGAGGAGAAGCGCAGGAACGGGGAGGCCAAGCAGAAGAGCCGGAAGGGAGAGCCCCGGATGACACGCGCGGACATCGAGGCGATCCCGCCCGAGAAACGCACGCCGGAGCAGATCATGGCGCTCTCGGGGATCCACAACGTCGTGCCGGTTCCTCCCACGCCCCCGCCGACTCCCGAGCGTCTGGCCGCGGAGAAGAAAGTTGATGCCCTGATCGCCGAACTGGTGCGGCGCGGCCAGCCGGTTCGCGACTTCGCCCTGACGAACGGACTGGCCCCGGTGCTCTTCCGGTAGCCGGTTGGTGCGCGTCCGGCGGCTCGACGTCGTCCTCGTCGTCCTCCTCGCGGCGATCCTCTACGCCAACAGTCTTCGAGGGCCCTTTTCGGATCATGATATCGTCGAGATCCGCGACAACCCCCGGGTTCATGCGCTGGTGCGTGTCCCCGATTTTGCCGTTCACCGATTTCTGGAACGCGGAAGCGGGCACAATCCTCTGTATCGACCGCTCACCGCCGTCGTCACCACCCTGGTGTGGGTGGCGGGTGGCGGAGCCGCGTTGCCGTTCCATGTGCTGGTCGTCCTGCTTCACGCCCTGGCGTCGTCACTCGTCCTGCTGCTGCTGTTCGACCTGACGGAGGACCGGGTCGTCGCGCTGACCGGAGCCTTGCTGTTCGCCGCGCATCCGGTTCACACCGAGGCCGTGGCGTGGATTTCGGGTGAGGCGGAGCTGCTCTCGGCGGGTTCCGTGCTCTCGGCGTGGCTGCTCCACCGGCGGGGCCGCATCCTCTTCGCGGGTTTAGCGGCAGGCGCCGGGATGTTCGCCAAGGAAGGGGCCGTCGTGTTCCCGGCGCTGGCGATCGCCGGTGATCTCCTGACCCGGCGCCCGCTTCCACCGCGCGCGAAGGCGTACATGATTGACGCGCGGGCCCGTCATCACGTATCTGGCGGCACGGCTGGGGGCGTGCTGGGAAGCCTGCTCGGAGCGGGCGTCCGGGCCCGCCGCTCCTGAACCCGCTGCGGGGCGAGCCCGTGATTGAGCGAGTGCTCACCTCGTTCGCCGTGTTCGGCAAGGCACTCTCCCAGTCGGTCTGGCCGACGACCCTCTGCCTAGATTATGGCTACAACCAAATTCCCGTGGTGAGCCGGCTCGCGGAACCCTCGGCGCTTCTGGACTGGCCGGCGTGCTGGCCGCCGGCGCTCGTGGCCTGGCCGCTCGACCGGTGCCTGGGCGGTCGCGGCCGACCGGCGCTCCTGGGTCTGGCGGTCTTCCTCGTCACGTTCCTTCCCACGTCGAACCTGCTCTTCCCGGGAATCGCGATCTTCGCCGAGCGGAACCTCTATCTGCCCGTGCTCGGGGTCTGTCTCGCGGCCGGTGTCGCGCTCGCGCCCGCGGGTGGCCTGATGCCGAAGCCCGTGGGGGTCGTCGTTGCCGTCGCGCTCGTCGCGCTCTGCGGCTCGCGTACCGTGATGCGCAACGGAGAATTCTCCTCGGCGCTCGCGCTCTACGAATCCGCGACTCGATCGTGTCCGGCGAGCGCCCGCGCGCACACGTTTCTTGGGATCGCGCAGCGCGAGGCGGGACGCCCGGACGAGGCCGTTGCCGAGCAGAAGAAGGCACTCGCGATTGCCCCCGCCTATGCCGATGCGCACGCTGAGCTGGGGCTCTCTCTGGCCATGACGGGCGATGGGCCGGGTGCCGAGCGTGAGCTGAAAGAGGCGCTGCGCCTGGATCCGGAGGATCGAGAGGCGAGGGCCAATCTCGCCTCGATCTATGCCGAGACCGGCCGGCTCGCTGACGCCCTGCGTGAGTCGCGCCTGCTCGTGAGGATGTACCCCGACGACCCACAGGTGCTCAACAACTACGCGGCCTCGCTGCTGGATGCTGGAGACGCGACCTCCACCCTGGAGGCTGCGGGAATATACCAACGACTGGAGAGGGAGCATCCGGAGAGCCCGCTCGGTCCGAACGGTCTCGGGGCCGTGCATGCGAGAGAAGGTAACTGGCCGCAGGCCGCCGAGGCGTTCGCGGAGGCGCTGAGACGCGATCCGGAGGACCGCAATGCCGTCTTCAATCTCGCCCGCGCGCTGTCTGAGAGCGGGCGTCGAGGCGAGGCGTTGGGCCTCATCGACCGCAGCCTCGCGGCGGGACGCCGCGACGAGGGGCTGATGCGGCTCAGGGAGGCGATAGCGAACGGGAGACCGGCGCCCTAGCGAGGGTTGTTCGGGTCCTGAGCCGGCTCGCCGGGCTGCCCCTGTTGCTTGAGCCGCTCCTGCTGCTCGCGCCAGCGCTTCATCGCCTCAGGGGTGCTCTGGGTCTCCGCCGGAGGCACTGCCGGGGTCGCGCGTGAGGGCTCGCCCAGGTCGGCCAGGGCCAGCTTGTCGGGCAGACCGTAGCTGTAGGCGATGTGCGCTCCGTCGGGAGACCAGGCCGGCTCGGCGATGTGCGCTCCCGAGCCGCGTCGGAGCGGAAAAGGCCTGCCGCCGTCGGGCGGGATGATGTACAGGTCGGAGGCGCCCTCCGGCTCGGCTCAGCGGCGTGTGAAGGCGATCCATGTGCCCGCCGGGCTCCACACCGGCTGGGTGTCACCGGTCACCCCTTCCGGAAGGGTGTGAGGCGGACCGGCTCGCCGCCGAGCCGCGGGGATGGTCCAAATCTCGCTGCCGGTTCCCTGGTCGCTGGCGAAGGCGATCACCGTACCGTCGGGGGACCATGTCGGGTGCGTCTCGGCACCCGGCAGCGTGGTCAGCCGGCGCGCCTCGCCGCCTCCCGCCGGCATCACCCAGAGGTCGGGGCTTCCGGCCCGCGACGAGACGAAAGCCACCGATCGCCCGTCGGGTGACCAGGCGGGGTCCGAGTCGTCCTGCGGCGCCGTCGTCGCGGGGGGGCTGAGCCGGATTGTGCGCTGCGATTCGGGTTCGAGCAGCTGGATTCGACCGGTCGGGGCCGTCACGCACCGTGTACAGCACGTCGCCGGTCGTCTTCGACCAGACGGGCGCCTCCTCGCGGGTCTCGTCGGATGTGAGACGCGCCACACGGCCGGAGGAGATCCCCGCCTGCCACAGGTCCCACGACGAGCCTTCCATCTGCCCCGACACCACGAGACGGCGTCCCTCGGGGGACCAGGACGGGTGCGAGAGACGCCCCTGGGTGGAGAGGATCGTCGTGGGCACGCCCCCGGTCACCGCGATCATCTCGATCCTGGCCATACCGCCACCCGTGAAGACCATATGCCTCCCGTCGCGCGAGATTGAGGGCACCGGGGCGCTCCGCCCCGGCTCGACGCCGGGCACGGGCGGGATGACGAGCTGCTGCATGCCCGGCCGCCCTGGTCGAGCGTCACGATGCAGAGTCGGCCGGGCGTGCGGGTCTGTCTCGCGTGGACGAGGCAGATCGCCACCGGGCAGCCAGACCGGCCACGACTCCTCCCGGCCCTGGTCGTTGGGCAGCGCGCGGCGGGCCTCGCCTCCTTCAGGCGGGATCAACCACACGTGATGCGCGCCATCGCGGGTCGACTCGAACGCGAGGAGCGTCCCGTCGGGAGACCACGCGGGACGCCGGTCGACACCGGTGCCGGCCGTGATCATGTACGCCTGCCTGTCGGCGAGAGTCACCTGGTACAACAGCGGCGGTCCGCCGCGCGTGGAGGAGAAGGCGAGCCTGAGGCCGTCGGGCGACCAGGCCGGGTCGATGTCGTCCGCCGGGTCGTCCGTGACACGGGTCGGCTCGCCGCCGCCGGCCGGCACGATCCAGATGTCGCGGTTGCCCGATCGGTTCGAGACGAAAGCGATCCGGGCCCCGTCGGGCGAAAAGACGGGAGACAGATCCGTCGCCGTGCCTTTCGTGATCTGCGTCGGCGCACCGCCCGCCGCGGATATCACGTAGAGATGGGTGCCGCCGTCCGGTCCCGGCGCCGAGAAGGCGATCCGGTCGCCGTTGGGGGAGAGGGCCGGCGTGTCGATCCGGTCGAGCGGCGTCTCGAGGAGCCTCAGGTCGGTGACCGAGACCCGGGCGAGGACCGCCGCTGGGGAAAGCAGGCCGATGACGAGGATTGTCAGGAAGCTGTGCCGGCGCATCGTTGTGAAAATGTAGCATCCGGCAGGGCGGCGCGCACGCCGGAGTCGGCGCGCCGGTGCTAGAATGATACGCCCGGCGGTCCGCCGGGAGCAGTTTGTATCCATAAGAGGACAATGGGCTTATGAGCAGAATCTCGCACCGGCCGCAGCGCGCCGGCAGACCGTGAGCGGGTCGGGGGGCGCCGGCAGGGGACGAACCGCCTCCGTGACGCGGTCCGTGGCCCCTCTGGCGGCGGTCGTGGCGCTGTTCGTGGTGTCGGGAGCCACGGCGCTCATCTACGAGGTGATCTGGACCCGATCCCTCACCCTGTTCTTCGGCAAGACGGTCCAGGCGGCCAGCGCCGTGCTGGCCGCCTACATGGCCGGGCTGGCGCTCGGGAGCCTCATGGGCGGGCGGGTGGCCGACCGGGCCCGGCGCGCGGGGCTGCTGGCGTACGCGGCGCTGGAGGCCGGGATCGGGTTGTGGGCCCTCCTCCTGCCGTTCGTGATCCACGGGGTCGGGCTGCTGTACGTGGCCCTGTCGGGGCCGTTCGAGCGGCTCTCCGCCACGCTGGAGATAGCCCGTTTCCTGCTGGCCACCCTGGCGATGATCCCGGCGACGGCGATGATGGGGGCGACGCTGCCGGTGCTGGCCCGCTGGGCCGTGCGACAGCAGGAGCACGTGGCCTCGCGTCTCGGGTTGCTGTATGCGCTCAACACCCTGGGCGGGGTCATCGGATGCCTCGGAGCCGGCTTCGCGCTGCTCGAGCTGATCGGCGTGTCGCGCACGACGCTGGTCGCGGTGGGGGGCAACTTCCTCGTCGCGCTCGTCGCCTGGCTGATGCAGCGCGGCACGGCGGAGACGCCCGCCGCGCCGGAGCCCGGGGCGCGCGCACCCTCCGCCACCACGGTGGCTCCCGAGCCCGCGATCGAGCCGGTCCGGCTGGCGATCGTGCTGGCAGCCGTCTTCTTCTCCGGCTTCGGTGCCCTCGCGCTGGAGGTGGTCTGGACGCGGACGCTCCTGCTGGTGTTCGGCAGCACCATCTACTCGTTCACCACGATGCTCGCGGTGTTCCTCACCGGGATCGGCCTCGGCAGCCTCCTGATGACGCCGTTTGCCGATCGGCTCAAGCGGCCGTGGCTGGCGCTGGGGCTGATCCAGGGCGGGATCGGGGTGCTGGTGCTGCTGTCGACACGCGCGGTCGACGCGATGCCGGGGCTGTATCTCGACATGGTCGCGCACGGCCATCTCACCTGGCAGCGCGACCTCGTGGCGAAGTTCGTGCTGTCGGCCTCGCTGATGCTGCTGCCGACGCTGCTGTCCGGCGCCGTGTGGCCCGTGGCGGTGCGGATCGTGCGCCCGCGCCGCGCCGAGGTCGGCGCCCAGGTGGGACGGCTGTACGCCGCCAACACACTCGGGTCGATCGTGGGCTCGCTGTCGGGCGCTTTCCTGCTGCTTCCCGCGCTGGGGATGCAGAACAGCATGATCGCGATCAGCGTGCTGGTGGCGGGAGCCGGCGCGACGCTTGTGCTGGCCGAGACGATGGCACTGCCTCGCCGGGCGGTCGCCGCGTTCGTCATCGTGGCGCTCGCCGCCGGCCTGGCGCTCACCGGGCGGCCCTGGGATCGCAAGCGGCTCACCTCGGGGGCCTACTTCATGCCGACCTACTACCTCGACGACGCCGGGGAGCCCCATCTCGAGGAGCATCTCGACAACGCGCGCCTGCTCTACTACGCGGAAGGGGTCACCACCACGCCTTCGGTGGCTCTGCTGGGCGGCGTCAACCGGGCCTTCTTCAACGACGGAAAGATCGAAGGGGGCACGGCGATGGACGGGATGCGCCTGCTGCGCCTTCTGGGCCACCTGCCGTTCCTGATGAAGCGGGGCGAGGCGCACACGGCGCTCAACATCGGCCTCGGATCCGGGATCACCGCCGGCGCGATGGGCGTGCACCCGGTGGAGCGGATCGACTGCGCCGAGCTCGAGCCGGCCGTGGTCGGCGCGGCGCGTCTGTTCGACGACGCGACCTTCCACATTCTGGACCGGCCCGGCCTGCGGATGATCTACAACGACGGGCGCAACCACCTGCTGCTCTCCTCGCAGCGTTACGACGTGATCACGTCGATGCCGTTCGCGCCGCTGGTGGAGGGTGCGGCGAACGTTTTCAGCCTCGAGCATTTCCAGCTCGTGCGTGACCACCTCGCGCCCGACGGGATGACATCGCAATGGGTCGGGCTGTACGAGCTGTCGCCGACCGACTATCTCAGCATCCTCAGGACCTTCGCCGATGTCTTCCCCGACGCCACCGTCTGGTTCACCGGTATCGAGACGATACTGCTCGGCAGCGATGGCCCGCAGCAGATCGACTTCGCCACCCTGGCCGAGCGGATGAAGGATGAGAAGGTGGCGGCCAGCCTGCGCGAGATCGGGCTCGACGATCCGATGCGTCTGCTGTCGACCTATTGCTTCCGCCTCAGCGACGTGATCCACGATCTGGAGGGCGCCCCGCTCAACACCGACGACCGCCCGCGTCTCGAGTTCACGGCCCCGCGCAGCCATCTGGTCAACACCGTGAAGGACAATCTGCCGTGGCTCGCCGCCCGGAGGCGCAGCCCGGCTCCGCTGGTGCGGTTCCCCGGAAGCTGGAGCCCCGATGACGAGAGACGCTCGCAGCTCCTGCGTCGTCTCGACATCTCTCTCGCGGCGCAGAACCTGGGGATCCAGGGCCGTCTGGAGGCGCTGGAAGGGAGGCTCGAGGAGAGCATCGCGACGCTCATGAAGGCGGTCGACACCGATCCGGGCGACCAGTACGCGCGCGATCTGGCCTCGCGGAACCTGGTCAAGCTGGCCGACCGGAGGATCGAGGCCGGCGCGAAGGACGAGGGGATCGAGGACTACCGCAAGGCGCTGCAGGTCGATCCGAACAGCTTTCTCGCGCTTTACAATCTCGCCGGCTTCGCCTACGAGCGGGGCGACCACGAGCGCGCCTGGGATCTGACGCGTCGGGCCCTCGAGATCGCCCCGGAGAGCGCCACTGTCCGCTACCGCCTGGGGCTCATGTTGTACAACAGGCAGGAGTACAGCACCGCGGAGAAGCAGATGGAGAAGGCGCTGTCGTTCAAGCCGCACTACCCCGATCCGCTGATGGTGCTCGGCGACATCGAGACGATTCGGGGCGACCCGGCAGGGGCGGCATCGATGTACCAGCGTGCGATCGATGCCGGCAAACGGGACGCCGAGGCGTATGCGGCGCTCTCGCAGGCTCTGGCCGGATCGAAGCGGCCCGACGAGGCCGAACGGGCGCTCGCGCAGGCGCGGCGTCTCGCGCCCGAGGACCCCGAAGTGATCTACTCCGAGGCGCGGCTCGAGGCGGCGCGGGGACACGACGACGAGGCGGCCCGCAGGCTCGACGCTGCGATACGCGCGGGCGGCGAGCGGTACCGGTACAAGGCGATGCAGGATCCGGCGATGCGGCGGCTCCTGGACCGGGCGCACGACGATGGGCGGTAGGAAGCCTGCGCCGCGCCGGCCGCGACTGCCCGACGTCGCGGTGCTGGAGAAGTCCCTCGGGCACGTCTTCGCCGACCGGGGCCTGCTCGAGACCGCACTCACGCATCGCTCCTACGCTCACGAGAAGGGGGGCGAGACGCCGCACAGCGAGTCGCTGGAGTTTCTCGGCGATGCGGTCCTGTCGCTCGGTGTCTCGCAGGCGCTCTACGCCCGCTTCGGACACGCGCAGGTCGGGGATCTGGCGCGGGCGCGGGCTTTTCTCGTCAGCGAGGTGAACCTGGCTCGCAAGTCCCGCGCGCTGGGGCTGGGGGAGCACCTGAGGCTGGGCCGGGGCGAGGAGCGCGGCGGGGGCCGCGAGAAGGACTCCCTGCTGGCCGACGCGTACGAGTCGATCCTGGGTGCCATCTATCTCGACGCGGGTCTGCCGGCCGCCGTGGCGCTGATCGACCGCAGCTTCACGCAGCAGATCGCGCGGATGAAGCCCGGAGCGCGCACCCAGCAGGACCACAAGACCGATCTGCAGGAGGCGCTGCAGGCCGCCGGGCTCCCTGTGCCCACCTACCAGGTCTCGAAGGAGTCGGGGCCCGACCACCGCAAGTCGTTCTCGGTCGATCTGCTGATCCGCGACCAGGTAGTGGCGCGAGGCGTCGGCCCGAGCAAGAAGTCGGCCGAGCAGAAGGCGGCGCGGCAGGCGCTGCGTCGCGTGGCCACCCTGATCGAGGGGCTCAGGGGACCGCAGACGTCTCAGGCCGGCTGAGCGCCTCGCGAGCCTCGTCCGCGTGCGGCCCCTCGGGGTTGAGACGCAGCGCTTCGGCGAGATGGCTCCGCGCCTCGGCGCCACGACCCGGCATCGCCAGCAGCACCGTCCCCATCCCGTAGTGATAGTCGGCGAGATCCAGGGGGGCCAGCTCCGGCTTCGTGCGCCGCGCCCGCTCCAGCTCGACGAGCGCGTCCTCGTACCGTCCCTGCTCGTAGTACAGCGTGGCGAGATCGAAGTGCGTGGTGAAGCGATCGGGGTCGCGCTGGATCGCTGCCTGCAGGGCGGCCTCGGCACCGCGTGCGTCTCCGGCTTCCGTCAGCGCCGCCGCCAGGCCGGCCAGAGGCGAGGCGTCGCGGGGCGAGAGACGGGCGGCGATGCGGTAGCTCGCGGCCGCCTCGGCGGGCCGGTGAAGCTCCATCAGGACGTTGGCGAGATCCTCGTGCGCCGAGGCGAGCGCCATCACGAATGTGATCCCGCCCGGGAGCGTCGACGGATCCTCCGGGTCGCCACCGTGCCGGCGCACCATCGCATCGGCGTCCCGGATCACCTCGCGGTACACGGCCTCGGCGCGGGCCTGCTCGCCGACCTGCCGGTAGGCGGCGGCGAGGTGGAGACGATCCTGGAACGGCTCCTCCGATGCGCTCGACCAGTCGATGTAGACGAACGGCAGCGCGACCAGCAGCAGCGCGGCGGCGGCCGGCGCGCGCGGCGGGGCGGTCCTGAGGGAGGCGCCGCGCGACCGCATCGCCAGCACCGCGTCCCACAGGCCCGTCATGGCGTGGCCGGCGAACACCAGCAGGATCGGGACGATCGGCAGGCGGAACCGGGCGAAGTTGAAGAAGATCAGCACCGAGCCCATGTAGGCCGCGCCCGCGATCCAGGCCGGCAGCAGCCGTCTCCAGGCGCCTGCCGACAGCAGGATCCCGGCCCAGGCCAGCGCCGCCACAGGCCCGAACGTGAGCATCCAGCGCAGCAGGGGACTGAACCGGCGGAAGAGATAGTACGAGTAGTTGTCAGGCAGCTCGTGGTCGTTCCAGAACAGGGCGAATTTGCGCGCCCACAGCCGGGCCGTCCGCCAGGGGTGCGCGGCCATCCAGTCGAGCCCCTGACGCCACCAGAAGTGCGATGCCTCGCCCCGGGTCAGATCCCGCCCTGTCAGCTCGCGCGCCTTCGCGCGGAAGTCCTCGTGCTCGAACCGGGGATTGGAGCGGACCCAGGGGGGCGGGACGTAGGCGCCGTTGGCGTACGGCCCGTTGCCGATATAGAACACCTCGCCGCCGCCCGATGTGGTCAGCACGAAGTCGCCCCCGACGGCGTCGTTGCGAAGCCCCACGGGCGCGAGCACGATCAGCACGCCGGCGGTGAGCAGCGCGGCCTCGCGCGGCCTGTACGCCGTCTCCCACAGCAGCCACATTGCGAGGGCGACGGCCAGCACGAGGAAGTTGTCGCGTACCAGGGCCGCCAGGCCGAGCAGCACTCCCGACAGCAGCAGCCGCCCCGTCCCCCGCGCGCGGGCCGGCTCCCCGGTGCCCGGATCGCGGTCCGCGAGCAGCAGGAGCAACGCGCCGGTGGCGAGCAGGGGGGTGAGGAACTCCTTCATGACCTGTCCCTCGTAGAAGAAGAACGGCCCGTACGCCGCACACCCCAGCCCGGCCAGCAGCCCCACGCGCCGCGAGAAGAGCTTCACCCCCAGCCTCCACGTCAGCACGCACGTCAGCGAGCCGAGGCTGATCTGGAGCAGCCGCAGCAGCCAGAGGTTGTCGCCGAAGAGCGTCATGTAGCCGGCCAGGAGGTACGAGTACAGCGGGCTCATTTCGAACACCTCGCTGCCCAGCCAGGCTCCGCCCGCGATCCGCTTCGCCCAGTCGACGTAGTAGGCCGGGTCGAGATGCAGGAAGTCGAAGAAGGGGGAGCGGGACATCTGCAGCAGATAGATCAGGCGCAGGATCCAGGCGATGGAGAAGATGGCGAGCGGAGCGAGAAGACGGCGGCGCATCGGCCAGAGTATAGCGGCAAACGACGCGTTCGGCCGATTCCGGCGGGCGCGGGGGGCGTGCTAGAGTGGGCTGCGAAGGGGGTGTTTCATGGCCTCACGCAACGTCATTCTGCCCGACCCGGAAGTCACCGACCTGTACCGGCGCTTCGTTGCCGACGTCGAGCGCAAGCTGGACGATGGGGGGGCCGACCCGAACGTGGTGTGCCGGGATCTCCTCATGGGCCTGTACCACGGGCCGGGCCGCGACTACGCGAAGATGATGAAGGATCCGGCGGTGCCTCTGGCCACCAAGGCGGCCATCGCCTGTCTCGACCCGCGCAACGTCACACTCGAGTCCGAGTACTACGCCGAGGTGGACCGGACGAAGTTCTACCGGAACAAGCCGCTGATATGGCTCTGGATCATGTTCGACCGATCACCGATGGGGCACAACGATCATCTCGGTTTCATGTTCCGGTTGATGCTCGCCAGGCGCGTCTTCCGGAAGTGCGGCGAGAACCTGAGGATCTTCCGCAACGTGGAGTTCTCTTTCGGCTACAACATCACCTGCGGCAGCAACACGGTCCTTCATCACGACACCTTCATCGACGATCGGGGCGAGGTGATCATCGGCAGCGATGTCTCGGTGTCCGACTACGTCAACATCTACTCGCATGCTCACGACATCCTGGACATCAACGAGGTGTCTCTGGGCCGCACGGTTGTGGGGGACGGCGCCCGCCTCACGTATCACGCGGCGGTCCTCTCGGGGATGTCGGTCGGACGGGACGCGATGGTCGGTTCGATGGGGGTGGTGACCCGCGACGTCCCGGATCACCACATCAACGTGGGGATCCCCGCCAGGACCGTCAAGGTGAAGGAGCGTTGAGGGCGACGGCGGCCGGGGCGGCTACAGGCTCCGGTCGAGGAAGTGCTGCAGGGTATCGCGCGACGGGGGGTCCATCTCGAGGAACTGGATCCCGTAGCCGTGTGTGTCCGCGGCGATCTCCTCGGCCCGCACCACCTCTCCGAGCAGACGGATGTCGCCGCCGGTCGGCGGCAGGGTGAAACGCAGGCGCAGAGCCATGCCGGTGGAGAACTTGCGGGCTGTCGTGAGGAACATCCCGCTCTCGCTCACGTTCTCGACCTCTCCGGTGAATACCCGCTCGTTGTCGCTGATGCCGACCGTGAACTGACACGGCACGCGGACGTGCCGCCGCCGGGGCACGCCGAGCGCGCTGGCCACGCGCTCGAGCAGCGCCTCGCGTCCCTCGGCCTTGCGCAGGAAGCCCGCCGCGCCGGCGCTCTCGCACCGGCTGAGGATCTCCTCGTCGTCGCGGATGCTCATGATCAGGACCGGGATGTGCGCGGTCTCGGGGTTGCGCTTGAGATGCTCGCAGACCTCGGCGCCCGTCATCTCGGGCATCTCGTAGTCGAGCACCACGAGGTCCGGCTGCACGACCCCCGCCATCTCGCGGGCCTCGCGGGCGGAGCTGGCGGCGAAGACCTTCAGGTTCCGCCCCTCCAGGTATTCCTTCTCGGCCGCCAGCGTCAGCCTGACATCGTCGGCCAGCAGGATCTTGTACATCGGTTGCGCACCTCCGGCGGATGTGTTGGGGTCGTATGAATGGCAGGTCGAATGTTATGTCTGGATCGGACCGGGGCAAGTGGCGCGGGGCCGCGTCAGCGCCGCTTTATCGGGTTTCTCAGGAAAGGCGGGACCTCGTCAAGCCGATAAACCAGAATCGAGTGACCTATCGTCGTCTGAATCGGCATCGTTCGAAACGGCGCGAAATAATCCCGATCCGGCAGGTAAACTCCCATCAGGTGTGTGGCGCTGACGGCGAACCAGCCCGGCTGCGGGGGGACATTGCGGGTGATCCCGTAGTACGCGGGATCCGCCGTGCCGAAGTAGTACAGGTTGATCCGCTCGAGGCCCTGCTGCCGCATGAACTGCGCCAGCCCCACGAGGTCCTGCCCCCAGTCCAGGTTGGAGTCGACGAGGTGGAGGTAGCCGCGATCGGGGCCGCCGGCCGCCTCGTTGAAGTAGGCGAGATGATACGGATGGATGGCCAGCGCCTCGCCGGCATGCCAGCCGAGAAGGAGCAGGACGAGCGCCCAGGCCGCGCGGCGCCGTGGTGTTCCGGTCGTGGGCGTGCCCGGACCGATGACCGCCGCCGCGCCGGCGCCGCCGGCCAGGCAGAGAAACGGTATCGCGGGCAGCACGTATCGCAGACCGATCTGCGCCCGTGTGAGCGCCGTGGTGAGCGCGATCGTGCCGGCCAGCGGCAGCAGCACCCAGACGAGAATCCCTGGCCGGCGGGGGGCGTGCCGCCTCAGCGCGAGGAGGCATCCGGCCGCGAGCAGCAGCATCGGCAACGTCGTCTTCATCGCGAGCGCCTGCACGAAGTAGGAGACGAACCCGTCGTCGGAGTATTGCCCGTTCAGGTACGACGGTCCTTCCTGGTACAGGTTCTTGTAACGCGCCAGGTCGAGCCCCTCCAGGTACAGCCGCGGCAGCGGGAGCGGGAGCCAGCGCAGCGCGGGACTGGCCGCGAGGCTCGCGAGCGGCTCGGTGCGAAGGGGGCCGGCCACCGGCTGCTGCGCGAGCGGGAAGATCATCGAGGCGGATCCCTGGCCGGCGGCGAGGTAGAACCCGTTGACGACCGCCAGCGCGATGATCACCACCATCACGAACACGGCCAGACGCGTGCGCCAGGGGCGCCGTGTGTCGGCCGCGAGCGCGAGACCCAGAACCGGCACCGCCAGCACGCAGGAGAATCGGCTCAGCAGCCCGAGCCCCAGGGCGACGCCGGACAGGGCCGTCATCCATCGCGGCGAGCGGCCGGCGGACGAGGCGGCCAGGCGGCGCTCCAGTCCGGCGAACGCCGCCAGCGTGAACAGCGTGGCGGCCATGTCGGTGGTCACGAGCCTTCCGTGCGCCAGCATGTTCGGCTCGAAGGCGACCAGCGCCAGAGCCGCAAGCGCAGCCCCCTCGCCGAGCAGCCGGCGTCCCCACAGCCAGGCGACGAGTCCCGTCGCCAGCGCGAGCAGCATGATCGGCCACCGCGCCGCCGCCAGCAGCCGGTCGGCGTCGTTGGCCTCGTACAGGAAGCGGCGGGAGTAGGCGAACTCGAAGTCCTCGCTCGCGCGCGGAGGATCGCCGGGTCGGTCGGCCGGCAGCACGGGGTGCAGGAGCATCACCGGCAGGGCGGCCAGGATCTTCGCGAGGGGAGGATGCTCGCGGTTGACGGTGAGGTCGCCCTGCGCGAGCGCCAGGACGCCCGAGGCGAGATGGGCCGGCTCGTCCACCACCGCCGAGGCGCTCGGCGCGGCGGCCAGCATCTGTGCCGCCATCGCCGCGAGCAGCGCCGCGGCCATGACCGCGAGAAACCCGCGCCCGGGGGGGCTCAGCTCTGCGCCTCCTCCATCGTCCGAAGATAGTCGCGCTGAACCAGGATCTCGCGCTGCTTGCTCCCGTCGGGCGGGCCGACGATGCCGCGGGCTTCCATCATGTCCACCAGCCGCGCGGCGCGCGCGTAGCCCAGCCGCAGACGGCGCTGGAGGTGGGATGTGGAGGCCACGCCGGTCTCCAGAACGCAGCGCACCGCCTCGGGGAACATCGCGTCCTCCTCCGCCTCGTATCCCGGCCGCTCCTTCGAGGTGTCGCGCGTCACCGAGTCGTCGTACACGGGGCTCGCCGCCTTCTTGAGGTACTGCACCAGGGCGGCCGATTCCACCTCGCTCATGTACGAGCCGTGAAGCCTCAGCAGGCGGGAGGTGCCCGGAGGCATGAACAGCATGTCGCCGTTGCCCAGAAGCTGCTCGGCGCCGTTGCCGTCCAGGATGGTGCGGCTGTCGACCTTGGAGGAGACGCGGAAGGCGATACGTGACGGAAAGTTCGCCTTGATCACGCCCGTGATGACGTCCACCGAGGGACGCTGGGTGGAGAGGATCAGGTGGATGCCGACCGCCCGGGCCATCTGGGCCAGCCGCGTGATCCCTTCCTCGACGTCGGCGGCCGAGGTGATCATCAGGTCGGCCAGCTCGTCGATCACGACGACGATGTAGGGGATAGGCTTGAGCTCCTCGGGCGTGGCGTCCGGGTTGCGCTCCCGGCCCCGGCCGCCGCGGATCAGGGTGTTGAACTGGTCGATGCTGCGCACCCCGTAGTCGGCGAGCATCTTGTAGCGCCGCTCCATCTCCAGGCAGGCCCATCTCAGCGCGTTGGCCGCCTTCTTGGGGTTGGTCACCACCGGCGTGAGCAGGTGCGGGATCTCGTCGTAGATCCCCAGCTCCAGCCTCTTGGTGTCGATGAAGATGAACTTCACCTCGTCGGGCGTGGACCGGTAGAGCATGCTGGCGATCAGCGCGTTGAGACAGACCGACTTGCCGGCGCCGGTCGCGCCGGCGATCAGCAGGTGCGGCATTCGCGCCAGATCGGCGATGTACACCTCGCCGTCGATCCTCTTGCCCACGGCGAGCGACAGCTTCGACTGGCTCTTGACGAACCGATCCGACTCGAGCAGCTCGCGCAGGAAGATCGTCTCCCGGATCTTGTTGGGAACCTCGATCCCGACGGTCGACTTGCCGGAGATCCGGTCGATCCGGACCGACTCGGCCTGAAGCGCGAGGCAGAGGTCGTCCACGAGGCCGGTGATCTTGCTGTACTTGATCCCGGCCTCGGGCTTGAACTCGAAGGTGGTGACGACAGGCCCTGGATGGATCTCCACGACCGAGCCGGACACGCCGAACTCGCGGCACTTCTCGGTGAGCACCTTGGCCTTTGCGTAGAGCTCCTGATCGTCGACGGCGGTGGCCCCCTTCGACGACTGCAGCAGCGTGAGCGGGGGCAGGACGAAGTCGTGTGTCGGGGCCGCCAGCGGGAGCCTGGGCTGTCCGTCACGCGCCGCCTTCTCGGCCGGTCGGGGTCTCACCATGGCGGGGGCGGCGTGCCGGGCCGGCCGCGGTGGCGGCGCGGGCTCCTCGTCGATCTCCTCGACGGGCGACAGGACGGCGGCGGCCGCCTTCGCCTTGCCCTCCTTCTCGCGCCGGGCGTGCTTGCGGATGATCTGCTGGCGCAGCCGCTTCTTCCGGCGGGTCTCCCGCCAGTGCGTGAAGGCGGTGCGCAGGCGGCGCGCGGAGCGCATCATGATCTTCCAGGTCGCCTGCATGAGGGCGCCGAACGAGATCCGTGTGGCGATGGTGGCTCCCAGCGCCATGAAGGCGAGCGAGATGACGAAGGCGCCCGCGGTGTTGAGATACGCCACCAGCCCGCCGGCCACGAAGCCGCCCATCGCGCCGCCCGCCATCACGACATCGCCGCCGACGTGCACGTCGCCGAGCAGCAGTGTCAGGACCGAGAGCAGGCCCGCGAAGATGCCGCCGTATCCGAACAGCCCCGCGCCGAGCCCCGGACTTTCGCGCCCCCAGACGCGCCGCCATCCGCCCGCCGCCAGGGGGACGAGCAGGAAGTAGGAGGCGAGTCCGAAGAGCTGGAAGCACAGATCCGCCACACTCGCCCCGAATCGCCCCACCAGGTTGTGCGACACGGTTGCGGCCGAGTCGCGCGTCAGCAGGGAGACATCGCTCGGGCTGTACGAGAGAAACGCCATCGCGAGCAGAACGGCCGAGAAGAGCATGAACAGGCCGACGAGCTCGTCGAAGCGGGGAAGGATCCGGAACTTGCGCAGGAACTTCATCAAACCTCCAGAATGACCGGGATAATCATGGGGCGTCGCTGGGTCCGCTTCCTCAGGAATCGCTTCAGCTCGGCGTGGACCCGGGTCTTGATGATGCCCCAGTCGCTCCGCTCCTCGATGCTGCAGGAGTCGATCGCATTGACGACGATCTGCCTGGCCTCGTCGAACAGCGCCTCCGCGTTGTCGACCCAGACGAACCCGCGGCTGATGATCTCCGGCTGCTGCTCGATCGCGCCGGAGCGCTTGTTGATGGCCACCACCGGGATGACGATGCCGTCCTCGGCGAGATGCTGCCGGTCGCGGATCACCACCTGGTCGACCTCCTCGAGGGTTCCGTCGATGAAGACCGACCCGACGGGCGCCTTGCCCGCCACACGGGCCTCGTCCGCCGTCAGCTCGAGGATGTCCCCCGTCTCGATCACGGTCACGTTCTCCGCCGGCACGCCCGCGTCGATTGCGAGCTGCGCGTGCTGCGACAGGTGCTGGTAGTCGCCGTGCACGGGGATGAAGAACTTCGGCCGGGTCAGGGCCAGCATGATCTCGAGCTCCTCGCGCGACGCATGGCCGGAAACGTGCACCCCCGGGGTGTCATCGAGCATGACGTGCGCGCCGCGGCGGCACAGGTGGTTGATCAGCCGCGTGATCGACCGCTCGTTGCCCGGGATGCGCCGGGCCGAGAGCACCACCAGGTCGTTGCGGTCGAGCCGGACATCGCGGTGATCGTTGAGCGCGATGCGCGACAGGGCCGACATCGGCTCGCCCTGGCTGCCGCTGGCGATGAGCGTCACCTTGTCGGGCGGGTACTTCGCGATGTCCCGCGCGTCGATCGACACGCCCGCCGGCAGCGTCATGTAACCGAGCTGCTCGGAGACCTTCACGTTGGTCGAGACGCTCCGGCCCACGAAGGCCACCTTGCGGCCGCACCGGGCGGAGATGTCGGCTACCTGCTGCAGGCGATGGATGTTGCTCGCGAAGGTGGTCACGATCACGCGTCCGGTGGCGCTCTTGATGATCGGCTCGAGCGCCCGGCCCACGTCCCGCTCCGACGGCGTGAACCCCTTGCGCGCCGCGTTGGTGCTGTCGGACAGCAGCGCGAGCACGCCCTCGTCGCCGAGCTCGGAGAAGCGCCTGAAATCGAACAGCCGCCCATCGATGGGACTCTGGTCGATCTTCCAGTCGGCCGTGTGGACGATGGTGCCGACCGGTGTCCCGATCGCCAGGGCGATCGAGTCGGGGATCGAGTGGGTGACCTGGATGAACTCCACCGAGAACGGCCCGATACGCTCCTTCTGGTGCGGCGTGATGGTGCGAAGGTCGGCCTCGTGCTCCATCCCGTACTCGGTGAGACGCTGTCTGGCGAGGCCGAGTGTCAGACGCGTTCCGTACACCGGCACCGGCGCCTTCTGCAGCAGGTGGGGGAGGGCTCCGATGTGGTCCTCGTGGCCGTGCGTCAGGATCACGCCGACGACCGAATCCGGCTCGTCCGACAGATAGGTCATGTCGGGCACGACGATGTCCACGCCGAGGAAGCCGTCGTCCGGGAACATCAGCCCGGCGTCGATGACGAGGATCGACCCCTCGTAACGCAGGGCGAGCATGTTCATGCCGAACTCGCCCACGCCGCCGAGCGGGATGATCTGGACGGAAGACACCGGTTTCATACGAGGCATCAGCCAGGGAAAAGGGGCGCGGGACCGCGAGGCGGTCCGCATTATACCAGCTTCAGCCGTGGAGAGCGCGCCAGAGACGCAGGAACTCCTCCCGGGCCAGCGTCTCGGGCCGGCGCACCGGGTCGATGCCGGTCCGCTCGAGGAGCCCGGCCAGCGCCGTGGCGTCGCCCCCGGGCGCGACCCCGGCCGCCCTGAGATTGTTGAGGAGGGTGCGCCTCCGGTGGGCGAACAGCGATCGGATGAACACGGGATAGGACGTCTCGGCGGCGCCTGCCAGCTCGCGCGACCGCCGCACCGGCATCGAGACCACCGCCGAAGTCACCGCCGGCGGCGGATCGAAGGCTCCCGGCGGCAGGGTGAGCACGATGCGCGGCTCGGTGAAGTACTGCGCGAGGACCGACAGCGAACCGTAGACCCGCCCTCCGGGAGCCGCGACGATCCGGTCGACCACCTCGCGCTGGAGCATCAGCATCAGCGAGGTGAACCGGTCCGCCGCGGCGAACAGCCGGATCAGCACTTCACCGGTGATCGAGTAGGGGAGATTGGCCAGCACGCGGGCCGGCTCGCCGCCGCACAGCCCGGCGAGATCACATCTCAGGATGTCCGCGTGCACCAGGGTGAACCGCGGATGAGCGCCGTATCTGCAGGACAGACTCTGCGCGAGGGCCTCGTCGAGCTCGACCGCCACAACACGCGCGCCGCTCTCGAGCAGCGGAGCGGTCAGCGCGCCGCGCCCGGGGCCGATCTCGACGACCGTCTCGCCCGCGACCGGGTCGAACGCGTCGATGATCTTCGCGATCGCCGTGTGGCTCGCGAGGAAGTGCTGGCCGAGCGCGCGGCGGCGGCGCGAGGTCCGGCGGGGCGTTCCGCCGTGACGGCCGCGTGATCCCGGTGGCGCTCCTCGCTTCGACATCATCTCTGCCGCGAAGTATACTGTCAGTCACGAATCCGTTCCGACCTGGTAACCCCCCTGATACGGAGTCATCCCGATGAACGAGAACCTCGTCGTGCTGAGCGACGGAAACTTCGAAGGCGAGATCGGCAAAGCGGACGCGGGGCCGATCCTGGTCGATTTCTGGGCGACCTGGTGCGCTCCGTGCCGCATCGTGGCCCCGATCCTCGAGAAGCTGGCGGGCGAGCTGAAGGGCAAGGCGCGCATCGGCAAGCTCGACGTGGATCAGAATCCCGCGACAGCCGCCCAGTACGGGATACAGAGTATCCCCACGCTCATCCTCTTCAAGAACGGAAAGCCGGTCGACCAGATCGTCGGCGCCCAGTCGAAGGACGTGATCGCCTCGATGATCTCCCGGCACGCCTGAGTCACAGCTCGAACACGGGCCGGTCGAGAGTGCGCACCCGTATCCGGCCGGTGTCGACGTCGGCGTGCAGTGTTCGGCCCTGCGCGCCCCCGATGTCCAGACCGGCCACTACGACGGCCTGATCGGACAGGGCGCGCAGTGCCGCGCGCGCGTTTCTCTTGCCGAGCGGCTCGACACCGCGCGCGCCCGAGGGAAACAGCTCGGCCCCGCCGGTCACGCGCGCCACGAGGCTCTCCCGCCGCCCGCCGCGCGAGAGCAGCGCATCCACGAGAGCGGCCACCGCGGTGGCGGCGAACGCCCCGGGTGCGGTGAGGGGGGAGCGCGGGGCCGGCTCGGGCAGCATGACATGGGCGAGGCCGCCGAGCCGGATGGCCGGCTCGTGGATGAAAACCGCCACGCAGCTCCCCAGACCCCGGATTGCCAGGCCGCGCGGCGCCTCGCGTGCCGAACGGACGACGAGCTCTCCCATGCGCACCATCTCGCAGCCCGCCGGTGTCACGAGCCGCGCTCCATCAGCCCGGCGGGAGTGTCGGGCGGGAGCAGGAGGAGGATGCGCCCGATCGGCTCCCGATCGGGCCCTTCATCCAGGTAGAGCGGGGCTTCGAGCACCAGCGCCCGATCCCGCCCTTCGGCGATGTCGACCAGCGGGCCGTCCAGCAGCGCGCCGGCCATGTCGGTGGCCAGCGTCGGAGGCGTCGTGAGCAGGCCGGCCCGACGGCTGGCGATGGCGCTGAGGAAGGCCCCGGTGAGGATGTTGCCCGCCTCGAGCAGGATCGACCGCTGTCTGCCGGGTTCCCTGCGGGAGGAAGCGGGATCGAGCCGGCCCGGCAGCCGGCGCGCCGCCTCGGGGGTGAACGCCACGACGAGATGGGCTCCCGGGGTCGAGCGGACCGCGCAGTGCACCGCCACGACCGGCTCGTCGTCGCCGCCGAGGAGTGCGGCCACCTCGATGAGCGGTCTGAGGGCCGCCGTCCCCTCGCCGGCGGGTGCGTTCGCGCCCGCAAGGCGTGACAGCGCCTCGGCCGCCGCCCGGGCACCCGCGGTGGCCAGCGTTCCGATCGTCTCGAGCCGGAAGGCGGCGCGTGTCGGGTGGCTCCGGCTCACGCGGCCGCCTCGATGTTTCCCAGGTCGAGCACCAGCGCCACACCCCCATCGTCGAGAAGGGCCGCGCCCGAGTACTTGCGCAGCCGCTCGAGGGGAGGCCCGAGCGGCCGCACCACCAGCTCGCGCCGGTCCAGCACGCGATCCACCACCAGCGTCCCGCGCGTGCCGTTGACCTGGTAGGCGAGCAGGCAGACCTGCGGGTCGGACGGGCTTCCGGCCGGTGCGCCGAGCGATTCGCTCAGGCTGATCAGGCGGGCGGGCGCTTCGCCGGTGTCGTCCCCGTCGGCTCCGGCTTCCGGAGCGAGGAAGCAGCCGGACAATGTCGACCGGATGCGTCCCGCATCCACGAGATCGACGCGCGCGACGGAGCGCGCGGGCACGGCGAAAACCGACGCGCCGGCCCGGACGAGGAAGGCGTCGATGACGGCGACGCTCAGGGGGAGCACCATCGCGATGCGTGTCCCCCGGCCGGGCGTCGAGTGGATCGTCATGTGGCCGTGCAACGCTTCGATGCGTGTCCGGACGATGTCCATCCCCACGCCGCGACCGGAGATGTCCGTGACATTGCGGGCGGTGGAGAACCCGGGGATCGTGGTCAGCATCAGCACCGCGCCGTCGTCCATCGCCGCGAGGCGCTCGCGGTCCGCGAACCCGCCCGCGAGAGCGGTCTGCCGGATCGTCTCGGCGTCCATGCCGCGCCCGTCGTCAGCGACGGCGATCGTGACCGTGTCGCCGGAACGCGCGACCTCGATCCGGACCGACCCTTCCTCGGGCTTGCCCAGGGCCACGCGGTCAGCGGGGCTCTCGATGCCGTGATCCACGGCGTTGCGCAGGATGTGGTTCAGCGGATCGATGATCTCCTCGAGCACGGAACGGTCGAGGGAGACATCGCCCCCCTCGATGACGAGGCTCACCGGCTTGCCGGTGCGTCGGGCCAGGTCGCGCACCGCGAGGCCGAGCCGGGGAGCGATGTGCTCGAACGGAAGCAGCCGGATCAGCATCACCTCCTCGCGCAGCCTCAGGATCGCCTCGTCGAGCTTGTCGAGCGTCTCGGTGGCTGCGGAGGCGTCGCCGGTGCGGAGCGCCTCGGCGAGCGCGCCCCGCCGGACGATCAGCTCCGCCAGCGCGTCGAGAAACAGATCGAGCCGCGAGGCGGCAATCCGGATGGTGGGGCCGGCGGCGGGCACGGGAGCGGCTTCGGGCTCCTTCTCCTCCAGGAATTCGATCCGGCACAGGTCGAGGATGTCGCCGAGCGCGCGACGCACGCTCGTGTCGGCGACGCTCGTCTCGAGATCCACCAGCAGCTCGCCGTCGAACCCGGCTCCGAGCATCTCGCTCTCGGCCGGTTCGGTCGAGAGGACCCTTCCGATCGCCCTGAGGCGTGACAGCGCCATGGCGGCGCGCGCCCCGGGGAACTCGGCCCGCCGGTCGATGACCAGCAGGCATCGCCGGCGGCGTATCGCCGCTCCGGCCACCGGTGGGGCTGTGGTCTCCGGCCGGGCGGGGGCGCGGCGACGGGGGCGGGCGGGGCCGTCGATCGCGTCGCGGGGGTGGGGGAGGATGTCGCACGGGGGGGCGCATGGGCGCGGAGCCTGCCGATCAGCTCGCCCGGGTCGCTGAATCGCGGCTCGCCTCCGGACGACGCGGCGGCCTCGCCGACCATTCCCGTGGTCGCGTCGAGCGCCTCCATCAGGAGATCCGGGAGCCCGGCGGGCAGGGTGGCGCCGTTCCTGCGCAGCCCGTCCACCACGTCCTCCACCGCGTGGCTCAGCCGCGACAGCTCGGCGAATCCCATGGTGGCGGCCATTCCCTTGATCGAGTGGAAGTGCCGGAAGAGGGAGTTGATCGCCTCGGCCGGGCGAAGCCCCTCGGACAGATGGGCCAGATCGTTGCCGGCGGCCTCGATGTGCTCGCCGGCCTCGGCGACGAACAGCTCCAGATACCTGGTCATGTCCATGGGCACGGCCCCAGAGGATCCCCGGATGCCTTTCTAGCCGCGCAGCAGGTTCTCGACGACGCGCAGGACCTTCTCGGGGGTGAACGGCTTGACGATGAAGTCGCGTGCGCCGGCGGAGATCGACTCCACGACCAGCGCCTCCTGGCCCAGCGCGCTGCACATCACGATCCGGGCGGCGGGATCTTCGGTCAGAATCCGGCGCGTGGCCTCGATCCCGTCCATCTCCGGCATCACGATGTCCATGGTGACCAGCGCCGGCCGTGTCTCGAGGTACCTCTCCACCGCCTCACGGCCGTTGGCCGCCTCGCCCACGACGGTGAACCGGCCCGTGTTGACCAGGATGTCCCGGATCATCGAGCGCATGAAGACGGCGTCGTCAACGATCAGGACCGTCAGGGGATTTTCCGTCATCAGGGCATCTCCTCAGATCTTCTTCCGGAATCCTTCGATCACCCGGGCCTCGCATCGGGCCACGAGGTCGGCCGCCGAGACCATGTTGAGCAGGGCCGCGCCGGGGCGGGGAGCCACGAGGCCGGCGGACGAGCCGTCGCCGGACGCCGTCATCGCGGCGGTTCGCAGAGCCGCGCGCGCCTGCGACGCATGCGCGATCTCGACGGGCGCATGGACGAAAAGAGCCAGGTGCTCGAAAGGGGAGGCCAGCACGAGGGCGAGCCGATCGTGGGGCCCGAGCGCCTCCGGCAGCGGCAGCGAGAAAAGGCGGGAGACGTCGATGAGCGTCACGACGCGGCCTCGCAGGTTCGCCAGCCCGCGGATGGCCGCCGGGGCCATCGGCACCTCGGCGATCTTTCCGACCCGGGCGATCTCGCGCACCTGCGCCAGCGGGATGCCGAACCCTTCGCGGCCGAGCCTGAAGTTCACGAACGCGTCGCCGTCGCCGTGCATGACTCCCTCAGATCCTGAAAATGGTGACCAGTTCCTTGAGTACGTCGGATGTCTTCGCGAGCTGCTGCGCGGAGGCCGACATCTCCTGCATGGATGCGGTCTGCTCCTGCGTGGCCGCGGAGGCCTGCTGCGTGCCGGCGGCGTTGCTCTCGGCGATACGCGCGATCTCGTCGATCGCGTTCACCAGCCCGTCCGCCCCGCGCGCCTGGTTCTCGGTGGCCGCGGTGATCTCCACCACCCGATCGAGCGTGGCGAGCACCGCCTGCTTGATGTCCTCGAGATGCCGGCTGACGCCCGACACGGCCGCCCGGCCCTCCACCGCCGACTCGAGGCTCTCGTTCATCGACCCGATCACTTCCTGCGAGCCGGTGTTGATCCCCTTCGCGAGGTCGGAGATCTGCCCCGCGAACCCGCGGGCGTTGTCGGCGAGCTTGCCGACCTCCTCCGCCACGACGGCGAAGCCGCGGCCGTGCTCTCCCGCGCGGGCGGCCTCGATGGTGGCGTTGAGCGCGAGCAGATGGGTCTGCTGCGCGATCGACGTGATGAAGTCGACCGTCTTGTTGATTTGAAGCGCCCGCTCCCGGAACCCGGCCACCGCCGTCGAGGCGCGCTCCACGGTCTCGTGGATGCGGGAGATCGTCTGGATGGCGGCGGCCGCGTCGTCCGCCCCCTGGCGCGCGCGCGCTCCCGCATCGCCCGCCAGCGACGCCGCCAGCTTGGCCTTCTCGGCTATCTGCTCGGTGGAGCGCGCGAGTACGCGGGTGATCTCGGTCGTGCGGTGAACCATCTCGGCCTGCGTCTCGGCGCCCCGGGCGATATTCTGCACGGTGGAGGAGATCTCCTCGGTGGAGGCGTTCATCTCGCCGGCAGTCGAGGAGAGGGTGCGCGCGGAAGCGAAGATCTGCTCGGCGGACGTCTTCACCTCGGTGACCACGTTCGACAGGCTGCCCACCATGGCGTTGAACGAGGCGGCGAGCTCCTCGATCTCGTCGCCCGTGTCGATCTCCACCTTCCGGGACAGGTCCCCCTTGCTCATGTGGGAGGAGGCGGCGGCGAGCTCCTTGAGGTGCCTCGTGAAGTAGCGGGACAGCGAGATACCGGCCAGGACGCCGATGAGCACGTCGGCCACGGCCAGCCCCACCGCGGTGGAGACCGCGGAGTCCTTGAACAGGGCCACGATCAGGTAGTTGGACAGCCCCGATACGAGGGCCACCGCCACGAACCCGACCGCCAGCTTCCTCTGCATTCGAATCCTCCGGGACGAGCGCGGCGGCAATCGGCCGCCGGATGGGCTAGGCTCTCCACGCGGCTGACGGGGGCGCCGGGCGCTCCGCGACGCCTGCCGGAACGGGTCTGTCAAGGCATAAGTCCTTGACGCTATTAATGATCTGGTCTAGACTCTCGACCCGTCCCGGCCGAGGGGCAAACATAATGACTGGGCTCGCGCCGTTCAACAGGCGCGGCTCCCCCGGACAATCCGAGAGTCCCGCGATACGGAGAGGTGATGCCGACCGACATACAGGCGATCAATGAGATGGTCCGCCAGGAGAGCCTTTTCGTGGATAAAGTGCTCTCTGAGATGGGGAAGGTGATTGTCGGACAGAAGCCGCTGCTCGACCGGATGATGATCGGCGTGCTCTGCCAGGGGCACCTGCTGCTGGAAGGGGTCCCGGGGCTGGCCAAGACCCTGGCGGTGAAGACCTTCTCGGATACGATCCAGGCCCAGTTCCAGCGGATCCAGTTCACCCCCGACCTGCTCCCCGCCGACCTGGTGGGCACGATGATCTACAACCAGAAGGACGGCAATTTCTACCCGCGCAAGGGGCCGGTGTTCGCCCACATCGTCCTCGCCGACGAGATCAACCGCGCCCCGGCGAAGGTCCAGTCGGCGCTGCTCGAATCGATGCAGGAGCGCCAGGTGACGATCAGCGACACCACGTACCCGCTGCCCGACCCGTTCCTGGTGCTCGCCACGCAGAATCCGATCGAGCAGGAGGGAACCTATCCGCTGCCCGAGGCGCAGGTCGACCGGTTCATGCTCAAGCTGAAGGTCGACTATCCCTCCAAGACCGAGGAGCGGGAGATCCTGGAGCGGATGACCTCGGGCCGCGTGCCGGTGGCGACGCAGGTCACCGACACGGCGGAGATCATCCGCGCGCGCACGGCGGTCACGCAGGTGTACGTGGACGAGCGGATCAAGGACTACATCGTGTCGATCGTGCACGCGACCCGGCGACCCTCGGAGTACAAGCTCGACATCGGGCAGCTCGTCCAGTTCGGCGCCTCGCCGCGCGCCACCGTCTTCCTGGCGATGGCCGCCAAGGCGCATGCGTTCATCCGCGGGCGGGGGTATGTCACCCCCGAGGACGTCAAGGCGATCGGGCCGGACGTCCTGCGTCACCGTGTGATCCTGACCTACGAGGCGGAGGCCGAGGAGGTGACCACCGAGGACGTCGTGCGGCGGGTGTTCGACGCCGTCGAGGTGCCCTGAATGGAGGCCGGTCGCGGCCCCGGCGCTTCACCCGGCAGCGGCGGGATGCTGCCGGGCGAGATCATCCGCAAGATACGCCGCATCGAGATCCGGACCCGCCGCCTGGTCAATGAGTCGATGGCGGGCGAGTACCACTCGGTCTTCCGCGGGCGCGGGATGGAGTTCTCCGACGTCCGCGAGTACCAGATGGGCGACGACATCCGGACCATCGACTGGAACGTCACCTCCCGGATGGGGCATCCGTACGTCAAGAAGTACGTGGAGGAGCGCGAGCTCACCGTGGCGCTCGTCGTCGACGCGTCGGCGTCGCGCGACTTCGGCTCGGTCCGCAGGATGAAAGGGGACATCGCGGCCGAGGTCTCGGCCCTGCTGGCCTTCTCGGCGATCCAGAACAACGACCGGGTCGGGCTGCTGCAGTTCACCGACCGCATCGAGAAGTACGTCCCGCCGAAGAAGGGCCGGACCCACGTGCTGCGGGTCATCCGCGAGCTGTTGTACGGAGCCGCGGCGTCGCGCGGGACCGACATCGGCGCGGCGCTCGACTACGCCATGAGGGTGTTCCGCCGCCGGTCGGTGATGTTCCTGATCTCCGACTTCATGGCTTCGGGGTACGAGCGGGCGCTGCGCCGGGCGGCCCAGCGGCACGACCTGATCGCCATCGCGATCGGGGATCCGCGGGAGCGGACGCTGCCCGGAGTCGGGCTCATCGAGGTGGAGGACGCCGAGACCGGCCGTACGATGGTGATCGACACCTCCAATCCGGACCTTCGGCGCGCCTACGAGCAGAGGGCCCGTGAGCGGTTCGAGCAGCGCCGCCGTCTCTTCATCAGCCTCGGAATGGACTTCATCGATCTGTCCACCGACCGTCCCTACGACGTGCCGCTGGTGAAGTTCTTCGCCATGCGGGCACGGAGGGCGCGCGCGTGACCCGGCGGCGCCGAACCCTGCCGGCCGTGCTCCTGGTAGCCCTGCTCGCGGCGGGCGCTGCGGGGTGGGCGCAGGAGCCGGCAGCACAGCCGGAGGGGGACGACGGTGTCACCGCCCGTCTGACGGCGCCGAAGGGCGACTTCACCGTCGGGGATCCGGTCACGCTCAAGCTGACCGTGGTGCATCCGCCCGGCGCCGTGATCGACTACCCGGACGCCACCGCCCTGTCCGCGCCCCCGAAGGACGGCTCGGCGCCGACGGGCGCTCCCTTCATGGTCGAGCAGGTCGAGCCGGTGGAGGCTACCCCGCCGCTGCCCGATACGACCTCCTGGACGATACGCATCCGTCTGTTCGCGCCCGGCAGGATCCAGGTGCCGTCCATCCCGATCACATACCGTCTGCCGGGCGGCGAGGAGAAGGGGAGCGTCTCGACCGAGCCGCTCACCCTCGATGTCCGCTCGGTGCTGCAGAGCCCCGAGGAGGATCCCGCCGACATCAAGGGACCCTGGCACCTGCCCCGGGCATGGTGGCGTCTGGCGGTCCTGCTCCTGCTGCTCGCGGCCGCCGTGGCGGCCGGCGTGATCCTGTGGCGCCGCCGCAGACGCCGGGGGCCGGCGGCCACCCCGGCGGCTGCCCGGGCGGCCGAGCCCGCTGAGCCCGCCTGGGTGCGCGCGATGCGGGACCTCGACGCGCTCCTGGCGGCGCGTCTGCTGGAGCAGGGCCGAGATCAAGGAGTTTCACGTGGTGCTCTCGGAGATCGTCAAGCGTTTCCTGGGCGAGCACCACCGCTTCGACGCGCTCGACCGGACCACCGAGGAGGTCCTGGCCGATCTGAGGATCAAAGGGGTCCCGGCCGCCGAGGCGGGCCGGGTGCGCGAGTTCCTCGAAGCGTGCGATCTGGTGAAGTTCGCGAAGCACGCCCCCGAGGTCGAGACGATCCGTGAGACCGTGGCATCTGCCCGCGCGTTGATCGAGACGGGGAAGCCGCGCCCGGGGGAGGAGGTGGCCGCCGCATGATCCGGTTCGCGTCTCCCTGGCTGCTGCTGGGACTGCTGATCGTGCCGCTGCTGGTGCTGAGGTACTGGCGAGCGCAGAAACGCGCGCGCGGGAGCGTCCGGCTGCCCGATCTCGGGATGCTTCAGGGAATACGACCCTCCCTGGCGACGCGCTCGCGTCATCTGACCTTCGCGCTGCGGATGCTGGCGCTGGCCCTGCTGGTGATGGCGTTCGCACGGCCGCAGACCGGCTCATCGCATGAGGAGATCCTGACCCGGGGAATCGACATCGTCCTCGCCGTCGACAACTCCACCAGCATGGCGGCGGAGGACTTCAAGCCGCGCAACAGGCTGGTCGTGGCGAAGGAGGCGGTGGGGCGGTTCATCCAGGGCAGGAAGAACGACCGGATCGGGCTCGTGGTGTTCGCGGGGCGCGGCTACACGCGGTGCCCGCTGACGCTCGATTACGACATCCTCCTGCAGCTCCTGTCGAACGTCGACCTGGCCACCGAGGACGAGGGGACCGCTATCGGCATGGGGCTGATCACCGCCCTCAACCGGCTGCGCGACAGCGACGCGAAGAGCCGTGTCATCGTGCTGCTGACCGACGGGCGCAACAACCGCGGGGAGATCGACCCGACGACGGCGGCCCGTCTCGCGCAGACACTCGGAGTGAAGGTGTACGCGATCGGCGTCGGCACCAAGGGAGAGGCGCCGTATCCGATCCAGGATCCGTTCTTCGGCAAGCGCTACGTCTATCTGAAGGCGGACATCGACGAGGACACGCTCGAGGCGATCTCGAAGGAGACCGGAGGCGAGTACTTCCGAGCCACGGACGCCGAGTCGCTTTCGGACATCTTCGAGCGGATCGACCGCATGGAGAAGACGGACATCAAGGTGAAGCACTACGTGCGCTACGCGGAGCTGTCGGGCTGGCTTCTCGCGCCCGGGCTGCTGATTCTCATGGGTGAGGTGCTGCTGGCGGGCACGCGTCTCAGGAGGCTTCCCTGATGCGGTTCGCGCGACCCGAGCTTCTGTGGCTGCTCCTGCTGGTGCCCGCCCTCGCGGCCTGGCTCGCCTACGGCCTGGTGAGACGTCGCCGGGCGCTGGCATTGTTCGCGGGAGAGACGCTCGCCGACCGGCTGGTGAGCAGCGGCCCGTTCCCGGTGCTGGTGGTCAAGGCGGTGCTGATGGTGACCGGCGTGACCTTCCTGGTGCTGGCGGTGGCGCGGCCCCAGTGGGGGACCACGCTCGAGCAGGTGGCGCGTCAGGGCGTTGACGTGATGGTGGGCATCGACATCTCCGAGAGCATGCTGGCGCAGGACGTGCGGCCGGACCGGCTTGGGAAGGCCCGTGACGAGACGGAGCGCCTGCTCGAGAGGCTGCAGGGAGATCGTGTCGGGCTCGTGGCGTTCGCCGGCTCGGCGGGGGTGCTCTGCCCCCTCACGCTCGACTACAACGCCGTGCGCATCTTCCTCGACGAGATGAGCCCCGACCTGATCTCCTATCCGGGCACCTCGCTGGCCTCGGCCATCTCCGTCGCCACCCATGCCTACAAGTCGGAGGAGCGCAAGTTCAAGGTGCTGGTGCTGTTCTCCGACGGAGAGGATCAGATCGATCCGGAGGCGGTGGAGGCGGCGGCGAAGGAGGCGGCGTCCCAGGGCGTGGTGATCCACACGATCGGCGTCGGGTCGACCGCGGGGGCTCCGATACCCGTGCCCGGCCCGGGGGGGGCGATCGCAGGCTATCGCAAGGACAAAGACGGGAAGGTGGTCACCACGCGTCTGGACGAGAGCCTGCTGTCACGGATCGCGGAGATCACCGGGGGCACCTACCATCCCGCGACGCCCGCCGAGTCGGAGCTCGATCGGGTGGCCGAGGTGGTGGCGGGGATGGACAAGAAGGACATGCAGGCCCGGCTGATGACCCAGTTCGAGGAGCGGTTCCAGTTTCCGCTGGCGGTGGCGCTGCTGGCGTTCTGCGCCGATGCACTCCTCACCGGGCGGCGCCGCGTGCGTCGCGCGCGCCGGCCGGCGGGCGGGCCCGCCGTGAAGGCCGCCGCCGTGGGCGCAGTGCTCCTGACGGCCCTGCTGCTCCCGGGTGCTGCGCGCGCCGCGTCGGTCCCGTCGCTCGTGCAGGAGGGAAACCGTCTCTACCGTGAGGGGAAGCTCGCCGAGGCGCTCGCCGCGTACCAGCAGGCGCTGAAGTCCGACCCGGGCTCGCCGGCCCTGCACTACAACATCGGCAACGTGCTCTACCGCCAGGGCCAGTTCGACAAGGCGTACGACGAGTACCGACTGGCGTTTCCCGCGCAGCAGAAGGAGCTGGCCGAGGGGGCGCGGTTCAACGCCGGCAACAGCCACTTCGCGCGCAAGAACTGGTCCGACGCGATCCAGAACTACAAGGAGGCACTGCGCCTCAACCCGGACGACCTGGACGCGAAGCGGAACCTGGAGCTGGCGCTGCTCAACCTCCAGCAGCAGAAACAGCAGCAACAGCAGCAGAAGAAACAGGACCAGAGCCAGCAGAAGGACGACAAGGATCAGCAGCAACAGGAGCAGCAACAGCAGCAGAAGCCGCAGCAGCAACAGCAGGGCCAGAGTGACTCCAGCCCGAAGCCGCAGCCGCGCGACCAGAATGCGCCGCAGCAGGCTCCCGACAAGCAGCGGCTGTCGCGTGACGAGGCGATGCGGATCCTCGATGCCATGAAGGACCAGGATCATCCCCCCAAGGACCAGCTCAAGGTGCCGCCGCCCGACCGCCGCCCGGAGAAGGACTGGTGATGCGCCGACTCGCTCTGTTGTGGCTCCTGGCGGCTCTGTTCTGCGTTTCGGGCGCCCGTGCGGCCGGCGACGACACCATCGTGTCGGCCCGCGTGGACGCGACGCGTATCGGCGAGGGGGACTCGGTCACGCTGACGATCGAGGTGCGTGGCACCGCGCCGGGAGCGGTCGAGGAGCCCGATCTCTCGGGGCTGGCCGATTTCACGGTGGCGGCCGGGCCGTCCACGAGCACGTCGACGTCCATGGTCTGGCAGGGCGGGCAGGCGAGCAGCACAACCACCCGGCAGTTCAGCTTCGTGCTGCTTCCGAGGCACCGCGGGACGCTCACCATCCCGACCGTGTCGATCAAGGTGGGAAACCGCATCCGCCGCACCGACCCGATCACCATCGAGGTGGTGCAGGGGAGCGTCCGCCCGCCTTCCGGCAACCGCGGCCGCGGCGGGCCGCTCGGGCCCGGGGGCGGAGCGTCGGCGGAGATCCCTCAGGGGGAGATCATGGTCGAGTCGGAGGCCGACCGCACCAGCGCGTACGTGGGCGAGCAGGTCCTGCTGACCTACACGCTCTACACCCAGCTCGAGGTGGTGGAGATGCCTTCGCCGCAGCAGCTCCCGTCGTACACGGGCTTCTGGGTCGAGGAGATCCCGACCGACCCGCGGGCCAGCATCCGGAAGGTCCGGCGCGGCGGCAAGGAGTTCGTGGCGATCACCCTGATGAAGAAGGCGCTGTTTCCCACCAGCTCGGGGACCCTCACCATCGACCCGACCTCGTTCGGGCTGCCGGTGAAGGCGCGCAGCCGCGATCCGTTCGATTCGATCTTCTTCACGCCGACCCGGACGCTGTACCGGCAGACACGGCCGATCACCATCCGCGTCAAGCCGCTGCCCGAGAAGGGACGACCCGACTCCTTCAACGGCGCCGTGGGGAAATTCAGGCTCTCGGTGGAGTCCGACCGCAAGGAGACCCGTGTGAGCGAGGCGCTCGACCTCAAGGTGACGGTCTCGGGGGAGGGGAACATCCGCGTGGTGGGGGAGCCGAAGCTCCCACCGCTGCCCGACTACAAGAAGTACGAGCCTCACGTGGAGGACAAGAAGAAGATCGATGATGATCGGATTGAGGGGACACGCTCCTGGGACTACGTGCTGACGCCGCTCGCGCCGGGGCGGCAGGACATCCCGCCGATCCGCTTCTCCTACTTCGATCCCGGTCGTGCCGCCTACGTCGAGGTAGCCAGCCCCGCGATACCGGTCCGTGTGGAGAAAGCCGAGGGCACGCCCGCGGTGGCCGGGACGGTTCCGGGCGGGGCGCGCGAGGTGACCGCCTTCAACCAGGACATCCGCTATATCAAGCCGCTCGCCGCCCTCGGGGCGGCCGGCGCTCCGTATCATCGGTCGCTGACCTTCGCCGTGGCGATCGGCGCCCCTCTGCTGCTCAACGCGGGTCTTCTGCTGCTCGTCAGGAGGCGCGAGCGGATGGAAGCGAACCTGGGGCTGGTGCGCGGGCGGCGTGCGCCAGGCTTCGCACGGCGGCGCCTGCGGGAGGCGAAGCGCCTGCTTTCCGCCGGGCGCTCGCGCGACTTCCATCAGGAGATCGCGCATGCCGTGACCTGGTATCTCGGCGACAAGCTGGACATGCCCCCCGCGGGCCTCACCCACCAGTCGATCGACACGCTGCTGGAGCAGCGGAACGTCGAGCCGGCGTTGCGCACCGACCTGCAGGCCTGCCTGGAGCGGTGCGATTATGCGCGGTTCGCGCCGGTGGCGCCGGGACGCGAGGAGATGGAAGCTCTGATGGATGATGCAGGGCAGCTCATCGCGCGTCTCGAGCGCCAGCTCTCCGGGCGGGGCAAGCGTCGGGGGGCCGCATGAGCCGCCTCGCGACGCGGCTCGCGTGGGCTGGTCTTGTGGTGTGCCTGTCCGCCGGCGTGCTGCCGGCCGCGGCCGCGGACGCGGCGCAGGAGGCGGCCGCGATCTTCTCCGCCGGCAACGATCATTACGCTGCGGGCGAGTACGAGGACGCCGCGCAGCACTACCGGCAGCTTCTGACGCAGGGTTACACGGGGCCGGCAGTGCACTACAACCTGGGCAACGCGCTGTACAAGCTCAAGCAGCTCGGCCCGGCCATCCTCGAGTACGAGAAGGCCGCGAAGCTGGCTCCCAACGACCCCGACATCGAGGCGAACCTCGAGTTCGCGCGCTCGCTCACCGCCGACAGGACGTCCGTCGGAGGCGCGCGCACGACCAGCTTTTTCATCGAGGAGCTGCTCTCGCTGACCACCCTCGACCAGGATGCCCTGATGCTGACCGTGGTGTGGCTGGTGCTCTCGGCGCTGGCCGCCGTGCTGATCGTCACCAGGTCACCGGCTGTGAAGCGGCTCATGATCTGGTCGCTGGCCGTCGTCGCGATCCCTCTGCTCGTCCTGGGGGCCTCGTTCGGCTTCAAGCAGTACCGCGAGGCGACGACGGTGCACGCGATTGTCCTCAAGGAGCGCGTCGACGTGAAGAGCGGACCGGGCGAGGACAACACGACGCTGTTCACGGTGCACGAAGGACTCAAGGTGCGCGTGCGCAACGACTTCGGATTCCTGGGCCCAGGTGAGCCTGGACAACGGGCTGAACGGCTGGGTGACCACCGGCTCGCTCGGCGTCATCTAGTGGCGGCCTCGGCCCTGGTGTTCCTCGCGGTGGTGCTCGCCGCGCCGGGTCACGCTCCGGCGGCGCCGCGCGCCTCCGTCAGGGCGGCCGCGCTGGCGGAGATGGGGGATGACCCGCCCACCGCCCGCTCCGGCCGCTACCGGGTCACCGCGGGCCCGCGGGCGTCGATCCCCGAGGGGACCGCGACGCGTCTGGCCTATCTCCTCGTCTCCTTCGACCGGGCCTACCGCCGGATGTGGCAGCCACTGGACGGCGGTCGGATCTCCACGGGCGAGGTCGAGGTGTATCTTTTCGCCGGTCGCCCCGCGATGGATCGCGCTCTTTCGGCCGCCGCCGTGACCGCGCCGCCGTTCGAGACGGGTGGTGCCTTCCTTCCCGGAACCTCGACCCTGCTGGTGGCGCGCGAGTCGCCGCTGGATCGTGCGCTCGAAGCCTCGCTGCTGCACGAGGCGGCGCACCTGCTCAACGGCGAGATCCTCGGCGGCGGCATCTCCCCCTGGCTGAACGAGGGGCTGGCGCAGTACTGCCAGTACTCCGCCATCACGGCCGCCGGCGAGGTCGAGCTCGGAACGATCGCCGGGGAGAGCATCCTGCGGGTGCCCCGTGCGGACGGCGAGGTGCAGTACCGGTTCGTGCCGCGCCGGAGCGTGTCGTACCTGCTCGGACAATTCAGGCGCGATCCGAATCTCTCGCTCGGCCCGCTGCTCGACACCCGTTCCCCGGGGCCGTTCTACGGACAGGAGGCGCAGCTGCACTACGCCGCCTCCTGGACGCTCGTCCACCTGCTCGCCGACGGGCGGATCCGGAGGATTGGGGAGCTGCGCCCGTTTCTGTTCCGTTACGCCGAGCTGGAGCGGGAGGGCGGCGGGGGACGGGAGACGCTGCTGGGCCTTCTGGGAGTCTCCCTGGAGGATCTCGACGACGCATGGTACCGTCACGTCAAGCGTCTCAGGTGATCATGCCATGCCGGGCCAGTCTAACGGACTCTACCTGCACGTCCCGTACTGCGCCCGCCGCTGCGACTACTGCGACTTTTTCGTGGTCATCGAGCGGGCGGGCGAGAGCTATTTCGATCACCTGAAGTCCGACCTGGCCCTGTCGGCGCGGGCGATGGGCGCGGCCAGACCGCCGCTCGACACCATCTACCTCGGTGGAGGCACACCGTCCGCGCTCGAGCCGGGCCGTATCGCCGACCTGCTCGACGCCTGCGCCCGGCTCTTCAGCGTGGCCGCGGGGGCCGAGATCACGCTGGAGGCGAACCCCGAGACGGTCACCACCGCGCGGGCCGCGGCCTGGCTTGCCGCCGGCGTGAACCGGCTCAGCCTCGGCGTGCAGTCATTCGACGACGCGGTGCTCGCGCCGCGAGGCCGGCTCTACACGGGTGACCAAGCGGCGACGGCCGCGCGTCTCGCGCGCGAGGCGGGATTCGGCAACCTCGGGCTGGACTTCATCGCGGGTCTGCCGGGCGAGACACGTGGCGGGTTCCTGCGCGGGCTGGAGCGGACGGCGTTGCTGGCTCCCGAACACGTCTCGATCTACCTGCTGGAGACCTCGGAGTCGGGCAAGAACACTCCGCTTTCGCGGGCGGTGGCCTCGGGGCGCGAGCGGCTCCTCGACGATGACGACGTCGCCGCGATGTACGAGGGGGCCGTGTCGATCCTGGAGGGTGCGGGACTCGCCCGATACGAGATCGCGAACTTCGCGCGCGAGGGGAGACAATCGCGTCACAACCTGAAATACTGGAGATCCGATCCCTGGGGCGGCGCGGGCCCGTCGGCGCACGCCTATCTCGGGGGACGGAGGCTGGCGCGTCCCGCCGACATGCAGCGTTGGCGTCTGTGGGTCGACGGCGGCGGGGATCCCGCCGGGGCCGAGGATTACACGCTCGGCACCGCCGAGGAGCGCGCGCGGGAGGCGCTGGTGCTCGCGTTGAGGCTGTCGGAAGGCGTGGACCTCGACGCTTTCACGGCACAATGGGATTACGATCCGGCCGAGCGGCTCGCCGCGCCGATCGCGGAGCTGGCCGACGCCGGGCTTCTCGCCGGCGGTGCGGGCCGTCTGACGCTCACGGCGCGCGGCATCCTGCTGTCGAACGAAGTCTTCACGAGGCTGATGTGATCGATCTGCGAAGCGACACGGTGACCCACCCCACCCCTCAGATGCGGCGCGCCATGGCCGAGGCCGAGGTGGGCGACGATGTCTATGGCGAGGACCCTACGATCAACCGCCTGCAGGAGACGGCGGCGCGGATCGTCGGCAAGGAGGACGCGCTGTTCGTGCCCAGCGGCACGATGGGCAACCAGATCGCCATCGCCGTGCACAGCCGGCCGGGGACCGAGGTGATCCGCGAGGCGCGCGCCCACGTCATCGAGTACGAGATGGCGGCGATGGCCGTCGTCTCGGGCTGCATGCCACGGCCGGTGTCCACCCCGGACGGGATCCTCACGGCGCCGCTCCTCGAGCATGCGCTGAGACCGGACGGGCCGGGGCTCACCCGCGCCGGGGTGATCGTGGTCGAGAACACCCACAATCTGGCGAGCGGCGCCGTCACCCTGCCCGAGATCCTTGCGGGCATCTCGGCGCTGGCCCGCACCCGGCACCTGCCGCTGCACATGGACGGCGCGCGCATCTTCAACGCGGCCCTGGCCTCCGGGACGACGGCCGAATCGCTGGCGGGCCAGGTCGACTCGGTGATGTTCTGCCTGTCCAAGGGGCTGTGCGCTCCGGTCGGTTCGCTGCTCGCCGGCAGCCGCGACTTCATCGCCGAGGCGCGCCGCTGGCGCAAGCGGCTGGGCGGCGGCATGAGGCAGGCGGGTGTGCTGGCCGCTGCGGGGCTGGTGGCGCTCGAGACGATGCGCGACAGGCTGGCGGAGGATCACGACAACGCGCGGCGGCTCGCCGAGCGTCTCGCCGCGATCCCCGGCCTGACGCTCGACACGCCTCCGATCCTCACCAACATCGTCTATGTGAAGGTGGCCGGCGCGCGATCGCGCAACCGCGCAATCGTCGCCGAGCTGAAGACACGCGGGATCCTCTGCAACGCGGTGGGCGAGGACCGGATCCGGTTCGTCACGCATCACGACGTCGATCGCGCGGCCATCGAGACCGCCGCCGGGGCCGTGAGCGACGCGGCCGGCCTCACCTCCAAGCGCTGAGGCGGAGAAGTCCCTTCGGCATGAAGCCCGGCGCCCGACGATCGGTCGTCGCGCCCGGTTGACACGCCGCGGGGGCTTTCATAGAATTCATTGATTCACACAGACTTACGGCACTTTCCGGGAGGCGTGCTTGGACTTCGACCTGACCGAAGAACAGCTGATGCTGAGACAGAGCGTGCGCGAGTTCGCCGAGTCGGAGATCGCTCCGCACAGCCGCAGGCTGGACGAAGCGAAGGAGTTCCCCCATGACATCTTCTCGAAGATGGGCGCCATGGGGTATCTGGGGATCACCGTGCCGGAGAAGTACGACGGTGCCGGCATGACCTATCTGGACTACGCGATCATCATCGAGGAGATCGCGCGCGTGGATCCGGCCATCGCCCTCGGCGTGGCCGCCCACAACGGGCTGTGCACGAGCCACGTCTATCGTTTCGGATCCGAGGATCTCAAGAAGCGTTACCTGGGGAAGCTCGCCAAGGGCGAGATCCTGGGTGCATGGTCCCTCACGGAGCCGACCGCGGGCTCCGACGCGGGCGGCACGCGGAGCCGCGCCGTGCGGGACGGCGACGCCTGGGTCCTGAACGGCTCGAAGACCTTCGCCACACACGGCTCGGTCGGCCATCTCTGCGTGGTCTTCTGCGTCACCGATCCCGACAAGGGCAAGAAGGGGATATCGGCCTTTCTGCTCGAGAAGGGGATGAAGGGGTTCCGGCACGGCAAGGTCGAAGACAAGATGGGGATGCGCGCCTCCGACACGGCCGAGGTCATCATGGAGGACTGCCGCGTGCCCGCGTCGCATCTGCTCGGCGACGAAGGGAGGGGGTTCGTCAACGCCCTCGAGATCCTCGACCGGGGACGCATCGCCATCGCGGCGCTGTCGCTCGGCACCGCGCAGGGCGCCTACGAGGTGGCACGCAAGTACGCCAAGGAGCGCAAGCAGTTCGATCGCCCGATCGCCTCGTTCCAGGCCGTCTCCTTCACGCTGGCCGACATGGCCATGAGGATCGAGGCGGCGCGGCTGCTCACCTACCGCTCCGCCTGCGTCGAGGACCAGGGCGGGCGACGCATCACGCGGGAGGCGGCCATGGCGAAGCTGTACGCCTCCGAGGTCGCCGTGTTCGCCGCGGACCGCTCCGTCCAGATCCTGGGCGGCTACGGCTACATCAAGGACTTCCCCGCGGAGAAGTTCTACCGCGACGCGAAGCTCTGCACGATCGGAGAGGGGACGTCCGAGATGCAGCGGCTCGTGATCGCGCGGAACATCCTGGACGGCGCATGACCTCTCGCGGCGGCGACCTGGTCTCGCGGCTTCTTGCCGGCGAGCCGCGCGCGCTCGCCCGTGCGATCTCGATCGTCGAGGACCGCCTGCCGGCCGCCCGCGACATCCTCCGGACCGTCTACCCGCGCTCGGGCCGGGCGCCGATCGTGGGGGTCACGGGGCCGCCCGGAGCGGGCAAGAGCACGCTCGTGGACGGGCTTGCGCACGCCTTCCGTCAGCAGGGCAAGAAGGTCGGGATCATCGCCGTCGACCCCTCGAGCGCTTTTTCCGGCGGGGCGGTCCTGGGCGACCGCATCCGGATGCAGCGTCACAGCACCGATGCGGGTGTCTTCATCCGGTCGATGGCGACACGCGGTCACTTCGGCGGGCTGGCCGGCGCCACCGTCGACGTGGCGGACCTGATGGACGCGGCCGGCTGCGACGTGATCGTCATCGAGACGGTGGGCGTCGGGCAGGACGAGGTGGACGTCGTCCGGGTCGCCGACGTGGTCGTGGTCGTGCTCGTGCCGGGAATGGGCGACGACATCCAGACGATCAAGGCGGGTATCATGGAGATACCCGACATCTTCATCCTCAACAAGGCCGACCGCGACGGGATTGACCGTCTGCATACCGACGTCAAGACGATGCTCAGCCTGCTGGACGCGCCCGACAGACCGGCGCCGAGAATCCTGAGGACGGTGGCCACGTCGGGCGAGGGAATCGACGAGCTGCGGGACGCCATCGGGTCATTCCTCCAGTCGGCGGGTGGAGACGTCGTGAGCGCCCGGCGCCGCGAGCGCAGCCGCGAGCGTCTGCTGGACCTGATGCGTGAGCGGGTGCTGGAATGGGCGTCGGGACCTTCGGGAGACGGCGCGTTCGACGACATGGTGACGCGGGTCGAGGCCCGCTCGATAGACCCGCACTCCGCCGTCGACCTGCTGCTCGAGAAGTTCTCCCCCCCGAGACAGGAGCGTGAATGAAAACGGGAGTGATCGATCATCTGGGTGTGGCCGTACGTTCGATCGAGCAGACGCTGAAGTTCTACCGGGACACGCTGGGGCTGACTCCATCGACCCCCGAGGTGGTCGCCTCCGAGGGGGTGCGCGTGTCGTTCCTGCCCGTGGGTGAGAGCCGCATCGAGCTGCTCGAGGCGCTCGGGCCCGACTCGCCGGTTGCGCGCTTCATCGACAAGCGTGGCGAAGGGATCCATCACATCTGCCTGCGTGTCGCCGACCTCGGCGAGGCGGTGGCGGAGCTCGAGCGGAAGGGCGCGCAGATCGTCCCGCCCGCGATACGCACCGGCGCCGGGGGCCGCCGTATCGCCTTCGTGCACCCGCGGTCGACGGGAGGGGTGCTCGTCGAGCTGAAAGAGCACCCGTAGGACGCCCCCATATCCCCCGGCCCGCGCGCCGCGCCACGCGCTTGACCCCCCGTCCGAAGCCACCCATCTTCTTCCTCGATCATGGCTTCCACATTCGCGCCCGGCACCGTCATCATCGCCTACCTGCAGAATCCCCGCGAGAAGATCTGGGGTGAGTTGCTGGAGCTCGGCCCGGCAGGTCTCGCCGTCCGCGGCCTCGACCTGCGTTCCTTCGACGACTGGCTGCGGGGGCTCTCGGATCCGGAAGAGCTGGGGATCCGGCCGTCCTGCACGTTCTTCCCGATGTCGCGCATCGAGAAGATTCTCGTCGACGAGCCGGCGGAAGGCGCTCCAAGCCTGGACAGCCAGTGTGCGGCGCGGTCGGGGTCGCGCCTCAAGGAGCACCTGGCCCGTCTGGACGCTCTCGAGGCCCGGCAGGCGGGCATGGGGGCCGGGCGATGACCCGCCCGAAGGACTCCCGGGGCGGTGCGCCCGCGGCGGATCTCACGGTCCGGGTCAGACCGCCCGACCCGGGGGTGGCGGGCCCGACCGCGGAGCCGATCCCGACGGGTCTGAACATCCTGCTGGAGGTGGTGGGAGGTCCCGCGCTGGGCGCCGTCTTCTCGCCGGCCACGCGCATGACGGTGGTGGGCCGGGAAGAGGGGGAATTCCGGATTCCCGATCCGCAGATCTCGCGGCGGCACGCCAGCCTGGAGGTGATCGACGCCGACACGATCATCCTCAGGGATCTCGCCTCCACGAACGGCACCTACCACAACGACCGGCTGATCGCCTTCTGCCGGGTGACGGACGGCGACGAGATCCGGCTGGGTTCGACGGTCCTGCTGACGACGGTCGATCTGCTCGGCTGAGTTCGGTCGTCAGGGACGCTCGCGCGGTGCCCGCGGCGCGGCTGGCGGCGCCGGTGGAGGCGGCGCCGGCGCCGGGGGCGGAACGAGAAGAACCAGCTTCTTCCCCGCACGGATCACGTCCAGCGGCATCGGGTCCTCCTCGTCCTGCTCCTGCAGCGCCTTGCGCAGATCGGTGATCGTGCGGACCTCGTCGCCGAGCGCCGAGACGATCACGTCGCCCGGCTCGATGCCCGCCAGGGCGGCCCGGGCGTTCCGGTCCACCTGACGCACCATCACACCGACGCCCGCCGGTGCGCCCAGACGGGCGCGCAGGACGTCGTCCATCTCCTCGAGACGCACGCCGAGATGCGGCGTGGCGAACCGGAACGCCCAGACCGGGGCGGGCGGAGCCCGTTTCGGGTCGTCCCTCTCACCGAGGGTGACGCGGACGTCCACCTTCCGGTCCTCGCGCACCAGCCCGAGACGCACGGTCGCGCCGGGCGTCGCCACGGCGATCTTCTCCACCAGCGTCTCGGCCACCGACAGCGGCTCGCCATCAACACTGACGATCCGATCGCCTTCCTGCAGCCCGGAGTGGGAGGCGGGGCTGTCGGGAACCACGTGGGTGAGGCGGACCTCGCCCGGCTCATCCGATTCGATGGTGACGCCGAGCCATGCGCGGCGCACGGAGCCCGATCGGATGATCTGCTCGGTGACATGACGCACGACCTCGATTGGCACGGCATAGCTGACCCCGGCGCCGGAGGAGCCCGCCCGGTGCAGCGCCCTGAAGTACTCACGGGCCCCCGACGGTGTTTCCTCGTCGGTGTCGCGGTCGTTTTCGCTGTCGGCGTCGGGCGGCGAGAGTGCCTCCCAAGTGATCACCGGGTCCTGGCCCGTGGAGGGCAGGTCCCGCGCGCCGAACACCAGGCCGACCAGCTCGCCGCGGCTGTCGAACACGGGGCCGCCTCCGGCGCCCGGGGCCGTATATGCGTCCAGCCTGAGATAGGGACCCCGGCGGAACGGACCCTGGCTGACTCCGCTGCCGGCGACGAACCCGACCGAGTAGGCCGGGCCCGCGCCCTGGTCGGCGCCGAACGTCGTGACGAGAGAGCCGACGTCGATACGTGAGCTGTCGCTCATGCGCGCCGGGCTGAGCGAGCCGCTGTCTTCCACGAACAACACGGCGAGACCCGAGGCGGGATCGATCCCCTCGATACGTGCCGGGAGCTTCCGACCGTCGTGTGCGACCACCACCACGTCGCTCGCCCCGGCGACAACCGACGAGACCGTCACGATGTGCCCTTTGCCGTCGATCACGACACCGCTGCCGACACGCCGCGCCAGCGGGCCGTCGCCGTGAAGCGTCTCCAGCCTGACATGGTCGCCGAGGCCGTTGAGGAGATTCTCGAGACGCGCCCGCGTGACGACCGAGACCACCGAGGGCCGCGCCGTCTCCACGAGCCGGCTGATCTCACGCTCGAGCGCCTGGAGCGCCGGGTACTCCGGCGCGGCGACGGGGCGCGGTGCCGGTTTCTCGTCCGCCGAGGCGGCTCCAGACAGCAGGGCGGCCAGCAGGATCGCAGGCAGGACGAGGCGCGGTGTCACAGCGATGCCCTCAGAACGGCCCGCTCCTCCGGAGCGGGTTCGAGCACGTAGGTGGTGGCCGGGATACGCCCGCGCCGCGTCCCCACGAGATCCTCGTCCAGGGTGAACGGGATCTCTTCGGGAGGCGCGAGGCGATCCACGGCGTCGTCGCCCGCGGCATCGGGCGGCAACGCGCCGGCGGTGAGACCGGGCGCGGGGAGCGGGACGGATCGGGCCGGGCCGCTGCCGGTCAGGGACAGGACGGCGGCGGCGATCATGATCAGCACCGAGACGGCCAGGGGGAGCGCGGCGGGCAGGGCCCACCGGGCGGCGGGCGCCTGCGACCGCGTCCGGATCGCCGCGAAGAGCCGCGTCTCGAAATCGCCCGGCGCCGGGGTCTGGATGGCCCGGCCGGCGTCGCCCACGGCGAGCGCGATCGCGGCGAGCGCCTCGTGCTCGGATGCGCAGCGGGCGCAGGAGGCGAGATGGTCCCGGAGACGCCGCCCCGTGTCGGCTGCGAGAACACCTTCGATCGAATCGGCGAAGTGTCGTCGTGCGTTGAAGCAGTGCATGCTCAGCTCCCGGTGCCTTCACCTGCGGGCTGCGCGCCGCGAACACCCGCGAATCCACGTACCACGTGAGGTTCCAGTCTCGTCCTCAACATACGTCTTGCACGCATGACCCGCGACTTCACCGTCGACTCGGGGCAGCCGAGGATCCCGGCGATCTCCTCGAAGGTCAGGCCTTCCATGTCCTTCATGACGATGGCGCCGCGGTACTTGGGCGGCAGAGACGCCACGCACCGGCGGACGAGGTCCCGTCGCTCCGTCCCGAGCAGACCCTCCTCCGCGGAGTCGGTCTCGTCCCTGATCTGGAGCGCCGGACGGCCAGGGACATCGGGGCTCTCGGCCGCATCGAGTGAGGTGGCCGGCTGGCGCTTCTGACGCCGGATCTCGTTGATGGCGAGGTTGTAGGCGATCCGGTAGAGCCAGCCCGCGAAGCTCGCGACGGGTCGGTAGCCGCCCGCATGCGTGAATACATTGATGAATGTCTCCTGAGCCACGTCGACCGCCTTGTCACGGTCGTTGAGCATCCTCCAGGCGAAGGAGGTGAGCGGGTCACTGTATCTGCGGACCAACTCCCGGAAGGCCTCTTCGTCGCCCTCCTGAAAAAGCCGCATGAGGTCCTGCGGGGGTATGGATTTCACGAGCCTTCCCAGGCTGTGGCCGACACCTCCGGAGCATCAACACCGTCTGCAGGTGGAAACGCCGTCACCCGGAGGGTAGTTTCACTAATTGAGCCGGATCTCCGCTGGATGATTCTAGTCCGCCGCGGCCGGGGACGGCCGATTCCTTGACCCCCGCCGGGCCGTGAAGTAGAATCCGCGACCTATCCTGTTGTGGAGACGAAACTTTCACCGATCGAGGCGACAACCCGTGATACGCATCTTTTCGAGGACCGCCCTGCCCGCCGCCTTCATCCTGCTTCTTGCCGGGGCCGTCGGTCCCGGTCGCGGCCTGGCCGCGGCCACTCCACCGGCGAGCTCCGGGGACGAGGCCGCGATCGACTGGCAACCGTTCGACACGTCCACATTCGAGGCCGCCCGCAAGCAGAACAAGCTCGTGATGCTGTCGATCCTGGCTCCATGGGGTCACTGGGACCGGATCATGTCGGAGATCACGTTCAGGGATCCCGCGGTGGTGTCGCTCGTCAACGATCGATTCATACCGGTGAAGATCGACGCTGAAGAGCGCCCCGATATCGATATGCGGTACGGCATGGGCGGCTGGCCTTCGACGAGCTTCATTCTCCCCACGGGGCAGCCGATCTACCTGCCGGACGACTCAGGGAAGATCATCCGGGCGGGCGGCACCTATTACTCGCCCGAGCTGCTTGCCTCGTATCTCGCGAAGCTGGCCGATTACTACGATGCCAACAGGGAGGCGGCGGAAAAATCCGCCGGCGAGATCGCCGACGCCGCCCTGGCGCGCAAGGAGGTGGGGGAGGCGCCGGTGAAACCGGATCTGATCGAGGTCTCGGTCACCAAGGTGCTGGAGGCCTACGGCAACTGGTGGCCCGACCCGAAGATGAAGACCACGCGGCATCCCGACCCGGACTCGATCGAGCTTGGGTTCGCCTACTATCAGCGCAAAGGGAACAAGGACCTGCTCGACATGGGGATGGGCCTGCTCGTCGACATGGCGCGAGGCGGCATCCGGGATCAGATCGGCGGGGGGTTCCACCGTTATGCGTTCGATGCCGCGTGGAGGGTGCCCGCCTTCGAGAAGACGCTGGTCACCAACGCCGATCTCCTCGTCGCCTACAGCGACGCGTACAAGCTGTCCGACAACGATCGCTACCTGTGGATCGCCGACGGGATCGCGGGCTACATGATGGGCACGCTGAGGGACCCGCAGGGCTGGTTCTACGCCTACCAGGCCGCCGACAGCCGCATCGGCGAGGACGGCGACTACTACACGTGGACTCTGCCCGAGGCCAAAGCCGTTCTGGACGACGAGGAGCAGAAGATACTGCTGCCCATGTACGATATCGGTGAATGGGGCGAGATGGCGAACAGCGCGCCCCGCCGCAACGTATTGTTCGTGTCCGAGGGGCCGGTCGTGCAGTCCGAGCGGCTCGGGATGGACATCAAGAAGGTCAACGCGATCATCGAATCCGGAGTAGGCAAGCTGCTCGCCGCGCGCGAGAAGCGTCCCGCGCCGCCGGTCGGCAGGGTGCTGCTGGCCGACGCGAACGCCGCTGCGGCCGCCGCCCTGATCACGGTCGGCGACGCCTGGTCGCGCGACGACCTGCGCGAGGCAGGCCTGGCCCTGGTCGACCGGCTCTGGAACGAGACGCGCGATCCGGCCTCGGGCCTCCTGGACCACGTGTGGCGTCCCGGCTCGGGACGGGCCGGGCTGGGGATCTTCTTCAGCGACCAGGTACGGATGGTCCGGGCGTTGATTGCCGCGTACGAGAGCACCGGTCGGCCGAACGATCTGGCGCACGCACAGCAGCTCGCCCGCCTGGCCAACGGGGCGTTCTCCGACAGCCTCGACGGCGGCTGGCTCGACCGTGTCTCGCAGTCGGACGCTCCGGGTCTGCTCTCCTGGCCCAGCCGCTCGATCCGCGACAACGCCCAGTTCGCCGAGGCGCTGCTGAGGCTCCACTACCTGACGGCTGAAGCGGACGACGGGGAGTGGATCAAGGCGGCCCGCAAGGGGCTTGAGTCGTGGGCCGACGAGTTCGCCGCCTACAAGGAAGCGGGCTCGTGCTTCGGGCTGGCCGCGGCGCGGCTGCTCACCCCGCCGCTGGAGGTCCTGATCGTGGGGGATCCCGCCGAGGACGGTTACGACGCGCTGCAGAAGGCCGCCGTCAAGCTGTACAACCCGTGGCGGATCATCCGGAGGATGGACGCGGCGGGCGCGGAGGCCCGCCCCCTGCCGGCGAGCGTCGAGGTCGAGAAGGCACCCGCGGTGGTGTTCTGCCGCAAGGACGATTGCGCGGGGCCGTTCGCCGAGGCCGACGGACTCAAGAAAGCGCTCCTGGACTTCCTGTACCCGCGTCCCGCCACGGACGCCGGCAAGACCACCGGGGAGGGCTCCCCCGAGAAGAAGCCGTGAAGGCGGCTATCGGGATCATCGGCGGGTCGGGGCTCTACGATATCGAAGAGATCCGCAGCCTCGAGGAAAAGAAGCTCCGCACCCCGTTCGGCGCTCCTTCCGGCCCCTATCTCGTCGGCACCCTCTCGCGTCGCCGCGTCGTCTTCCTGGCACGGCACGGTCGCGGCCACCGGTACGCCCCTTCGGAGGTCAACTTCCGCGCCAACATCTATGGCATGAAGATGCTCGGCGTCGATCGGATCATCTCCGTGAGCGCCGTGGGAAGCATGAAGGAGGAGATCCACCCGATGGACCTGGTCTTCCCCGACCAGTTCATCGATCGGACCACGAAGCGGGCGGCAACCTTCTTCGGCGGGGGTATCGTGGCCCACGTGGGATTCGCGGATCCGGTGTGCGGCGTGCTGCGGGCCCATCTCGACGCCATGGCACGCGGCACGGGCGCTGCGGTCCACTCGGGCGGCACGTATCTGAATATCGAAGGGCCGCAGTTCTCCACCCGCGCCGAATCGAACCTGTACCGGTCGTGGGGCGTCTCGGTCATCGGCATGACAAACCTCACCGAGGCCAAGCTGGCCCGCGAGGCGGAGATCTGCTACGCGACCATGGCCCTCGTCACCGACTACGACTGCTGGCACGTCTCTCAGGAGTCCGTGTCGGTCGAGGCGGTGCTGGAGTATCTGAGACGCAACGCCCGGACCGCACGCCGCGTGATCGCGGCCGCCGTGGCCGAAATGCCGAAGGAGCGCTCCTGCGGGTGCGGCAGCGCTCTGGCGAACGCCATCATCACGCAGCCGGGCGCCATCACGACAACGGCGCGCCGCCGTCTGGGTCTCATCGTCCGCAAGTATCTGAAGTGAGGAGCGCGCATGTCCGTACTGGTCGTTGGGTCGGTCGCTTTTGACAGCATCGAGACGCCTTTCGGCGCGCGTGAGGAGGTGGTGGGCGGCGCCGCCACCTATTTCGCGCTGGCCGCGTCCTGTTTCGCCCCGGTGCAGATCGTCGCGGCGGTGGGGGAGGACTTCGGCCCCGAGCACATGCAGGTTCTGCAGCGGCGCGGGATCGATCTCAAGGGGCTCGAGAGGCTTCCGGGACGCACGTTCCGCTGGGCCGGCCGCTACTCGTACGATCTCAACTCCCGTGACACGCTCGACACGCAGCTCGGTGTCTTCGAGTCGTTCGCGCCGAGAATCCCGGACGGGTACGAGGCTCCCGACTTCCTGTTCCTGGGCAACATCGATCCCGAGTTGCAGAGCGGGGTGCTGGAGCAGGTGCGTCGGCCGCGGCTGGTCGGGTGTGACACGATGAACTTCTGGATCGAGGGAAAGCCGGAGGCGCTCAAAACGACCCTGAAGCGGGTCGATATGCTCGTGATCAACGACAGCGAGGCGCGGGAGCTCGCCGGCGAGCCGAACCTGGTCAAGGCGGCCGCCCTCATCCGCGCGATGGGCCCGAAGACGGTGATCGTGAAGCGGGGCGAGTTCGGCGCCGCCGCGTTCGACGGGTCGCCGCCCTTCGCCGTTCCCGCGCTCCTTCTCGACTCCGTGATGGATCCGACGGGTGCCGGCGACTCGTTCGCCGGCGGCATGATGGGGTACCTCGCGTCGAAGGCGGGCGATGGGCCGGTGACCGAGCCGCTCGTCCGCCGGGCCATCGCGATGGGAACGGTCATGGCCTCCTTCACCGTGCAGGCGTTCGGCGTGGAGGGGCTGCTCGATATCGATCAGGCCCGCATCGACGAACGGTACGCGATCTTCCGCAGGCTCTCGGCGATCGATGACGAAGAGTAGATGCTGACCTTCATCTCCCTCGCGGTGCTCACCGTCGCCGGCGCGCTGCTGGGCTTCATGCTCGACATCCGGTGGCTGCTGCCCCTGCTGGAGGCGGCGCCCGCGTTCGTGTTTCTCGTGCGGGCGCTTCGCACCCGCGGGCGCGCCACGGCGATCGGCCTGATGATCTGGTGGGCCTTCTGCCTGGGGGTCACCGACGTCTCGCTGGCCGTTCTCTGGCACGGCCGGGCCGAGACGGCGGTTTTCAACGCCGTCGAATATCGCGCGGAGATGACCTCCTGGATCACGACGGGCGTGGGACGAGAATCCACGCCTTCAATGTTCATCCCACAGCATCTGTGGCACGCGGGTGCCTTCTGCCTCCTGTCGCTGGTCACCGGCGGGGCGCTGTCCCTGGTGATGGGCTCGATCCTCATGAACTACATGGGGTTCTATGTCGGCGATCTGATCCTGCGATGCTCGGCCACACCCAACCTGAGCGCGGCCGTCGCGCTGGCCTGGAACCCCTGGTCGATGGTGAGGGTGGTCTCCTTCATCATCCTCGGTGTGACGCTGGCCGAGCCGCTCCTGTCGCGTCTGCCGGGGACCTGGCCGGACCCGGCCGCCCGGTGGCGCTGGATTGCGCTGGGCGTGGGAGGGCTGGGGCTCGACATGCTCCTCAAGACACTGCTCGCACCCCATTGGCCCGCCCTTCTCGTCGGGTGCTTTGCCTCCTGAGACAGCGGCCGCGGTTGACTTGCGGGGGACGCTGCCCGTAAAATCATGTTTTCAAGCGATTTCCATCGATAGGAGTGACGTCCATGCCTCGCGATTCCGAGGGTCCGCGCACGATCGAAGGTGGCCTGCACGCGAAGGGGCTCAAGATCGCCATCGTGGCGAGCCGGTTCAACGAGGCGATCACGGCCCGGCTGCTGTCGGGGGCGCTCGACTGTCTCGAACGGCATGGTGCCGCCCGCGCCGACATCCTGGTGGTCCGCGTGCCTGGCTCGTGGGAGATACCGGTGGTGGCCCGGCGGCTGGCGCTGTCCAAGGCGCACGATGCCGTGATCGGGCTCGGCGCGCTGCTCCGTGGCGAGACGGCGCACTTCGACCTCATCACCGCCCAGGTGGCGCGTGGTCTCGCGGCTGCATCGGAGCAGAGCGGCGTGCCGGTGATCTTCGGTGTGCTCACCGCCGAGTCGGACGACCAGGCGATCGACCGCTCGGGCGGCAAGCACGGCAACCGCGGCTGGGACGCCGCGATGGCGGCGATCGAGACCGCCAACGTGATGAGGCGGCTGTCGAAGCCATGACGACCCGTGTGGGGGAGCGCCGCCGCTCGCGCGAGTACGCGGTGCAGCTCCTTTACCAGCTCGATCTCTCCCCTCAGGATCCCGGGGATGTGCTCGAAGCCTTCTGGGAGGGGAAGAACGTCCAGGAGCCGGTACGGGTCTTCGCCGAGCAGATCGTCCTGGGCACGATGGCCTGCCGCGACGGCATCGACGAGGTGCTGGCTTCGTGCGCCCTGCACTGGCGCATCGGGCGGATGGCGGTCGTGGACCGCAACATCCTGCGGATGGCGATCTACGAGTTCCTCTTCCAGCCGAACACGCCGGGTGTGGTGGTGATCGACGAGGCGATCGAGATCGCGAAGAAGTTCGGCAATGACGAGTCGGGCCCGTTCATCAACGGGATACTCGACGCAATCCGGATCCGGCTCGAGAGCGGAGAGCTGGCGATCCCGGCAACCCTGCAGGCGTCCCGCGAGGGCTCGACGGCGTAGCCTGAGGCCCGGCGGACGCGGCGTTCGCCTTGCCCGGCCTCGAACCTCTGTGATACCATCCGGCGCGTCGCGCCGCCCGACTCCCGGAAAGGCGGGCTCGCCTCCCACGGACATCCAGGGTACCCGTTCCCGTGACCGAATACGATCATGATGCCATCGAACTGAAGTGGCAGAAGGCGTGGCAGGAAACCGGCGCCTTCGCCGCGCCGAGACTGCCGGGCCGCGAGCCGTTCTACTGCCTGGAGATGCTTCCGTACCCCTCCGGTCGCATCCACATGGGTCACGTGCGCAACTACGCGATCGGCGACGCCGTGGCGCGCTACAAGTTCATGCGCGGATTCGACGTGATCCATCCGATGGGATGGGATTCCTTCGGCCTGCCGGCCGAGAACGCGGCGATCCAGCGCGGCCTGCATCCGGGCGAGTGGACCGAGTCGAACATCGCCGACATGCGGTCCCAGCTCCGGCGCATGGGATTCGCCTACGACTGGAGCCGCGAGATCGCCTCGCACACTCCCGAGTACTACCGCTGGAACCAGTGGCTGTTCATCCGGATGTACGGGAGCGGGCTGGCCTATCGCAGCCTGAGACGCGTCAACTGGTGCCCGAGCTGCGCCACCGTGCTGGCCAACGAGCAGGTCGAGCAGGGGGGCTGCTGGCGGTGCCACACGGAGGTCGTCCAGAAGGACCTCGACCAGTGGTTCCTGCGCATCAGCCGGTACGCCCAGGAGCTGCTCGACGATCTGGAGGGGCTGGCGGGATGGCCCGAACGGGTCCTGAGCATGCAGCGCAACTGGATCGGCCGCAGCGAGGGGGCGTTCGTGGACTTCGCCGTCGACGGCCGCCCCGACGTGGCCCCGATCCGTGTCTTCACCACGCGTATCGACACCATCTGCGGCGCCACCTTCCTGGCGCTGTCGCCCGATCACCCGGTCGCGGCGGCGGTGCTCCAGAGTGCCGCCGACCCGGCCCGGGCAATGCGGTTCCTCGAGGAGCTGAAGCGCGCGCCCGTGGGCGAGAAGCTCACCGCGGAGCGGCAGAAGGAGGGGTTGTTCACCGGCTCGCACGCGATCAACCCGTTCACCGGGGAGCGCCTCCAGATCTGGCTGGCCAACTTCGTTCTCATGGAGTACGGCACCGGGGCGATCATGGGCGTGCCCGGGCACGATGAGCGTGATTTCGATTTCGCCACGCGCTACGGGCTCCCGATCCGGCGCGTCATCGAGCCGGCCGACGGCTCCGCCCCCGATCTGCCCTTCGTCTCCGAGGAGGGCAGGACGGTCGACTCGGGGCGGTTCTCGGGGCTGGATTGCCGCGAGGCCCAGCGCGTCATGACCGGCCACGCGGTCGAGGGAGGCTTCGGTGAGGCGTCGGTCCAGTACAGGCTGAAGGACTGGGGGATCTCGCGCCAGCGTTACTGGGGGACGCCGATCCCCATGATCCACTGCGAGCGCTGCGGTATCGTCCCCGTCCCCGAGGAGGACCTCCCGGTGCTCCTTCCGACCGACGTGCGTTTCACAGGCAAGGGGGGGAGCCCCCTGGCGTCGAGCGAGTCGTTCCTGAAGGTGGCGTGTCCGCGCTGCGGCGGGACGGCGCGGCGCGAGACCGACACGATGGACACGTTCGTCGATTCATCCTGGTACTTCTACCGCTATCTCGATCCGGGCAACGACAAAGCGCCCTTCGATCCGGCACTGGCGCGTGCCTGGTTCCCGATCGACCTGTATGTCGGGGGGATCACGCACGCCATCCTGCATCTGATGTACGCCCGGTTCTTCAGCATGGCGATGCGCGATCTCGGGCTGGGCACGCCGGGCGAGCCGGTCGCGAGACTGCTGTGCCAGGGGATGGTGCTCAAGGACGGCACCACCATGTCCAAGTCGAAGGGCAACGTCGTGGCTCCGGACGAGATGGTCGTGAGATACGGCGCCGACGTGACGCGACTGTTCGTCCTGTTCGCCGCGCCGCCCGAGAAGGACCTGGAGTGGAGCGAAGGGGGGGTGGAGGGACTGCAGCGTTTTGCGCGACGTTGCTGGCGTCTGGTGGACGCCCATGCCGACACGCTGAGCGACGTCCGGCACGGCGCCACCGGGGCGCCGGCCGGCCGCTCGCTCGAGCTGAGGCGCAAGGCCCATCAGACCCTGGCGCGTGTGTCGGACGACGTCGACCGCAGGCTGCATCTCAATACCGCGATATCCGCCATCATGGAGCTGGTCAACACGCTGTACGTCTGCGCGCCCCCGCCCGACGAGGCGTCCGGGGACGGTGGAGGAGGCGCGGGCGTGGACGCTGCGGTGCTTCGCGAGGCGCTGGAGATCCTGTCGATCTGTCTCGCCCCCTTCGCGCCGCACCTGGCGGAGGAGGCGTGGCACCGTCTCGGCCGAACTACGCTGCTGGCCGTCTCCTCCTGGCCGGACGCCGATCCCGCCATGCTGTCGAGCGAGCAGGTGACGGTGGTGGTTCAGGTCAACGGAAAGATGAGGGGACGGGTGACCGTGCCCGCCGGGACGGACGAGGCGGGCGTGATGGAAGCGCTCTCGCGGGATGCGCGGCTCGAGGCGTCTGTGCGGCCGCCCGGCGGGCCGGCGATCGCCCGCACGGTGTTCGTCAGCGACAAGCTGCTCAACATCGTGCTGGGGCGATGACCGCCCGCGCCGGCTCCCGATGCGGGATGCGGTCGCCGGCGATCGCGACAGCGCTGCTGTGTCTCGTCTCGGCCGGCATCTCCTGCGGCTACCGGCTCGCGGGGCGCAATCAGCTCCTGCCCCCGAGCGTGAAGGTTATCGCGATCCCGCCGTTCGAGAACCACACGCGGCGCACCGAGATCGAGCAGCGGATCACCGAGCAGGTGACCGCGACCTTCATCCAGCGCGGCGGCTACCGCGTCACCGGCACGGCCGCCGGCGCCGACGCGCTGCTGAAGGGGGAGGTGACCGGTTATGACGTCACGCCGGTGAGCGTCTCGCAGGAGGGCCGTGCCACCCGCTACGAGGTGGTGATCAGCGCGTCGGTGGACCTCGTGGAGCTGCCCGACAACCGTACGCTCTTCCGCAGCAGCCACTTCGTGTTCAAGAAGCAATACGACGTCGAGGGATCCGCGGCCAATTTCTTCGATCAGGAGATCGTCGCGATCGACGAGATCGCCCGCGACTTCGCCCAGTCGGTCGTCAGCTCGATACTGGAGGGATTCTGATGGCCCGCACGACGAAGGGCCGTTCGTCGTCCCGCTCCCGCACCGTCGCCGCCGACCCGGTGGCGATCGTGGAAGCGGCGGGCCGGGGCGATGTGCCGCCCCTGGTGGCGGTCACCGGTCAGGACTATTTCAGCCGCGACGCTATCATCGACGAGCTGCGGCGGACGATCGTCTCCGAGGGGTTCGAGGCGTTCAACTACGCGTCGCTCTCCGGCGAGGAGGTCGACGGCTCGGGACTCGTGAACCAGGCCGAGATGCTCCCGATGGGCGGAACCCACAGGATGATCCTCGTGCGTCGCGCCGACAGGGTGCGCGAGCGGGATGTCGGGGCGCTGGCCGAGTACGCTCCGTCGCCGTGCGCCGGTACCTGCCTGGTGTTCGTCTTCGACCAGGCGAAGGGGTCGCTGCTGACCGCCCTGAAGAAGCACGCGGTCCTGCTGGACTTCAAGCCGCCGCGCGACTACCAGCTGTCACGCTGGCTGCAGGCGCAGGCGATCAGGATCGGCGTCGCCCTGGACACCGACGCGGCCCGCGCCCTGGCCGATCTGATGGGTGAGAACTACGTCGGCGCCATGTCCGAGCTGCAGGTGGCGGCGCTCGGTGCGCGGGCGGGAGGCCGCACGCGCGGCAAGCCTCGCGTGACCCGCGCGCTCATCGAGGAGATCGTGGCACGGGGGCACGACACGAACCCGTTCCATCTCGGCGACGCCGTGCTGTCCCGCGAGCCGTACCGGGCGATCCGGATCATGCGCGACCTGTACGACGCCGGCGGCACGGGCTACATGATCCTCGGCCTGCTGGAGAGCCAGCTCAGACGGTTCCTGTCGATGAGGGCGCGTGTCGAGCGGGGCGAGCCGGCGCGCATGGTGGTGCAGGCCACATCCCCGACGCTGCCACCCGACGTGAAGACCCGGTTGACGCGGCAGCTCGAGTCGTTCGACGAGCCCCGTCTGATTGAGGCGTTCCGCATCGCGCGCGAAACCGATCGGGCGATCAAGGGGTACGGCTCGGGGGCGGAGCTGGGCCACATGGAATCGCTCGTCTGGAGGATCTGCGCGCTTTGACCCGGCACGAGACCGTTCTGATCCTGGACTTCGGCGGACAGTACACGCAGCTCATCGCCCGCAAGGTGCGCGAGTGCGCCGTCTACAGCGAGATCGTGGACGGCGGGATCGGCGTCGAGGCGATCGAGACGGCGGGGCCGAAGGGGATCATCCTCTCGGGTGGCCCGGACTCGGTCTACGCTCCGGACGCCCCACACGCGGCCGAGCGGATATTCGATCTCGGGATCCCGGTCCTGGGGATCTGCTACGGGTTCCAGTACATGGTGAACCGGCTCGGCGGCGAGGTCAGGGGCGGCGGCCGGCGCGAGTACGGGCAGGCGGACGTCACGGTGCTCGAGGCGGGGCGGCTCCTGTCCGGCCTCCCGTCGCGTCAGCCGGTCCTGATGAGCCACGGCGACGAGATCGCACGGCTGCCCGATGGGTTCGTCGAGCTGGCCCGCACCGCCGGGAGCCCCTACGCGGCTGCTGAGGATCGGGAGCGCGGCTTCTACGGCATGGCGTTCCATCCCGAGGTGGCGCACACGCCCCACGGAGTCGCGATGCTGAAGAACTTCCTGGTCGGCGCGTGCGGTTGCCGGGGCGACTGGACGGTTGCCTCCTTCCTCGACGAGGCGATCGCCCGCGTGCGTCAAGAGGTCGGCGAGGAGGGAAGGGTGCTATGCGGGCTGTCGGGCGGTGTCGACTCATCGGTGGCGGCGCTCGTCATCCACCGGGCGATCGGCGAGCGTCTGACCTGCCTCTTCATCGATACGGGGCTGCTGCGACGCGGTGAGGCTGCCGAGGTCACCGGTATGTTCTCGAGGAGCTTCGAGCTGGCGGTGCGGCACCGCGACGCCTCGGACCGGTTCCTCGCCTCGCTCGAGGGGCTGACCGACCCGGAGGCGAAGCGGCGCGCGGTCGGCGAGACCTTCGTGCGGGTGTTCGAGGAGGAGGCCCGGGCGCTCTCGGGGGGGGCGCCGATCCGGTACCTCGGGCAGGGCACCCTGTATCCGGACCTGATCGAGTCACGCTCGGTGCGGGGACCCTCCTCCACCATCAAGACGCATCACAACGTGGGGGGGCTTCCGGAGCGGATGGAACTCGGCGTCGTCGAGCCGCTGCGGTACCTGTTCAAGGACGAGGTGCGCCGGCTCGGCCTGGAGCTGGGTCTTCCGCGGGAGATGGTGATGCGCCATCCGTTTCCGGGGCCGGGCCTCTCCGTCCGGGTCCTCGGAGAGGTGACACGTGACCGGGTCCGTCTGCTCCAGGACGCCGATGCAATCTTCATCGAGGAGATCCGCAGCGAAGGGTTGTACGATGGTATCGCACAGGCGTTCGCGGTCCTGCTCCCGGTGCGCAGCGTCGGGGTGATGGGCGACGGACGAACCTACGAGAACGTGCTGGCGCTGCGGGCGGTGGAGACCGCCGACTTCATGACCGCGGACTGGTCGCGGCTGCCGCACGAGTTCCTGGCGCGGGTCTCGCGGAGGATCGTCAACGAGGTCCGGGGCATCAACCGCGTCGTCTACGACATCAGCAGCAAGCCTCCCGGCACCATTGAGTGGGAGTGAGGAAGGGAAGGGGAGCCGTGGCCAATCGCTCGTTCGTTCATCTGCACAACCACTCCCAGTTCTCCCTGCTCGACGGGGCCAGCAAGCTCGACGACCTGCTCGACAAGGCGATCGAGTTCGGCATGCCGGCGATGGCCGTCACGGATCACGGGAACCTGTTCGGCGCGGTGAAATTCTTCGACTCCGCGCTGGCACGGGGGATCAAGCCGATTCTCGGGATGGAGGCGTACATGGCGCCGGGTGATCGGCGGGACCGCTCGCTGCAGGCAGCGGGCTCGCAGGGCGCCCAGAAGAAGCCGTACTATCACCAGATCCTGCTCGCGACGAACGCGACGGGCTACTCGAACCTGGTGAAGCTCTCCTCGATCGCGTACACCGAGGGGTTCTATTACAAGCCCCGGATCGACAAGCAGCTCCTCGCCGAGCACGCCGCCGGTCTGATCGCGACCTCGGCATGCCTCGGCGGCGAGGTGGCGCAGCTCCTGATGACCGGCGACAAGACGCGCGCCGAGAGGGCCGCGGCGGAGCTCGCCGAGATCATGGGCAGGGACAACTACTACCTCGAGGTGCAGGACCAGGGGCTGCCCGAGGAGAAGCTTGTCAACGAGGGGCTCAAGGAGATCAGCCGCAGCCTCAAGCTGCCGCTGCTTGCGACCAACGACTGCCACTTCCTCACCCGCGACGATCACTTCGCGCATGACGTGCTGCTGTGCATCCAGACGGGCCGAACCATCAAGGACCCGGGACGGATGCGTTACACCGACCAGCATTACTTCAAGTCGCCGGCCGAGATGTGGAAGGTTTTCCCGGACATGCCCGAGGCGGTCGAGAACACGCTGGTGGTCGCCGACCGGTGCCACTTCACCCTCGAGAAAGGGTCCTACCATCTGCCGCAGTTCCAGGTCCCGGAAGGACACGACGTGGAGTCGTACTTCCGGGCGGTGGTGCAGCGGGGGTTCGAGGAGCGGATGAAGCGCTGGCGCCGGCTCGAGACGGACGGTCTGCTGCGGTTTCCGATCGAGATGTACGAGGCCCGGCTCAAGGAGGAGCTCGACATCATCTCGATGATGAAGTTCCCCTCCTACTTCCTGATTGTCTGGGACTTCATCCGCCACGCGCGGGAGGAGGGTATCCCGGTCGGCCCCGGCCGCGGCTCCGCGGCGGGCAGCCTCGTCGCCTACTGCCTCAGGATCACCGATGTCGACCCGATCCAGTACGGTCTCATCTTCGAGCGGTTCCTCAACCCGGAGCGTGTGAGCCTGCCCGACATCGACATCGACTTCTGCATGAAGGGGCGTCCGCGCGTCATCGAGTACGTGACCGAGAAGTACGGGCGGGAGAACGTGGCGCAGATCATCACGTTCGGAACGATGGCCGCACGTGCGGTCATCCGGGACGCGGGCCGGGGGCTGGACATCCCGTTCGCCGAGGTGGATCGGATCGCCAAGCTGGTGCCGGCGGAGCTGGACGCCACGGTAGACAAGGCTCTCTCCTCCGTGCCTCAGCTCTCCGAGGCATACGCAAACGACCCGAACATCAAGCAGCTCATCGACGTGGCGCGCCGTCTCGAGGGACTCACCCGGCACGCGTCCACCCACGCGGCCGGGGTGGTGATCTCGCCCAGGCCGATCGTGGAGTTCGCGCCGCTGTACCAGGCGAACCCGGGGGAGCGCACCACCCAGTACGCCATGGGAGACATCGAGCGGATCGGTCTGCTCAAGATGGACTTCCTCGGGCTGAGGACCCTCACGCTCATCGCCGACGCTCTGGCCAACCTGGCCGCGGACCGGGACGTGCACCTCGAGATCGAGTCGCTGCCGCTCGACGACGCCGAGACCTTCCGGCTGTTCTGCGAGGCGCGCACGAGCGGTGTGTTCCAGTTCGAATCGTCGGGGATGCAGGACATCCTGCGCAAGCTAAAGCCCGAGCGATTCGAGGATCTCATCGCCCTCAACGCGTTGTACCGGCCGGGCCCGATCAAGGGCGGGCTGATCGACGACTTCATCAAGCGCAGGCACGGCAAGGTGAAGGTCACCTACCCGCACCCGATCCTCGAGGACACCCTGAAGGAGACCTACGGGGTCATCGTCTACCAGGAGCAGGTGATGCAGATCGCCTCACGCGTGGCCGGTTTCTCCCTCGGAGAGGCGGACAACCTGCGGCGGGCGATGGGCAAGAAAAAGAAGGAGGTGATGGCGGCCGAGCGGGTGAAGTTCCTCGCGGGGGCGCATGAGCGGAAGATCCCGGACAGGACCGCCAACGACATATTCGACCTGATGGAGCATTTCGCCGGTTACGGCTTCAACAAGTCGCACAGTTGCGCCTACGCCCTCGTCGCGTACCAGACCGCCTATCTGAAGGCGCATTACCCGCAGCATTTCATGTCGGCCCTGCTCACCACCGAGATGGAGAGCAGCGATGCCATCGTCAAGTACATCGGCGAGTGCCGCGAGATGGGGATCGAGGTCCTTCCGCCCGACGTCAACACGAGCCGGCTGGACTTCTCGGTGGAGGGAGAGCGGATCCGGTTCGGGCTGGCAGCCGTCAAGAACGTCGGGGAAGCGGCGATCCGCTCGGTGCTCGAGGCGCGGACCCGTCTGTCGCGGTTCCGCAGTCTCGGCGAGTTCTGTGACAACACCGACCAGCGGCTGGTGAACAAGAGGGTGATCGAGTCTCTCGTCAAGGCCGGCGCGTTCGACTTCCTGGAGGTCAGCCGCGCCCGTCTCGCCGCCGGGGCGGATGGCGTCCTCGACGCGGCGGCCCGCAGGGCGCGGGAGAAGGAGAGCGGACAGGCGAACCTGTTCGGCATGATGGAGGCTCCGGCCGGACAGACGTCGCCCGACCTGCTGCCCGACGTGCCCGACTGGACCGAGAGAGAGACGCTCGGATACGAGAAGGAGACCCTGGGTTTCTACGTGACCGGGCATCCGCTCGTCCCGTACGCCGAGGATCTCGCCGAGATCGCCTCGCACACCACCGGCACGCTCGCCGGGGCGCCGCCCGGGCCCGAGGTCACGGTCGGCGGGATCGTGACCGCGGTGCGACGCAAGAAGACCCGCAAGGGCGACTGGATGGCCGTCTTCAACCTCGAGGATCTCGAGGGGTCGGTCGAAGTAATCGTGTTCCCGGATCTGTACGGGAGGACCATGGCGCGCCTCATCGAGGACCAGCCGGTCCTCGTGACCGGCAAGGCGGAGATCGAGGATCGTCCCCGTCTGCTGGCCAGCGCCATCACGACCCTGCAGGAGGCGCGCGAGAGCCGCACCCAGGCCGTGGCGATCAGCATGGTGACCACCGGGCTCAACGAGGAGACGCTCCAGATGGTGCGGGCCACCCTGGCCCAGAACCGCGGCAGCGTCCCGCTGTATCTGGAGATCTCGCGGCCCGGCGGCTTCGTGCTGACGCTGAAGGCCGATCCGGAGGAGTTCGGCGCCTCGCCGAGCCGGGACCTCAAGGCCTCCCTCGAAGCGGTGCTCGGCAAGGGGACGGTGCGTTACCGGTCGCGGTCGAAACCGACCGTCTGACGCGCCCCGCGCCTCGTTGACGACCGCGCGAGGGATGCGTATACTGCCGCCTTCCTGCTGTGGGTGTGTGGTTTACAGCGTGAGGGCCTCCGTTTCGAGGGGACCTTCGGCGCCTGCCCGCCCGGGACAGCACCAGGTCGCACCACCGCATCGCGGAGGCACTGCATGTCATTGAATGGCAAACACTTGTTCACTTCGGAGTCCGTCACCGAGGGACACCCGGACAAGATCGCGGATCAGATCTCCGATTCGATCGTCGATTCGATTCTCAAGGACGACCCGGCCGGCCGCGTGGCATGCGAGTGCCTGCTCACGACGGGGCTCGCGCTGATCGCCGGTGAGATCACCACGAGAACCTACGTCGAGTTCACCGACATCGTGCGCGACACGATCCGTGAGGTCGGCTACACACGCGCGAAGTTCGGTTTCGACGCCGACACCTGCGCGGTCCTCTCGGCCATCCGCCCGCAGTCGCCCGACATCGCGATGGGCGTGGACACCGGTGGGGCGGGGGACCAGGGGCTGATGTTCGGGTTCGCCTGCTCCGAGACGCCCGAGCTGATGCCGATGACGATCATGCTGGCGCATCAGCTCGTCCGCCGCCTTTCCAGGGCGCGGCGAGAAGAGGTGCTGCCCTATCTGAGGCCCGATGGCAAGTCGCAGGTCACCATCGAGTACGATGGGCACAAGCCGTTGCGCGTGGACGCGGTGGTGGTCTCCACGCAGCACGACGAGAAGGTGACGACCGAGCAGCTTCGTGCCGACGTCGAAAAGCACGTCATCAGGAACGTCATCCCCGCCGAAATGCTCGACAAGAACACCAAGCTGTTCATCAATCCCACGGGCCGTTTCGTCAAGGGAGGTCCCCACGCCGACACCGGGCTGACGGGTCGCAAGATCATCGTTGATACCTATGGTGGCGTCGGCAGCCACGGCGGCGGCGCCTTCTCCGGCAAGGACCCCTCCAAGGTCGACCGATCCGCCTCGTACATGGCCCGGTACATCGCCAAGAACGTGGTGGCGGCGGGTCTTGCGGAGAGGGTCGAGGTGCAGATCGCCTACGCGATCGGCATCCCCGAGCCGGTCTCGGTCATGCTCGACACCTTCGGCACCGGCAGGCTTTCCGAAGAAAAGCTCAGCGAGCTGGTTCGGGCGCACTTCCCGCTCAAGCCGCGCGAAATCATCAAGCACCTCGATCTGCTGCGTCCCATCTACAGCAAGACGGCCGCGTTCGGCCATTTCGGCCGCTCCGAGCCCGAGTTCACCTGGGAGCGCACCGACAAGGCCGAGACCCTGAGGAGGGAGGCGGGCCTCTGAAGTTCGACGTCAGGGACACGGATCTGACCGCTCGCGGCAAGTTGCGCATCGAGTGGGCCGACCGGGACATGCCCGTGCTGCGCGAGATCCGCCAGCGGTTCGCGCGCCAGCAGCCGATGAAGGGGCAGCGGGTGTCCGCCTGCCTGCACGTCACCTCGGAAGCGGCCAACCTGATGCGCACCCTGAAGGAGGGGGGCGCCCAGGTCGCGCTGTGCGCGAGCAACCCGCTCAGCACGCAGGACGATGTGGCCGCCGCGCTCGTTTCCGAGTACGGGATCCCGGTCTTCGCCATCAGGGGCGAGGACAATGACACCTACTACCGTCACATCCTCTCGGCGCTCGAGCTGCGGCCTACCATCACGATGGACGATGGAGCGGACACCGCCTCCGTTCTGCATTCGGACCGGAAGGAGCTGCTGAAGGACATCATCGGCGGCACCGAGGAGACCACCACGGGCGTGATCCGTTTGCGCAGCATGGCGGCGGACGGCGTGCTCTCCTACCCGATCATCGCGGTCAACGATGCGATGACCAAGCACATGTTCGACAACCGCTATGGCACAGGGCAGAGCACGCTGGACGGAATCGTGCGCGCGACGAACATCCTGCTCGCCGGGCTGAACGTCGTCGTGGCGGGCTATGGATGGTGCGGCAAGGGAGTCGCGATGCGTGCGCGCGGCATGGGGGCGCACGTGACCGTGGCCGAAGTGGATCCGCTGGCCGCGCTCGAAGCGGTCATGGACGGCTTCCCCGTCCGGCCGATGGCCGAGGCCGCGGCCGGGGCCGGTCTCTTCATCACCGTGACGGGGAGCAAGCACGTGCTGCGCGGTGAGCACGTGGAAATCATGCGCGACGGAGCCATGCTGGCGAACTCGGGGCATTTCAACGTGGAGATCGACATCCCGTACCTCGAGAAGAGTGCCGTGTCGCGGCGCAAGGTGAGGGACTTCGTCGAGGAGTTCACGATGAAGGACGGCCGGAGGATTTATCTTCTGGGCGAGGGCCGCCTGATCAACCTGGCGGCGGCGGAGGGGCATCCCGCGGCGGTGATGGACATGTCGTTCGCGAACCAGGCCCTGGCGTCGGAGTACCTGGTCAGGAACGCCGCAAGCCTCCAGAAGAAGGTCTATCCCGTCCCCGAGGAGATCGACCGGGAGATCGCGCGCGTGAAGATCGCCACGATGGGGTACCGCGCCGACACGCTCACGCCCGACCAGGAGAAATATCTTCGATCCTGGTCGGAAGGGACCTGAGCCGGAGTTTTGCCCCCCCCTGAATCATCACAATGGGAACCCGGCCGGGGGACCGGTGAGGCGCGCGGGAGCGTGGGCCGGAGCCGCGGGCGGACAGGCCAAGATTGCTCTTGCCGCCTCCTGCCTATCACAGTATATGAACACGTTGCAGGCAGGGTGTGTATTCTGGACATCTTTCGTGAGGTGACATGAGACGCGGGCCCTTCTCGTGGCTTGCGGTGGCCTTGTTCGTGGCCGTGTCGGGACTGGTGTCGGCATCGGGCGCGGCGGCGGCGTCGATCGAGGCTCTCTCGGTCGATCCGGCCTGGGTGCCCGTCAACACGGCTCCCGCCTCGGCGATCGCGGTCATCCGTGGCATAGGCTTCACCCCGGCCACGACCGTGGCCTTCGACGGGGTCGCGGCGACCGTGACGTTCGTCGATTCACGCACCCTGCAGGTGCAGGTCCCCACCTCGGCCACGGGCAAGGTGGCGCGGATCGTGGCGAGCGACGGCGGCGAGTCCGACGATATCTTCCCGTTCATCTACACGAGCGCCAGTCTGTACGTCAAACCGCTGGGCAGCGACTCGGGCAACGGACAGACCCCGGGCACGGCCAAGAAGACGATCAACGCCGCCCTCAACGGCGTTTCCGGCACGACCACCACACTGGTGCGCGTGGCCGCCGGGACCTACAACGAGGTGGGCCTCGCCGTGCTGAGCGGTGTGGTGGTCTCCGGCGGCTGGGATCCCACCTTCACGACACACGACCCCGACCAGTTCGTGTCCGTGGTCGACGCGGGCGGCACGAGTTTTGCCATGCGGTCGGGCGGGCTGGACGCCTCCCAGGTGATCGACGGCCTGACGATCAGAAACGGCGTCCGCGACGGTTTCGGGGGCGGGGCGTTCGTCATCAGCGCCGACAACACGGTCATCAGCAACTCGGTGCTCGTCGGCAACACGAGCTCCTCACGCGGCGGCGCGGTGTACGCGGTGTTCACGACGAGCTATGGCGGCCGGCCGACCCTGAGCAAGAACGTGATGCTCGGGAACCGCGTCTTCGCGAACGCGGGCGGCGGCATCGGCATCTACCCGTTCTACACGCAGGGCCAGGACATCGACGTGGCCGTGACCGACAACTACATCCTGGGCAACAGGTCGTTCGGCAACCGGGGCGGCGGTCTCGGGGTCTCGGGTCAGGCCGTCTACACCTACAACGTGATGAAGCTGGAACTGGTCGGCAACGTCTTCGGGGACAACCTCGGAGTGGCCGGCGCGGGAGCGTCGATCATCGCGCCGGGCGGCGCTGACAGCTTCGACCTGTTGGTCGACAACAACCTCTTCTTCGGAAACACCGCCACGGGGGAGGGCGGAGGCCTGCTGCTGAGCGGTGTCGGGCGTATCGACGGCCGGATCTCGGGCAACACGTTCGCGTCGAACACGGCGGGCCTCGACGGGGGAGGCGGCTATCACTTCAGCGCGGGCCTGATCTATCAGCCGACCCTTGCGGTGCAGAACCTGATCGTCTGGGGCAACACCAACGGCAGCGCCACCGGCATGCCTCTGGCGACATTCTCCGACATCGAGGGGGGATCCAGCGGCACCGGCAACATCGCCGGCGATCCGGGATTCACGTCGGGGCCGATGGGGTCGTTCTACCTGATGCAGGACCCGAACACGACCAGTCCCGCCGTGGATGCCGGCAGCGATGCCGCCGGCGCGCTGTCCATGGACGCTTTGACGACGAGCTCCACGCTCGACCCGGACACGGGGATGGTGGACATGGGGTATCACTATCCCGCCGGCGCCGCCGCCTCGGCCGATCCGCTTTCGTTCGTGCGGATCGATCCGGCGGGAGGCGATGTCGCGGGCAGCGACTGGGTGCTGATCCGCGGCAAGGGCTTCGATCCGGGTGTGACCGTGACGTTCGACGGCATTCCCGCGTTGGGGACGATCTTCGCGTCGAACTCCAGGATCCTGACGAGACCCCCGGCGCATGCGGCCGGGGCCGTTACGGTGGTAATCACCAACCCCGACATGACGGATCTCTCCTTGCCGGCCGCCTACACCTATCTCGACAACCAGCCTCCGTTCTGGCCGGTCACCGTGGGGCTGCAGACGGTCGCCCTCAAGCAGGACTGCGTGCGCAGCGCCGTTCTCGGCTGGAACCCGGCCCAGGATATGATGTCCTCGCCCGTGCGCTACACGATCCATCGAACGGTGTGTGTGGCGCCGAATCCGGGCGATTTCCGCAACCCGTGCTCCAACTTCGGCTTCATCCCCGATCAGTCGACGCTTGTCACGACGACCACCGAGCCGTTCTACGTCGACACGGACTTCGGCGGCGGCGGCTCCGATCCGGTGTACATCTATCTCGTCCGGGCGTCCGACTCGGCCTCGCCGACCTCCAACCGCGAGTTCAATTACGCCAAGAGGGTGGTGACCGTGGGCAAGACGACGGGGGATCTGACGCCCCCCGCGGAGGTCGGCGACACGCTGGTCGTGCCGTCCGCCGGGCCGATCGACTGGGCCGGGGCCTTCGGTGCCGTCAGCTACCGCCTGTACAGGGAGACGGACGGTTCCGCCTACGGGAGCCCGGGCAGCCTGGTTCCTCTGATCACCCTGGACACCTCCAACAACGATCTGGACGGGAACGGCGTGACCGACTCGCAGTACACCGATCCGGCCGTGCCCGCGGTCGGGTCCGCCTACATGTACCGCGTGACCGCCCTGGATCCCTGCGGTAACGAGACGACCTCCGAACTGGTCCCCTGAACCGGCGGCGACCGCCTCGTCGTCCGGGCGCACACACGCCGGGCGATTTCATCTAGAATCCTGGACCGATGACACGAACCTCCTCGGTGGCGCGCAGCGCCGCCTCGCTGCTGACCTCGCGGCTGGCCATCGCCGCGATCGCACTGGCTTTTCTGGGCGTGAGCACGAGGCTGCTGACAATCGAGGAGATGGCGGTCTTCGCCGTCTACAATAGCCTGTGCGGAATCCTCACGGTCGTGTGCAGCCTCGGGCTCCTTGCGTCGTGCATCAAGCTGGTGCCGGGCCTGCAGGCGTCGGGGAGGGCGGGGGAGGTGGCGGGGCTGCTGCGTCTCTCAATCGGTGTGTACCTCGTGGGCGCCGCGATGACGACCGGTGCGCTCTGGCTGGGTGCGGGCACCGTGAGCAGGCTGTTCCTGAAGAGCCCCGCGCGTGCGGGGGAGATCCGCCTCGCGGCGGTGGCGGCTCTCTGCTTCGGGCTGTACGAGGCGAGCCAGCTCCTCCTCTCCTCGCTGCAGAAGTTCGGGAGGCTCTCCACGTACAACGTCGCCGCGGCCCTGGTGCAGAGATGCCTCTCGCTCGGGCTGTTCTTCGTCTTCGGTCTGCGCGGCTATCTCGCAGGGTTCGCGATCGGGTCGCTCACGGGAGCGGCGCTCGGGATGTCGAGCATCCTGCCGGCGATGCGCGCCCGAGGCGGAGCGCGACCGAGCGGTCCCGCCGCATCGATTCGCTACGCGCTGCCCTTCTACGCCGACGGCTACCTGCGCTACTTCTACATGCACGCCGATCAGGCCCTGGTCGGGCTCTTTCTCGAGCCTGCGGCGTTGTCCACCTATTTCATTGCCAAGCGGTTCGTACAGTACGGTCAGGTTCTGGTCTCCAGCCTCGTGGATCCTCTCGGGGCGAAGGTGGCGGAGCTGCGTCAGGTGGACCCCGAGGCGGTGGGACGTGCCTTCGATCGTTCCCTGCGGTACGTCATTCTCTCGTTCGTGCCGCTGGCCGTTCTGCTGGCGAGCGTCAGCCCGTTCCTGCTGTGGCTCATCGGCGGCGAGCGGTATCTGGGAGGGATCCTGCCACTCGCCCTCCTGTTTCTCTCGCTGCCGCCGTTCGCGGTCTTCTCCCACCTGGCCATGTTCGTCTACATACTCGGTGAGCCGAAGGACCGGTTCGTGAACAACCTGGTCTCGGTGACCTGCCAGGGTTCGGCGCTCGTGGCGTTGACCCCGTTTCTCGCGCTGCCGGGGTTCGCCCTGGCCCGGGTGATCGGATTCGGCGGGGCGTCCCTGTACGCGAGGCATCGCGCGACACGGTATCTTCCGCCCCGGCGTGGCGTCACGTCCGGCGGCGCCCGGCGCGCGTGGGTCTGCCTGCTGCCCGCCGGAGCGATGGCCGCGATGATCGTCGTGCCGCATCTGCTCCTCGGCCGGCTGCTCCTGATCCCGCTGTACGCCGTTCCCGCGGTCCTGGTCTGCCTCGCGGGCTATCATCTCCTCGTCCTGACGAGCGAGGACCGGCAGGCTGCGGCCTCCCTCGTTCCGGGGCGGGGAAGCCTGTCCCGGCGGATGAAAGGCGTGGTCGGCGGCGGGACCGCCGGCACGGCGGAGACGGACGGGATTTGATATTCTGCGGGCCGTAACCATGTCGCGACCGAACCGCCGTTCCCGCCTCCTCCTCGTCTCCGCAGTCCTCGTTGTCGGCGCCTGGCTCCTGGGCGGGCTGCACCGCGTGCCCGGAGACGGCGCCGTGCACCTGAAGGTCTGGGTCACGGGTGCGGTGCGACCCGCCGCTCCGGGGCTCACCTTCACACCGCCGCTGCTGGCCAGGCTCATCCGGTTTCCCGGGGGGATCATCGACGTCCCGGTCAGGCTGCGGGGGCTGCGCTCGGCGGAAGGGGCCGAAGTCCTCGCTGCCGGGACGCTGCGTGTGAGGGCCGTGGAGACCAACGCGGCGGCCCTTGCGGCGACATTCCCCTCCGGCTGGACCGGCAGCTCCGCCGCACAGCTGTCGGCACGCCTGCGTCCCGGCCTCGCCGGTGAGGCCGGGCGCACCGCTTTCACCCGGCTGCTGCAGCCGGACGAGGATGTGCGGACCCGGGTGACCAGGGATGCCCGCGAGGTGCTCGGGGCCGCAGGTTTGAATCCGGCCCCGGAGAGCATCCTGAGGTTCTATCCCGCTCCGCCGTCGCCGGGCGCCGACGCGGCCCGGCCGGCGCACAGGCTGCTGCTGGTCGGACTCGACGGAGCGGACTGGGACATCATCGATCCGCTGATGGAAGCGGGGCGGATGCCGAATCTGAAGCGACTGGTGGATGGAGGGATCCGGGCCCGCCTCAAGACGATCACCCCGGTCCTCTCGCCGATCATCTGGACTTCGATCGCCACGGGTGTGGGCCCCGCACGGCACGGCATCATCGATTTTCTCGCCACGAGCAGCACGACGGGGCGGCAGATCCCGGTCACATCCAACATGCGGAAGGTGAAGGCGCTCTGGAATATCGCCTCCGACAGGGGGCTCACGGCGGGTGTCGTCGCCTGGTGGGCCTCCTGGCCCGCCGAGGCGATCGACGGCTTCATCGTCTCGGACCGCGTCTCCTACCAGCTCTTCGGCTTCCAGTCGGCAGGGGAGGAGCTTCGCGGGCGAACCTACCCGGAATCGCTCGCCCTGGCGATACAGCCGCTGATTGTCGGGCCGGCCGCGGTAACCGACGCGGAAGTCGGCCGCTTCATCCCCGAGGGGGCTTCGGCTCCCGGGTACGCGGACCAGGCGTCGCGGGTGCGCAGCGTCCTGGCCTCGGCGCGGACCTATTCGGCGATAGGGCTCGACGTCATGCGGGCCTACGACCCGGACCTGAAGATGATCTACTTCGAGGGGACCGACACGATCGCGCACAACTTCATGCGGTACCGCCCGCCGCTGCTTCCCGGCGTCACACCGGAGGAGGAGGCGGCGTACGGCGGGATCGTCGACCGGTTCTATGAGTACCAGGACGGGATCCTGGGGCGGACGCTGGCGCTGGCCGACGACGATACGGTCGTGCTGGTCTGCTCGGATCACGGGTTCAGGACCGGTACCAACCGGCCGGTCACGGATCCACGTATCGAGACGGGAGGGGCGGCCGACTGGCACCGGAAGTTCGGTATCCTGGTGATCAACGGCCCCGGCATCCGCCGCGGGGTCCGTCTCGAGGATGCCTCGGTCCTGGACATCGCCCCCACATCCCTCGCCCTGCTGGGGCTGCCCGTGGCTCAGGACATGGAGGGGCGGGTCCTGGCGGAGGCGTTCGAGGAGGCGCCCGGGAGCGACACGATCGCCACCTACGAGACCGGCGCGCCGGCAGGCCCCTCGGCGCCGCTCGAATCGGCGCTCGACGAGGAGATCGTGGCGAAGCTCACCGCCCTGGGGTACGTGGCGCAGACGGGAAGCAACGCCCTCAACAACACCGGCATCACGCTGATGGACCGGGGGCGGTACGCGGAGGCGGTGGAGACCTTCCGCAAGGCGCTCGCGCAGCAGCCCGGTTTCATGGCCGCGAGGATCAACCTCGGTCGGGCCCTGATGCAGGTGAAACAGTATGACGAGGCGATCGCCACCTTCGAGCGGGCCCTGAAGGACGATCCGTCACAACCGAGCGTCCACAACCTGATCGGCAACATCCTGATGGATCGCGGCGATCTGGACGGCGCCGAGCGGCAGTTCCGCAGGGCGATCGCGATCGCGCCGAACGATACGAACGCACACAACAGCCTCGGGCTGCTTTACGAGCGGACGGGACGTGACGACGAGGCGATCGCCGAGTATTCCCGGGTGGTGGGGATCGACTCCGACTATGCGGAAGGGTACAACAACATAGGCCTCATCCACCGGAAGAGGGGAGAGGGGGAGAAGGCGATCGGCCTGTTCCGCCAGGCGATCCAGGCCGATCCCGACTTCCCCGGCTCGTACAACAACATGGGGCTGACCTACCAGGACATGGGGCGGCTCGATGAAGCGCGCGCTGCCTTCGAGGAAGGACTCGAGGTGGATCCGAACAACGCCGTGATCCTGAACAACCTGGGCACGCTCGATCTGTCCCAGCAGCGGATCGAGGATGCCCGGGGGCGGTTCCAGGAGGCGATCGATGCCGATCCCGAGTACCCCTCCGCGCACAACAACATGGGCGCCGTCCTCGGCATGATGGGTCGCCAGGACGACTCGTTCGAGGAGTATCTCAAGGCGGTCGATCTCGACCCGAACTACACCGACGCGAGGTTCAACCTCGCCCGCGTCCTGCTGATACAGAACAAGCCTCGCGAAGCGCTCGACATGCTCCGGAAGGTGCTCGAGATCGATCCGAAGTACGGCAAGGCCCATCTCCAGCTCGGAATCCTGATGGCCCAGCAGGGGGATCTCCGGGAGGCCGAGAAGCGCGCGGACAGCGCCGCCCGGGAGATGCCCGGCTCGCCCGACCCGCTCAATCTGCTCGCCGAGATCTATCTCCGCACCGGCCGGGCGGCCGATGCCCGCCGGGAGCTGCAGCACTCGCTCGAGCTGGCGCCGAACCAGCCACGGATCCGGGAGATGCTCTCGAAGGTGCCGTGATCGGGCCCGGAGGCCGCGGCGCCGCGCTACCAGCGTGCGGTGGCGGACAGGTACAGGCCGAACCCGGCGAACAGGAGGTTGGGGGCCCAGGCGGCCATGAGCGGCGGCAGCACGGCCACCTCTCCCAGCTTGCCGAACGCCTGCAGCACGCCGAAGTAGACGAACACCAGCATGATGCTCACGGCGATGGCGAAGACGGGGCCGCGCCGCTCGATGCGCAGGGCGAACGGGAGCCCCACGATCACCATCACGATACACACGGCGGGAATCGCGATCTTCCTGTAGAGCCCGACCCTCAGCTCGCGTGTGTTGTAGCCGCGGCGCTCGAGATCCTTGACGTAGGTGCTGAGCTCCCTGTAGTTCATCTGGTCCGGGGCCTTCCACTCCTGGACGAAGTAATCCGGTGGATCGAAATCGGCGAACGATCGGCGGTCGAACGCCGCATAGGCCACCTTGTCGTCGTCGAAAGTGCGCACCCACCCGTCGAGGAGCACCCAGGACCCCGTCTCCCAGATCGCGTGCGGCGAGAAGATGCGTTCGGCGATGTCGAGGGTGCCGGGCCTGAACCGGATCACCGAGAGGTCCTGGAACTCGTTCCGGGTGGGATTGAAGTCGCTGAAGTTGAACAGCAGGCCCTGGCTGCCGAACACCCAGCGTCGCTCCGGCTGGCGATAGCTTCTCGGGCTGCGGTTGCGCATCTGGTCCCGGAGCTGGTTCGCCTTCTGGTTGCTGTAGGGCAGGACGGCGTCATGGGCGGCGAACGACAGGGCGGCCACCACGACGCTTGCGGCGATGAAAGGTGCGGCCACCCGGAACAGGCTGATGCCGCCCGCCCGGATCGCCGTCAGCTCGTGCGTTCGCGCGAGGAGGGCGAAGGTGACGAGGGTCCCCATGCAGATGCTGATGGGGGCGACGTACGCGAAGATCACCTGGGGTTGCAGGTAGAGCAGGTAGGGGAACAGCAGGGAATACTGCCTGTGGCCGTGCGAGAGGTCGTCGACGAGGTCGATTGCATAAAACAGCGTGAACAGCACCACCAGGGACAGGGCGATGGTCGCCGAGAGCGACAGCAGGTGCTTGAGCAGATAGCGGTCGATGGTCGACGGGAAGCGGCGCTGCGGTGTCGTTCCGGAAGCCTGATCCTGCGAGCCGTCGCCGGAGGCGGGCCCGGGCGAGGCGTCCTCAGGGTCGAGGGGCGGCTCGGGGGCCCGGGCCGGAGTCCGGCGTTGCCGGCGCCCGCGGTCCACGCGGCCGTGCGAGGCGAGCATCAGAATGCCGACGGCGAAAAAGACGGCATTGCCCGCCCACATTCCGACCGCGGGAGGGATGCGGCCGCGATCGGCGAGCTGTTCTCCGGCCGTGATGAAGACATACGAGATGATGATCACCAGGATGCTCATCACGAAACCCCAGGTGCGGGACGATGAACGGCCCCGGCCGAGCGCCAGCGGCAGCGCGAGCAGCGCGAAGACGAAGCACGTGGTGGGCAGGGAGAACTTCTTGTTCATCTCCACCAGGGTCTCGCTGATCTGGCGGTCCCGGCCCTGCGTCGCGGGCCGGCCGCGCAGCTGCTCGAGGGTGCCGGCCAGCTCGGGAACCGTCTGCTCGCGCAGGTTGCGCGGCGGCGGGCTGGCCAGCGATCGAATCAACTCCACCATGAAGAGATCCGGCGGTCGGTCGAAGATGGCGGTATCGGACCGCTTGATCTCGTAGGTCCCGGGTACGGCGCTCTGCCAGGAGTGCGACACGACATGATTGAGGTGGAACTCGATCGAGCCCTGTTCGGGCTGCTGGCGCACGGTAGCCGTGGCGGCCGAGGAGATCTCCTCGGATCCCCCCGGAACCTTCTGGTAGATCAGCACCCGTTCGAGGGTTCCATCCGCCGGCGAGGCGGCATCGGCGTAGATGAGCATGTCCGGGATGCGCTCGTAGAAAACCCTCGGCTGGATCTCGCGGTTGATGTCTGCGGCGAGGAATATGCGCGCGTTGAGCTGGTGCTGGGCGTAGTTGGCCGCCGGCACGGCGAAGTTGAAGAGCGCGCCGGATCCGATGGCGGCCACGACGCCGAGCGTGAGCACCGGAACCAGGAGCCGCCGGTCCGAGTAGCCGCAGGCGCGCAGGGCGGTTATCTCGCTGTCCGCGGCCAGACGGCCGATCCCTACCAGCACCCCCAGGAGCACCGCCATCGGAATGACGAGTACCAGGATGTGCGGGAGCGCAAGGGCCAGGTAGAGGCCCACGAGGGACACGCTGAGATCCCGGCGGATGTAGAGCTCGGCGGCCTCCAGCAGGAGTGGCATGACCAGGACCACACCGAAGACGAGGAGTCCGAGCAGTGTCGGCCCCAGGATCTCCCTGAAGACGTATCGGCTGATGCGTGACATGGCACCTGGAATGGAAGCAGACGAGATGCGGCCTGCAGCGGGAAGGCATGTTAGTCCACGGCGATTGCGGGGTCAAAGATCTTGATCGTGTCGCACGAGCCGATGGTACGATGGAGGAAATCCTCAGGAGGTGATACGTGACGCGATATCGAGGTGCCGGTTCCGCCATCATCGCTCTGGTCACGGCGCTGTGTGCTTCCACAGCCACGCGCTCGCAGGAGCTGCGGCCGATGCACAAGCCGGGCTGCGAGCTTCCGGCCGCGCTCGCGGGGACGGCCGGGCACGTTCTGATGCGATTCACCGTGAACATGGCCGGCAAGGTGAGTCTGGCGGAAGTGGCGTACGCCTCGGTCGATCCTCCCGAACGGAAGAAGGCGTTGGAGGAGATGGTGACCGCCTGCGTGCGCGAGTGGACCTTCGAGCCACCCAACCCCGACATGGCCAGCTGGACCCATGGTTCGCTGGAGGTGTTCCAGGGATTCCATTACTTTCACCCGCCGGCCGCAGGCGGCCGCACGGTGGAACTTGAGGACCACCATCGCGTGCCCGCCGTGAACATCGATGAGATGAGGGAGGCGAAGCTGGAGTTCGGGGCGGTGCTGCTGAAGGGCCCCGATGACGTCGCCGTCGAGGGCCAGGGCTGGCGGCTGCTGACCAACCTCAAGAAGCAGGATCGTGAGGCGTACCTCGAAGCGATCCGCCAGGGGATCACGAGTTTCGACGAGGTCTTTCCCGATGCGCCGCCCGTCCCCGAGGGGCAGGACCTGACGATCATGCTCTTCAGGAGCCAGGATGAATTCAACAGGATCGCCGCCTTCGACAACGTGTTCCGTGGGCCAAAGCCGGCAGGCTCCTACGACCAGCATCAACGTACCGCCTACACCTTCGGATCGAGCGGCAGCTACAATCATCCCCAGCGGCTGGCGATCCAGGCGCTGGTACACGAGGTAACCCACCACGAGATTCAGCAACGGCTCGCCGGCGGTGTGAGAGACGCTCCCTACTGGGTTCACGAGGGAATCGCCACCTTCGTCCAGCTCCTTCGTCCACCGGACAAGAAGAAAGGTCTCCAGCTCGCCAGATTCGTGCGTGGGCGGCAGGCAGAGGGCACGTTCCGTTGGGTGTCCGAGTCGGATCGCTTCCTCGACACCTACATTCGGAGGGCAAAGGAGGGGAGCCTCCCCGACATGGGGAGGTTCCTCGAAGGACAGTTCGAGCCGACTGACGCTGAGACCGCCTACGGACTCTCATGGGTTCTGGTCCATTTTCTCCTCAACGCCGAGGACGGCAGGCTGGCGAAGCCCTTCACGGCTTGGATGATGGGGCCGATGGGAACCGCAGACGACCCGGGGGTGCTATCGGCCGTGAGCCTCTCGGTCGAGGAGCTGCAGCAGAAGCTGACCGCCCATGTCGACTCGATGAAGCACGGGAGCTGAACACGGGGTGGGCATCCGGTGGGAGGGGGGATCACTCTGTGGCGCCAGGGTCCTACCGAAGGCGGCCCTTTTCTGACCCGCATATTACGTCCGATAAGGAGTATTATGTAAACTCATAGATCATGTGATGCCGGCCCGCCTGACCGCCAGCGACCACCCGATCGCGACACCTGTCCGCCCGTGTCCTCCATTGTAGTGCCCCGGCCTGCAGCCGGCCCCCCCCTCGATCCCGTAACCACCAACAGTCACCGTGCCTTGAGGCCCATCAGGCCCCGAACCAGTCCTGATGGCACGCGGATTTCAAAGGACCCGCGGAGACACCCCGCCGATCCCGACCACGACCCGGTCGCTCGGAACACCAGGAGGACTCTGCATCATGCGCATCCGAGGCACGACACGAATCCCAGCATCATCCGACTTCTGGCCGCCGTTCTGTCCCAATGAGGAATGCGATCAGTCCTCGACACCCCGGCGCGACGGCTTCTTCAGGCACGGTTACTACTCGACTCACGGCCACAGCCGACGCATCCCGCGATTTCTCTGTCGGGTGTGTCGAAGGACGATGTCCTCTCAGACGTTCGACTCGAGCTACCGGCTCAGGATGCCCGATCTGGAACGAGCGATCCTCCGCGAGATCGCCCAGGGCGCGTCGCTGCGTCGAGTGGCTCGCGTTCTGGGAATAAACCGGAAGACCGTTTCGCGGAGGCTGTTCCGCGCGCGCGCTCGTGCAGGCCTCCTGGATCGTGTGGCGGCGGTCAGTGAGGCAGATCGCTCGAGGTCTGGATCTGCGCGATGAGATCGTTCAGCGCGGCAATCACCTCGGATTTGCGGACCTCGGGTCGATCGAATCGAAGGTTCACGGAGAACTTCTGATCAGGTGAGTGAAACCTGAAGGTGAACGGGCGCGACGGCGGTTGGGCCGGATCCGTAGCCGGCTCCGCGGGAACGGCCGGGTCGGCGGAAGGCAGGTTCTTGATTCGCCGCGCCTCGTCTCTCGAGAGCCCCTCACGGGCGATCCGTTCCGCCAGCGAGCGCATTTCATCGACGGTGTTCTGTCGAGCGATCTCCAGAAGCAAAGACTTACTTGAGATGTCGGCGCGCCGACAGACTTCGCGTACATCTTCAGGTATGGAGGCGATGCTCAGAAGCTCCGTGATGCTCGTCCTGGACTTGCTGAGCTTCTGCGCGACCCTCTCGTGCGTGTAGGCGAATCTCTCGCAGAGGTAAAGTATCGCGTCGCCCTCTTCGAACGGGGTGAGGTCCCTGCGCTGGAGGTTCTCGATCAGCGAGATCTCGAGCACTCCCCTCTCGTCGACCTCCATCTCGATGCACGGAATCTGTGTGAGGCCTGCGGCCTTGCTGGCATGGTAGCGCCGCTCACCAGCGATGATCTGATAGCGGCCGTTCACCTCGCGCACGAGGACCGGCTCGAGCAGACCCTTCTCCTTGATTGATGAGACGAGATCCGAGAGGTCGCCGAGTGTCTTGCGCGGTTGATGCGGATTGACATCGATGAGGTCGAGCTCGATCATCCGCCCGACGCTCTCGGAGCCTCGGGGTGTGGAGAGCTCCTCGACGAAGTGGAAATCGTGCCTCATTTTTATCTCACTTGGGAGCCCGCGCGGTTTAGACACGGCCGATGACCTCCTCAGAAAGGCGATAGTAGTCCAGCGCGCCGCTGCTGTCGGGTGCAAAGCTGAAGATCGATTCCTTGTAAGCGGGGCTCTCCTCGAGACGTACGTTCTTGGCGATCACCGTCTTGAAGACCTTGTCGCCGAACACCTGCACGATCTGCTTCTTGATGTCCCTCCCCAGGATGGTTCGCTTGTCGTGAAGCGTGATCAGGACACCGAGCAGCTCGAGGGCCGGGTTCGGTCTCGATTTCACCTTCTCGAAGGTTTCGAGAAGATCGTCGGTCCCCTCGAGGCTGAAATAGGAGCTCTGTACCGGAACCAGCAGGTGCGTCGCCGCCACGAGGGCGTTGATGGTCAGGAGGCCGAGGGTCGGCGGGGTGTCGATGATGACGTACTCGTATTCCTCGACGACGTCCTTCATGCGGTCCTTGAGACGGAAGTGACCGTCCAGCTCGCCGACGAGACGGCTCTCCAACTTGGCAAGGGAGATCCGCGCCGGGGCGACGTCCAGGTAGAGGACGGGCGACTTGACGATGACGTCCCGCATGGTCAGACCCGGCTCCACCAGCGCCTCGTACACGGAGCGTCGCTCGGGGTCGCGGTCCAGATACGAGAGGGAGCAGTTGCCCTGCGGGTCGAGGTCCACGAGGAGAGTCTTGAGTCCCTTCTGGGCGAGGGCTGCGCCCAGATTGATGGCGGTGGTGGTCTTGCCGACTCCCCCTTTTTGGTTGGCAATGGCGAGGATCATCTTGGCCTTACGCGAGTCGCCTGAGCGTGGCGCCTGGGAGGCGCAGCCTGCCGGCGGGCGCCATCCATCATCTGCGGGCGCACCATTCTATGAACCGGGTCGTGGCAGTGTCAAGGGGAGAAAAGACCGGCGGGGCTACATCTCGTACTTGCCGAGGTCCTCGGTGTCGAGCTTCTCGAGCCACTGGCGCAGCCGGTCGGACTCGCCGGCGTCCCGGGCCATCTCGGCGTTCTTGGAACGTGCGATGACGTCCTCCTCGACGAAGATCGGGGCCTCGGCGCGCAGCGCGAGCGCGATGGCATCGGATGGGCGCGAGTCGACCGCCACCGTCTCGCCACCGTGGGCCAGGTGGATCACCGCGTAGAAGGTGTTCTCCTTCAACTCGGTAATGACGATCTTGAGGAGCTTCGTCTCGAGCCTGGCAAGGAGGTTCTTGAGCAGATCGTGCGTCATCGGCCGGGGTGTCGACACCTTCTCCATCTGGAGCGCGATGGCGTTGGCCTCGAACAGGCCGACCCAGATCGGGAGCACGGCTTCGCCGTTGGGATCCTTGAGGATGATGATCGGCATCTGAGTGATGGGATCGAGCATCAGCCCCTTGATTTTCATCTCGATCGTCATGTCGGTCGCGTCTCCGCACCCGTGTCCCCGCCCCGGCCTGCGGCGGCGGAACCGGCGTAAGTGTCTGTGTCATCTATATTCCGATACACCCCGGAAGTCAAGGAGGATTCTAGCACGCCCGACAGGCTGTGATGTCCTGAGTGCGTTATCCGCACCGGAATCATCCGCCCGACGAGAGAAGCGTCTCCGTCGAGGTTCACGACGTGGTTCTGGCTCGTGCGTCCGCTGACCTGCCCGCGCCCGCGCGCGGAAGGACCGTCCACCAGCACCTCGACACGGCGCCCCACCCAGGCGCGGTTCGCGCGGATCTGTATCTCCTGCTGGATCTCCTGCAGGCGGTAGAGGCGTTCCTTCTTGGCCGGTGGCGCGACGTCGTCATCGAACTCCGCCGCCGGGGTACCGGGTCGCGGCGAGTAGACGAACGAGAATATCGAGTCATACCCGACGTCGCGCACCAGTGAGAGCGTCTGCTCGAAGTCGCGCTCCGTCTCGGCCGGAAACCCGACGATCAGATCGGTCGACAGCGCAATGTCCGGAACCGCCCGCCGCAGACGGTCGACACGGGCGAGATATTCGTCCCGCGTGTGTCCGCGACGCATCCGTTTCAGGACCGCATCCGAACCGGACTGCACGGGCAGGTGCAGGTGCCGGGCGATCGTCGGGCGCGAGGCCATCACGTCGATGATCGGATCCCGGAAGTGCAGCGGATGGCTCGTGGTGAATCGAACGCGAGCGGCCCCGGGAAGATCGGCCACGGCGCCGAGCAGGCGCGCGAAGTCCCACCCGCCCGGGTACCTCCAGGCGTTGACGTTCTGGCCGAGCAGTTCGATCTCCATCAGCCCGGAGGCGATGCACCCGGCGGCCTCCGAGAGGATCGGTTCGGGGCTGCGGCACACCTCTCTCCCGCGGGTGAATGGGACGATGCAGAAGGTGCAGTTCTTGTTACAGCCCTCCATGACGGTGACGTAGGCGCGCGTGCGGGAGATCCGGTGTACCGCTCCGGTTTCGGGAACGAAGCTCTCCGCCGGATCGAACACCTCGAGTGCGCGCCTGCGCTGGCGGGCCTGACGAATCAAATCGGGCAGCACGGCGATCCGGCGCGGCCCCAGGACGATGTCCACGTACGGTGCGCGGGCGAAGATCCGTTCCTGCTCCTGCTGCGCGACGCAGCCGCACACGCCCAGGACCATGTGGGGCCGGGATTCCTTGTACCGTCTCAGCCGGCCGAGCCGGTCGAACACCTTCTGCGCCGCCTTCTCGCGTATCGAGCATGTGTTCAGGAGAACGACATCCGCCGCGGCGGCCGACACCGCGGGCACGAGCCCGATGGACCTCAGCGCTCCTTCCATCTTCTCCGAGTCGTGCTCGTTCATCTGGCAGCCCCAGGTCTCGATGCGGAAGGTGGCCAGCCCTTCGACCGGAGCGTCGTGCCTGGCCCGCAGGGGCCCCTCGAATCGTTCCGGGTCCGGCGCTGGAACCGAGGGGAGGATGGAGAGCAGGTCAGTCGCCATGCCGCGCGCCCTCCTCGTCTCCCAGAATGGCGAGGATCGCCTCCCGCAGCCGCGTACGGGTCGTGGAGAGCTCTTCGGGGATGATCCGCGTTTCGGCCGTTACGGCGAGGAAGTTGGTGTCGCCTTCCCAGCGCGGCAGGACGTGCATGTGATAGTGCTGCTCGATGCCGGCGCCGGCCGCGCGTCCGAGATTCATCCCCATGTTGACGCCGTCGGCGTTGTAGGTGCGCCGCAGCGCCACTTCGCAGGCCGTGGCCAGCTCGAACAGCTCTGCACGCTGGTCGGGGCTCGATCCGGAGGGAGACGAGGCATGGTCGTTGGGCACGATCATCAGGTGCCCGTTCGTGTACGGGTAGAGGTTCAGGATGATGAACGTCCGGCGGCCGCGGTATACGACGAGACTGTCCTCCTCGTCGGCGTGGGCGAGGGCATGACAGAAGATGCAGTCGACCGGGGGCTTGGCGCGGACCAGGTAGGCATACCTCCAAGGGGCGAGGAGACTCTTCATTCCATGACCACCGCGGTCAGCGGTTGATGAGTTCCTTGAGCTCCTTGCCCGGCTTGAAGTAGGGGATCTTCTTCGCCGGGACATGGACCTTCTCTCCTGTCTTGGGGTTTCTCCCCTGCCGGGAGCGGCGCTGCCGTATGCGGAAGCTTCCGAACCCGCGGAGCTCGATCTTCTGGTCCTTGTGGAGCGCCTCGATGATCGAGTCGAAGACCGTCTTGACGATGACCTCGGCGTGCTTCTTTGTCAGCTCCGAGACGCGTGAAACCTCCTCGACCAGCTCGGCCTTCGTCATGGCCCCACGGGGCGTCCCACCGTCCGTTGGCTCAGTCTTCTTGGTTATCATCAGCGTCCGACTCCTCTCGTCCGGATCCACCCAGATCACCGACAACATCGCCGATCGTCGCGCTTCCGTCACCGGAGCCCGAGCGGTATGGCTCGAGGTCGCTCAGGTCGCCGTCGGCGGCGGCCGCCTTGATGGACAGGCCGATCTTCCTCTCGGCAGAGTCCATCTTGATCACCTTCGCCCGGACCACCTGGTCGACGGAGAAGCGATCCTTGGGGTGCTCGATGCGCTCCTCGGAGAGCTCCGAAACGTGCACGAGCCCCTCGACGCCTTCCGCGATCTCGACGAAGGCCCCGAAATCGGTCAGCCGGACGATACGGCCGACGATGGTGTCTCCCACCTTGTGGTTGGCGAAGAAGTCGTCCCAGATGTTCGGGCCGAGCTGCTTGAGCCCAAGAGACAGCCGCTGGTTCTCGGCGTCGATCTTGAGGATCATCGCCTCGACCTCGTCACCCTTCTTGAGAACCTCGGACGGGTGCTTGATCCGGCGGGTCCAGGACAGGTCGGAGATGTGGATCAGGCCGTCGATCCCCTCCTCCACCTCGACGAAGGCGCCGAACTCGGTGAGGTTGCGCACCTTGCCCTTGATCCGTGAGCCGACCTCGTACTTGTCGGCGATCATCTCCCAGGGGTTGGGCTCGGTCTGCTTGAGCCCCAGGCTGACAGCCGCGCGCTGCTTGAGATCGACGTCGAGGATCACGGCACTCCACCTTGTCGCCGATGTTCAGGACCTTCGAGGGATGCTTGACCTTCTTGGTCCAGGACATCTCCGAGACGTGGATCAGGCCCTCGACGCCCTCCTCGAGCTCCACGAAGGCGCCGTAGTCGGTCAGGCTGACGACCTTTCCCTTGATGCGGGTGCCGGCGGGGTACTTGTCCCGCACCTTGTCCCACGGGTCCGGCTTGAGCTGCTTGAAGCCGAGGGAGACGCGCTCGCTCTCGCGATCGAACTTCAGCACCACGACTCCACCTCGTCGCCGACCGTCGAACACCTCGGACGGATGGTTGATGCGGCCCCATGACATGTCGGTGATGTGCAGCAGCCCGTCGATGCCGCCCAGGTCGAGGAAGGCGCCGTAGCCGGTGATGTTCTTCACGACGCCCTTGACGACGCTTGCCCTCCTCCAGCGTCTCGAGGGTTTTCTTCTTCTTCTCCTGCGTTCTCCTCCTCGAGGACCGCCTTGCGCGACAGGACGATGTTGCCCCGGCGCTTGTTGACCTTGATCACGCGCATGCGGAACTCCTTGCCGCGCAGCGAGTCGAGGTTCCGGACGGGACGGATGTCCACCAGGCAGCCGGGAAGGAAGGCGCGCACGCCGATGTCGACGGCGAGACCGCCCTTGATCGCGCTCGATGACGCGGCCGGTAATCGACCTGCCCGGTGTTGTAGGCGCGCTCGACCTCCTCCCAGACCTTCATCTTCTCGGCCTTCTCCTTCGAGAGGACGACGTACCCTTCCTTGTTCTCGGTCTTCTCCAGGAGAACGTCCACCGTGTCTCCCACGGCGACGTGGACCTCGCCGGCGGGATCGGTGAACTCCTCGATGTCGATGAGGCCCTCGGACTTGTATCCGACGTCCACGATGACCTCGCCGGGCAGCACCCTCAGTACCTTGCCGCGGACGACCTCGCCCTCGGCGAAGTTGCTGAAGCTGACGTCGTACATGTCGAGGAGCTTCTCGTACTCCTCGCGGCTCATGTCGCCGGCGTCAGGTACGCTGCCGGGCCCGCGCGTGAGTCCTTCGATTCCGCCACCCGGCGCGCTCTGCCGCGTGCGCTTGGGGGTTCCCTCGTTCTCCGAGGGGGCGGAATGACCCGCCGGGCCCTCTTCTGGCTTGACGTCCCTTTGAAGCTCCATACTGTTTCGGTGACCTCCTGGTTTTTTTAGTATCCCGGCGCCCGAGCGAGGCGCATGGGACCCGATCCCCCGGACCCGGCGGCCGAACGACGACCTCTCCTAAGTCAAAGGAAACAATAAGTATATTGACGCCCCGGCGGGCTGTCAAGGACTGAATCCCGGGGAAGCCCCCTCCCCCGCCCCCTATTTCCCGCCCAGGATCACGTCGAAGCCGATCCGAACCTCGAAGAAATCATCCAGCGCCGCCTCGACGGAGATGTCCGCGTTGCCCCCGCCACCCCCCAGGGCGGCGAATGCCGAAGCGGGCACATTCGTGCTGGCCGCCGGGCAGGGCGGCCGGATTTCCTGCTGATCCCGAACGCACCCGAGGAACGAGTCCCAGACTCGATCAGGGACGTTGTAGTTGTGCAGCTTTGCATCGATCGTGAACGTGTCGTCGAGGTAGCTCACCATCCGGGCGTCGGCGCGGAAAGAGAAGATCTCGTTCACGAAGAAGCGTATCCCGGCCCCATAGGTCAGGAAGTTCGTGTCGTTGCCGTCGTACGGGCTGTCGAAGTTGCGGAACCAGCGTCCGAAGCCGGCCGAGACGTACGGGATGATCCGGCTGTCCGGCTTCGTGTTGAAGTTGTAGTTGGCGGACGCGGACAGGGTGAAGGTGTCGATGTTGATCTGGTTGCCGCGGTTGCGGAAGGCCGTGGGATCCTGGAAGACGCGGTTGACGAAACCGGTGACGTCAGCGTAGGTCTCCGGAGCCAGCGCGATGAAATTGGGATCGGAGGGCCGGATCGGGAAATAGGCCGGGATGTTGAAGGCGGGATCCTTCGCGATGCGGCTCGCCACGACGTTCGGCATCTCCTGAGGTGCTCCCTGCGTGGGGACGAGCGAGCTGTAATCATCGTTAGCCCACGTGAACTGGTAGAACTTCGCCAGCGCCGAGGCGCGTGGATCGCTCAGGTCGCTCACCGAGGCCTGGAGCAGCGGAACCAGATTCTGGGTCAGGTCGAGGCGCTGCTTGCCGAAACCGAGATCGACCTCCACCTCCCAGTGGCGCGTGATGTTGTATCCGCCGCGCAGCCCGAGCATGAACTCGGAGTCGTCCTTCTGGATCGCGCCGTTGGTCGTGATCCCGCTGCCATTGTAGATGTAGCGCGACTCCTGGTCGCCATCGCATTCGTCGAAATACGGGAGGCGCGGATCGTTCGGATCTTGGGAATCGCATTGTTGTTGTTGCAAGGCGCGGAGAGGAACTGCGTGTAGGGATCCACGAGGAAAGGATAGTTGGGATCTCCCGACCCGTCACCGCCGACACTCCCCAGATTCGGAATGTACGCCTGCGAGGGATCCGAGAATATGTTCGTGTCCGTCGCGAACGCCGGATCGAACCGGGTCATGGTGACGGTTCCGAACTGCTTGGCAGAGGGGATGTCGTTCGAATAATACCCCCCGAAGTAGATGAAGACTTCGTAGGCACCTTTCTTGTTTTGTGCCATGGCGGGCACGGTCCACACGAGCGCGACGGCAATCACCGCCGCAATGCGAGCAAATCGTCGCGCTACGATCCGTCCAGATGCGAGGCTCATCCCCCTCTCCTATCGTGAACCGTGTACCCCGTCCTGACCCGCGGCGCGGGCCCGGAGCTCCACATCGATCCCGGGCAGAAGGCTTGCATCGAGCAACTCCCCCCCGCTCTCCCGCCCCCGAACGCCGAGCGGACCCCCCGCACCGGCGCTTACCATTAGACCCGAGGATGATCAGAAGGATGACGCGTGAGAGCGCGACAACCTCAAGTTTCCGAGTCGCTTGGCTGGCAAAAGAGGATGAATCCTACCATAGGCCAAAAATGGGTGTCAATCAGCCGGAGACGGAGGGATCGGGAGTCGGCGCCGCCGGGAGGATCCGATCGAGCGCGGCGAGAAAACGGTCGTTCTCCTGCCTCAGACCGACGCTCACCCGGATGCAGGTGGGGAGATTGTAGGCCCGCATCGGTCTCACGATCACACCGTCTCTGAGCATCCGGGAGAACACCTCGTCCCCGTCGCGGCCGGTCTCCACCAGGACGAAGTTGGCCACCGACGGCACGAAGCCGATGCCGCGGGCGGCAAGGCTTTCCTGCAGGTATGCCAGCTCCCGGGTGTTGTGCTCGCGCGATGCGGTGACATGGGCTTCGTCGTCGAGGGCGGCGAGCCCCGCGGCCTGGGCTACACTGCTTGTATTGAACGGCGAGCGCACCTTCTCGGCGGCCGCCCGGACGTCCGCCGTGGTGAGCGCGTATCCGAGGCGCAGGCCGGCGAGGCCGTGAATCTTGGAGAAGGTCCTCAGGATGGCCATACGCCGCCCGGCGTGGAGCAGCCGCAGGCTGTCCGGGTAGTCGCGTGCCTCGACGTACTCACGGTACGCCTCGTCCAGGACGAGCAGGACGTCGTCCGGCACCCTCTCCGCCAGCCGGGTGACCTCGTCGTGCGTCACGTAGGTGCCCGTCGGGTTGTTCGGGTTGGCGATGAACACGATCCGGGTGGACGGGTCGACCCGGTCGGCCATGGCCTCGAGATCGTGGCGCATCCGAGGATCGAGGGGCACGAGCACTGCGTTTCCGTTCACGGCCATCACGGCCAGCCGGTACATGATGAACGCCTGATCCGCCATCACGGCGTTGCCGTCACGGCCCAGGAACGTCCGCGAGAGGATCTCGACGAGCTCGGTGGAACCGTTGCCGAGCATGATCTGGTCCATCGGAACGCCGTGGATGTCGCTGAGGCGCTGTCTGAGGTAGTAGCCGCTGCCGTCAGGGTAGCGGTTCACGCCGCCTGTCTCCTGCCGCACCGCCTCGAGCGCGCGGGGCGAGGGGCCGAGGGGATTCTCGTTGGAGGCGAGCTTCACCGTGTCCGGCAGCCCGAGCTCCCGCTCGACCTCCTCGACGGGCTTGCCCGGGACGTACGGTTGAATCCGGGCGATATTGTCCGGGACCTTGATCGGGGTCATTCGACAGCCTCCCTCAGCCGGCGCACTTCCGTGTCGGAGAGCGCCCTGTACCTGCCCGCAGGCAGGCCGCGGTCGGACAGTGGCCCTATCGCCACACGGTGGAGCTTGACGACGGGGTGTCCCACCTGGCGGAACATCTTCCGGATCTGGTTGTTCCGGCCCTCGCTGAGGATCACCTCCAGCCACGCGTTCGACTCGCCTCTCACCAAGCGGATCCGGCATGGCAGCGTCTTTCGACCCTCGAGGGTGATCCCGCGTCGCAGCCGCGCCAGCGTCCTGGCGTCGGGTACCCCCCGCACCTTGACACGATAGGTCTTGGGGCACCCGGTCGCGGGGCGCAGCAGCCTCTCCGCCAGATCCCCGTCGTTCGTCAGGAGGAGGAGCCCCGACGTATTGTAGTCGAGCCGCCCCACCGGGTAGACCCGCTCCCGCACGCGGCTCAGCAGATCCATGACGACCGGACGTCCCTCGGGATCGCGGGTCGTGGTGACGCATCCTGCGGGCTTGTTGAGCAGGTAGTAGACCAGGCGGTCCGCCGGCCTCAGGCGCTTTCCATCGACCTTGATGTGATCCCGCTCGGGATCGACGCGGGTTCCTGGCTGGGTCACGATCGACCCGTTCACGGTGATCCGGCCCTCGGCGAGCCATCGCTCCGCCTCGCGCCGGGAGGAGACGCCGGCTCGCGCCAGGACCTTCTGGATCCTCTCGGCGGCGGTTCGATCTTCCGGCATCATTCGTCCCCGCGCGCGGCCCCGGCGTCCTCCTCGAACGTATCCGAAACGGGCGGTTCGGCTTCTCCGGCCCCCTCCTCCCGGATCGCTCCGGAGGGGTCCTCCGCGGGGGCCGCATCGTCGGGAGCATCGTCGGCGGGGGCGGCCTCCCGCAGCATGGCGTCGAACTCCTCCATGCTGGGCAGATCGTCGAGGGAATTGAGCCCGAACCGGACAAGAAATTCCTTCGTCGTGCCGTAGAGGAACGGCTTGCCGACGACCTTCTTGCGGCCCAGGATGCGGATCATCCTTCGATCCAGCAGCGAGTTGAGGATCGCTGAGGGGTTGACGCCCCGGATCTCCTGGATCTCCGGCCCGGTGATCGGCTGCTTGTAGGCGACGATCGCCAGCGTCTCGAGGGCGGCACGCGAGAGACGCTGGCGGTTGCGCGAGCGCACCATCTCACGCACGAACGGCCCTAGGGCCGGATCGGTCGTGATGCGGAAGCCACCCGCGATTCGTTGCACCCTGAGGCCGCAGCCCGGTTCCTCGTAGCGCCGGGCAAGGGCCTCGAGCGCGGCCGCGATCTCGGCCTCCCGCTCCTTGCCGAGGATCTCCGTGGCCTCGGAGAGCGTGACGGGCTCCTCGCTGGCGAACAGCAGGGCCTCGAGGACCGCGGGCACCGGGGCCTCGGGCAGCGGCTCCGCGACGGGGGTCTCGGATTCTTCCGGGATCTGTCCGGCGGCCGGCTTCACTCCGTTTCCCGAGCCCGACCCGTTGTCTTCGTGTTCAGGCGTCATCGTCGGCTCCCGGCTTCGTCTCCTGCTCGTCCGGCGAAACGGTTCGATGGATCATGATCTCTCCAAAGGGGCGGTCCTGGGTCGCACGGATGAGTCGCAGGCGAATGAGCTCCAGGATGGCGAGGAAGGCGGCAATGCAGTCGCCGCGTGTCGGCAGCTCGAGGATGAGGGCGTCGAATCGTTCCGCCCGGCCGCCTTCGAGCCGATCCAGGATCCAGGCGATCTTCTCGGCCACGGAGATCTCGTCACGCTGGACATGCAGCGGTGTGGCGTCCGACAGCGTCTCGATCAGGCGCCGGAAGGCGCTCAGGAGGTCGAACAGTGAGACCTCGAGGGTGGTCTCGTCGCGGTAGGGCGCCAGCGGATCCTCACCGCCGTGCCCGCGCTGGAAGGAGTCGGCCTGGATCTCGTCGCAGTCCCTGAGCATCTCGGCGCCGGCCTTCGCCTTCTGGTACTCCACGAGCTGCCGCACGAGCTCCGCTCGCGGATCCTCGGGCTCCTCGCCCGGCGCCGCCGGGGGCGCCGGGAGCAGCATCCTCGACTTGATGTGCGCCAGCGTGGCGGCCATCACCAGATACTCTCCCGCGACCTCGAGGTTCAGCTCGTGCATCAGCCCCAGATACGATTCGTACTGGCGGCAGATCTCGCTGATCGGGATGTCCGATATGGAGATCCGGTTGCTGCGGATCAGGTGGAGCAGGAGATCGAGGGGCCCCTCGAACGACTCCAGGATCAGCCGTGGGGCAATCCCTTCTCCCCCGGCGGTTTCCGTCGCGGTGCTGGACAAGGTCGGCTCTTCAGGGGGCATCATGACGGCTCACGTTGTCGGATCGTACCACATCAGGCCTTCACTTCCCGGAAGACCAGCTTCACCATGCCGAGGTTCACGACGTCGCCGTCACGGATTGGGCAGGGCTTGCCGCTGACGAGCTGCTTGCCGTTGACGAAGGTGCCGTTGAGGGCACCCACCTCTTCGGTCAGCATGTACGACTCCCCGTCGCGGGTCAGACGCGCATGGTGGCGCGAGACGGACCGGTTCAGGTCGACGCTCGAGAGGTCCACCTCGGGCTTGAGCCCCGTGACCGGGTCGAACCGTCCTATGACCGCCTTGGGCCCCACGAGGTGATACAGCTCCTCGCCTTCCTCGGACAGGAACATCGCGTGGCACTCGGCGGGACGCGCAGCGCCTCCCCGTGCGGGGAGCGGTTCGGTGGGAGGCGGCTCCGCCTCCGCGGGGGGCTCTTTCGCCGTGCCCTCCACGGCGGGTCCATCCTGCACCGGTGACGGTTCGCCTGCGGCAGCCGGCTCGCCCGCGGCGGCTGCGGGCTCCGCTTCCGCCTGCGGCGCGGAACCGCCCGGTGCGGGCTCCGCCGCCAGCTGCTCGATACGACGGGTGGCGTCCCGGAGCCTGAGCGACATCTTCCGCAGCATTCTGACCGCGATCTCGGTGTTGCCCCGAATCATCTTGTCGAAGAGCGTGCTGTTGATCTCGATCAGCTCGCAGTCCTCGCGCGCCACGGCGCCGTTTCCGTGCGGCTCGGATCCGATGAGAGCCATCTCGCCGAAGAAATCCCCCTTCTCCATCACGGCGAGGCTCAGCCGCGAGTCGCCGTTCTGCTTGAATATCTCGACGGTGCCGCTCTGCACGATGTACATCTCCGTGCCGGGGTCTCCCTCCGCGAAGATGACCTCTCCCCGCCGGAAGCGGATGACGTATTCCTTGAAGACCTGGGATGTGGCCATAGTCGGGTGACTCGGAACGCTAGTCGTCGAGCGGAATCCGCGAAAACCGCGGAGCGGGCGATGTTAGTGCGCTGGAACGCCCTGCGTCAAGGAATCCGGGGCGCAACAGGATTTGTGCAAGCCGGTTCAAGCCTCCATCCGGCCGTGACTTGCCCGTCCGCGGACCGACCTTTCCACAGGGTTTTCCACACATGCTGTGGACGGACGGGGCGGCACTCATGCCTCGATCCTCTCGGGTGCGCCGGCGCGCTCGATCACGCGCCGGTATGTCGCTTCGATCGCGTGAAGATGCCGTTCGAGCTCCGCGAGCATCGCGTCTCGCGCCGTCTCTTCGCGCGCCCGCTCGTAGCCCATAGCAGAAGCGATCTCCTCGAGGTCCTCGGGGGAGGCGGGCAGACGGGACAGCGAGCGTCCCTGGATCAGGCGGATCCGGTGCTGCAAACGCCTGAGGAACTGGAACCCGGTGAAGAAGACACGGTACGCATCCTCGTCGAGCTGTCCCGCTCCCCGCAGGGTGGCCAGCAGCCTCGTCGTCCGCTTGTGCGAAGGAGACGGGATGCCGTGTGCGAGCTGGAGGTACTGGATGGCGAACTGGATGGCGTTGAGCCCGCCGGGCCCCAGCTTGATGTCCGTCGTTCCCTTTCCCTTCGCGCGTGACTCCGCCTCCAGACGCTGTTTCATCTCGGTCACCGACTGCCCCAGGTCGGCCCGTGCGGCGCACTCGAACGCGAGACGCTCGATCCTCCTCACGCTCCGCCATCCGAAGTCGATGTCTCCTGCGAGGGGGCGGGCCTTGAGCATTGACTGGAGCTCCCAGACGCTCGCCGTCGTCGACAGGTATTCCGAAAGGCGTCCCAGGGGCTGCGCCAGCTCCCCTTCCCCCCCGAAGGGCCGCAGCCGTGTGTCGACCGCGTACAGCGAGCCCTCGCGTGTGATTGCGGTGAGCATCTCCATCGTCCGTGACGCCAGGCGTGTGGCTTCGGCGTGACGCTCCGCCGCGTCTCCGGGCGCCTCCTCATAGAGGAAGATCAGGTCCAGGTCCGAGGAGTAGTCGAGCTCACGATAGCCGAGCTTGCCGAGACCGATCGCCACGAACTTCTCCACCCGCGCTCCCGGTGGGCCGTTCGGGCCGACCCATCCGGCGGCGGCCGCGCACCGATCGATCACCACGCCCACGATCGCCTCCGCCAGGTCGCTGAGTGCGCGGCCGGCGGCGCCGGGCCCGCCGTTGCGGCTCAGATCCTTGAGCCCGATGTAAAGCAGATGCGTCCGCTGATAGACGCGCAGGAAGGCGGCGAACTCGCCGTCGTCGGCGAGCTGCGCGCTCTGCTCCACCAGCGTCTGGAAGTGCTCCGAGACACTGCGATCCTTCGCTATAGCGAGATCGAAGCCGCTCTCGAGGACCAGCCCGGGGCGGTGTATCAGAGTGGAGGAGAGAAGCTGGCTCCCACCGAACAGCCGTGTCAGCGGCGAGATGAGTTCCCGGCGTCCCAGAAAGAGGGCCATCTGGGCCGGTTCGAGCCCCATCGAGGCGAGAAAGCGCTCCATGTTTCGCAGCGCCCGCAGCGGGCGGTGCAGCTCTGCGAGACCCTTGAGCAGCAGAGGGGTCACCTTTCGGAACTCGCGACGGATCTCCGGGGGAGTCGTCGCCGCGTCGAGCAGACGGGCGATCGCCTTCACGCTGCCGAGGAGCCCGTCCGCACCATCGATACCCGCCACGCTCAACCGCTTCACCGTCTCGGCGTCGGACATCGTGTCGAGAAAGGGATCCGGGGAGGGTGACTCGTCGAGGGTGGCCTGGGACAGACGCCCCAGGATCGCGTCGTAGGCGGAGCGCACCGCCTCGCGGTGAGACTCCAGATCCGCCAGCAGGCGCGGCCCCTCCTGGCGTCTCATGCCGTCACGGTACCCGAGGGCACGCGCAAGAATGCGGCGGTCGCGCGCCGCGCCAGGCAACGAGCTTCGCTGGAGGTTGCGGTGCAACTGGATGCGGTGCTCCGTCTCCCTGAGAAAGGTGTAGGCGGTCGAGAGGATCCCGTACTCCGCGACCGAAAGGTGTCCTTTGTCGGCGAGCCGGTGCATGGCCATGAGCGTGTTGGCTCCCCTGACCCATCGGTCGCCGCCGCCATACACCAGCTGCAGCGCCTGGACGGTGAACTCGATCTCCCGGATGCCGCCCCGGCCGAGCTTCAGGTCCCAGGCTCCGCGGCCCCGCCGGGCGAGCTCCGAGTCGATCCGGTCCTTCATGGCTCGGATACTCTCGGCCACATCGGGGTCGGGAGGATCCCTGTAGACGATCCTCTCGGCGCCCGCGAGGAACGTCGCGCCGAGATCCGGGTCGCCCGCGCAGGGTCGCGCTTTGATGAGCGCCTGCCGCTCCCAGCCCCGCGCCCAGTTCTCGTAGTAGTCGAGGGTGGCAGGCAGGGGCATCACAAGGTCGCCGTCGCGGCCTCCCGGCCTGAGGCGGCAGTCCACGCGGAACACCTGCCCCTCGGCGCTGATCTCGCCGAGGCCGCGGGCGAGCGTCCGCGCCACCTCGGCGAAGAACTCCTTGTTTGTGACCTGCGAGCGGGCGCTCCCCTCGATGCCGGTCGTCTCGCCGTCGCGGGAGTAGATGAAGAGCAGGTCCACATCGGATGAGTAGTTCAGCTCGGCGCCACCGAGCTTCCCGAGGCTGATGACGCACATCGACGCGTCCACGATCCGGCCCGACTCGTCGTACGCCTGGGGCCTGCCGTAGCGTCCCACGGCCTCCGTGACGGCCATCTCCAGCGCCGACTGGAGCAGGGCGTCGGCGGCGCTGGAGATCTCGCGGCAGGCCTCGGACAGCGTCACGGCGCGCTGGAGGTCGCGCAGGGCGATCCTCATTGTCGCCCGGCGCTTGAACGCCCGGAGCGTGGCCCACGGGTCGTCCCGGTGGGAGATCCGGAGCCATCTCGCGAGGGCGGTGCGGTACTCCTCCACGCCCCATATCCCCTGATGCCTGGATCGGACCAGCTCGGGCAGGTAGCCCGGGTCCGTGAGAAGCGACTCGGCGAGATAGGGACTGAAGCCGAAAAGCGTCAGCAGGATGGCAAGCGGCTGCGGGTCGGACGGGAGCCGCCCGTCACGGGCGTGGCGCTCGAGATGGACGAGGGCGAGATTGGGATTGGGTACGTCGGGCAGCAGCCGGGCGAGCAGCGAGCAGAACCCGCCGTCACCGCTGCCCGAGGTGACGATCCGCTCGACGTCGGCGGCGCCGCGGGCGGGGTCGTCCAGAACCTCGCGGCAGACCCCGAGCAGCTCGTCTACGGGCGGACGCGACATACGGGTATTCTATGGCGGGCGGCCCCACCGGACAACAGCCGCGAAGGGTCCCGCCTAGATGTCGTAGTACAGGGAGAACTCGTACGGATGGGGCCGCATCCTCAGTGCCTGGACCTCATGCTTCATCTTGTAGCTCAGCCAGGTGGAGATGACGTCCTCGGTGAAGACCTCCCCTTTCAGCAGGAACTCGTGGTCCTTCTCGAGAGCCTGCAGCGACTCCTCGAGGGACCCCGGCAGCGTCGGCACGCCATGCAGCTCGTCGGGTGACAGCCCGTAGATGTCCTTGTCGAGCGGCTGACCCGGGTCGATCTTGTTCTGGATGCCGTCGAGACCGGCCATCAGCATCGCTGCGTACGCCATGTACGGGTTGCAGGAGGGGTCGGGCGGCCGGAACTCGAGGCGCTTGGCCTTCGGCTCGGAGGAGTACATGGGGATCCGGATCGCCGCCGAGCGATTGCGTCGCGAGTAGGCGAGATTGACCGGAGCCTCGAACCCCGGCACGAGGCGCTTGTAGGAGTTGGTGGTCGGAGCGGCGAACGCCACGACCGAGGCCGCATGCTTGAGCAGCCCGCCGATGTAGTGGAGCGCCATCTCCGAGAGCCCCGCGTAGGCGTTGCCGGCGAACAGCGGCTTGCCGTCCTTCCACAGGCTCTGATGGCAGTGCATCCCGGAGCCGTTGTCGGCGAACAGCGGCTTGGGCATGAAGGTGACCGTCTTGTTGTGCCTGCGCGCGGTGTTCTTCACGATGTACTTGAAGAGCATCAGGTTGTCGGCGCACCGTGTCAGATTGGAGTACTTGATGTCGATCTCCATCTGCCCCGCGGTGGCGACCTCGTGGTGGTGCGCCTCCACCGTCAGGCCGCACTCCTCCATCAGCAGCACCATTTCGCTGCGCAGCGCCTGGTACGAGTCGGTTGGCGGCACCGGGAAGTACCCTTCCTTGAACCGCGGCTTGTAGCCGAGATTGGGCTTCTCGTCGCGCCCGGAGTTCCACCGTCCTTCGACCGAATCGACGTGGTAGTACGACTCGTGCTCGTTCTGGTCGAAGCGGACGTCGTCGAACACGAAGAACTCGGCCTCTGATCCGAAGAACGCCGTATCGGCCAGGCCGGTCTGGACAAGATAGGCTTCCGCCTTCTGCGCGATGTTGCGCGGATCGCGGGCGTAGTTCTCGTGCGTCATCGGATCCACCACGTTGCCCACGAGGTGCAGGGTCGGAATCTCCTGGAACGGGTCCACGACCGCCGTGGCCGGGTCCGGGACGACGAGCATGTCGCTCTCGTTGATGCTCTGCCATCCGCGGATGGAGGAACCGTCGAAGCCGAAGCCGTTGGTGAACGAGGATTCGTTCAGCTCGTGCGTGGGAAACGAGCAGTGCTGCCAGAGGCCAGGGAAATCCATGAACTTGATATCGACGATCTTGATGTTCCTGTCCCTGCAATGCTGCAACACTTCAGACGGCTTCATGGGTATGCCTCGTGAAGGCCCTTGCGGGCGGGTCCTGAGGATCGTGGGAAACAACACACGTGGAACGCGATTATAACGCAGAGCACCCCGGTGTCAATCGCGTTTCCGGCGCAGCCCGTATGCGGCGACCTCGGCAGCGTATCGCACGGACTGACTGGCATCCGCGGTCGCTATGCTGTCGAGCAGCGTGAGGGCGCTGTCGCTCGAGAACGCCGCGACCACGGAGACGGCTGCCGTGCGCACCCCGGGCTCGGCATCGAACCGGCTGGTCGCCGCGACCCGGTCGAAGGTCTCGGAGAGCGCGGTCGGGGGCAGTGTTGCGGCGGGGCCGGCGTCGCCCGAGAGCGTTGAGCTCACGAGCTGGCGCAGCAGCTCGAGGCTGCCCGAGCGGAAGTCGGGTCGGGGGCTGGAGAGGAGCTCGAGGAGCGCGCCCGCATCGTCGGCCTGCGCAAGCCGGAACCGGCGGCATTCTACGAGCCCGGCCTCGACCAGGTACGGGTTCTTCGCGCCGAGCATCGCTCGCAGTGCCACGGCCTGCAGATCCATCTGGCCCGTCTTCTGGATTTCGGTGAACCGTCGGATCGCATCGAGGAGCGCACTCGCCCCCTCGGAGGGCACCTGGACCTTGCCCGAAGCCGCCTTGAGCACGGAAAAGGTGTGCGGCCCCTCGTCGCGCCCGAACTCGTCCACGTACGGGTCCAGAAACAGGATCGACTCCTCGCCGGTGGAGAACACCTCCCGCTGGAGCCAGGGGGTCGGGCGGGTGTAGTCCGATTCGTAGGGAGCGATCCGAAGGGTCCTGCCGTGATAGCTGCCCTTGAGCACATCGAGCACTTCGACCTCGGGCCTGCGGGTCGAGGAGGAGAGCGCTTTCGCGCGCACCACGAGATGAGCACGGGCGGTCATCTGGTAGAGGGTGAGCGACTCGAAGTCGGCGATCGCCGGACGCGGCGCGGCGACGAGGAGCACTGCCACCGGCACGAGCGCCACCAAGGGGCGGAGGAGGACGCGGCGCCTCGAGGGCACGGCCGCCCGCCTAGAGGATGCGAAGAGAGCTCACCATCCCCTCGAGCTCGGACATGAGAGCCTTCTCCTGCTCGGGGTTCGGGGTGTCCGCCTTGCCGGGACCGATCCCTCTTCCCTGCGCCGAGATGTTGATGATGTACTGATACCCGGCCTTCTCATCGGTGATGATGTACCAGCGGGACGGGCCCTGCCCCAGACGGTCCTTGACCTTGTCGTGCCAGAGGGTGTCGGCGACCCAGCCGTGGTAACGCCCTATCTTCTCCTCCCGGATGGAGAACTCGTCCGGGTCGAGCGTGAAGTCGGCGGTCACGGACACCAGGTCGTTGACGAAGCGTCTGACCTCGTCCCTGGCCTTGAACTGGTGCCTGGCGGGGTCGTACGGCCGCCGAATCACCAGCATCTGCCTCAGATCGCCCGGCTCACCGGCGGCGATGCTGAACCGCATCCGGCCGCCGCCTTCGGACTCCACCTCCACGACCCTCGAGGCCACGCGGCCGGCCACGCGCGCGGCCAGGTTGGTGAAACCCCAGTCGCCGGGTGGAATCTTCATGTCGAGCGAGGCGTACCGCTTGATGAACTCGCGCAGGGTGCCGGAGTACCGAGTGTACTTGGAGAGGTCCCACGTGAGATCGGGCCCCTTCTCCTCGAGGGTCTGGCCGTTGCTCGTGAACTCGACCTTGATCCCGGGGAAGGCGGTCTCCCCCGGTCTTCCCTGGTAGTCGAGCCGCACGACGAGGGCGGTGGCCTCCGCGATACGCAGCTCGGGGAGGTGAATCGTGTACACGCCGTTGTCGAGACTCTCGGTGAACCCCTCCGGCCTCATCAGCAGCGCCTGGGCGTCCTTGCCGATCAGTGACGGGGTGAACCCCTCCGGGAACCGCTGGATGATGGTGAGATCGGTGAGGGGGACGCCGCTGACGTTCACGACACCGGCGTTGGAGAGGAAGTAATTGTGCGCCTCGCCGTCGACGAACTTGAGCTGCAGCGACGGATAGAAGGTGAGCTTGGGAGCCTCCTCCTGGCGCGCAGCGGCCGGAGAGACGGCCGCCACCGCAAGGGTGGCCAGACCCAGCACGGCCCGGATCGCGCTTCCACGGGATTGCCAGAAGTTCCGTCGCACCATCGCCCCTTTTCCTCCGCGTGCAATTGATTGAAACGAACCCACTTCGCCGCCGGACAGAATCGGACGGCTGGTGGATTCTGGCACACGGGATCGGGACGATCAGGAACGGGAGCCGGGCAGCAGCCTGTTGACGGCCGGTGTCAGGAGGCCGACCAGCAGCAGGTCGCGCATCCAGTTCACCAGCGGCCAGAACGAGATTCCCTCGGAGCCGCCGTGCGCGGCGAGCGTGATCACGGCTCCGGCTGTCGCGCCGGCGAGCAGGCCGATCGAGCCGCATCGCATCAGCCGCAGCCGGCTGCGCCCCCGCGCAGGAGCGCCGATGGCGGCGGCGAGAAAGCCCGAGAGACCCCCGAGCAGGCCGACCAGGATCGCGCGAAGCGCCGGGGAGGGCAGCGTGTCGATCGCGGGCAGCGGGATCGAGGGCATCGTGGCGACGAGCCACGAGAATCCCGCGGCAGCCATCGGCTCGACGGCGTACGCGATGGCGCCTCCGAGCAGCGCACCCGCGAGGGCCCCGGAGAGGAATCCCCTGCCCGACGGGAAACCCGACCGTGACGCCCGCCGGGTGGCGCGGGGGCGTGCGACAGGCTCGGGCCGCTTCGGCTGGGGCTGTGGCGTCGGCTCTGCCGGCGGTGGTGCCGCCTCGACGGGGGACGTGGCGGGCGGTTCGTGCGGCGCCGGGTGCTCCATGGCGTCGGCCGCCTCGCGGATACCCTCCGCCGCCTCGCGCATCGGTCCGATCGGCGGTTTGAGGATCGAGGCCGCCTGCCCCGCGTCCCCCATGGGCGGAGCCGACGCGGGCCCGCCGGGCCCGGAACGGGCGCCAAGGAACTCGTCCACGTCGATGCCGCCCGGCACGCCGCCCTCGGTGCGGGGCCTCATCATGCCCAGACCAAGACTGCGTGAATCGATCCTTCGGGTGGAGGCGCCCGACGAATCGTCCGACTGCATCACGGACGCTGGGGCGGCCGCCAGCGCCTGCTCGCCGATCACGACTTCGGCGCGGCACTTCGGACACCGGCTCTTCGCCCCGGCACGCGACGCCGGCGCTCGCAGCGTGGCCCTGCACGAGGAACATGAGATGGTGATCATCCGCTCGTCCTTCGAGCTCGGCGCGGCGGCCTGCAGAGGGACGGCCTTGCCGCACTTGGGACAGGGAGCCGTGGCGCGTCCCTGGACGTGGTCGTCGTTGATCCGGAGCTTTGCCGAGCAGGAGGCGCATCTCAGGAGCATCAGCGGTTTACCTCCGTTCCTCCGGCCGTCCCTTCGTCGGCGATCGCCCCGAGATCGAGCGCGATGCGGAGTTGAAACTCGATCCGGCGGCCGCCGATCGCGAGCTGGATCGGCACCTGGATCTCATGGCTTCCCACGGCCGTCGCCGACGCCTCGATCACCGTCGGAGACGTCACCTCGGCGCGATCCGATCCGGGGCTCGACGTCGAGTTCCAGGTTCGATCGATCCTCCTCGAACGGCCCCGGGTGCGCCGCATGACCGGAAACGGGCGCGCTGACCGTGAGCGGCGGTTCTCCAGTCCCTTCGGCGACGGAGATCGGCGTCTCGTCGACGTCGCCTACGTTCTCGATCAGGGGGTCCTCGTCGGCCGGTGGCACCCAGGGCTCGGAAGCTTCCAGGTCGAACTCCGGTTCGGCGATGAGCGAGGGCGGCTCATCCAGCGGCTCGACCGGGGCATCCTGCAACACATCCGGGACGACCGGCTGTTCGATGATCTCCTCTCCGGCTTCCACGTCGAGCGGCTCGAACGACGGCTCCTCGGTCTGCGCAGTCGGGAGTGATATCGGCTCCTCGGCGGCTGTCTCGGCGACGACCGGCGACGGATCCTCCCAGGCCGGCACATCGAGCTGAGCATCGGGTTCCGGAAGCTGCATCTCGTCATCCATGACCTGGATGGGCGACAGCGCCTCAGGCTCCGAAGGCTGCGGCTCGTCGAGCACCAGCTCGAGGACATCATCCCCGTCGGCGGCCAGATCATCATCGACCACCTCGAGCAGCAGAGGTTCCTCGGCGCCGTCCGCGGGCAGCTCGGGCGAGGCTTCGAGGGGCGCCTCGGGTGTGAGCTCGACGTCCTGCCCCTCCTCCTCGTCGAGCGACCCCAGATCGAGCGGGGCCTCATCGAGGTCCAGGTCCGCGAAAGAGGCCTCGGGAGCTTCCTCGAATCCGGAGACGAAGTCGGTTTCGAGCGGGTCCGGGCCCAGGTCGGGCGCCGGCGGCGGCTCGACCGGCGATGCCGGGACGGCCGTCTGCGGAATGTGCGCCTGGACCGGCGGTGCGCTCGGCGCCGGTGGCGGTTCGACCGGCGGTGCCGGCACGGCCGTCTGCGGAGCGTGCGCCTGGACCGGCGGCTCTGTTCGTGCGGGCTGAGGAACGGCCGGCGCGGAGACCTGTGTCATGGCGGGCTGTGGCGCGGCGGCGCCGGTCGGGGACGCCTCCGGGCCCCTCTCGCGCGCGGCGACGGCCGCCATCGCGGCGGCCTTCATCGATTCGTTGACCTTCTGCTCCCGCTTGTCGGCGTAGCGCTCCTTGAGTGAGTTGAGCACCAGGCGGGTGCTGGCCTTCAACGTCTCGTGCACGCCGATGCCGGTGGTGGCCACGGCCTCGTAGATCGGCGAGTTGTACTTGTTCAACGCCGCGTTGAGCTCTTCCACACTGAGCACTTCGGGCAGATCGCGCTTGTTGAACTGTATGATGATCGGTATCTCGGCGAGTTTCAGATCGTGCTCGGCGAGATTCTCCTCGAGGTTTTTGAACGACTCGAGATTCGCATCCAGCATCCGTTTCTGGGAGTCGGCCACGAACACCACGCCGTCCGCGCCCTTGAGCACCAGCTTCCTGGTCGTGTTGTAGAAGACCTGTCCGGGCACCGTGTAGAGCTGCAACCGGGTGCGCATACCCCGAATCGTTCCGAGATCGATCGGGAGGAAATCGAAGAAGAGGGTCCGGTCCGTCTTTGTGGCCAGCGAGAGCATCTTCCCCTTGCTGATGTTGCCGGGAAGGCTCTCGTAGATGAACTGGAGGTTGGTCGTTTTGCCGCAAAGACCGGGTCCGTAATACACGATCTTCGCGGTGATCTCCTTGGTGGAATAGTTGAAAAGGACCATCGACGCCTCCGTGGGAGCGGGTGATCTTGTCGGCAGTTTCCGGCGCGGCGAGAATCTATGTTCCGTTGTGTGGCGAGTCAAACCGGGCGCTTGCGCGGCTTCCTGGGTAAGCCCCCGGACGGGGCCGTACGGCGGGGTCTTTCACGGTACTCGATGAGCACGGGGGTGAGGGAGAGCTCGAAGGTCTCGCGCAGGCTGTTATCGAGGTACCTCCGGTAGGAAAAGTGGGGCGGATCGGCCATGTTGGTGAAGACGACGAATGCCGGGGGATTGAAGCCCCGCTGGGCCATGTAGTAGAGCTTCATATCCCTGCCACGGACCGCCGGCGGTCGATGGGCCGCGACGGCGCGGCGGAGCCAGTTGTTGAGGCGTCCGGTGGTGAGCTTCCTGACCGCCTGGGCGTGGATCCGGTCGACGGTAGGCAGGATGCGGCCCACCCTGAGTCCGGACAGAGCGGAGATGGTGAGGATCGGCGCGTGGGGCGCAAAACGGAGCCGGCCCCGCACGCGGGCGATCAGCTCCTCCGGCGCGGCCGTGCCCCCCTCCTCGAGTCGGCGCCGCTCGATGATGTCCCACTTGTTGAGCAGCACCATCAGCGGGCGTCCCGCATCACGCGCCACTCCCGCCACGTGAAGATCCTGCAGCGTGGGGGCCTCGGTGGCGTCCATCAGGAGCAGTGCCACGTCGGCCCGCTCGATGCTGCGCCGCGCCGACATGGCCGACAGCGCCTCGGCGCCCCGCTCGACCCGGCCCCGGCGCCTCAGCCCGGCGGTGTCCACGATACGGTAGCGGCGCCCGCCGCTGAGCAGGATGCTGTCGATCGAATCGCGCGTCGTGCCGGGAATCTCGCTCACGATCGCCTTTTCGTCGCCGAGCAGCGCGTTCAGCAGGGACGACTTCCCGACATTGGGCCGGCCCGCGATGGCCAGTCGGACCTCGTCGTGTGTCTCCTCCTCGTCCGGCCCGGATACCCGCTCCGGCAGCAGACGGACCATCTCGTCGATGAGATCGCTTATCCCGAGACCGTGCTCGGCGGACACCGGCACGAGCGAGGTGAAGCCGAGGCGGTGGAATTCCGCGGCCGGCTCCTCACGGCCCGGCACGTCGAGCTTGTTGACCGCGACGACCACCGGCCTCCCCGTGCCGCGGAACAGCCGCGACAGCTCCTCGTCGAGCGGGGTGAGCCCCTGCCTTCCGTCCACGAGAAAGACCAGGAGCTGGGAGCCCGAGGCGGCGGCCACCACGCGACGGCGCACCTGAGCCGCGAGTATGGAATCCCCGGGCGCGAAGAGGCCGCCGGTGTCCACCAGCGTGACCCGCCGGCCCTCGAGGTCGGCCTCCACCTCGTTGAGATCCCTCGTCATCCCAGGCTCCGCGTGGACCAGCGCCTTGCGCCGTCCGAGCAGACGGTTGAAAAGCGTGGACTTGCCCGCGTTGGGGGCTCCCACGATGGCGATCCTGGGTATGGGCATGGCGGGGCGCACCATAGCATGCCGCCCGGGCGGCGAGAACCTGTAACCCTAGAATTTTGTTGACATTGGGTGAGGTCTTTCCCTAAAATGCGCCGCTAAGTCCTTGATATGCAATGTTAAGGAGGTTCACGGATGATCAAGGCCGATATCATCAACCAGGTCTCCGAGAAAGCCAAGATCACGAGAGTGAAGGCGGTCATCGCGGTGGAGGCCGTTCTCGACGCCATGAAGGAGTCGATGAGGCGCGGCGAGCGCATCGAGCTGCGTGGCTTCGGCGTCTTTCAGGTGAAGCCACGGAAGAAGGGCATCGGGAGAAATCCTCGGACGGGCCGGGAGGTGAGGATCCCTCCGGGAAGGACCATTCGATTCAAGCCGGGGAAGAACTTCAAGAACCTGGCCTAGCGGGCGTCCCCGCACGTCACGGGCGCGACTCCGTTTCCAGGCCGATCTCCACCGTGATCCGATCTCCCGCGAAGATCCTGACCTCGCGACGGGCGGCCCGGTATCCCGGTCGGACCACCTCGATCTCGTGCGGGCCGCTCTTCACTCTCATGTCTCCATGGAGCCTTGACAGCGTCGCCGCCGAACCGACGAACTTCCCGTCGATGTAGACGCTGGCGTCGGGAGGGGTGATCTTCAGACGGATGAATCCCGGGTCCCCTTCCTCGGGCTGCTGCTCGATGGCTCCCTGCGGCTCCTCCTGAGGCGCCGCCTGCTCACCGGCCGCGCCTGCCTGCGGGGGCGGTTCCGGCACGACGATCTCATGGTCGCCGTTTGAGGAGGGTGCCTCGCCGCTTCCCTTCGGCAGCGTGAAATCGAGATCGAGCACGGTGCCACGTGGCACCTGGACGGTGCGCGTGACGCTCATGCGGCCTTCCATCTCGAAGCGGACCACATGCTTGCCCGGCTCCACGGCGAGATACTGGGGGAACCCGTCGAAGTCGTCCGCCACCCCCATGAACTGACCGTCGAGGTAGACCCGGGCCTTCTCCGGCGAGACGTCGGTATCGAGATAGGCGACATCCCGGGCGTAGTAGGGCGCAGGGTAGGCCGCCGGGTAGTAGGCCGGATAGGGGGCGCCCCAGTAGTAGCCCCAGCCGCCGTAGTAGTACGGCAGGTAGTAGTACGAAACCCCCACACCGTAACGGTAGTAGTGGGGATAGTAGCCGCCGCCGTGATGGCCGCCCGAGGAGTGGGACGAGTGGCCCGAACGGGACGACGGCACGTGATGGCCGCGTACCGTGTCGGCTCCTGTCAGGGAAATCCCCGTGACGACCAGCGCGAAGGAGAGGATCAAGATCCGAATCGCCTTGAAGATGTCAGTCATGGGATCACCTCGCAACTCCAATCATATCACCGGCACGCCCCTTTCGCCGTATCTCGGCGCCGGTTGGCGCTGCGCCCGGCCGGCCGCTATACTCGCCCGCTAGCATGCCCGCCTCGCCCGAACCGGATCCAATCGAGCCCGTCCACCGTCCGTTGCCGGCCGTGTCCCGCCCGCCGTGGTGGCTGCTGAACCTCGCTCTCCTGCTGGCCAGCTTCTACACGATGACAATATGCGGCGCGATCGCGGAGACGGCACGTCTCGGCCTGGATCCACTGCAGCTCGGGCCGCGCCTCCTGTTCGACGAGGGGATCCTGGCGTTCGGTCTGTCGTACAGTCTCTGTCTTCTCGCGATTCTCGGCGTTCACGAGATGGGCCACTACCTGGCCTGCCGTCACTACGGCGTGGACGCCTCCCTGCCCTACTTCATCCCGAGCCTTCCGGTTCCGATCGGCACGTTCGGCGCATTCATCCGGATCCGCGAACCGATTCCCAATCGCCGTGTGCTGTTCGACGTCGGCGTCGCAGGGCCGCTCGCCGGCTTCTGCGTCGCGCTCCCGGTGCTCGTGTACGGCATCCTGTACGCCCAGCCGGTGCCCACGCCTGCCGACGCGTTGAGTCTCGGTGACCCGCTTCTGATCACGGCACTCACCGCATGGCTCTCGCCTCCCGTCCCCGACGGCTACAGCATCATGCTCTCGGGTCCTCTGATGGCGGGCTGGGTAGGGTGCCTCGCGACCGCGATCAACCTGTTCCCGATCGGTCAGCTCGACGGTGGGCATGTCTGCTATGCGCTGTCGGCGCGGTTCCATCGCGTCGCTTCCTGGGGCGGTCTCGCGGCGTTCCTCGCCATGGGTCTGCTGCTGTTTCCCGGCTGGCTGTTCATGGTGGCATTGCTGGTGATCTTCACACCCCGTCATCCCCCGCTGCTGGACGAGACGCCCGGGCTGTCACGGGGCCGGATCATCCTCGCCTTCGTGGCCCTGCTGATCCTGATCCTCTGCATCATCCCGCGTCCCTTCCCCGTCGAGGGCCTCTGAGCCGCGTCCCCTGGAGGCGCATGACGCGGACAGCACCGTCCCCGTCTTCTTCAGGGTGACGCTGACCGCACCCTGCCGATCGGTCCGGCAGATCCTGGCCGGCAACGCTGCGAGCCGTTCGATCACGATCCGGTGCGGATGCCCGAACCGGTTTCCCGCCCCGCACGAAACGACCGCCACTTTCGGCCGGACGTGCCCGAGGAACGACGCCGATGTCGCCGAACGGCTGCCATGATGTCCCACCTTGAGCAGGTCCGCGGCGAGGTCGGCGCCGGAGAGATCCTTCTCGGTGAGCGTGCCCGCATCCGCCATGAGCAGCGCGCGACGGCCGCACGATTCCAGCATGAGCACGAGCGAGCGTTCATTGCTCGACACCCCGGCCGGAGAACCGGGGGGCGGGTGAAGCACGCGCACGAGAGCGAGTCCGAGGCGAGCCTCGTCACCGCGCTGCAGCACCCGCACCCGTGCGCCGCACGCGGCGGCGGCATCGAGAAGACGGGCGATATCGGGACGTGTGCGCCAGGCGGAGGCACCCGCGGGGAGCCAGACCTCACGCGGACCGAAGTTCTTCACGAGCGCGGCGGCCCCTCCTGCGTGATCGTCATCCGGATGGGTGACCGCGACGACATCGACCCTCGCGATGCCGATCGACCAGAGCGCCCGGCTCACGATCCGCTCGCCGACGTCGAACCCCCCGCGCGAGGCTCCGCCGGCGTCCACCAGCAGCCGGCTTCTTCCCGGCGTCTCCACCAGCAGGGATTCCCCCTGCCCCACGTCGAACGCCGTCAGCCGCAGCCCGGCCGGAGCGGCTCGCGTGTCGAGAGGGCCAGCATGACCAGCAGAATCGGCAGCCATAGACAGCGCCACGACTCCCCTGCGCGGACAGGAGCGCGAGGAGAGCGCGGCGATCCCCAGCGAGTAGAGGACGATCAGCGGAGCCGAAGGCGTGGGACGCCGGTAGGTCATCGCGGGAACGCGGGTCACCAGACGGGCCACCGCGAAGGAGCCGTCGACCAGACGCGTCACCACGGAGGCGATCATCGGCGGTAGCGGGCCCTGCAACGGCCCCGCGGCCTCCAGGCAGAGCGTGCCCACGAAGGCGGCCGCCATCATGGGGGAGGCGATCACGTTGGCCGGCACCGCTCCGGGCGCCACACGGTTGAAGTGCAGCGCGGTGAGCGGAAGCGTCACGGCGGTGGCGGCCAGGGTGGCGGCTGCGGTGCCGCGGATCCAGCGGCGGAGGCGTCCACGGAGCCGCGACCCACGTCGGACTTCCGGTCTCGTACTCTCCCAGGCGGGCAGGGTCACCACCAGCGCGAGCGTCGCGAGAAACGTCAGCTGGAAGCCGGCGTCGTGGATGCATGCCGGGTCGCGGGCCAGCAGGATCAGCGCCGCGAGGGCGAGACCGTTGATCGCATCGCAGCGGCGCCAGAGGATCCGGCCGGCCAGGTAGACGACCGCCATGACGACCGCCCGCGCGACCGAGCTCTCCTCCTGGTTGAGCAGGAGATACAGGAACAGCACCGGAATCGCCGTGGCGCACCGCATCCTCGTTCCCACCCCCGCCAGCCGGAGCACGAGCAGCAGCGCTCCGGTGAGCACCGCGACGTTGAAGCCGCTCACCGCCAGCAGATGCGAGAGCCCCGCCTCCTGGAGGAGGAGGTTGTCGGCGGGTTCCAGGCCGTCGCGCTTTCCGAGGAGAAGGGCCGACGCGACCGCAGCGGCCCGCCTTCCCGAGGGTGTGAGCGGGAAGGTTCGATCGATGGCGGCCAGCAGGCGCGCTCGCAGACGGTCGACGCGCCGCAGCAACGCAGTGCGAACGGAGAGCACGGCCGGTTCCCGCACCGATAGGAGACGGATCGATTTGACGAATCCGGTCGCGTCGATCCCGCGCGCCTCCAGATACCGAGCGTAGTCGAAAGCGCCCGGGTTTCGCGCGGAGTGTGGCGCGAAGACCCGAGCCCACACGGAGAGGCTCGCGCCGCGTCGAGGCAGCGTCAAGACACTCCCGGGCGCCGGCATCCGCAGCCGGACCCGTCCGCGGACGGGCCTGTGCATGCCGCGCAACGTCATCCCGGTGAGATCCACCAGCATCTCCAGGGTGGACGTCGCCGGGCCCATGCCTCCCCTCTCGATGACGGAGGCACGGACGAGGCGTCCCTCGAGCCCTGCGCCCTCGGCCAGCGGCACCGGATGCAGGGCGAGGATACGGCCGACGTCCCCGGGGCCGGTGAAAGACGATGCGTGCCCCGCCACACGTCCCGTCATGGAGAACCCGGCCGCGAGCAGGACCATTGCCACCTGCGCGCCCGTGCGCGACGACGCCGCCCGAATCATCAGGACGGCGCCGGCGAAGCACACGGCGGCTATGGAGGCGTCAGCGCAGATGGCGGTCGTGGAAGGGTGGGAGAGGATGCCCGCCGCGAAGGCGATCGCGCTCCAGAGGAGTGGGCGCCGTGGCATGGATGTGGGCCCGCCGCAGGGCCCTCCTCAAGGTCCGGCGCGGATCTTACCGGCGGCTGCGGCGGAGGTCAAACCTGCGCTATGGCTGGGTCAGGCTGGGAAGGGAGAAGATTTCGCGGATCCTGCCATCCACCAGACGGGTCACGGTGGCTTCGAACGCATCCGGCGACATTCGCTCACGGTGCGGGGCGAGCCGGTCGGCGGCCTCGTCCTGCAGTCGGGCCATCTCGGCCGGGTCGATCGCATCCCTCAACCGGGTGAGCAGCCGTTGTTCGAGACCGTCCAGGGAGCGAATCAGGGCCGCGGGATCCCGCTCGGACTCGAGGGCCCGTACCTCGCGGCGCGCGTCCTTCAGCAGCGCGGCAGCCTGGGCGTGTCCTGCGGCCGCCGCCCGGTAGCCGGCCTCTTCGAGACGCCGTGCCGCCATCCGGCAGGGGGCTTCCTCGTCGTCCGCCCGCCCGGCGGGGGCGTCCCCCTGCTCACCCGGCGTGACGCGGCCCTTCCGGTACGCTTCGAACCGCTCGTCGATGTCGTCCACGAACCAGGAGAGTCTCCGGGGGCGTCCCCCCTGCCCCGGCCTCCTCCTGGAGAACGCTTCGTCGAGCGTGGTGAGGACCAGCCAGAGCGGAACCCCCGACTCCCACCAGCGTTCGATGGTCTCCCAGTCGACCGGAGAAAGCGCTATGGGCGCTCCACGGTGCCGGCGGAACCGCTCCTCGATGCTCCGCGTGTAGATCTCCTCGGGGGGAGGCGGAAGCTCCTTCCACAGTGCTTCCACGCACTGCTTCACGATGCTGAAGCTTCGTTCGAAGGTGGCCGTCTCGTCCATGCCGGCGTCAGGCACATCGTCTCGAGGCTCGATGACGCAGCCGGGCGGCGCGTACTCCGAGAGCAGCCGGCAACGACCCGCCGAATCCGGTTCCAGGACCGCAAGATGATCGCGATGCGCCCGCTCCATCACGAGGATCATGTCGGCCTCCCGGAGCATCGCCCGCGTGACGGCGCGCGAACGATGGCGCGAGAGATTGAATCCCCCGGCCGCCGCCGCGCGCACGGCGCCCGGCGCGGCCGGCTCGTCGTCGAGGCCGGCAACGCCAGCCGAGTCCACCTCGACGTCATCGCGTCCCGCCCCCTGCGCAAGCGCGCGCAGGATCGCCTCCGCCAGAGCGCTCCGGTGGATGTTGGCGGTGCAGACGAACAGGATTCTCACGTCGGCGCGTTCTTGCCGTGGATGATCCGCAGTCCCTCGAGCGTGAGGTTGGGGTCGACCAGATCGACACCGGCGAGATCCGGGGCGAGCGAGGTGCTCAGCCCGCCTGTCACGATCACGCGCGGCGTTCCTCCCATCTCGGCCTTCATGAGGGCGAGCACTCCGTTGATCATCGAGACGTATCCGTAGTAGAGACCCGACTGCATGCTGTGCACCGTATTGCGTCCGATCAAGCGGGGCGGCTTGCGCACCTCGACCCGAGGGAGCTTGGCGGCGCGCAGAAAGAGGCTGTCGGCGGAGATCTGGAGGCCGGGAACGATGATCCCGCCGATGTACTCGCCCTGCGCCGACAGCGCGTCGAAGGTGGTGGCCGTTCCGAAGTCCACCACGATCGCCGGCCCGCCGACCCGTGCGAACGCCGCCACAGCGTTGACGATCCGGTCCGCGCCCACCTCGAGCGGGTTCTCGTAGAGGATCCGTATGCCGGTCTTGACTCCGGGCCCGACCAGCAGCGGTCTGATCCCGAACACGTCCTCGATCATGTCGGAGAGCACGCCGGTCACGGGTGGTACGACCGACGAGAGGATGGCCGCATCGACCGCCGCGCGATCGACCCCCTTGAGCGACACCATGCCGGCCACCTCGATCGCCCACTCGTCGGATGTCCGTGACTGGTGCGTGGACAGCCGCCAGTCGGCGCGCAGGTCCGTGCCCTCGTAGAGTCCGAACACCGTGTGCGTGTTGCCGACGTCGACGACGAGCAGCATGTGTCAGGTCTCCTGAAGGCGCGCCACGTCACCGTAGCGGATGAGCTCGGTCGCCCCGTCGGTGTCGCGCCGCACGGCGAGGGCGCCGTCGGGGGTGAGGCCGGCGGTGACGCCGCTGAAGGGGGAGCCGACGCCCGTCACCCTGACCCGGCAGCCGTTCAGGCCCAGGCCGCGTTGGGCGTAGCCGTCGATGACGCGAGCGCTCCCCTCCCGCGACCAGAGGGTATACCAGTCGTCGAGCGCTGTCAGGAGGGCGAGCGCGACACGCTGCAGCGACACCGGCGCGCCGGCGGCGATCCTCAACGACGAGGCCTGCGGCGCGAACGACTCCGGGAAATCCCCGGGCAAGTGGTTCACGTTCACCCCGACGCCCACGATCAGATCGCGGATCCCACCGGGTGCGGTGCGTGACTCCGCCAGCACGCCGGCGATCTTGCGGCGCGGCCCGCCCCCGGGCTGGTTCGCCAGCACGATGTCGTTGGGCCATTCGATGCCGAGCCCGCCGGGGGCGAGCGACCCCAGGGCGCTCGCGGCGGCCACGGCGGCGAGCAGGCCGAAGAGAGGGGCCTGCGCCGGCTCCGCCGCGGGCCGGAGGATGACCGAGACGTACAGGCCCAGACCCGGTGGCGAATGCCATGTCCGGTCCGAGCGACCCCGCCCCCGGGTCTGCTCGCCGGCGATCACCGCGGTCCCTTCGGGCTCGCCCGACGCGGCCAGCTCGCGCGCCCGGTCGTTGGTCGAGCCTACCCGCGGCAGGTACTCCACGCGGCGGCCGACCGCGCCGGCGCCGGGCCTCGCCCGCAGGGCGGCCGCCAGCGCCTCGGGGTCGATCGTCGCCGCGCTCATCGCTCGTCGAGACGTCGCAGCGTGAGGCTGAACCCGGCCGACGGCGCCGAGTGGGTCAGGGCGCCCATCGAGATCCGATCGACCCCCGTCGCCGCCACCGCGCTCACCGTCGAGGGGCCGATGCCTCCGGAGGCCTCGAGAAGCGGGCGCGCGGCACCCGCAGTGGCGCGTTCGTCGCGCAGCGTGACCGCCTCACGCATCCGTTCCACCGGCATGTTGTCGAGCAGGACGATGTCGGCCCCCGAGTCAATCGCCTGCTCCAGCTCCTCGAGGCTCTCGACCTCTACCTCGATCGGGTAACGGGAGCCGAACCGCCGGCGAGCGGCCTCCACCGCGGCAGGGACTCCGCCGGCCGCGACCAGGTGGTTGTCCTTGATGAGGATCGCGTCGTACAGCCCGGACCGATGGTTGCGGGCCCCGCCCGTGGCGACCGCATGGCGTTCGAGCAGCCGGAGCCCCGGTGTCGTCTTCCGCGTGTCGAACACCTGCGCGCGCGTGCCGGCGACGGCATCGACGCAGCGCCGGGCGAGGGTGGCGATGCCCGACAGACGGCCCAGGAAGTTCAACGCCGTACGCTCGGCGCTCAGGATGCCGCGGGAGCTGCCCTCGACACGGAGCACCTCCTCGCCCTCGGCGGCGCGGGCGCCATCGGACAGGAGCAGGGAGACCGAGGCTGAGGGATCGATCTGCACGAAGGCGAGACGTGCGGCTTCCAGGCCGGCGACCACCAGCGGCTCCCCCGCCGTGATGATCCCCAGCGCGCGGTCCCCTGCGGGCACGGTGGCATCCGTGGTGAGATCACCGGGGCCGATATCCTCGAGCAGCGCCTGTCTCACGACACGGGCCAGCAGGTGCCTCGGGAGGGTCTCCATGGGCGCCTCAGGCGCCGATCTGGCTCAGCGTCGCGCGGAGCCTCTCGAGCCGGTCGGTGGTCTCGGCGCGGGCCGCTCGGACCTTTTCGACCGCCTCGGGCCGCGCCTTCGAGACGAACGCCTCGTTGGAGAGCTTCTTTTCGTGGACCGAGAGCTCCCTCTCCAGCCGGTCAATCTCCTTGCGCAGCCGCGCGCGCTCGGCCTCGATGTCGAGCACCCCCTCGAGCGGCATGGCGATCACGGCGCTCGCGGTCACGCCTCGCGCCGCGACGAGACCCTCGGGGAAGGCCCTGACGCAGTCCACCCGTGAGGCACCGGTGGCTCCGCGGATCTCGTCGGTGAGCGGCTCGAGTCGGCGTCTGGCCTCGTCGCTCGTGGGCTGAATCAGGAGAACGGGCCGCGCCGAGGGGGGGATGCGCAGTTCCGATTCTCAGGTTCCGGCCTGCGACCGCGTTCTCGATGAGCATCCCCATGCTCGCCTCGGCCTCCGGGTCGTCGTGCCCGGGCTCCGCCACCGGGTACGGGGCCAGCGCGACCGAGAGCGGTGCGGGCTCCTCCCGGGGCAGCCCCTGCCAGAGCTCCTCGGTGATGTACGGCATGAACGGGTGGAGCATGCGCAGGAGCCGGTCGAGCACGTGCCTGAGCGTGGCCCGCGCGGCGTGTCCCTCGGGTGAGTCGCCCGACGCCAGTGCGGGCTTGGACAGCTCCAGGTACCAGTCGCACAGCTCGTGCCAGGCGAACTGATAGAGGCGCCCGGCGGCATCGTCGAAACGGTATTGCGCGAGCGAGGCTCCCGTCTCGGCGGCCACGCGGCTCGCCCGGCTCAGGATCCACCGGTCGGCCACCGACAGGGCGGCGCGCGGCGGGAGCGCGCCCGGCCCCTCGAGCCGATCGAGATGGGGCTGCGCGAAACGGACGGCGTTCCAGATCTTGTTGGCGAAGGCCCGGCTGCCTTCGAGCCGTCCCGGAGCCAGGGCCACGTCGGAGCCGGGTGAGCTCATCGAGGCGTAGGTGAACCGGACCGCGTCGGTGCCGTAGTTGTCGAGAAGCTCGAACAGATCGATCACGTTCCCCTTGGTCTTGCTGATCTTCTCCCCGTGCGCGTCACGCACGAGCCCGTTGAAGAAGACCTCGTGAAACGGCACCTCGTCCATGAACTTCAGACCCATCATCACCATGCGCGCGACCCAGAAGAAGATGATGTCGTAGCCGGTGACCAGAACCGAGGTAGGGTAGTAGCGTCGCAGCTCCTTGGTGGGCTCCGGCCACCCGAGCGTGGAGAAGGCCCACAGGGCGGAGGAGAACCAGGTATCGAGGATGTCGGGATCCTGCGTCAGCTCCCCGCCCCCGCAGGCTGTGCACGAGGACGGATCCTCGCGGCTGACGATGGTCACGCCGCACGCTCCGCAGTACCAGGCAGGGATCCTGTGCCCCCACCAGAGCTGCCGCGAGATGCACCAGTCACGGATGTTGCGCATCCACTCGTAGTAGGTCTTCCGCCATTGATCCGGGATGAACGCGATCCGCCCGCTCTCCACGGCCTCGAGCGCCGGGGATGCGAGCGGCTCGATCCTCACGAACCACTGCAGCGAGATCATCGGCTCGACGATCGTGTCACACCGCTGGCAATGCCCGACGGCGTGCCTGTGCTCCTTCTCCTCGATGAGCGCCCCGTCGGACCGCAGCCGCTCGAGGAGCTGCTCGCGGCAGACGAACCGGTCGAGCCCCGCGTAGGGACCGGCCTGTGCGGTCATGCGAGCCTGCTCGTCCATCACCACGATCGGCTCGAGCGAGAGTCGCTTGCCGGCCAGAAAATCGTTCGGATCGTGCGCCGGGGTGATCTTCACCGCCCCCGTGCCGAACTCCGGATCGACGAACGAGTCGGCCACCACCGGGATACGCCGGGAGAGCACGGGCAGGATGGCGTTCCGGCCGACACGATCCCGGTATCGCTCGTCGTCGGGGTGCACTGCGACCGCGACGTCGCCAAGGATCGTCTCGGGGCGGGTGGTGGCGACCCTGATCTCCCCTCCCCCCTCGAGCGGGTAGCTGACGGTCCAGATCTTTCCGGTCACGTCGCGGTGCACGACCTCCAGATCGGAGACGGCGGTGGCGCACCGCGGACACCAGTTGATCAGATACCGGTCGCGATAGATCAGTCCCTCTTCGTAGAGCCGGACGAACACCTCGCGCACGGCCCGCGAGAGACCCTCGTCCATTGTGAACCGCTCGCGGGACCAGTCGCATGAGGCGCCCAGCCTGCGGAGCTGCTCTCCGATCTCGCCGCCGTACTTCGCCTTCCAGGCCCATGCCCGTTCCATGAACTTCTCGCGGCCGAGCTGCTGGCGTGTCAGCCCTTCCTTCTCCAGCGCGCGCTCGATCATGACATGGGTGGCGATGCTCGCGTGATCGCTGCCGGGCACCCAGAGGACGTCGTACCCCATCATGCGCTTCCAGCGCGCGAGGATGTCCTGCAGGGCGTTGTTCAGACCGTGGCCGACGTGGAGCCTTCCGGTGATGTTCGGCGGGGGGATCACCATGGAGAACGCGGGCCGGTCGGAGTCCGGTTCGGCGCGGAAGATCTCGCGCTCCTCCCAGAACCTCCGCCACCGCGGCTCCACGGCTGCCGGATCGAAGGCCTTCTCCATCGGCGGGCTCCCGCTCACTCCGCCTCCGCCTGCTCCGCTTCCTGCTCCAGCTCCTGGATCCGGCGCTTGATGATCGCCTCGGCCAGATCGGGGATGACCTCCCACGCGACCTCTCGCACGATCTTCTCGGAGATCCCGGCGACCGCCTCTCTCACGGCACGTTCCAGCGTCTCCTTCGGGATCGATGACGCCCGGTCGGCGGCCGGAGGTGCGGGCCTGGGGCCTTCCGGCGAGGGCCTCGAGGCGGGCCCCGCCGGGACCCGGTCGAACAACTGGGAAGGTGCCACGCGTGGCGCGTGTGTCGCAGGCGGCGGCGTTTCGGGCGCCGCCTCGGGCTCCGGCTCGGCCTGGGAGCCCGGTCTCGGATGGGCTCTCAGCAGTTCCTCGACGGTCTGGACCAGGGATTGTGACTCGAACGGCTTGCGCATGTGCGCTTCGGCGCCGACCTGGCGCCCCTTCGCCTCGTCGTACGGCTCGAACGTCCCGCTCAGCAGGACCACCGGCACCCAGGCGGTGTCCGGGTTCCCCTTCACATGGGAGCACACTTCGTACCCGGTCCGCTCCGGCATGACGGCGTCGAGCAGGGCGACGTCGGGACACCCGGCGTTGAACCGCTCGATCGCCTGCGAGCCCGTGCCTGCGCAGACGACCTCGTATCGCTCCGGGGGGAAGGTGAGTTCGACGACCTTCTGGATGGTAATGCTGTCATCGGCCACGAGAATCTTCTTCTTCATGATTCCAGCCTTTCTCCCTGGACGGCAGACGCCGTCCGGCTGTGGCCCGCGCCGGGATCGATGGCGCCGGCGGCGGTCAGGAGCGAGCGCGCCTCGACCGCTCGCGTGTCTCCTCCGACGGGGATCTCCTTCACCGCTTCGGTTCGGTCCACGAGGATGCCGGCCATGGCGCCATCCTCCTCGATAACGACGATTTCCTGTTCCTGCGCCCCGGGACCTCGTGCGTCGGCCGGGCTGCGCTGCCCCGGGGACGCGAGATCCGCGAGCCGGTACACCGGGATGACTCGACCTTCGCGCACCACGATTCCGGCCACCTCGGGCCGCGCCAGAGGGAGCGGCTCGAGCCGGTCCGTGCGCATCACGTGCCGCACTTGCGCAAGAGGCATGGCGACCCGCCCGCCCGGAGCCGTCATCATCAGGAATCCCCCGCGCTGCTCCAATCGAACCTTCCTATCCGCTCCTCGTCGAGCAGGAGCGTGTGATCCAGAAGCCGCCTCGTCGCGTCGTTCACCTTCCGGCCGGTCACATCGATCAGCCCCCTGTAGGGGGCCTCCCCACCGGCGAAAATGTAGCCGGGAAGCGGCACGATCCAGGCCGCCTCGATCCGCGCCGTGCCGAGCGGGCGGCCCAGCGTCAGGCACGCGCCGCCACAGGCCAGCAGCACCCCGTAGGTCTCCCCGGGATTCTCGCTCACGTGAAGGCCCAGATGTGCGGCGAGGTCGATCGGCGTCCGCCCGGCGGGAGCCGTCTCGCCGGGCGACAGTATCTTCTCAATCCCCTCCAGCTTCAAGGCGATTGTCCGGTCCGCGACCGCGAACACCACGACTCTCATCGGAGGCCTCCAGGCGGACGCCGGGCGCCTTCACGACCGGCGTGGATGGATTTCCCTGCGGACGAACTCGATGATGTCCCGGGTGGAGGCCCCGGGTGTGAAGACCTCGAGCACGCCGATCCGGCGCAGCTCGACGATGTCCTCGTCCGGGATGATGCCACCGGCAAAGACGGCGATGTCGGCGGCCCCCTGTTGCGCCAGCAGCTCGATGATCCGGGGCAGCAGAGTCATGTGCGCGCCCGAGAGGATCGATAGCGAGACGGCGTCAACGTCCTCCTGGATCGCCGTGTTGACAACCATCTCCGGCGTCTGGTGAAGTCCGGTGTAGATGACCTCGAAGCCGGCGTCCCTCAGGGCGCGAGCGACGATCTTGGCGCCGCGGTCGTGCCCGTCGAGGCCGACCTTGCCGACCAGGAGCCTGACCTTCCTCTCTTTCGCTGCGGGTGTCACCCTCTCGTCTCCTCCGCCATACTCTACAGCACCGGCTGCTCGCGGTACTCGCCGAACACCTGTTTCATCCGCGTGCAGATCTCGCCGACCGTTGCGTACGCCTTGACCGCCTCCAGTATGTGCGGCATGAGGTTCTCGCCTCCCGCAGCCGCGTCCTTCAGGCGCGACAGGCACCGCTCCACCGCCTTCGCGTCCCGCTCCGCCCGCAGCCGGTGGAGCCGGTCGAGCTGGTCACGCTCGACCTCCATCCCGATCTTGAGGATCGGTATCTTCTGGTCGCCGTCCCCCTTCGGGGTCGCGTACTTGTTCACGCCCACGATGCCTTTCTCGCCGCGATCGATCTGCATCTGGTAGTGGTACGAGGCCTCCGCGATCTCGCGTTGGGGGAACCCGGACTCGATGGCGGCGACGATGCCGCCCATCTCGTCGATCCGGCGGATGTAGTCCAGGGCGCCCTCCTCCATCCGGTCGGTCAGGCTCTCCACGAACCAGGAACCGGCCAGCGGGTCGATCGTGTTGGCCACGCCGCTCTCCTCGGCGATGATCTGCTGGGTGCGCAGGGCGATGGTCACCGCCGTCTCGCTCGGAAGAGCGAGCGTCTCGTCCATGGAGTTTGTGTGCAGCGACTGGGTGCCCCCGAGAACGGCTGCGAGCGCCTGCACCGTGACGCGCACGATGTTGTTGTACGGCTGTTGCGCCGTCAGGCTGCAGCCCGCCGTCTGGACATGCGTGCGCAGCTTCCAGGAGCGGGGATCCTTCGCGTGGAAGCGGTCGCGCATGACATGGGCCCAGATGCGCCGGGCCGCGCGCAGCTTGCAGAGCTCCTCGAAGAAGTCGTTGTGCGCGTTGAAGAAGAACGAAAGCCTCGGCGCGAAGGTGTCGACGTCGAGGCCGGCCGCGACCCCGGCCTGCACGTAACCGATGCCGTCGGCCAGCGTGAACGCAAGCTCCTGCACCGCGGTGGAGCCGGCCTCGCGGATGTGGTAGCCGCTGATGCTGATGGTGTTCCACCGCGGCACGCGCTCCGCGCAGTACCCCATGATATCGGTGATGATGCGCAGACTGGGAAGCGGAGGATAGATCCACTCCTTCTGGGCGATGTATTCCTTGAGGATGTCGTTCTGAATCGTCCCGTCGAGCCTGTCGGCCGGAACTCCCTGCTTCTCGGCCACGGCGAGATACATCGCGAACAGGATGGCCGCTGGAGAGTTGATCGTCATGGAGGTGGAGATGCGATCCAGCGGGATCCGGTCGAAGAGGGTCTCCATGTCCGCGAGGGAATCGATCGCGACTCCTTCGCGTCCGACCTCCCCGAGCGCCATCGGATCGTCCGAGTCGCGCCCCATGAGCGTCGGCAGGTCGAACGCCACCGACAGCCCCGTCTGCCCCTGCCCGAGCAGATAGTGGTACCGCTCGTTCGTGTGCTTCGCGGTGCCGAACCCGGAGAACTGCCGCATCGTCCAGAGACGGCCGCGGTACATGGTCGGATGCACGCCTCGCGTGTAGGGATACTCGCCGGGATGCCCGAGGCGCTGCTCGGGATCGAACCCCTCGAGGTCCTCAGGCGTGGCCAGCCGCGCGATCGGGAAGTCCGAGACGGTGGTGAAGGGGCCCGGACGCTCCGGGCTCTTCGCGAGAGCGGGGCCGAGGGTCTCCTCTTCCCAGCGCCGCTTCCCGCGGGAAGGTCCGGATGCGGCTCCGGGTTCTCTTGGGCTGTCGGAACGCTTCGACATCGCTTGTCTCCCCTGTGGGACCCTCACGCCAGCAGCTTGCGGGCGATGATGAGCCGCTGGATCTCCGATGTTCCCTCGTAGATGGTGGTCACGCGGGCGTCACGATAATACCTCTCCACGTTGTATTCCTTCGAGTAGCCGTAGCCGCCGTGGATCTGCACGGCACGATACGCCACCCGGTTGCAGGCCTCCGACGCATAGAGTTTGGCCATCGACGCTTCCTTGGAGTAGTCGCTGCCCCGGTCCTTCAGGGTGGCCGCATGGTGGGTCAGCAGCCGTGCGGCCTCGATCTCCAGGGCCATGTCGGCCAGCATGAAGCGCACCGCCTCGAAGCCGGAGAGCTTGCGTCCGAAGGCGCTCCGATCGACCGCGTAACGGCGCGCCTCGTCGTAGGCGCCCTGCGCGATGCCGACCGCCTGAGCCGCGATCCCTATGCGGCCGCCGTCAAGCGTGGAGAAGGCCACCTTCAGACCGTCTCCCTCCCGGCCGAGCAGATTCTCGGCGGGGACCCGGCAGTCGCTCAGGTTGATCATGCCGGTGACCGAGCTCCTCAGCCCCATCTTCTCCTCGTCCTTGCCGAAGGAGAATCCGGGCATGGAGGGCTCGACCAGAAAGGCCGAGATCCCCTTCGGTCCGGCATCGGGATCGGTGACGGCCATCAGGACGAACACGCCGCCGATGCGGACGTTGGTGATCCACGACTTGGCGCCGTTGATGACGTAGCCGTCGCCGGTCTTCACCGCTCGTGTCGTGACCGCGGCGGCGTCCGACCCGCAGCCAGGCTCGGTGAGGGCGAAGCCGCCGATGATCTCACCGCGTGCCATGGCCGGCAGGTAACGGTCCTTCTGGGCGTCGTTGCCGAACCGGACGATGGGCGCGGCCGCGGCGGAGTTGTGCACGCTGAGCGTGACCCCCGTGGAGGCGCACACCCGCGCAATCTCCTCCATGACCAGCGAGATGCTGACAGTGTCGAAGCCGGTGCCACCGTGCTCCTCGGGAATGCTCATCCCCAGAATCCCGAGGTCCGCGAGCCGGGCGATGATATCGACGGGATACTCCCCGCGCCTTTCGAGGCCGGGAACGACGGGCGCCATCTCGCGATCGGCGAACTCGCGGACGGTATCCCGGAGCATCCGCTGTTCTTCGGTGAGGGAGAAGTCCATGCGGCTACTGCTTGAGAATGTGCGAGGAGATGACGAGACGCTGTATCTCGGATGTCCCCTCGTACAACTCGCAGATGCGCGCGTCGCGGAAGTACCTCTCGACCGGGTACTCGTTGATGTATCCGTAGCCGCCGAAGATCTGCACCGCCTTGTAGGCGACCTTGTTGGCGGTCTCCGCCGCAAAGAGCTTGGCCATCGAGGCCTCGAGCGTGTACCGCCCCTTGGAGTCCTTCGCGGTGGCCGCCTTGTATGTGAGGAGGCGGGCCGCGTCGATCTCGGTGGCCATGTCCGCCAGGTAGAACTGGATCGCCTGGTGCTTCGCGATCGGGACGCCGAACTGCTTGCGCTCCTTCGCGTAGCGGAGAGCCTCTTCGAAGGCGCCCTGCGCGATCCCGAGCCCCTGCGCCGCGATGCCGATACGCCCGCCGTCGAGCGTGTGCAGCGCGATCTTGAACCCCTTGTCCACCTCGCCGAGAAGGTTGCCGGCCGGGACGCGGCAGTTGTCCAGTACGATTTCGACGGACCCCGAGGAGGTGATCCCGAGCTTCGTCTCGGGCTTGCCGGTGCTGTAGCCGGGTGTGTCCTTCTCCACGATGAAGGCCGAGATACCCTTGGACGACGGCGCATCCGGATCGGTCTTGGCGTAGACGATGGCCGCGTCGGCCGCGATTCCATTGGTGACGAACACCTTGCTGCCGTTGAGAATCCAGGAGTCGCCGTCCTTGCGCGCCGAGGTCCTGAGGCTTCCGGCGTCGGAGCCGGCGTCGGGCTCGGTCAGGCAATAGCAGCCGATCTTCTCTCCCCGGGCGTACGGCTCGAGGAACTTCTTCTTCTGCTCGTCGGTCCCGAACTGCGAGATCGGGTGGCAGTACAGCGAGTTGTTGACCGAGAGGATGACCCCGAGCGACGCGTCCACGCGGGAGATCTCCTCGATGATCATCACGTACGAGAGCGAGTCCATCCCCGCGCCGCCGTGCTGCTCGGGCACCATGACGCCCATGAGCCCCAGCTCCGCGCACTTGCGAACCTCCGGGTAGGGAAACGCGCGGGTCCGGTCGTACTCGGCGGCCTTGGGACGAATCTCCGCCTCGGCGAAGGACCGGATGTTCTCCCTGAGCATTTTGTGTTCTTCGTCGAGCTCGATGATCATCGGTGGACCTCGGTCGGTGAGAGGGTCCTTCAGCGTCGCGCAGCGGCGCGTGCGAGGGACCGGTGGATGCCGTCGACACGTATGGTAACTGTCTGAATCGTTGACAGATAGAGAGATATGCTAACAGTGGCGCTGAAGCCCTGTCAAGACGGGCCGCTCCGGCCGGACGGTCACTCTCCCGGGTCGATCAGCCCCAGATGCCCGTCCTTCCGCCGGTAGAGAACGTTGATGCGCTGGGAGCCGGCATCGCGGAAGACCACGAACGACTGCTCCGACCCCGCCAGGGCCAGCGCGGCGTCCTCGGCAGACATCGGCTTCATGGAGTGGTTGTTGGAGCGGATGATCCGGGGGGAGGCGTTGCCCGCGGGCGTCGCCTCCTCCTCGACCTCGGGGCCGCTCAGCGGGGCCATCGCCGCGATCTCCGGGGCCGGCAGACCATGCTTGCGGCGATCCGCCACCTTCTCCTTCTGCCGCCGGACCTGCTTTTCGATCTTTTCGACGGCGTTGCCGATGGACGCGTACATGTCCCCCGTCTCCTCGGCGCCCGTGAAGGTCTGATGGCGCCCCTTGAGCACGATCTCAACGATGTGCCGGTGCTTCTCCACCGAGAGGATGACGTGCGTCTCGATGACGTCGATCCACTTCTCGATCTTCGCGAACTTGTCCCGGGTGTAATCGCGAATGGCGGGCGTGACATCGATATTGCGTCCGGTGATGTCGAGTTTCATGAGGTTCTCCGGAAAATTATGTTCACCCGTTCAGGCGAATCGGGTCTTGCGATCGGCCGAGGAGAGGATTTTGAGTTCTCCGCGGTACTTGGCGACCGTGCGGCGCGCGACCTTCACGCCATGGGTCTCCTCGAGAATCCGGACGATGGCGGCGTCCGACAGCGGGCGGGAGCCGTTCTCGGCATCGACGATCTCCTTGATCTTCTGCTTGACGCTGAGGGACGATACCTCCCCTCCGCGGTCGTCGGGCACAGAAGCATGGAAGAAATAGCGCATCTCGAACAGGCCCTTCGGCGTGAACATGTACTTGTTGCGGACCACACGGCTGACCGTGGATTCGTGCATCTGGATGTCGTCGGCCACGTCGCGCAGCCTCAACGGACGTATCCGCTCGATACCGTGCTCCAGGAAATCGCGCTGGTGCTTTACGAGGCTGACGGCGACCTTCATGATGGTCCGTTGCCGTTCGTCGAGGCTCTTGATGAGGCGCACGGCCGAGCGGAACTTCTCACGAACGAAATCGCGTGCCTCGCGATCGACGTTCTCGGTGCCGCGCTCGAGCATCCTGCGGTACGTCCTGCTGATCCTCAGGCGAGGCAGGCCGTCCTCATTGAGCACGACCTTGTACTCTCCCAGGTCATCCTTGATGACATAGACGTCGGGGATCACGTACTGATGCCGGTTGTTGTTGTACTTGAGCCCCGGGCTCGGATCGAGATGCTTGATGAGCTCGACCTCGTGCATCACCTCATCCAGAGTGCAGCCGATGTTCTGAGCGATCTCCTGGTACTTGTGCGACTGGAGGAGATCCATGTGCTCGCGCACCATCCGCGCGGCGGGGCTCTCCTCCTGGCCGATGTGACGCAACTGGAGCAGCAGGCATTCGGCGAGATCCCGGGCGGCCACTCCGGCGGGGTCCATGGCCTGCACCAGCACGATCGCCTTTTCCACCTCTTCGGGCTGGTAGCGGCGCCCGCCCATGTCCTCGCCCATCGCCTGGATCTCCTCGAGCGTCGCGTCGAGGTACCCGTCCTCGTTGAGATTGCCGATGATCGCCTCGGCGACCTCGTGCAGGCCGTTCTCGGTGACGGTCATCTCGAGCTGCCAGGTGAGGTGATCCGCCAGGTTCTGGGGCTTGGTGAGGGTGGCCTCGAACGAGGGCGCTTCGATTGGTTCGGCGGGGCTGCGCGGCTCGTAGCCCTTGTCGAGGTAGTCCCGCCAGAAAGCCTCGTAGTCGTCCTCGTCCACGGTGCCGCGGTCGCCCGTGGAGTCGGTGTCGACCGGGCTCTTGTCGGGAGTCTGGCTCTCGAGCTGCTCGGGAGCCATCGTTTCGAGCCCCTCCTCGAGGACGGGGTTCTCGACGAGCTCCTGGTTGATCTCGTTGACGAGCTCGAGCTTCGAGAGCTGGAGGAGCTTTATCGCCTGCTGCAGCGACGGCGTCATGATGAGCTTCTGGCTCATCTTGAGATTCAGCCGTTGCTCCAGGGCCATGCTGTAGCGCTCCTCTCCTCTCGCGTGGAACGGGTGATCTAGTTCAAGGTGAACTGCTCACCCAGATAGACATCCCTGACACCCGGATCCGTCGCGAGCGCCTCCGGTGTTCCTGTCTTGAAGATGACTCCGTCGTGAATAATGTACGCCCTATCGGTGATTTGTAAAGTCTCGCGGACATTGTGGTCCGTCACCAGAATGCCGAGGCCGCGCTCCTTGAGAAGTGCCACGACCTGCTGGAGATCGTATCGCGCCTTCGGGTCGATTCCCGCGAACGGCTCGTCCAGGAGAATGAAGGACGGGCTGGTCGTCAGCGCGCGCGCGATCTCCAGCCGGCGGCGCTCGCCGCCCGACAGGGTTGATGCACGCTGGCGCGCCAGGTGGGCGATACCGAACTCGTTGAGGAGGGTGCCTGCGCGCCTGGCGACCTCCTGAGATCGCATGCCGAGCGTCTCGAGGATCGCCAGGAGGTTCTGCTCGACCGTCATCCGGCGGAATACCGACGCCTCCTGGGGCAGGTAGCCGATGCCCCGTCGGGCCCGCATGTACATCGGGAGCCGTGTGATGTCGTCGCCGTTGAGCAGGACCTTCCCGCCGTCGGGTGGGACGAGCCCCAGGACGCACGAGAAGGTCGTGGTCTTGCCGGCCCCATTGGGTCCGAGCAGCCCGACCACCTCACCACCGCGTATCGTTATCGAGATGTCGCGGATGACCTGCCGTCCGCGATAGGATTTGCTGAGGGCCTCAGTCGTGAGGGTTTGGGACAACGGCCGGCTCTCCTTTCTGCCGTGGCTTGAGCGTGATCCAGGTCCGGCCTCCTACTTCGGATTCGACCAGAATCTTATCACCGGCACGGTCCAAAGTCAACGAGCTGCCTCGCACAACTTGTTGACCAGAAAGATCTTGTATCGTCGCCTCGCGTCCGGTGCCGGTCAATTTCACGGTGTCGGCCTCCATGTCGGCGAGCATGCGATCGCCCTTGCCCAGGCGGTCCCCATCCCTGAGCGTGACCCCCCCGGACGCCTCGATCAGGCGCGCGGCGCCGCCATCGGATGTGAGGGTCACCGTGATCGTGTCCGCGGTGACGCGCATCGTTCCCTGGGTCACGAGGACGTTTCCCTCGTAGACGATCCGGTTGTCGTTCCTGTTGTACTGCATCGACCCGGAAGCCACGGTGACGATCTGATCGGCCGGTTTCGCCGACGCGGCCTGCCCCGCCGGTGGCGGCTGCCTGAAGGTGCTGATGACGTCCCCTTTCGCCTCGAGCGTGCCGGAGCTTTCCCGCAGATCGACGCGTGACGCCTCCAGACGGTTCTCTCCCTGCCAGAGCCTCACGTGGTCGCGATAGTGCGCCACCGCCCCCCTGTCGGCGAGAGTGAGGAAATCCGCCATCGCGTGGATCGTTTCCCCTGCCCTGAAGAACGGGACCGCGCCGTCGCCGGCCGAGGGGCTCCCGGGCGCCGAAGGCGTCGGTCTGTAGCTCGCGCGCACGCTGCCGGTCGCGGTGAGCGTCTTGCTCCGTCGATCCGCCTGGATGCCCTGCGCCTGGATCCTCCGATCCATCCATGTGGCGCTGGCCGGATGCCCCTCCTCACCCGTCAGGGTGACGACGTCGGTGTTCGGGTCGAGAAAGGTCCTGCTGCCATGACTCTCGATCCCCTGGTCCGACAGCTCGATCTCCCCTTCGCCCTCGACCTTGAGGATCGATCCAAGGTTCGGGTCGAATGCCGCGTCGAGATTCTCGCTCAGGAGATGGAAGCCGCCCGCCTCTCCCTCGTCGGTGGCTCCCTTCAGGTCGACATCGCCGATGGCGCGTGCCCTGCTCAGGTTCCCTGCGACCAGGTCGAAGACGAGCGTCTCGGCCGCGATGCTCGCGGGGGCCCCGCCATTGCCATTCTCCGCTGCGGTGAGGTTGGCCTCTCCGGTGACTTCGATGGAGGTCGGATCGGAGGCTTCGTTGAAAGTGACGGCGATCTGCCTGCCCCTCATGACACGCGTCCCCTCGAGAGCCAGGAGCCGTGAGAGAGGGCCGCCGTCCTCCGGCCCCGGGACGGCGTGCGAGGTCTCGAGCTCGAACCCCTGGTCCCCTTCGAGCCGCGCGATCCCGCCTCCTTCGCGGAAGGTCGCGACCAGCCGAGCTCCGGTGAGAGTCTCGCCCCGCTGTGTTCCCGCGTGATAGTCGAGCATCTCGAACCGGTTGGAGGCGATGTCGTAGTCGGCCGCGCGGGCGTGGAGGGTGACCTGGCCGAGACCGCCGATCGCCATCGACGCGACGACGTCGTGGAGAAAGCGGAAGGTCTGACCGTCGACATCGTAGGTCACCCCCGTGGCGTTTCCCGTCGCAGGTCCGCGTGTGAAGGCCACGCGCTCGTTGCCGCGCACACGGCCTTCATCCTCGGCGTACACAAGGCTGGGGGTGTTGAGCACGAAGTCACCGCGCGCGTGCACCGTGACGCCCCCCTGGAGCACCCAGGAGCCGATGCCTCCGAGCGGGCCTTCAGGCGCCGGCGCCTGCGGGGTGCCCGGCGCGGATGCGTGAACGACGCCGCCGCTCATCACGGGAGGTCTCGAAGCCGCCGACGGAGCCTCCACCACCGTCTCGGCACCGGAGGAGTCGAACAGCCGGAAGGTCACCGAGGAGAGTTCCTGCTCTCCGCTGGTGTGCGTGCGCGACTCGCTGGCCTTCAGGCGGAGGGTGGCTTTGCCTTCGTGCGTGCGCAGGATCTCGACGTTCTCCGCGCGTTGGGCGATCCGATCGCCTTCCTCGGTCTGCATCGCGGAGTCGTCGTCGCGCGAGAGGAGGTTGACACGGGCATTGGAGATCAGGCTGAAAACCACGGAGGCCACCAGGGCCGCGAGCCCCAGCAGCAGGAGAAACCTCAGGCTACGGGCCAGCGACATCGTGAGGGCCGTCGGGTGATGACGTGTCAGCGGCCCTGGAAGCGGGCCTTTCGTTTCTCGATGAAGGCACTCGTGCCCTCTTTGAAGTCCTCACTCGTGGCCACCAGCCCGAACAGGGCCGCCTCGAGGAGGAGCCCCTCGGGCAGCGGCATTTCGAGCCCACGATTCACCGCCTCGATCGCGAGGCGCACGGCCACCGGTCCGCGGGCGATGATCGTGCGGGCCAGGGCCTCCGCGGCCTGGACAGCCTCTCCCTCGGGGACGAGGCGGTTGACGAGCCCGATCCGGTGGGCCTCCTTCGCGTCGATCATCTCACCGGAGAGGATCATCTCGAGGGCCTTTCCGCGCCCCACGGTCCTTGCCAGACGCTGCGTCCCGCCGAACCCGGGGATAATTCCCAGCGTCACTTCCGGCAGGCCGAGCTTAGCGTTTTCCGAGGCCACGCGCACGTTGCATGCGAGGGCCAGCTCGCAGCCTCCACCGAGCGCGTAGCCATTGACGGCTGCGATGACCACCTTGCCGAGCCGCTCGATTCGGTCCAGGACCTTCTGGCCGTAGATCGAGTACTCCTTGCCTCCCATGGGTGTCTGTTGCGCGAGCTCGCCGATGTCGGCCCCCGCGACGAACGCCTTTGGGCCGGCGCCCGTGATCACCAGCGCCATCACGTCGGGATCGGCTCCCGCCCCCGCCACCGCGCAGTCGATTTCCTCCACCGTCTTTCGGTTGAGCGCGTTGAGCTTCTCGGGACGATTGATCGTGAGAAACGCGACCCGATCCCTGACCTCGTACTGGATGTTCTCGAACGCCATCACGCACCCCCGATGAGGAAGTTGTTGGGCACCGGCGCGTCCCCGCTGTAGTCGTAGAACCCCCTGCCCGTCTTCCGTCCATGAAACCCGGCGAGCACCATCCGCTTGAGAAGCGGCGGGGAAGCGAACCGACGCTCGCGGAACTCCTCGAAGAAGACGTTGGCAATGTGGTAGGTCGTGTCGAGCCCGACCAGGTCGAGGAGGGTGAACGGGCCCATCGGGTAGCCGCAGCCCAGACGCATCGCCTCGTCGATGTCCTGGATGGACCCGACGCCCTCTTCCAGGGCGCGGATGGCGTCGAGGATGTAGGGCACCAGGAGACGGTTGACGATGAACCCGGTCTTGTCTGACGTGCGGATCGGCGTTTTCGAGAGGGTCCCCACGAAGGCCAGAGCCTCCTCGAAGACGGCGTCTTCGGTCATGATCGTCCGGACCACCTCGACCAGCTTCATCAGCGGCACGGGGTTGAAGAAGTGCATTCCGACGAATCTGTGTGGCCGTCCGGTGCCGGCGGCGAGCTCCGTGATCGAGAGCGATGAAGTGTTGGAGGCGAAGATGGCCCTCGGGCCGCAGACTTCGTCGAGACGCTTGAACATGTCGAGCTTCGCGCCGAGATTCTCGACGACAGCCTCGATGATCAGGTCGCAATCGGAGAGCGCACCGAGGTCGGTGGTGCCCTCGAGGTTCCCCATCGTCCTGTCGCGCGCCTCCGCCGTGATCTTGCCACGCTCGACGCCTTTCGCGAGGAACCTGCCGATCTTCCCCAGCCCCTTGTCCACCAGATCCTGTGATACTTCGAGAACCCGCGTCTGGTGGCCCGCCTGGGCGCAGACCTGGGCGATCCCCGAGCCCATGAGCCCGCATCCGAGAACACCCACCTTCGTGATCGCCATCGGTCTCTCCTCCGGTTTCCCCTATGTCCTGTTGACGGATTCCACGAGCAGCGCGATGCCCTGTCCGCCCCCGATGCAGGCGGATGCGATGCCGTACCGCGCCCCGCGACGCTTCATCTCCAGCAGGAGCGTCAGCACGAGACGGGTGCCCGTGGCGCCGAGAGGGTGCCCCAGCGCGATCGCCCCGCCGTTCACGTTGACCTTGTCCCGATCCAGCTTCAGTTCCTTCTCCACGGCGAGGTACTGGGCGGAGAACGCCTCGTTGATCTCGAAGAGGTCGATCTCGTCCGGCGCCAGCCCCGCCTTCTTCAGGGCCCCGCGGATGGCCGGCACGGGCCCGATCCCCATGATCCTCGGATCGACGCCCTCGTAGTGCCAGGAAACGATCCGGCCGAGCGGCGAGAGGCCCTCGCGCCGCGCCCGGTCGGCGGTCGCCAGCGTCACCGCGGCACCACCGTCCACGATGCCGCTCGCGTTGCCGGCCGTGACCAGGTCCGTGCCGAACACCGCGGGCAGCTTCGCGAGCCCCTCGGCTGTCGTCTCGGGTCGCATGTGATCGTCGACGTCGAACACGGTGATCTTGCCCTTTTTCTTGATCTCGACCGGAGCGATCTCCTCGGCAAGCCGGCCGGCCTCGCGTGCGGCGGCGGCCCGCTTCTGGCTCAGAAGGGCATAGGTGTCGGCCTCGGCCCGCGTGATCCCCTTCTCCTTCGCGAGGACGTCGGCGGTCTGGGCCATCATCAGCCCGCAGTGCCTGTCCAGGAGCGCCGTCGTGAGCAGATCCTCGAGCTTGCCCTCCCCGAGACGCAGACCGGTGCGCAGGCCGCGAATGACGTGGGGCGCCTGGCTCATGCTCTCCATCCCCCCGGCGAGGACGATCTCCGCCTCGGAGAGCATCATGAGCTGCGCCCCGGAGACCACGGACTGGATCCCGGAGCCGCAGATTCGGTTGACGGTCAGCGCGGGGACCTTGTCCGGGACCCCGGACTTCAGCGCCACGTGCCTTGCGCCGTAGATGGCGTTGCCGCTGGTTTGCAGAGCGTTGCCGAAGACCACGTGATCCACGGCTTCGGCCGCGATGCCGGATCGGGAAAGGGCTGAGCGGGCGGCGTGGGCGCCCAGCTCGATCTCGGTGAGATTGCGCAGCATCCCGTTGTACTCGCCCATGGGTGTGCGGGCTCCGTTGACAATCAGAACTTCAATCGGCATCAGGGTTTTCCTCGCAGGAAGGAGATTGGTGGCATTCTAACAGAGCTCGCCCGGGGGCATCAACACGGCGGGTGGACCGCGGCCGTCAGCTGAGAGGGCCGGAGCGTCTGCCCGTGTGCTTGACCGTGCGCCGGTAGTCGTCCCCCCTGAGGGGGATCACTTCGCACATTTCATACAGACGCGAGCGCAGCGCGTCGCCGATCTGGTCCCTCAGCAGCGGCCGCTCGCGCATCCGCTCGTCGGCGGGGGTGCCGACCACGACCTCGTCCTCCATGTTGGAGGTGAAGATGGTGACCCGGCGGTCGTTGTACCGGTTGTTGATGATGTGCGAGAGGGTGTCACGCACCCAGTCGGTCATCTTGGTGGCGCCCAGATCGTCGAGCACGAGCACCTCGGCCGAGAAGATCGGCTGGAGAATTGCCAGCTCCGTCGTGCCCGAGACAGCGTTGTAGGAGGCCTGGATCTCCTTGAGGAGATCGCGGAAGTCGTAGAAGAGACCCGCCACGCCCTTTTCGTTGATCAGGGTCGAGAGCGCAGCCGCCGCGAGATGGGTCTTTCCCACGCCGCACGGGCCGAGCAGCAGCAGCCCGAAATCGTGGATCGGGTAGTCGTCGACGAACTTGCGCACCTGCAGCTTGGCCCGGCTGAGCGAGGTGTTGAGGTCGTCGTACGAATCGAACGAGCAGGCCCTGTAGCGCCTGGGGATACGGGAGCGGCTCATCAGCCGCCCCGTCCGGTCCTCCGCACGGCACTCGCAGCGCCGCGCGCGCGACACGCCCTCCGGCGTCGCGACGACTTCAAACCCGGTGCCGGAGCATCGCGGGCAGACCGCGCTCTTCCGATTTTCGTCCCCGGGGAGCTTTCGCCGGGGACGATCCGTCGAGCTCGTCGAGGATCGCATGAACAAACGTCCTAGTTGAGATACCCCCGGAGCTGCTGGCACTTCTGGGAGCGATTCAGCTTGTCGAGCGCCTGAGCCTCGATCTGCCGGATGCGCTCGCGGGAGAGATTCATCATCTCCCCGATCTCCTTGAGGGTCTTCGGCTCCTCGCCATCGAGGCCGAAACGCAGCTTGACCACCTTCTCTTCCTTCGGATCCAGCTCGTCGAGCGCGGCGTGCAGCAGCGTCTTGAGCGATGACCGCAGCAGCACCGAATCGGCCGACGGCATGGTGTCCTGCTCGAGCTTGTCGGACAGATGGAAGTCGTGCTCGTCGTCGATGACCGTGCTCAGAGAGACGTTGTCATCGGCAACCCTAAGCAAAGAAAGGACTTCTTCTACTGGGATCTCGAGCCTTGATGCGATTTCGTCGGGGCTGGGGTTACGCTCGAGCTCCAGCGTCAGCGCGGAGATCGTCTTGCCGATCCGGTACAGGAGGTTGGCCTGCTTCTGTGGCAGGCGGAAAGCTCCACTCTGATCCGACAGCGCGTGGATGATCGACTGCCTGACCCACCAGACGGCGTACGTGATGAACTTGACGTTCTTCTTGGGATCGAAGCGCTTCGCCGCCTCGATCAGGCCGATGTTCCCCTCGTTGATCAGGTCCAGGAACGAGAGGCCGCAGCCGCGGTATTTCTTGGCGAAGCTGACGACGAACCTGAGATTCGCCTCGACCAGCTTCTTCAGCGCGTCCTTGTCGCCTTTCTTGATCTTCGCGCCGAGTTTCTTCTCTTCGTCGGCCGTGATCCTGGGCAGCTTGGAGATTTCCTGAAGGTACTTCTTCAGGCTCTGGGAGCTCGATCCGCCACGTTGCGAGCGTTGCTGCTGATCCATGGTTGACGATGATCCTTCCGTGGACGTCCCCCGTGCTAGACCACCTCCCCTTTCAGGCGAGTCATACTACTACAAATGATCCTGCGGCGCCTCACCTGTTTCGGCCTGCCACCAGGAAGAAGACCCATAAAAAAAGAACCGCCGGGGTCCCGCGGGACCCCGGCGGTTCGTGGATCTTCCCGTATGCGCGTTACTTCTTGTCCTCGACGTCCACGTACTCGGCGTCGATGACCTCGCCTTCCTTCGAGCCTTCCTCCGGCTGGCCCGGATCGGCCTGGCCCGCCGCACCCTGCTGGGCCGTTGTCTGGCGGTACATGAGCTCGGCGATCTGGTGCGACGCCTGCGTGACTTTCTCCATCTCGGAGCGGATCGCTCCGGCGTCGTCCGACTCCATCGCCGCTCTCAGCGCGGCCGCCGCGTCCTCGACCCGTTTCACCTCCTCGGCCGGCAGCTTGTCGCGATTCTCGCTGATGACCTTCTCGGTGGCGTAGAGGAGCTGGTCCGCCTGGTTGCGCGTTTCCGCCTGCTCGCGGAGCCGTTTGTCCTCCTCGGCGTGCGAGGACGCTTCCTGGGTCATCTTCTCGACCTCGTCCTTGGCGAGACCACTGGAAGCCTCGATGCGGATCGACTGCTCCTTGCCGGTGCCCTTGTCCTTCGCCGACACGTGCAGGATGCCGTTGGCGTCGATGTCAAAGGTGACCTCGACCTGCGGCATGCCGCGGGGCGCCGGCGCGATCCCCATCAGGTGGAAACGCCCGAGAGAGCGGTTGAATCGGGCCATTTCACGCTCTCCCTGGAGAATGTGGATCTCCACGCTCGTCTGGTTGTCGGCGGCCGTGGAGAATACCTCGCTCTTGCGCGTCGGGATGGTGGTGTTGCGGTCGATGAGACGCGTGAAGACGCCTCCGAGGGTTTCGATGCCCAGCGACAGCGGCGTAACATCGAGAAGCAGCACGTCCTTGACTTCGCCGGCGAGAACGCCGGCCTGGACGGCCGCGCCCACGGCCACCACTTCGTCGGGGTTCACGCCCTTGTTTGGCTCGCGGCCGAAGAGCTCCTTGACGATCTGCTGAACCCGTGGGATGCGGGTCGATCCGCCGACCAGAACGATCTCGTTGATGTCCTTGGCGCTCTTGCCCGCGTCCTGCAGCGCCATCCGGCACGGCCCCACGGTCCGCTGGAACACGTCCTCGCAGAGCTGCTCGAATCTGGCCCGGCTGAGCTTCATCACGAGATGCTTGGGTCCCGAGGCATCGGCCGTGATGAAGGGGAGGTTGATCTCGGTTTCCACCACCGTGGACAGCTCGCACTTCGCCTTCTCCGCGGCCTCCTTGAGGCGCTGCATGGCGATCTTGTCCTGGCCGAGGTCGATCCCCTGCTCGCGGCGGAACTCCGAGACGATCCACTCGATGATCTTGTGGTCCAGATCGTCACCGCCGAGATGCGTGTCGCCGTTGGTGGCCTTGACTTCCACGACACCCTCGCCCACCTCGAGAATCGAGATGTCGAAGGTGCCGCCGCCGAAATCGTACACGGCAATCGTCTCGTCCTTCTTCTTGTCGAGACCGTAGGCGAGCGCCGCGGCCGTCGGCTCGTTGACGATCCGCTCCACCTTGAGCCCGGCTATCTCCCCGGCATCCTTCGTCGCCTGCCGCTGCGAGTCGTTGAAGTAGGCGGGCACGGTGATGACCGCGCGATCCACCTTCTGGCCCAGATACGCCTCGGCCGACTCCTTCATCTTCATCAGGATGCGGGCCGAGATCTCCGGCGGGGAATGCTGTTTGTCCTGGATCCTGATGCGGACGTCGCCGCTGGGGCCCGCTTCGACCTTGTACGGGACCCGCTGGCTCTCGTCCTTTACCTCGTCGATGCGCCTGCCCATGAAGCGCTTGATGGAGAAGACCGTGTTGAACGGATTGGTGATCGCCTGTCTCTTGGCAACCTGGCCGACCAGGCGCTCGCCCTTGTCCGTGACCGCAAAGACGGACGGGGTCGTCCTTCCCCCTCCGCGTTCGGGATGACCACGGGCTTGCCTCCCTCCATGACGGCCACCACGGAGTTCGTGGTCCCCAGATCGATACCGATAATCTTGCTCATTGATTCCTCCTTGGTGTGGCCGTTGGCGGTTCTTGCGGCCGCGCGGACCATAAGACGAGGGCGGAGGCATGTCAAGAGGAGGACCGGCGGCCCCCGGGGGAAGCAAGCCCTGCCGATTCAGTGTCTTGAGGCCTCAGCGGGAGCTGGAGCCCTCGGCGGGAGGAAGCAGATGGGCGGCCGGCGCGCCCCCATCGGGAGCGGCCTCGACCGGCAGCTTGTGGATGCGGTGTACGATCGTGCGGCTCTCGTTCTCGGCTCCCCCCTCCTCATAGGCGATGATCCGATACCCGTCGGGCGTGGAGATGAACCCGAAGCTGCGCCCCCACGGGTCATGCAGGGCGCTCTCGGGCATCAGCCGGCCCTGCACCAGGTCCCTCAGATCGTCGGGGAAGAAGCCCTTCTGCAAGTAGTAGATCTGCACCGCCTCGTCGATCCGGTCCATCCGGTTGCGCGCCACGAGATCCATGATCTTGTCCACCGCACCCGACGGGGCGAGAGCCACGGGCGTGCCCGACAGGGGGCTTCCGCCCACCGTCAGGAGTGAAACGGCCACGATGGCGGCCAGCGCCGCGTAGCCCGCCTTCTCGAGAAGAGGAGCGATCCGGAACCGACGGGGAGCCGCCGGAGCGGTCGTCACGGCGCCGGATGACGTGATCAGGTTCCGGCTCAGAAGATCGTACAGGATGCGGCAGCACTCGAACTCTCCCATGCGTGCGCGATCGACGATCTCCTGGACGTTGTGCGTGCCGTCGACGAGGTTGTAGACGGCGAGTTCCTCCCTGGCAAGACGCAGCCCCTCGTTGCCCCGGCGCTTCTCCTCGTGTTGTCCCATGTCCGAGAAGGCGGCGTCCAGCCCGCCGGCGGCCTCCTCCTCGTCGGAGATGACGACAGGCTGTGCGTCGGGATGGGCCTTGCGGAAGATCATGTCGAAGGACTTGATCTTCCTCTCGATGATCGGCCACTCGTCGATCATCCTGATCCCTTCCATCAGGATGTTCTCCGCGCTGACCGGGGTGAAGTGCTCGCGGTCGTACTCGACCGACTCGGTCTGGCTGAAGTGATAGTCGCCGTCGTTCCATCGGAACAGCCGGTAGACGATCTGCGTGATCTGCAGGCAGAGCGCCTCGCGCAGGACCTCCTCGCTGATGTAGCCGTCGTGGACCAGGATGTAGCCGAGTCTCTGCAGCGTGGCCTTCTGGACTGCCAGCGCCTCCTGCAGCCGCGATTCGCTGATCCTGCCGGACTTCACGAGGACGTTGCCGAGACGATCCTCGAGGTTCTTGTGCAGCGAGTCGGCCGACACCACGTCGCCGTTGAGGAACGAGACGGTCACCACCTCATCCCGGTTCTTCAGGGTCAGAACACCGGTTTTCTTCTGGATGCCGATGAGCTGGAAGATGTCGGCGAGACTGAAATCCCGAAGGGTTCCCTCAAGCGCCATCGTCGGTCTCCACGCTGACATGCCTCCGGGTGGAGGAGCTGTTGCCGATGATCCAGAAGGTCAACATCGCGAGCGCTGCGAGCACCAGTGCCGGCTGCGGCAGGTCGGAAACGGGAACGCGGGGGGACAGCAGGAGTCTCTCGTGCGCCAGGAGGTAGATCGCGGCGCAGACCCACCCCATCATGAGCGGAAAGCCGATCAGGAGGCGGTCGGCCATGATGTGGCCCGCCCCGGGAAGCAGGATCGTGAGCAGGCGGCGGACGATGTTCGTGACCGTGTCACGGCGCTCCAGGCGGGCCATCTCGTCGCGGCGTACGTCGCCGGTCACTCCCGCCCTGGTCACGAAGAGGCTGACACAGCGGGCGCAGTATCCACCTGTGGTGGCGTCGAGCCGGCAGCGGGCGCAGTGGGCCCGGCCGCAACGCCTGCAGGCCTGGGCCAGTGACCCCGAGGTCCCGATCCCCAGCAGCAACGCGAATACCAGCGCCGCACCGCTCGCCAGGCTGAGCGGGTTGAGCAGCCCGTGCGCCTGCTCGGCGGGCAGGATGCTCCCGGAGCGCAGCCCGCGCTTGATCCGTGCGAGGTCGGCGTGCTGGTTGACCAGCAGCACCGGTCCGTTCGCGCTCTTCTTGCGGGCCAGCAGCGTGCCGATATGGTCCGAATCGAGATCGCGCGCGGTGGACAGACTCTGATCCGCTTCGGCGAAATGGAGCAGCTCCGTCTGGGCGAGATAGAGGTTCCAGTAGGCCCCCGCGAGATCGGGCTGCACCGAGATCGCCTGCTTGTACTGATTGACCGCCTGGCCGAACTCCCCCAGGCGATAATAGACGTTGCCGATGTTGACGAGGGCGGATGTGTCGCTGGCGTTCATCTGCAGCACGCGCTGATACTCGTCGAACGCCTCACCGAGCAGATCGCCGTCGAGATACGAGTTGCCCAGCAGCAGATGCAGTTCCGGCTGATCGTCGTGCGCGCTCACCACGTTCTTCAGACGCCGCACGGTGTCGGGATTGTAGCCGGCCTGGATGGCGGAGACGACGACCCTCATTTCCGGGTCGGTCGACGCCTCGAACCGATCGAGCACGACCGCCACGCCCACCGGTGCGAGACCGATCATGATGAAGACGCTTGCGGCCACCGCCTTCTCGGGCAGCCGCATGTAGCGGAAGCAGAATGCCAGCCAGAAGAGCACGAGCCAGAGCCCGCCGGCCCAGACCAGGAGCGGAAGCAGGAAGACGCACCACGCGAACAGTCTGGCCAGCTCCTCGGGAAGGAATCTCCGGGCCGTTTCGAACAGGTCGTGGCGGGCCCGTCCCTGGCAGCGCGCGATCACGACCAGTGTGAAGGCCAGCAGACTGCACATGATGGCGAGTGCGGCGACGGCGGAGAAGTTCGTCAGCTGCAGCTCGTCGGTGACGAACTGCGCCCAGGCCAGCTTCATCCCGCGCAGATACTCGTTGATGAAGGTCACCACGCCTCGTCCTGCCCTCAGGAGGCTCCATGCGTAGCCAAGCTGCGCCTGGGGCAGGAACGGGTCGAAGGAGCGGGCCAGATCGAACGCCTCGCGTGCACGCTCGTAGTTGCCCTCCCTGAGATTCTCGTACCCCTCGTAGGCGAAGCCGCGCGCGATGTTCCGGTCTGCGTTGATCCCCTCCTGCTCCATGTACGCGCGCAGCTCCTCCACGCGCGCCTGAGCCGCCACGGTGTCCTGCGCCTCCAGAGCCGCCTTTCGCGCGAACCAGAGATAATGGATGCGCGCGCGGATGCTCTCGGCAGTCTCTCGGTGCGGGGACGCGGACTGCGAGCCCGACGGCTCGCGCGGCAGAATCAGGGCGGGCTCGGGGTTCTGATCCTGTGCCGGAGTGACGACCGTGCCGGCGATCAGGAGAGTCAGAAAAAGCGCGAGCAGGGTCAGCGGGCGGAGGCGGCCTGCGAGAACTTGAGCTTGAGCTCGAACAGGATCCGCTCGATGACCTTCTCTTCCTGCGGTTCGAGATTTCCCTTCGTCTTGAGACGGAGCATGTCGATGATGTCGATCATCTGTCGCGCCGCCTCCAGGTCGACCCTCCGGGAGCCCTCCACCGGATCCTCGACCTCGCCCAGATGAATGAACGCCGTGGAGGTCAGCGAGAGAACGAAGGAGACGAAGTCCACGGGTTGCGGGGCTCCGCCCTGCTGAGGCGGCGGCTCGGGCTCGCGTCGCAGCTCGAAACCCTCGCCGGAGACGGTGCTCTTCTCCTCCGTGTCGGCCGAGGGACGACGCTCCCCGTCCGCCGTGAAGCTTCGGCGGTCGGTGACCTTGATCGGCTCTTTCCTTTTGTCTTCGCCCGGCATGAGCGGTCTGACCCGTATGAGAAGGCGACATCGAAACCCCTCGACGACGCCGCCGGAAACCCTTCCGGGGCGTGATGCTATCACCGGACCGGGTGCCAGGCAAACGTACTGCGCCCTCAGGCGAGCCGCTCCTTGCGGCATTCCCGGACACCGGCATACAATGAGTCCTTTTCCGGCGGGAGGCAACCCGTGAGCGAGCGAACCCCCTTCGAAGACCTGGTGGCCGTAATGGCCCGTCTGCGCGGGCCGGACGGCTGCCCCTGGGATCGCGAGCAGACCCTCGAGAGCCTCAGGGGGTACCTCCTCGAGGAGACGTACGAGCTGCTCGAGGCCCTCGACAGCAAGGATCCGGACCATATCCGGGAGGAGCTGGGCGACGTGCTGCTCGAGGTGGTCTTCATGGCCCAGGTCTGCTCGGAGCAGGGACTCTTCGGCATCGACGAGGTGGCGGCCGGAATCGCCGCCAAGCTGAGACGGCGCCACCCCCACGTTTTCGGCGAGCGCCGCGCAGGCAGTCCCGGCGAGGCCCTCAAGCGCTGGGAGGAGATCAAGAACGCGGAGAAGGCTGCTTCGCCGCACCGGTCCCTTCTGGACGGGGTGCCCCGGAACATGCCCGCCCTGCTGCGCGCGCACCGTCTCTCCACCAAGGCCAGTCTCGCCGGTTTCGACTGGCAGGCCCTCGAGGGGCTCTACGAGAAGCTGGTCGAGGAGCTCGGGGAGTTCAGGGAAGCGGCCGATGCGGGGGATCGCGAGGCCATGGACGAGGAGCTCGGCGATCTGCTCTTCATCGCGGCGAACATCGGCCGGTTCGCCGGCATCGATCCCGAGACGGCGCTGCACGGCGCGAACAGGAAGTTCATGTCACGGTTCGCGCACATCGAGGAGGAGCTTCGCCGCCGGGGAAAGACGCCTTCCGAGGCATCGATGGAGGAACTCGAGGAGATCTGGGAGCAGGCGAAGGCCGCCGAGCGCGCCTGACGCTCAGTCGACCAGCTCGAGGAAGCTCCCCATTCTGCGGAACTTCTGCTGGCGCCGCTCGAGCCGCTCACCTGCTCCGAGCCGCGTCAGCTCCTGGAGCTGGCGCTCCAAAGTGTCACCGAGCAGACGGGCGGACGTCTGATGATCGGTGTGGGCGCCGCCCGGTACTTCCGGGATGATCTCGTCGATGAGTCCGAGCTGCTTGAGATCCTGCGCGGTGATCTTCATCGCGCGCGCTGCTTCCCGCTTCCACTTCTCCTGGTCCTTCCACAGGATCGCGGCGCAGCCTTCCGGGCTGATCACCGAATAGATGGCGTGCTCGAGAATGTTCACCATATCGCCCATCCCGAGCGCCAGCGCGCCCCCGCTGCCCCCCTCTCCGGTGACGGTGGCGATCAGCGGGACGCGGAGCCGGGCCATGCGGTGCAGGTTCACGGCAATCGCCTCGGCCTGCCCCCTCTCCTCGGCTCCGATCCCGGGATACGCGCCCGGGGTGTCGATGAAGCTGAGTATCGGCCGGCCGAACTTGTCGGCGAGATCCATGACCCGCAAGGCCTTGCGGTAGCCCTCGGGACGCGGCATGCCGAAGTTGCGGAACAGCTTCTCCTTGGTGTCGCGTCCCTTCTGGTGACCGATCACGCACACCGGGCGGCCGTTGAAAAAGCCGAAGCCCGAGACGATCGCCGGGTCTTCCTTGAACTTCCTGTCGCCGTGGATCTCCACGAAATCCTCGAACAGGTAGCGGATGTAGTCGAGCGTGTAGGGTCGATGCTGGTGGCGCGCCACGAGGGTCTTCTGCCACGGGGACAGGCTGGCGTAGATCTCCCGCCTCAAACCATCGAGCTTTTCCCGGAGCTTCTCGATCTCCTGCTGTGTGTCACGGCTCGCCGGATAGGCGGACAACTCCTCGATGCGGCGCTCGATCTCGACGATCGGCGCCTCGAAGGCTTCCTCGTTGCTGCTTTGCGCGCTGGGATTCCGGGGCATCTTCGCTCCAGGCTCGAGCCGGGCCCTCATCCATGGGGGCCTGAATTTATCAGCCCGACGCGCTCTCTGTCAACGCGAACGCGGCCGCTTGCCGGGCGCATCGGCCCGGCGCAGCAGTCGCCGAACGAGCCGGCGTTCCGAGTCCGCGTCGGCGAGAAGACCATCGATCCTCGCACGCCGCAGTGCCTCGAGAATCCGCCCGAGGTGCGGACCGCGCGGCACGCCCATCCGCATCAGGTCGTCTGCGGTGAGAGCAGGCCGCACGACCCGATCCTGCGTGGTGTAGCGGGCAATCGCTTTTCGAAGTCCGGCGCCGCCCGCCGCCTGCGAGGCGAGCAGCGTCGTCGGGTCGAGCCGGTCGCAGGCGCGGGCGATACGGCTCCGCGCCGCGCTCTTGGCGGCCAGACGGGACAGGGCTCGGTGCGCGGCGGAGAAGGCAAGCAGCCGTTCCCGATGCCGCCCCCTGATGGCGAGCCGCGAGGCCAGCGCTGAGCGGGCCTTCGGGCTCGCGGCGGCCGAGAGGATCATCAGCGTGGCGAGCACCGGGTCGGCTCCCGGGCCCGGGGGGACACCGGAACGGACGCGCGTCACGAGACGCCGGATGGACCGGGCGAGAGAGACGTTCCACGCGAGCCCGGGGCCCAGCCTGGAGAGCAGATCGACGCTCGCCAGCACGGCGATCGCGGCCGCCGGATCGGGCTCCCCGAACAGGAGCGAGAACTCCCGCACCAGCCTCTCGCCCGACAGCGCGTCGAACGCACCATGCCTCGAGGCCAGATCGATCGCTTGTTGCGTCTCGGGCGACAGACGGAACCCGAGACGCGTCGCCAGACGCGCGACGCGCAACGCCCGCGTCGGGTCCTCCACGAAGGTCTGCATGTGGATGATCCGCAATGTGCGCGCAGCGAGGTCGCGCACCCCGAGGAGATCGTCTCGCAGCCGGCCCGTCGCAGGCCCGTCGAGACGGATCGCCATCCCGTTGATCGTCACATCGCGTCTCAGCATGTCATCGAGGAGGCTTCCCGGCACGACATCGGGAAGCGTGCCGGGCGCAGCGTAGCTCTCCCGCCTCGCCGTGGCGATATCGATCCGGCCGTGGGTCGATGACTCCAGCACGGCCGTCCCGAACATGCCGTGTACCGTGACGCTCCCGTCGAGACGGCCGGCAAGCGCCCGCGCGAAGCCGATGCCGTCCCCTTCCACGACCAGATCGAGATCCTTGCCGGCGCTCCCCAGCAGCAGATCCCGCACGATCCCACCAACGAGATACACGGCTTCGCGGCGGCCGCGTGCCGCCCGGCCGGCCTCACGCAGCACCTCGGCGCGGCTCGTTCCGAGGCGTGCCCTGAGGATACGGCGGAGATCCCTTCCGGCCAGCCAGGCGGGCGGGCGCGCCGACCGGCGCAACGACTCGAGCCGGGCATCGAGTTCCCTGCGCCCGATCACCCCGAGAAGCTCCCCGTCGGCAGACCCGACGAGCAGCGCCGAACAGACACCTCGGGATGCTTCGTGAAGGGCGCGCGGACCGGCGGTGGGGGCGACGAACCGGACCGGTCCGACGATAAGCGCCCCGCACGAAACCGAGCCCAACCCGTGCCGCACGGCGCGCGACGCCTCGTCGAGCGTCAGGAGGCCCCTCGTACGCCCGCCGTCGATCACCGGGGCCGCGACCGCATCCTGCGATGTCATGCGTGCGCAGGCTTTGCCGACCGGCTCGCTGCAGCCTGCCGCCACGCGCAGCGGCTGCATCAGGGTGCGCGCCGTAAACCGGGCGGGACGCCGCGAGGGACTCATGGGCCGTTTCCACCGCGCGGGTGGTAGCGCTGGTATATCTTTCGGAGCCGCTCGCGGTTCAGATGCGTGTAGATCTGCGTGGTGGAGATGTCAGCATGCCCGAGCATCTTCTGCACCGAACGCAGGTCGGCGCCGTGCTCGAGCAGGTGCGTGGCGAAGCTGTGACGGATGACGTGCGGGCTGAGACGGTCTCGACCGATGCCAGCCTCCAGGCCGAGCCGCTTGAGGTTCTTCCAGAACGCCTGACGGGTCAGCGGCCCTCCACGCGTCGTGACGAACAGCACTTCGGACGTGCGTGCGCCGTTCGCCCTTCCACCGAGCAGCCTTGGTCTCGCCTGCTCGATGTACCGGCCGACGCAGCGTGCCGCGTCCCGGCCGAGCGGGACGAGGCGCTCCTTGGAGCGCTTCCCCATGATCACCGCGTACCCTATCTCGAGGTTGATGCTCTCGAGTTTGAGTCCGACCAGCTCCGAGACGCGGATCCCCGTCGCGTACAGGAGCTCGACCATCGCGGCATCGCGCAGACCGCGCGCGTCGTTCCGATCGGGGGTCCGCAGCAGTCGATCGACTTCATCGAGACTGAGCGAGCGCGGCAGGCGTTGCTGGACCTTCAGCGTGTCGATCCCTTCGGTGGGGTTCTCTCCGATCGCGCCCTCGGCACGCAGAAACCGGAAGAACGCCCGGAGTGTCGCCTGCGCCCGCCTCACCGATCGGGCCGACCGTCCGAGCGCCGTTCGGGTCTCCGTGCGGCGGGCGCCGGCACCCGGCGGCTCCTCTCCGAGAGTGAGGCAGCGGCGGTATTCGAGGATCGAGGCTCGGTTGACCTGGGATGCGCGGCGGATCCTCCGCCGGGAGGCCCAGCGCAGGAAAGTGGCGAGGTCGGAACGGTAGGCGACGATCGTGTTCTCCGACAGACCGCGCTCCACCCGGACGTATTCGAGGAACCGCGCGGCGTCGTCCGCGATCGGGCCGCCAGCCCTGACGGGGGCGCTCATGCGGCCGGATCGAGGATGAAGGTGACCGGCCCGTCGTTGACCAGCTCGACCTCCATCATGGCGCGGAACACGCCGGTGGCGACCCGGGCGCCGTGATCCCTCAGGAACCCTGCGAGCCGAAGGTAGATCTCCTCGGCCTCCGCGGGGGGAGCCGCGCCGTCGAAGCCCGGCCGCCTCCCCTTCTTCAGCGAGCCCGCGAGGGTGAACTGCGAGACAACGAGAACCTCCCCTCCCACCTCGAGCAGCGATCGGTCCATCCGATCGTCGACACCGCGCTCGACCGGGAAGATGCGCAGGTTCACGATCTTCGTGGCGGCCTGCCCGGCGAGGTCGGGGCCGTCGCCCTTCTCCACGCCGACGAGCAGCAGCAGTCCGGGGCCGATCGCGGCCCGCACCTCCCCGTCGACCCGCACGCACGCCCGGGTAACCCTCTGGATGAGGATCTTCATCGTATCCGGCTCATCGCCTCCCGCGTTTCCGGATCGGGAAAGCCGCAGCCACGTCGCGAAGCTCCTGGCTTCCCGCCAGCAAGCAGAGGAGGAAGTAGACACCCGCGGAGATGACGAGCGTCGAGAGCAAGGCGAGGAGCCTGGTGTAGGGCAGCCCCGCGAATTTCCCTTCCAGGAATCCTATCACGGCGACGGAGCACCACCCCATCACAATCGCCGCCCCGAGGAACTTCAGCCCCGGCACGAGCAGCTCCTTCACCCACGGCAGACCGTGGCGTTTCGCGAACACCGTCATCAGAAGCGTCATGTTCACCGTCGCCGAGATGCTGTCGGCCAGCGCGATCCCGCCGTGTGCCAGGTAGTGGCTCAGTACCAGCACCAGGATGACGTGCCCGCCCAGGGTCCAGGCGGCGATCAGGGCCGGAGTCCGGGTGTCCTTCTGCGAGTAGAACGCCGGCGCCAGGATCTTCACCGCGCCGAATGGAAACAGCCCGAGAGCGTAGAACATGAGCGCAAAGGCGGTGAAGGCGGTGTCCTCGGCGCTGAATTTGCCGTGCTCGAACAGGACGGCGATGATCGAATCCCGCAGCATGAACAACCCCGCTGCCGAGGGGAGGGTGATGAACGCGACCACTCGGAGCCCGTAGAGCAGCGTGCCGCGCATCTCGTTCACCTTTCCGGCCGACGCCTGCCGCGACAGCGTGGGGAGGATCACCGTCGAGACGGAGATGGCGAACGAGCCCAGGGCCAGCTCGTTGATGCGTCCGGCGTAGTACAGGGCCGAAACGCTCCCCTCGGCAAGCAACGAGGCGAAGAAGGAGTCGACCAGCAGCATGATCTGCGTGATCCCCATGCCGAACAGACCCGGCAGCATCAGCCGGCCGATCTGCCGCACACCCGGGTGGCGGAAGCCCACGGAGAACGGGAACCGCATTCCCAGCTTCATCACGAACGGGATCTGGAACGCCAGCTGGAGCACCCCGCCGGCGAGCACGCCCCAGGCGAAGGCATAGGCGGGCTCCGCGAACCGCGGAGCCAGGAAGAGAGCCGCGCCGATGATGCTCAGGTTCAGCAGCACGGGCGTGAAGGCAGGAACCGCGAAGGAGCCGTTTACGTTGAGGATGCCCTGGACGAGCGCCGCCAGACCGATGAACACGAGGTAGGGGAACATCAGGCGGTTGAGCGCCACCGTGAGGTTCCACTTCTCCGCGATGTCGGTGAAGCCGTACGCGAGCAGCTTCACGAGCAACGGAGAGAAGATGACGCCGACCGCCGTCAGCACCATCAGCACAAGCGCCATGGTCCAGAACGTGATGGCTGCGAAGTGCCACATCTCCCGGCGCTTCTCGGGAGTCATGTAGTCCGACAGCGTCGGAACGAAGGCCGCGGTGAACGCGCCCTCCCCCACCAGGCGTCGCAGCAGGTTGGGGATCCGGAAGGCGATGATGAACGCGTCCGCCGTGCGCGACGCTCCGAGAACCTGCGCGAGGAGGTTGTCGCGAAGGTATCCGAACACGCGGGAAAGGAGGGTCATGAACGACATGACCCCGGCGGACCGGACCAGTCGTCTTGCTTCATCCATCGAAGGGGGCCTCACCTTCCCTCCACCGGCGGCGTTCTTGACAGAGGGGGCGCTTATGATAGTCTAAGCCCGTCGCTCAGTCACCTCACGAGGGAATCCCCCATGGCAAGCGTGAACAAGGTCATTCTCGTCGGCAATCTCGGCCGCGATCCCGAGCTGCGTTACACGCCGGGCGGCACCGCGGTGGCGAACTTCACACTCGCGACCAACGAAGCCTGGACCGACAAGAGCGGTCAGAAGCAGGAACGCACCGAATGGCACCGGATCGTCGTCTGGGCCAAACAGGCGGAGATCGTGGGAGAGTACCTGCAGAAGGGCAAGCAGGTGTTCGTGGAGGGCTCTCTGCGCACCCGGGAGTGGAACGACCGGGACGGCAACAAGCGTCAGACGACCGAGATCCACGCGCAGCGGGTGATCATGCTGGGTCGTGGCGAAGGACGCGCCGAATCGGCCGGTGCGGGCCGCTCCGCGGAGGTCGACGAAGCACCGGGCCCGGACATGCAGGCGAACGAGGACGACATCCCGTTCTAGGCCCCGGCCCGGCTCAGCTTCGTCCCTCGGCCAGGTGCTGTGACGCCTCCCTCGCGAATGGCGAGTCCGGATACTCCTGGGTCACACGCCGGTACATCTGCGTCGCCTCCTCGGACTTTCCCTGTGCCTTCAGGATGCGCGCCTGGCTCATGAGACACAGCTCGACCGGGAACTGCGGCGGTGCGGAGGCGGCCAGCGCCGCATAGGTGTCGAGCGCGGCGCCGAGATCGCCCTGCGCCTCCTGAATCCGTGCCTGGAGCAGACGGGCCGAGGCCGAGAGGAACGGATCCGAGGTGTCGCTCACGACCGGCTCGAGGGTCGTCATCGCATCGGAGGGTTTGCCCAGCTCGTGGAGGGCGTACGCCTTCCAGTACGCGGCCCAGCGTGAGGCCTTCGATGAGGGGTACTCCGCCATCACGCCCTCGGCCCGGCGGATGACCTCCTGGTACTTCTGCTCCTTGCTCATGTAGGTCGACGCACCCGGGGTGGGCGAGGAGGCCTCGCCGGCCACCGGTGCGGAGGCCGCTTCCTGCACGGTGGCCAGCGCGGCGGAAGCCGCCGCGGCACGACTGTGCGAGTACCAGAAGCCACCGGTGATTGCCAGACCGAGAACGACGATCGCCGCCACCGCAATGACAATGGTCCGGGCGTGTTCCTCCGCAAGCGCCGTGAGGCTGGAGACGGTGCTGACGAGCTCGTCGTGCTTCATCTGCTTGCGCGTGATTCTGGTTCCGGCCACGGTGTTCCCCCCTTCGTTCCGGCCTGATCCGGGATGATAATGCCGCCGATCCTAGTGTCGCCCCGGATCCCTGTCAAACGGGGTGTCACGGCGGATCCCGCCCGTCCGGCTTCGCGGGGCCGGCACGGGCCCCGGGCCCGACGGGCCGCCGAGTGCAGCGATGAGGTCCTCGAGCTCCAGGCTGATCCGATCGGCGGACATGGAATCGAGTGAGCGGCCGGCCCGGGCGTCCACCTGTACCACGAGTGCCTGCGCCAGCGTCAGGGCGAGTCGATCCTGTCCGCGCCCCAGGGCGAGGCTCAGCGGACGCGCGAGCGCCGGGAGCCCGGCCATGGCGAGCGCCGCCTCGAGCCGGGCAAGGGCGACATCCGCCGGGGGGACGAACCGGCCGAGGTACACGCCGACCTGTGCGATCGCCGCGAAGTCCGTGAAGACGAACGAGTCGTCAGGATCTTCGCCGAGATCGATCCGCAGGAACCCACGCCACACATCGGCCCCGTCGGGACGCGGCTCCCCTGCCGCGGCGATCTTCCGCTCGTGCCCCGCGCGAAGGACGAACAATGCGCCGGCCGGGTGCTCGATCGTGGCGGCGTAGAACACCGTCGTGCCGGCCGTGTTCATGTCGAAGGCGCCCAGGGAGTCGAGACGGTCGGTCGGCGAGGCGGGCGCGGGATCGCCCTGCGCCAGGAGGATGACATTGTCGTAGAGACGCCCGCTCTCGTTGGTCAGATAGGCGCCGTCCGGATGGTCGTTCGTCCCGGCGTAGAAACCGGCGCGGCCCGCTTCGTCCGTGTGCACCTGATCGAACGTGACGGCGAAGTTGCGGAACAGATCGATTCCACCGGAGACGCTCAACCCGACCGAGGCGAGCGAATGCAGTCGCCCCGCCGCGAGCTGCACGATCTCGCCCACCGGCCCGGCGGTGGCGTGCAGGTCGGAGTTGGTTACCGACGCCTCCACGGTGATCTCCCCTCCGGGTGTCACGTCGTACTGGTATGTCCGGTAGATTGCGCGCGTGCCCATGTAGCGATCCCCGGGCGCGACCATCGGAACGATCGACCCGTCACGATACCTCAGGACGGCGCTTCGCTCGAGCCCCTCGGTGTCGAGCAGGAATACCGAGAAGTAGAGATCGCCCGAGTCGAGCAGCCGGAGCTGGTTGAATCCCGTGATGATGTCCCCCTTGCCCGTGGGCGAGGGATCCCCCGCCCGCACGATCGTGCGCACCACGCCATCGGTCATCATGAAGAGGGCGCCGCGTGCCGGGAAGAACGTGTTCGCGACGAAGGCGAGGTCGTCGCGGGCGTTGCTGCAGACCTCGAACAGACCGGCGAACCGGTTGCCCGCGTCGGCTGGCGCCGGATCGCCCGAAAGCACCAGCGTCTCGAATCCGCCGCGTCGTGTCCGGAAGATGCCGTTCTGGCCGCGGGAGAGGGAGGCACTGAAGGTCACCCGGCGCAGGCTGTCGATCGCCGAATCCCCGAACAGCACGTAGCGGCCGCCCGCGGGCGCATCGTGCCCCTGAACCGCGATCGGCGTCAGCACGAAGGTGTCGGCGGCGGCCGGGCTCAGGCCCGAGGCGGCCAGCAGAACCGCGAATGCGAGGAGCTTGCTCAGTCGGCGAGCTCTCCGAGCGCCTCGGTAGCCTCGCGACGGACGATGTAGGCGCCGTCCCATTCGTCACTCTCCCCTTTCCCGGCCATCCCCAGGAGGCGCGCGCGCAGCTCGGCACGCTGGACCCCGGAGAGATACCCGCAGCGAGCCATCTTGCCGAGACTCCGGACAGCTTTGGCCCGTACCGCCGGCTGCGCGTCCGACAGCACCCGTCTCAGGGCGATATAGATTTCCTCGCGGCGCCTCTCGCTGAGATCGGTCGCCGGCACCTGCTCGACGATCTTGCCCAAGGCCCGCGCGGCGCTGTCGCGCACCTCCCGGTCGGGGTGCATGAGCGAGCCGGTCACCTCGGGAAGCGCCTCGTGCACCTCGGCCGACCGCATCTTGCCGATGGCGTAGAGCGCGAATGCGCGATTATAAGGTTCGTCTGCGGTGGCGGCGAGGCGCCGTAGCGGTCGAAGCGCCACAGGGCCCACTCTTGCCAGCACGCGCGCCAGATGCAGGTGGCTCTTGAAGTCGGAGCCCTCCATCAGGTGCAGGACGATCGGCACCACCCGGTCGCCCGCCGACGCCAGCGTCGTCTCCGCTTCATCGACCGCCGGCTGCAGGTCGGCACGATCGAACAGATCGATATAGAACAAGCCGCTGATCCCCTCCACGGCGGAGCGGAACCCGGCGTCGTCCAGGCCGGGCAGCGCTTTGCCGAGGTCGCGGACGGCGGCGATGATGGGGCCGGGCTCGGTGTCCTGGAGGCGGGTGATCAGATCCTCGACGGAGATCGTGGCCATGGCATACCTCTCGGGAGAAGGGTGAGGAGGCGTTCGTCCCGGAGACTCATCGGGCACCTCGGCGTGTGAGACGACGCGTGCGGGAACCGGATCATTGTCTCACAACCGGTGGGGACAGGTGAAGGGGGGGTGGTGCGCCCGGCGAGATTCGAACTCACGACCTACGGATTAGGAATCCGTCGCTCTATCCTGCTGAGCTACGGGCGCGCCGGCGTCAGGGTATGATCATTTCTTCGGGGATGACAAGGCCGTGCCGTCTGAGGTCTGGCTCTGCCCGAGCAGCTCCTCGGCGACCCTGCGGGCCTGATCGGCCTCCTCCATCCGACCGAGCTGCTCCAGGCAGCGGACCAGGCCGGCATGGACGGTCATGTTCTGGTAATCGTGCTTGAGCGCGCGGTTGAACAGAGGCACGGCCTCCTGGCACTTGCGCTGGTCCGACAGCACGAGCGCCAGAACCACCAGTGCGTCCTGATGCCCCGGTGCTTTCTCGAGCGCGCTCCTCAGGTATTTCTCCGCGATGACGAAATCCTTGCGTTGCTGAGCGAGGAGACCCAGGCCGAAGAGGGCGTCGGCCTGGTCCGGGTCGAGCGCCAGAGCGTGATTCAGCTCCGCCTTCGCGGCGGGCTCATCCTCGCGCTTGACCAGCAGCAGCCCCAGATCGGCCCTCGCCTCGGCGTCCTTCGGGTCGAGCTCGACGGCGCGCCGTAACGGCTGCTCGGCGTCATCCAGGCGGTTGTCCTGCATCAGCGTCTTGCCCAGGGCCTCGAGAGCGTGGCGATCATCGGGGTGGGCCTCGAGGTAGCCGCGCCAGAACTCCGCCGCATCCTCCCTCTCTCCGAGGGCGGAGGCCACCTCGGCGATCGCCTCGAGGTCCTCGTCGCGGGTCGGTGGCGGATCCTTGGCGATCGCGTAGAAACGAGCTGCCGTGGCCGGGTCCCGGACCGTGACAGCCGCCCTGGCCGCTCGCAGCGCCAGCGCCCCGCGTGAAGGGTCGTCGGGAAACTGGTCCAGGAACGTCCCGGTCTCGCTCACGGCGACGTCCAGCCACCCTTCGTCGTACAACCGGTCCACGTAGCGTCGGGCGGCGACGGCATTCCCCGGGTTGGCGGCCGCCTGCTGGCGGAGCGCGTCGACGGCCTTCGTCCTGGCCTCGAGCTGGTGGTAGAGGTCGATCAGTTCGACGCTCTGCTGGATCTGGCCGGCCTTCTTGGATGCGTCGATCATCCCGTACAGGGCGTCGAGCGAATAGGGGCGGATTATCCGGGCGCGCTGGTAGTAGGCGATCGCCGATTCGTCGGCGCCGGACTTCTGCAGGAGCCGGGCCGCCGACATGACGAGGTCGAAGTTGTCCGGAGACCGATCCGCCGATTCGAGCGCCAGCCGCCTCGCGTCCTCCGTCTTGCCGGCCGACTCGAGCAGCTCGATGATCTGGGTTTCCACCTCCGGTCTGCCCGGGTGCTCCTTCTCGATCTTCTGATAGGCGGCAAGCGCTTCCTCGTGCCGCCCGCCGGTCTGGAGGGCGTGGGCGCGCAGGAAGGCGTAATCCACATTGTTAGGATCGAGCGCCAGCGCCTGTTCGAAGGACGCGAGCGCTTCGGCCACCTCACCGGATCGGATCTGAGCGAGACCGAGACCGGACCAGGCGCGCGCACCGGCTCCGGGCGCCCGTGTTGCCTCGCCGAATGCCTTCTCGGCATCCTGGATGCGTCCCCCGAGCAGCGCGTCGTCTCCCTTCTGGAGAAGGGCGTCGAGCTGCTCCGGCGAAGCCTTCTGCCGGCAGGCCGGTCCCGCCGTTGCCAGGACCAGCGCGACGGCCGCGACGCCCAGCATCGTGCTTGGCCCGCGGCGGCTCACTGGTAGTGGACCAGGGAGAAGGCCGCCACGTCTCCGAGTTTCTCGCGGCCGTGCAGGAAATCGAGCTCCACGAGGAAGGTCGCCCCCACGACCTCCGCTCCGAGCTTCCGCATCAGGTTGACCGCGGCACGCGCCGTCCCGCCCGTGGCCAGCAGATCGTCTACGACCAGCACGCGCTCCCCCCTGGATACGGCATCGCGATGGACCTCGATCGTATCGGTGCCGTACTCGAGCGCGTACGTCTCGCTGACGGTGTCGTACGGCAGCTTGCCCGGCTTCCGGATCGGCACGAAGCCAGCGCCCAGCCGCACCGCGAGCGCAGCGCCGAAGATGAACCCCCGGGACTCCACCGCGGCGACGACCTGTACACGGTCGCCTGCGTAATGTTCGGCGAGAGCGTCGAGCGTGCCGGAGAGCGCCTTCGCGTCCCGCAGCAGAGGCGTGATGTCCTTGAAGAGTATCCCCTCCTTGGGGAAATCGGGGATGTCGCGGATCAGCCGCACGTAATCGCTCATGGTCCGGTTTCGCTCCTCTCGTCTCTCAATGTCTCACGCCGAACCCGGCCAGCGACGGGTCGACCGGCACGTCCGACGCCTCGGTGCTCTCCACGCGCGAGGCCGGGGGCCCTTCCTCGATCAGTCCGGCAAGCTCATCCAGCGCCTCGGTGCTTCCCTGGGCCAGGATCTCCACCGAGCCGTCCCTCTCGTTGCGTGCCCATCCCGCGAGACCCAGTCGGGATGCGACCTTCAGTACGAAGTACCTGAAGCCGACGCCCTGGACCGCTCCACGGATCCGAAACCGGCGTGCAGCCTGGCTCAAGTCCCGATCTCCTGCTCGACGAACGATCGGATGGCGGCACGCGTGGCCGCGTCGGCCTCGAGGAACTTCAGTGCCACGGTGAAGGCACCGCGCTCGCGTTGAGCGGTGGAGCGGATCACGGCCGCCCTCGTAGTGCGCGGCTCCTCGGAGCCGGGCAGCGAGAATGCGACGCGGATCGCCCTTCCCTCCGCCACCGGTTCGGGCGCCTCGATCAGCATCCCGCCCTCGCTGATATCGATCGAGTAGCCGAGCACCGAGACCGACTCGTCCGTGCCATCGATCCTCACCTCCATACGCACCCGGGTGCGCAGCGCCACGCGGTAGGGGATCTGCAGCAGCTTGAGCACGCGCTGCATCAGCTCCCGGGCGGTGACCGGCTTGGCGATGAAGTCGGTGCATCCCGCCCGCCGGCATCGGCCCTCGACCTCGGGGGTGGGATGCGAGGTGACGATCAGAACCGGTATGTGCCGTGTCACGGCGTCGCCGCGGATCCTCAGACAGACCTCGTCGCCTTTCATTCCGGGCATCTCGTAGTCGAGCAGGACCGCGTGCGGACGCTCGTCCCGGGCCAGCCGCAGGGCCTCGGGGCCGGAGGCGGCGGAGAGGACGGTGCACCCGGCGCGCTCGAACAGCCCGCGCTCGAACTCGATGAACACCTTGACGTCGTCGACGAGGAGTATCTTGGCGTTTGTCATAGAGTTGCGGAAATTCTAACACACGCTGCGGCCGCCGCCGGGAGCGGTCGGGCGGTCCGGAGACGGGCTGAGTGGTCGGGACGAGAGGATTTGAACCTCCGGCCCCCTGCTCCCGAAGCAGGTGCGCTACCAGGCTGCGCTACGTCCCGACGTCACGCGGGAAAGCGAGGGCTTTTCGATGCAGTGGCCGACGATAACCGATGCCCCGCGGCCTGTCAAGACGCCTGGTCCGGGGTTTCCTGCCAGCCTTCCTGCCCGATCAGCTTGACGAACACGCAGTGATCGTACTGCTCGGTGCGGATGCCTGCCGGCCCCTTGATCAGCACGTTGAGCACCTGCTGTCGCTCGTCGCCTACGGGGATCACCAGCCGCCCGCCCGCGTCGAGCTGCGCCAGCAACGGGGCGGGAACGGAGGGCGCACCCGCCGTCACCACGATCCGGCTGAACGGCGCCTCTTCGGGCCATCCCGCGGTGCCGTCGCCGACGCGCAGGTGGAGGTTGTCCAGCCCGAGCTGGCGCAGGATACCACGGGCCCGGGTCGACAGAGACCGCAGTCGCTCGATGCTGTACACCTCCCCCGCCAGCGTCGCCAGCAGGGCCGTCTGGTATCCCGAACCGGTGCCGATCTCGAGCACGCGGTCCCCGGGGCCCACCTTCAGCAGCTCGGTCATGGCCGCCACGATGTAGGGCTGGGATATGGTCTGTTTCGAGCCGATCGGCAGCGCGTTGTCCGAGTAGGCCTTTCCCTGCAGCGCCTCTTCCACGAACAGGTGGCGCGGCAGTCTTCCCATCGCCTCTAGCACGCGCGGATCCGAGATGCCGCGTGGCACGAGCTGACGCTCCACCATCTGCCGGCGGCGTATCGCGAAATCGTCGCTCGCGCCGCGTCTCATCGGCCCGCTCCCCCGCCGTCGGGCGCCGCCGGCACGGTGAGGCCCCAGGACGCGATCGTCTCGAGCTCGCGGTCGTTGGTCAGGTCGAGATGCAGGGGGGTGACGGAGACGCAGCCGGCCGTCACCGCCGCGTAATCGCTGCGGGCGTCCTCGGTCCACTCGGGCGCGGTTCCGCCGATCCAGTAGTACTGCCTCCCGGACGGGTCCACTCTCTCGATCACCCCCTCCTTGTAGACCCGGCGACCGAGACGGGTGCACCTCACGCCACGCAGAGGCGGCAGCGGCACGTTCACGTTGAGCAGCGTGTCCTCGGGCATCCCCTGGTCCAGGATCCGCCGCGCGAGCGTCGCGGTGAACGCCGCCGCGGCCTCGTAGGTCTCCTCGGGGTCGTACGGCCAGTTGCTGCCGGAAAAGCCGGAGCCGGGCATGGCGGCCCGCGAGACCGCAATGGAGGGGTAGCCGAGGAGCGTTCCCTCGAACGCGGCCGATACGGTGCCCGAGTAGGTGACGTCGTCGCCGAGGTTGTACCCGCGGTTGATGCCCGAGACGACGAGATTGACCTTCTTCTCGAGGAGGTTGAAGATGCCCAGGTTGACGCAGTCGGTCGGAGTCCCGTCCACCGCGTAGACATGCTCGGCATGTCGCTTCACGCGCAGCGGGCGTGTCAGCGTGAGCGCGTGGCTGACGGCGCTCATGTCCCTGTCAGGAGCCACGACGATGACGCGGCCCAGCGAGGACAGGGCGCGCGCCAGCACGGTGAGGCCGGGGACGCCGACCCCGTCGTCGTTGGTCAGCAGAATCGTCGTCACCAGGGGACCATCAGCGCAGCGCTTCTCCGCAGTACTCGCACGTCGATTCTCCGGCGGCGGACATGTGGCCGCAGGCCGGACACGGGACAGTCCCCTCCCGGGCCTCGTTGAGGAGCTCCCTGGCCTCGACCGCGCGGCTCTCGGGAACCCGAGATCTCGAACCGCGAGAGCGTGGCGGATACGGGCAGCGGCATCTGCGCCGCCATCTTGTCGATCACCTCGCACGGGATGTCCGCGCTTTCCAGAAGCCCGTGGATGATCTCGGCGTTGTCCTCACGCCTCACGCGCAGCAAGGACACCCATTTCTCGTTGCTTGCACGCGCGATCGATGGTGCTTCGGGCATCGTCCCCGCGGCCAGGTCGCCGCCGCAGTCGGTACACTTCTTCGAGCCTTCCTCGTATTCACTTCTGCACGCCGGACAATAAGGCATACGGCCTCCTCTCCGAGCGAATGCGTTCGGGCGAACGTTCCATCCCGAGTATAGGCCAGCAATGTGGACGTTGGGGGAGGTTTTGGTCGGGACGACTGGATTTGAACCAGCGACCCCTTGACCCCCAGTCAAGTGCGCTACCAGGCTGCGCCACGTCCCGACCGAGCCGCGATTCGAAAGGGTGGTCAGTGTACACCAGCCATCTTCGGGTGTCACCTGCCCTCCAGGACCGCTATCGCCGTCTGCGCCAGATGGCGGCCGATGACCAGGGACGCGGTGGCTGCCGGAGACGGCACGTTGAACACGTGCACGAGCGGGCCGTCACGTTCGATCCGGAAATCGTCCACGAGGGCGCCGCTCCGCTCGATCGCCTGCGCCCGCACCCCGGCCGGCGCGGGGGTCAGAATCCTCCTCGCGGATGGCCGGCACGAGCCTTCGGATCGATTGGAGGAAGGCGCGGCGACTGAAGGAGCGCCGGAACTCGTCGAGGCCGCTCCGCCAGTTCCGGGCGGCCATCCGCCAGAACCCGGGAAACGAGAGGGTGTCGGCAAGATCGGCGAGGCTCGAATCGGTGCGCCGGTATCCCTCTCTGCTGAAGGCGAGAACCGCGTTGGGCCCCGCGTCCACCACGCCGGACACGCTGCGGGTCAGATGAGCGCCGAGGAATGGCAGATCCGGGTCGGGCACCGGGTAGATGAGCGCCCGGACCATGTCGCGGCTCGCCCCCCCGATCTCGTAGTACTCGCCGCGGAAGGGCACGATCCGCAGACCCCGGCGTGCCGCGGCGGCACGACCGAGCCGGTCGCTGTGCAGCCCCGCGCAGTTGATCACACACCTCGCCTCGATCCCGCCCCCCGCATGGCTCAGGACGCAGAGGCCACGTTCCGCTCCCAGAGCCGTGACCCGGATGCCGGTGTGAAGCGACCCTCCCGCGGCCACGACCAGTTCGGCGTACCGGCGCGCCACGGCCCGGTAGTCGGTCACCGCCGTGCCCGGCACACGCAGGGCCCGCACGCCACGCGCGTGCGGCTCGATCCGCGCCAGCCCCGACGCGTCGAGCATCTCGAGACCCTCCACACCGTTCGCCAGGCCGCGCCGCCGCAGCTCCTCCAGGCCGGGCAGATCGCTGTCGCGGGTCGCCACGATCAGCTTGCCGCAGACGGACAGCGGTAGCCCCTCCGCGCGGCAGAAATCCTTCATGAGCCGGGCCCCCTCGACGCAGTACCGCGCCTTGGCGGAGCCGGGCCGGTAGTAGACGCCGGAATGGACGACACCGCTGTTGCGTCCGCTCTGATGCGTGGCGACAGCGGCTTCCTTCTCGAGGACCGCCAGGCGGACGTCCGGAGCGGAATGGAGCAACTGCAGCGCGGTGGCCAGCCCGACGATGCCGCCTCCAACCACCACGACGTCGTAGCGCGATGCTAGGATTGAGGGGGTCGATGCGGAACCCGATGTGGAGATGACCGATGCCATCGTCCGATACCCCGGAACTGATAAAGCGAAAGCTGTCGGCCTCGCTCGCCGCGATCCACGTGGAGGTTCTCGATGAGAGCGACCGGCACGCGGGTCATGCGGGAGCGCGTGGAGGAGGCGGGCATTACGCTTTGATCGTCGTCTCGGACGCCTTCGAGGGCCGCCCGTCCCTCGAGCGGCACCGACTCGTGTACGCCGCCCTGTCGGAGGAGATGTCCGTCAGCATCCATGCGCTCGCCCTCCGCACGCTCACGCCCGCCGAATGGCGTGAGAATCCTGGCGGATAAGGCGGCCCCCCCAGTGTCACTCCTTGCCGAGGATCTGCTGCACCTCACGCAACGCCTTCTTCAACTCGCCCAGCGCGCGCTCGAGCCGGGCCTCATGCTCCGGATCCCCGGTCGGCAGCTCGGGCTGAACCTCGCGCGGGGACCGTGCCGCCCGCGCGGAGAGCATGTCCACCGGGTGGTCCTCCTCGGGCCTGCCGGAGACGCTCTCCCGGCCGTCGCCTGAAGGCTCTTCGGTGCCAGGGGCGGCCAGGTGCTCCTCGTCCAGTTTTCGCCGCGCGCCGGCAATCGTGTACTCCTCCTCGTAGAGGAGCTTCTTGATCCGGACGACGGTGTCGATGTCCTTGCGCTGGTAAACCCGCTGCCCGGACCTGTTCTTCTTGGGCGCGAGCTGCGGGAACTCCGATTCCCAGAAGCGCAGGACATAGGGTTGCGTGTCGGTGATCTCGCACACTTCGCCGATCTTGTAGAAGAGCTTGCTGGGGATCTCGGGAGCTGTCTTTGCCACGGGTATGCCTCCCCCATTTCAACTTCGGTGAGTCAGTTCAGGGTCTCGACGAGTATCTTGGATGGCCGGAAAACCAGGCTGTTGCGGGAGTCGATCGCAATGACGTCTCCGGTCTGCGGGTTCCGGCCTTTGCGAGCCCGCCGGGTCACCACCTCGAAGCTGCCGAAACCGGAGATCTGCACCTTGTCGCCGCGCAGAAGGACCTTCTTGATCGAGCCGATGAGCTGCTCGACCACCTCGGCCGCCTCCTTTCTCGAGAGACCGCCATGAACGCGATGCACCACTTCGACGAGATCCGCCTTTGTCATGACGATGCCTCCCCGGGTGTGCGGGGTGCCGGCGCGGCCCGGCCGTACGCGTCCTCGATCCGCACCACGTCGTCGAGATGCGGGGTCGAAACCTCGAACACCTCGCAGTCGCGAACGGCCTCCATGCGGTGCCGCGTTCCCGGCGCGATGTGGTACTCGTCACCCGGCCGGAGGGTCTTCACGCTGAGGCTCTCTGCGTCGCCCACGGTGAAGAGCATCTCGCCGGCGTGCAGATAGATCGTCTCTTCCTTGCGCTCATGGTACTGGAGGCTGAGCTTGTGCCCCTGCCTGATGAACAGCATCTTGCCGACGTAGTCATCGGTGCGGGCCCAGATGATCTCGTAGCCCCATGGTTTCTCCACGCGTTGCTTCATCTCAGCTCCCATTGCCTTCGACGAGTGATGGGACAGCCAGCCGCACGCGAGGCAGGATCCGCTGCTTCGCGTACGCCTCGACGTCGATCGCCGTGGGCAGCTTGAGGATCTCCTCGACCATCTCGCGAGCCTCCACGGCGGTGAGCGAACGGATCGCCGCCTTGACGGACGGGACATACACAGGGTCCATGGACAGCTCGCTGATCCCGAGGCCGAGCAGGATGGGCACGATCAGCGGATCGGAAGCCATCTCACCGCACATCGCCACCGGAATTCCCGCCGCCCGGCCGGCGTCCACGGTGAACTTGATCGTGCGGATGATGGCAGGGTGCATCGGACGGTACAGATAGCTCACCGACTCGTTGCTTCGGTCGATGGCCAGCGTGTACTGGATGAGATCGTTGGTGCCGATGCTGAAGAAGTCCGCCTCCCGAGCAAGCAGGTCGGCCACGGCGGCCGCCGAGGGGACCTCGATCATGAGCCCCACCGGTATGTCGGACCGGAACGGAACCCCCTCGGCCAGGAGCTCCTCCATCGACTCCGTCAGCACGGTGCGCGCCATGCGGAACTCCTCCACGCCCGAGATCAACGGGAACATCACCCGGACGTTGCCATGCACGCTCGCGCGCAGGATCCCCCTGAGCTGCGTCTTGAAGATGTCGCGGTGCGCCAGGCAGAACCTGATGGCGCGCATCCCCATGACGGGGTTGTTCTCATTCTTCTCGAGCACCGTGTGGAAGTACTTCTCCCCACCCAGATCGAGCGTCCGGATGGTGACGACCCGCGGGCCCATCGCTTCAGCGAGGTCACGATACACCTCGAAGTGATCGTCCTCGCTCGGCAGGTACGGCGAGCGGTTCAGGAAGAGGAACTCGGACCGGTACAGGCCGATACCCTCCGCACCGTACTTCAGCACCGCGTCGATCTGCTCCCGAAGCTCGATGTTCGCGTGGATATCCACCCGGAATCCGTCGAGCGTCTCGGCCCGCAGGTCGCGCAGGGCCAGCAGCTTCTCCTCCTCGCCGCGGCGGAACTCGGCGCTCATTCCACGGTAACGGTCGAGGTCGGCCTGGCTGGGGTTCACCGCCACCAGGCCGCGCGACCCGTCCACGACGAGGAGATCTCCCGTGGTGACTCTCTCGCTGAGATCGTGCAGGCCCACGACCGCAGGAATCCCCAGTGCCTTGGCGACGATGGCGGTGTGGGACGACGGCCCTCCCTTGTCGGTGGCGAGGCCGATGACGTGAGGAACGCGCAGGAGGGCCGTCTCGGACGGCGAGAGCTTGGACGCCATGATGATAACGTCCTCGGTCAGCTCCGAGAGGTCGTGGTGCTCGCCGCCGGCCAGCACCGTCTGGATCCTGTTCTCGATGTCCTCGATGTTCTCCAGCAGCCTCTCACGATCCGCGACGTCGGCGAACGACTGCGTCAGGTGATGCAGCTCCGTGCGCAGGGCCCACTCGGCGTTGATCTTCTGCTTGCGGATCGCCTTCTCGGCGCCGCCCATGAGCGTCTCGTCGTCCATCAGCAGCAGCTGCGCCTCGAAGATGGAGCCGGCCGTCTCGCGATGCTCCTTCGCGAACGTGGCCTGCAGCTCGGTGAGCTGGGACTTGGCCCTGGTCACCGCCTCGCGGAAGCGAGCCACCTCCGCCTCGATCTCCTCGGGTCTGATCGTCACCCGGAACACCGTCAGGTCGGCGGCCTCCAGCACGAGGCAGCGCGCGACCGCGATGCCAGGGGAGGCGCCGATGCCTCGAAGCGAGCGGGACGGTCGCGCGGACGGCGAATGATTCAGCGCGTTGTTGAGATCATGAGGATCGGTCACTGTTCTTCTCCGAACTTGCCTGCCACCAGGTCTTTGAGAGCCTCGAACGCGGCCGACTCGTCTTCCCCGTCGGTGCGTAGCGTCAGGCTGGAGCCGCGCGAGGCCGCCAGGGTCAACAACCCGACGATCGACTTGCCATCCACGGCCACGCCGTCGCGCATGAGGATCACGCGCGCCCGGAACCGGCCGGCCGTCTTCGCGAACTTGCCCGCGGCCCGCATGTGCAGCCCGAGCTGATTCACGATCTTGATCTCCGCTTCGATCATCGGGCGCCCCCGGACGTCTTCGGCCGAAGCGTGTTCGAGGGGATCTCGGATCGACTCGCGTCCCCGGCCGCAGACCGCCTCGGCGACTTCCGAGAGGCTCAGGCGCTCCGTGGCGGTGTTGCCCAGCTTGAGGAGCATCGACAGATTCACGCCGGTTACCACCTCCACCTTCCCGGGAACCAGGAGCGTCAGACTCAGGTTCGACGCCGTGCCACCGAACATGTCGGTCATGATCAGCACCCCGGATCCGTGCTCCACCTGCAGGATCGCCTCTTCGATCTTGCGGCGCGCCGTGGCCACGTCCTCGTCCCAGCCGATGCAGACCGCCCTGAGCTGCTTGTTCTCCCCCATGATGCGATAGGCCGCGCTGACGAGCTCTCTCGCGACATCACCATGTGTGACCACCAGAGCTCCGACCATTGGCGAGTCGCCTCCCTACGTTTTCCAGAGATCCCGATGAGTTGTCTTGACGCGATAGCCCTGCCGCTCCAGCTCCTCGCCGAGCCTGAGCGCCATTGTCACCGACCGGTGGCGTCCGCCCGTGCACCCGATCGCGATCGTCAGGTACGACTTGCCCTCCCCGATGAAGCGCGGCACGAGGAACACGAGCAGTGACACGACCATCCGGAAATACTCGCGGTAATCATCGATCGATTCGACGAACTCCACCACTTCCGGATCCAGCCCCGTGAGCGGCCGGAGCGCGTCCTCGAAATGCGGGTTCGGCAGGAACCTCACGTCGAACATGAGATCGGCCTCGGGCGGCACGCCGTACTTGTACCCGAAGCTCAGCACCGAGATGAACAGAGCGCCGCTGCGGCCCTGCTCGGAGAAGTTGTCGAACAGGTAGGATCGCAGCTCGTGCACGTTGAATGCGGTGGTGTCGATGACCTTGTCGGCGCGCTCGCGAAGGTGGCGCAGGATATCGCGCTCGTTCCGTATGCCGGCCTCGACCGACTCGGAGCCGGCGAGCGGGTGCGGCCGGCGCGTCTCCGAAAATCTCCGTATGAGTGTCTCGGTGGTGGCCTCGAAGAAAAGGACCGAGAGCCCCAGATCCTGGTGCCTGAGCTGATCCACGATTTCGGGGAACTCGCTCAGGAACGCGCCCTCCCGGATGTCTATGACGAGCGCGACCTGCCGCAGCTCGCCCGGTGTGCGCTGGATCAGGTCGATGAAGACCGGAATGAGCCGGATCGGGAGGTTGTCCACACAGTAGTAACCCATGTCCTCGAAGCAGTTGGCCGCGAGGCTCTTGCCCGAGCCGGACAGGCCCGTGATGATCACCAGCCGATCCGACGTCATGGGATCAGGGTCCCGTCTGTGAGGCGCGCTTCGAGCCGGTTGGCCAGCTCGCGCGCGGGGTCATACCCCTTCGTCTTCAGCAGATGGTTGCGCGCCGCCACCTCCACGAGGACCGAAAGATGGCGCCCCGGGGCCACGGGCATTTCGAGAAACGGGATGCTGATCCCGAGCAGCTCGTAGCTTCGCTGGTCGAGGCCCAGACGCTCGTATTCCTTGCCTTCCTGCCATGGATCCAGCTTGACCACCATGTCGACGTCCTTGAGATAGCGCACCGCGGCGACGCCGAACAGGTCCTTGATGTTGATGATCCCCAGGCCCCGCACCTCCATGTGGTATCGCGTCAGCTCCGGCCCGCTGCCGTTGAGCACGCTGCCCGTGCGCTTGATCTCGACGATGTCGTCGGAGACGAGGCGGTGCCCCCGGACGATCAGGTCGAGCGCGCACTCGCTCTTCCCCACTCCGCTCTCGCCGAGAAGCAGGACGCCCACTCCGTAGATGTCGAGCAGCACACCGTGGATGCTCAGGCGCGGGGCGAGACGCTCCTCGAGAAAACGGGTGAGCCCGTCGATGGTCTGCGATGAGACATGCCGTGTCTTCAGCAGCGGGATCCCGCTCGCCTCCACGGCGGTGATCAGTTCGGCGGGCGGATCCAGGTTCTTGGTCAAGACGAAGCAGGTGACATCACAGGCGCAGACCTGGACGAGGATGTCCCTGCGGCGATCCGGCTCCATCCCCTGCAGGAAGGTGATCTCGCTCTGGCCGAGGATCTGAACCCGCCCGGGGTGGATGTACTCGACGAACCCGGCGAGTGAGAGACCCGGTTTCTGGATCCTCGGGACGGTGATCTGGCGCTCGAGCCCCGCCGCACCTGCGATCACCTCGAGGCCGAGGTGGTGTGCATCGGCCAGCATCAGATCCCGGACGCGGATCTTCGGGGAGAGGACGGAGACATCGGTGGGGAGCATCGGCGACCCGCCTTTATCGTGATACTTGAGGTTCTGCCCGGGAAACTGCTGCCAGATAACGCCAAAAGGATAAAGTGGGCCGGTGACCGTGTCAAGGACTATGTCAGTGATGGCGCCTATTTGCGTGTCCGCGAGACCGCCCGGAAGTCGTTGACACCCATGCACGTTCACGATACATTTATCCCGTTATTCTCTGACAGGTGAGCCTTCATTCTTTAAGCGATACTTCAACTTCGCGGCCTGGCGTGTGCGCAGGAGGTCCGGAGCCGCTGCGGCAGGGAGAGGCGCATGTCCGACAGGAAAATCGTTCATGTCGTGGGTACGGGGACCATCGGCGAGCCGCTGATCGGGCTCCTGGTCAACATGCAGTCGGCTCTCGGCATCGATGAGGTCACCTTTCACAAGAGGACCCCGCTGCTGACCGACCGCTCCAAGGTCAAGGAGCTGAAACGCCGGGGCGCGAAACTCGCCGTCAACGAGGATTCGGTCGAGGGATTCAAGGAAATCGGCATCGAGCCGCAATTCGAAGCGGCAGAGGCGCTCGAGCGGGCGAGCGTGGTGATCGACTGCACGCCGGTCGGCAACCAGAACAAGGTGGAGCTGTACGACAACTACCGGAAGAACACGCTGGGCTTCATCGCGCAGGGCAGCGAGTTCGGGTTCGGCAAGCCGTACGCGCGGGGCATCAACGACAAGGCACTCAAGACCGGCGAGGATCAGTACCTCCAGGTCGTGTCGTGCAACACACACAACCTCGCGGTCCTGGTGGACAACATCGCCCTGTCGGACGGGGGGTCCGACAATCTCGTCGAGGCGCGGTTCCTGTGCATCCGGCGCGCCAACGACATCTCGCAGGACGGCTCGTTCTGCCCGTCGCCCCAGGCCGGCAAGCACAAGGACGAGCGGTTCGGAACCCACCATGCCCGCGACGTCTGGCACCTGTTCAACACGATGGGAGTCGACCTGGGCAACATCTTTTCATCGGCCATCAAGGTCAACACGCAGTACATGCACAGCATCTGGTTCAACATCCGCCTCAAGCGGAAGGTGACCACGGACGAGATCATCCGGAGGCTCAAGGCGAACGACCGGGTGGCCCTCAGCTACAAGATGTCGGCGAACAGCATCTTCTCGTTCGGGCGGGACTACGGGCACTACGGCCGTATTCTGAGCCAGACCGTGGTCGCGGTGCCGAGTCTGACGGTCAACAACGGCACCGAGGTGATCGGGTTCTGCTTCACGCCCCAGGACGGCAACCCGCTGCTGTCGTCGGTGGCCGCGGCGACGTGGTTCCTGTATCCGAACACCTACGAAGAGAAGATCCAGTGCATGAAGCCGTACTTCTTCGAGGAAGTCTAGGAGCCGGCCGCCTGCGCTTCAGCTCTTGACCTTGCGGATCTCCTCGATCATCTTCGGGATGACCTCGTACAGGTCGCCGACGATCCCGTAGTCCGCGATCTTGAAGATCGGGGCGTCCGCGTCCTTGTTGATGGCGACGATAACCTTCGAAGAGGACATCCCCGCGAGATGCTGGATCGCGCCCGAGATCCCCGCAGCGATATAGAGCACCGGGGAGACGACCTTGCCCGTCTGCCCGACCTGAAACTGGTGGTCGATCCAGCCGGCATCGACGGCCGCGCGGGACGCTCCCACGGCGCCGCCGAGCGCCTCGGCGAGATCCCGGATATAGCTGAAGTTCTCCGGCCCCTTCATGGCGCGACCGCCCGATACCACGATGTCGGCCTCGGCGACGTCGAGGGTGCCCCCCTCGCCTGATTCAATCGAGGTGACCTTGCACCGGAAGTCCTTGTCCTCGAAGCTCACGCTCACGGCGAGGGTCTCGAGTTCCCCCTTGCGGTCCTCGGACAGGACGGAGAAAACGTTGGGCCGGAGCGTGGCCATGGCGGGACGGGCGTCCTTGAAGTTCACGGTGGCGATCGCTTTGCCCGAATAGACGGGGCGTGTCGCCGTCACCTGCGCGGACGAGGCCGCCAGGGCTGTGCAGTCCGAGGCGAGGCCGGTCTCGAGCCTCGCGGCGAGCCGCGGGGCGAGGTCCTTGCCCTGTGCCGTGGCCGCCATGAGAACAAGGTCCGGGTCGGCCGCGGCCACCGCGGCCGCCGCCCCCCGCGTGTACGCTTCGGGTACGTACAGGGCGAGGCGGGGATCCGTCACCATGGCGAGGCGATCGACACCGAGACGCTTGAGCGCCTCGGTCGGGGTATCGGCACCGCCTATGAGAAGCGCCGTCAGCGTGCCACCGAGGGCATCCGCCATCCTGCGCCCTTCCGACACCGCTTCGAGCGCCGGTTTCTTGATGCTGCCGTCTCTCTGTTCCGCAAAAACCAGGACTCCAGGCACTAGATCACCTTCGCTTCTTCGTGAAGGAGACGGACCACCTCGCGCACCGCCGTCTCCATGTCATCCTTGAAGATCTTCCCGGGCTGCTTCGGGGGGGGCAGCTCCATCCGGGCCAGGAATGCTTTTGCGCCCGCGGCGCCCACCGTGCTGGCGTCGATACCGATCGCCGCGGCGTCCTTCTCCTCGAGCGGCTTCTTCTTGGCCGCCATGATCCCCTTGAGGCTGGCGTAACGAGGCTCGTTGAGGCCTTTCTGTGCGGTGATGACGCACGGGAGGCTCGACTGCACGACCTCGTGCCCACCCTCGATCTCGCGATGCGCGGTCAGCCCCGATTCGGCCATCTGCAGCTTCGTGACGACGGAGATATGGGGCATGTCGAGGAGCTCGGCGAGCATCATCCCGAGCTGCCGGTTGTCCGTCCCCACCGCATACTGGCCCACGAAAATCATGTCGGGCTCGATGGGGCGGATCGCGGCGGCCAGAATGCGTGCGAGCCCGAGGGAGTCGGATCCCTCGAAGGCGGCGTCCTTGAGATGGATGGCCCGATCGGCGCCCATCGCCAGGCAGGTCCTCAGTGCCGTGGCGGAGCGAGCGGGACCGACGGTGAGCACGATCACCTCCCCGCCCGCGGCCTCCTTGAGCTTGAGAGCCTCTTCCATCGCGTACTCGTCATAGGGGTTGACGATCCAGGTGACATTGGATTCGTCGATGGATCGGCCGTCGGCGCCGATCACCACCTTGGTCTCGGTATCGGGTACCTGTTTTATTGCGACAACGATTTTCACTCTTCGAACCTCTTGAGCAGGATGCTGGCGTTGGTACCCCCGAATCCGAAGGAGTTGTTGAGCGCGTATCGGACCTCGCGCTCGCGCGCCGCGTTCGGCACGTAGTCGAGATCGCAATCGGGATCGGGGGTCCGGTAGTTTGTCGTCGGCGGGATGATGCCGTGCCGGACGACGAGTGCCGCGATGCCGGTCTCGAGGCCTCCCGCGGCGCCGAGCAGGTGTCCGGTCATCGACTTGGTGGAAGACACGGCGAGCGAGCGCGCGTGCTCGCCGAAGACGCTCTTGATCGCGGTCGTCTCGATCCGATCGCCGATCGGGGTCGAGGTGCCGTGCGCGTTGATATAGTCCACTTCCTCGGGCTGGACGCCCGCGTCGGCGAGCGCGTTCTTCATCACCCGAATGGGCCCGTCCGCGTCCTCGGAAGGGGCCGAGATATGGAACGCATCGGCGCTGACGCCGTAGCCCGCCACTTCGGCGTAGATGGTCGCGTCGCGGCGCCGCGCGTGGGACATTTCCTCGAGGATCACGATGCCCGCCCCTTCGCCGATCACGAAACCGTCCCGATCGGCGTCGAACGGGCGGCTGGCCGCGCGGGGGTCGTCGTTGCGCGTCGACAACGCCCTCATCGCGGAGAATCCACCCACGGCGAGCGGGGTCACGACGCCCTCGGCGCCACCGCAGATCATCGCGTCGGCGTCACCGCGGGCGATCATTCGTGCGGAGTCGCCGATGGCATGCGTGCCCGTGGAGCAGGCCGTCGAGTTGGCCATGTTCGGCCCCTTCGCGCCGTAGCGGATCGAGACCTGCCCCGACGCCAGGTTGACGATGAGGCCGACGATGAAGAACGGAGAGATCCGGCGCGGTCCCTTCTCGAGCAGCTCCGCGTGCTGCCGCTCGATCGAGGGAAGCCCCCCGATACCCGAGCCGATGTACACCCCCACGCGCTCCGCGTTGGACGGGTCGATCCTGAGCCGCGAGTCCTCCATCGCGAACTGGGTGGCGGCCAGAGCGTAATGGATGAAGATGTCGCTCTTCTTGACTTCCTTCGCGGGGCTGTAGGCCGCCGGGTCGAAGTTCCTGACCTCGCCCGCGATTCTGGCGGGATAGTCGGTGGCATCGAACCGTGTGATCGGGCCGATGCCGCTACGGCCCGCGAGAAGGGACTCCCAGTTCTCCTGGGTTCCGATGCCGAGGGGACTGACGAGACCGACCCCCGTTATGACGACACGTCTCTCCATGATTCCCGCCGAGGTTGCGGCTTCGTGAAGCAGCCGGGACTACTTGTGCTCGGTGATGTACTTGACGGCGTCCTGGACGGTCTTGATCTTCTCGGCGTCCTCGTCGCTGATCTCGAGCTTGAACTCTTCCTCGAGCGCCATGACGAGCTCGACCTGATCGAGCGAATCGGCGCCCAGATCCTCGACAAAGGAGGCCGTGGGGGTGACCTCGGCTTCATCCACGCCGAGTTGCTCGACGATAATCCCCTTGACCTTTTCCTCGATGTTCATTCACAACCTCCGATTTGACCTTGACCGATCAAGACGAACCTGATCAACCTTCCTCTCACGAAAAAGGAATGCCAGTCTAGCACACGCCTCCGGGGCCCCGCGCGTCAAAAACCGGCCGGTGCGCGGGCGGTCGACGTGCGATCACATGTACAGACCACCGCTCACGTTGAGCACGGCGCCCGTGATGTAAGAGGCTTCTTCGCCCAGGAGGAAGGACACCGCCGCCGAGATTTCCTCGGGCTTGCCGAGACGGCCGAGCGGAACCTGCGAAATCATCTGCTCGCGGCGGCTTTCCGGCAGAGCGCGGGCCATGTCGGTCTCTATCAGCCCCGGTGCGACGACGTTCACCGTGATGCCCCGCGAGCCGATCTCCTTGGCCAGCGACTTCGCGAAGCCGATGATCCCGGCCTTGGACGCAGCGTATGCCGACTGCCCCGGGTTGCCCATGAGACCTGCGACCGACGAGATCGCCACGATCCGCCCGTATCGCGCGCGCAGCATGGAGCCGAGGGCGGCCCGGGCGAGCCTGAAGGTGCCCGTGAGATTCACCGCGAGCACGCGATCCCAGTCTCCCGGCTTGAGGCGCATGGTGAGCTGGTCCGCCGTGATGCCGGCGTTTGCGACGAGGTGATGCAGCGCGCCGAATTCCGAGAGCGCTTTCTGCACCGCCGCCTCCACGGCGTCCCCGTCGGCCATGTCGGCGGCGATGGCGAGAGCGCGCACGCCCGAGGCGGCGGCTTCCCGCGCCACTTCCTCCAGCCTTTCCTGGTCGCGTGCCAGCAGCACCAGATCCGAGCCTTCGGCCGCGAGACGGCGCGCGATGGCGTACCCGATGCCGCGGGTGGCCCCGGTCACCAGCGTGACCTTCTGCTTCATGAGACGGATTCCTCCGTGGACTGGATCGATCCGGTATCGCCGGCGGAGGCGGTGGATATGCCCGGCTCGATCCGCTTGATGAGGCCCGCCAGCACGCGGCCGGGGCCGACCTCGAGCGCCCGGTCGACTCCCATCGCCGCGAGGGCCCTCACTCCGTCATCCCAGAGCACGGGCGCCGTCACCTGACGGGTGAGCGACTCGCGTGCCTCGGCACCGGAGCGGATCGGACGCCCGTCGACGTTGGTGACGAGCGGCACGGCGAGGTCGGCGAAGTCGGTCCGTTCGAGATCCTGAGAGAGCCGTTCAGCGGCCGGCGCCATGAGGGAGCAGTGAAACGGCGCGCTCACGTTGAGGCGGATCGCCCGACGCGCGCCCCGCTCCTGCGCGAGCGCGATCGCCCTGTCGACGGCGTCGGCGTGCCCGGAGATTACGATCTGGGAGGGAGCGTTCCTGTTGGCCGGCGACACCACCCGGTGTCCGGGCCGGGCGGCGTCCCGGCACAGCGTCTCGACCGTCTCGATGTCCAGGCCCATGATCGCCGCCATGGCTCCCTCACCCACCGGGACGGCCTCCTGCATGTACCGCCCGCGCTTGTGCACGATCGCGACCGCGTCGGCGAAGCGCAGCGAGCCGGCGGCCACCAGCGCGGAATACTCTCCGAGGCTGTGTCCGGCCACCACATCGGGTTTCACTCCGCGCTCCTCGAGCGCGCGCAGCGCGGCCACGCTCGTGGTCAGGATGGCCGGCTGGGCGATCGCCGTGAGCTGGAGCCGGTCCTCGGGTCCCTCGAAACAGACCCGTGACAGCTCGAAACCGAGCACCGAATCGGCCTCCGCGTAGGTCTGGCGGCATACGGGCCAGGTCTCGGCGAGATCCCGCCCCATGCCGACGACCTGCGACCCCTGTCCCGGAAAGACGAAAGCCCTCATGTTCGCCTCACACAGCCTCGAGGTGGAGCCGGGAGGTCATCACCTCCTGGATCCGATCATTGACGCGGCTCTCGATCGCCTCGGCGGCGACCCTCACGGCATTCTTGATCGCGCGGGGCGAGGAGCGTCCATGACAGATGATCGCGCTGCCGCGAACCCCGAGCAGCGGCATCCCGCCATACTCGGCGTAATCGATCTTCTTCTTGAACCTGCGGAACGCCCCGCGAGCGAAGAGATAGCCCAGCCGTGCGCTCCAGGTGGCGCGTATCTCCTGCCGCAGGAGAACGGCAAGCATTTCGGCGACGCTCTCGATCGCCTTGAGGCTCACGTTGCCCGTGAATCCATCCGACACGATGACATCCGCGCGGCCATTGAAGATGTCGCGGCCTTCCACGTTTCCGATGAAGTTCATCTCTCCGCCCCGGAGCTGTCTGAGCACCTCGCGGGTCACGGCATTGCCCTTGGTCTCCTCCGAGCCGATGCTCAGCACGCCCACGCGCGGGTTCTCGACGCCGAGGATCTTCCTGGAGTAGATCTGGCCCATGACCGCGAACTGCATCAGGTGCTCCGGCTTCGGATCGATGTTGGCACCGACGTCGAGCCACACCGACCGGCCGCGCAGGTTGGGCAGCACGGCCATGACGGCCGGGCGGTCCACGCCGTGCAGGGTGCCCATCACCACCTTGGCGGTCACCATGACGGCCCCGGTGTTGCCCGCCGAGACCATCCCCTGGGCGGCCCCCTCCCGTACGAGCTGGCACGCCACCCGGATCGAGGAGTGCTTCTTCTGGCGCAGCGCCAGAGCAGGCGACTCGTGCATCTCGATGACCTCGCGGGCGTCGTGCACGCCGATGAGGCCGCCACCGGAAGGCGGCAGCCCGTGCCGTTGCAGCTCGGCGCCGATATCCTCCTGTCTCCCGACGAGCAGAAGACGATGAGGATACTCGCGCGACGCGAGGACGGCGCCCTCGACCACGGAGGAGGGCGCATGATCGCCGCCCATCGCATCGAGTGCGATGACGACGGCCATCAGATGTTCTTCACCTCGATGACTTCGCGGCCCTTGTAGTGGCCGCAATGCGGGCAGACCCGGTGGGGGGACTTGACCTCGTGGCAGTGCGGGCACTCGCTCGCCGCGGGGGCGGACAGGGCGTCGTGCGCGCGCCGCCGGTCTCGCCTTGCTTTCGAGTGGCGTCGTTTCGGATTGGGCATCGCAGGTTCCTCCTGGGCTCTAGCGCGACATGCCGCAGCGGCACGCTTCGTTGTTGAGATTGACTCCACAGCCGGGGCACAGCCCCTTGCAGTCCTCGCGGCACAGCGGTTTCATCGGCATGCTGAGGTAGATCTGCTCGGCGGCCATGTCGTCCGTCTCGAGACTTCCCCCCGCACCGAGGTACGATACATCGAATTCGTCGCGCGCGATCTGGTGCTCCGGATTGCCGCCTCCGGGGCGGGGCGGCCGAACGTACCGCACGTCGAAGCTCCTGTCCACGGGCAGCAAGTAGGTCTCCAGGCATCGCGAGCAGGCAACCGAGGCCTGGGCGACCAGCCTGCCCCGGCAGTGCAGCCCCCCCTCCGTGGGCACGATCTCCGCGTTCAGGGCTGCATCCGAGACGGTGACCTCGAGCCCGCTCTCGCTCCCCAGAGGGCCGAGTTGCGGATGCACATCGAGATGCAGCCCCTCGGGCTGCAGATCGTCTTTGCGGACGATCACACCGCTCCCTCCAAAATGGCCGCTTATTATAGCATCCGCCCTGTGGGGATCAAACGCCGCCGCGGGGGACGGACGGCCGGGGCCGGGGGGTCAGGATCTCCGCCCGCGGCGCTTCATGCCTGCCTGCGCCGCGGCGTGGGAGGGCGCGATCCTGAGCGCTTCCTCGTACTGCTTGCGGGCGCGTATGTCGAGCCCCTGGTCCTCGTAGAACCGTGCCAGAATCACATGATACTCCGCGTTCCAGGGATCCAGCTCGCAGGCGCGTGTGAAGGCCTGTTCGGCGAGCTTCTGCCACTTGCTGTTGGGATTCTTCGCGTACGCCTCGGCCATCAGGGAGTACACCGGGGCCGCCTCCATGCCGAACTTGATCGCCAGCTTGCAGAACTCGATCACGTTGTAGAAGTCCTTCTCGTGGAAATACTCCCGTGCCTTCACGAAGTACTTCTCGGAAAGCTCCTTGTTCTGCGCCTCGGCCTCCTGGGCCTGGCTCTTCACCATCTCACGCCGCACCATGAGCTGGTCCGGGTTCAGCTCGGGAGTGGATGTGTCGACATGCGACGCTCCCGCCTCCTGCTCGAGCCGCTCGACCTGCATCTTCATGAACGCGAGCGACAGTTTCTTGTCGATCAGCGCGAGATCGGCCTTCATCGCCTTGCGAACCCGTGCGTCGAACCGGTCCGGGCTGTAATCGTGCCGGAGCCTGCGGAAGGCGCGGCGCACCTCCTCCACCGATGCATCCGGCTCCACCTCGAACAGTTCCGGGGGCGCCAGCCTGCCGAGGCTCTCGCTCATCCCGCGGATCGCGGCGATCTGCTCCTCCTCGCGCACCGAGGCCTCGTACTGCCCGGGCATCACCTCCTTCAGGCTGAACAGCCCCGAGCCGATCGGAGGATCGAATTCAATGATCCCCAGCACGGCGAGCCCGTAGAGGAATTGAAGCGATTCGTCATCGCTGCCCGGCGGCAGGACCAGGGAGATCTCCTCGATCGTCATCGAGCCGTCCACACGCGAGAGCACGAATCCATGCTCCGGTCTGAGCGTCAGCTTCTCGACAGGAAGGAATGTGTTTCGGCCGAGACGCACCCGCCCCGGCAGCCGGAGCAGGACATCCCTCAGCGAATCGAAGTGTGCCATCGAACGGATCCCCTCGAGGATGCACTCGAAGGTGAAGAGCACGTCGGGCCGGAAGAACCCTCCCGCGGCCTTCTCTTCGGTGAACTCGTACCCGCCGCCGGCCCATCCGAAGGCCTGCGAGAGGCAGAGTTTCACGAGCTTCCGGATGTGCGGGGAGAGCTCCGCCGGATCGAGGATCTTCCCCGAGACGATCCGGGAGGCCAGCTCCACGTCGGAGGGGCAGGCTTTTCTGAGCTGCGCGAGAGTGCTCGCGGGAAGCACCCCGTCCGATTCCAGGATGCACGGCAGGCGGGCGGGATCGGAAGCTCCCTCGGCGAAGTAGAACATCCCGCGGTCGAAGAAGAGCCGGACGCTTTCGTGCCTGATGTTCTCGACCTCGAGGATTCCCGTGGACTCCTTGAAATACAGATCGCGGAGCACCTCGGCGAGATAATGAGCGGTATGTCTCGAATTCATGCCACCGTCCTGCCGGCATTGCCGCGGCACCCTGCTGGCGCCGGACCACCGGGGAGTTCAATATATAGACGAGACCCGGTCGCGTCCACGCGGCCCCCGTGTGACGAATATGCGAATAAACAATTTGTTTGCATCAATTTGCATCCTCCTGTCCGCAGGCCCGGCTTTCGGCGCTGTGCCACCCCCGAGCCTCGCCCCCGGCCTCGAGCTGCTTCGAGCCGGTCGTCTCGACGAGGCGGGCAGCCGGTTCGAGGGGATCGCCGAACAGTTCCCCACCGAGCCCGAGGGCCCCTTCTTCCAGGCGTTCAGGCTCTGGTGGAGTCTGGTCGAGGGGACCGACGATGAATCGACGCTGCGCGTCCGGATGGAGGAACGGCTCGAAGAGGCGGCCCGGCGGGCCCGGAGTCTCGACCGAGTCGCCCGATGAGCGCGCATCCTTGCGCGGCCTGGTGTTCACCGGGGCCTCGCTGCTGCTCGAGGCGCAGTCGAAGGCGGCACGCGGGGCGCACTTCTCGGCTGCCTCCGACGCGCGTCAGGGGCACCGGGCCCTGACACGGGCGCTGGAGATCGAGCCGGGGCTTCCGGACGCGCTGTTCGCCATGGGTGCGTACGACTACTACGCCGACAAGCTTCCGCTGCTGGTCAAGGGCATCCGGTTCCTGCTGTTCATCCCGGGCGGCAACGACAAGCGCGGGATAGCGGAGCTCGAGAAGGCCGCGGATCGCAGTGATCTGTTCGGAACCGAGTCGCTGGTGCTGCTCGCGCACATCTACTCGGGTGCGTACGAGCAGGACTACACCCGGGCTCTCGGCTACGTCGAACGCGCCGTGGCGCGTCATCCCCGATCGCCCATGATCGCGCTGGCTCGAGCGGAGGCTCTCTACAACCTCGGACGTTTCGAGGAGTCGGCGGCGCAGGCACGTGATGCGCTCGCCATGACCGGCCAGCCGGGCTTCCCGGTGGAGCTATCGCGTCTCGCCCGATACCGGGTAGCCGAGTGCGCGCTCGCATCCCAGAATCCACTCGGTGCGCTGGACGCGATGGAGTCCGCCCTTGCGGCCTCGCCGCCGGATCGCGAGTCCGAGACGCTCGACTGGCTGACCCTTCTGGCATCGGCGGCGCGTGAAGCAGGTGAGGCGGACCGCGCCATCCGGTGGCTGCCGCGGCTCACGATCCCGGCCGACGAAGCGGGCGACCTGAGGCGCCGTGCGCTGTCCACGCGCGACGATCCGGTGGCGGCGCCCCGTGCGCGGGCCCTGGGGCAGCTCGAGCGGGGCCGGGTCGACGAGGCGCGCACCGCGATCGAGACGCTGCTTTCTCAGCATCCCGGCGACCTCAGGCTGCGCTACGACATCGGGCGGATCCTCCAGCTTCAGGGCGATCCGGCTGCCGCCACGGCGCACCTCGAGGCGGTCGCAGAGCAGGCGCATCCCCATCTCGCCGGTTGGGCCATGATCCGTCTGGGGTGGGCTCTGGAGCGGGCGGGACGCCGTGAGGAGGCGATCCCCTGGTACCACCGGGCGTCGGAGCTGAAACGGTTCCCTTTCCGCAGCGTCGCTCTGGACCGGGCGATGCATCCCTGCGTGCTTCAGCCCGAGGGATGACCTGCGGCGCGATCCCGAAGCGCCGCCTTGACCACCTTCCCTGCCGGGTTGCGTGGCAGATCGCTCAGCAGCGTGATCGTGCGGGGCACCTTGTAGCGCGCCAGTCTTTCCATGCAGGCGCGTTTCAGCTCGGTCTCCGTGGCCCGCCGATCCGCGTGCATCACGACGAACGCGTGAGGGACCTCCCCCCGTGTCGTGTCCGGGACCCCGATCACGGCGGCCTCGAGCACCGCGGGGTGAGACTCGAGCACCTCCTCGATCTCACGCGGGTAGACGTTCATCCCCCGGAAGATGAGCATCTCCTTGCTGCGCCCCTTGATGAAGAGGAAGCCGTCCCGATCCAGATGGGCCAGATCCCCCGTATCCAGCCAGCCGTCGTTGACTGCGGAGGCCGTCTCCGACTCATTACCGAAGTACCCCTTCATGACGTTCGGGCCCCGGACGAGGAGCCGACCCGTCCGACCGGTCGGCAGGGAGCGTCCGGCCTCGTCGACCACGCGAAGCTCGACACCCTCCAGCGGGATGCCCACCGACCCCGGCTTGCGCAGACCGTTCGGCGGGTTGAACGACACGACGGGTGAGGCCTCCGAGAGCCCGTACCCCTCGCAGAGAGGCCGGCGATAGAGGCTCTCGAACCGCGACAGCACGTCGGCCGACAGCGGCGCGCCGCCGCTGATATACACACGCACCGGGTTCGCCAGCCGCGCGAGCCTCCCCACCCGTGCGGCCGACATCGCGGCGAAGACCGCGGGGACGGCGGGAAACAGGGTGGGGCGCTGCCACAGCAGGGTACGCTTGATCTCCGCGCGATCGAGGCGATCGCACAGCGAGATGCTCATCCCGGAGAGAACGGGAGCCAGCATGCCGACCATCTCGGTGAACGAATGGAACAACGGCAGGCAGACCAGGATCCGATCGCGGGTTGTGACACCGACCGCGCGGATGCACCCGCGCGCGTTGGCGAGCAGATTGCGGTGGGAGAGCATCACGCCTTTGGGCTTGCCGGTGGTTCCGGACGTATAGATCAGAACAGCCGCTTCTTCCGGGTCCGCGTCCATGGGGCGTCCGGTCGGAGCCGGGTCGATGGGGCCGAACGCGTCGATGCGTGCGACCGGCACGCCATGCGGGGCGGGCTTCCCTTCCGCCGGGCCCGCACCGGGAAAAACCAGAACGCGACGGAGGTCGGGCAGATCCCCGATGACGCTCGCGATCCGCGTCAGGGAACCCTCGGACACGATCAGGGTGCTCGCCGAGCAGTCACGCAGGACCGCGGCCAGCTCGACCGTGGAGAGAAAGGTGTTGAGGGGAACGAAGACCGCGCCCGTCGTGGGGACGGCGAAATAGCTGATCAGATACTCGGCGCGGTTCTCCATGCAGATCGCCACCCGCTCGCCGGGACCCACGCCCCGGGCGGCCAGGGCTCCCGCCAGGGAGACCACGCGCGCGTGGAGCTCGTCGAACCGCATCCGCCGCCCTGCATGGAGCAGGCAAGTGCGCCGTCCCCACAGCGCAGCGGCATGGGCAGGCGCCTCGCCGAGCACGGATACCGCAAGCATCACACACCTCCTTCAGCCGTCACACCTCCATGGATGCTATCACGCTCCGGCGGCACGGTTGAACTCGGGGCAGCCGGATGGTATAAGGGCCATCGCCATGCGCTCCCCGATCCTGACCGCCGTGCTGATGCTCGGGCTGATGTCGTTCCTCGTCCTCGGGGGGATTTTCCTGCTGCGCGGCGCCGGTCAGAGCACTCCCGAGGATCTCCTGCCCGCCGACACCCTGCTGCTCGTCGAATCACGCGATGTGCCGCGCCTCTGGCGCGCGCTCTCACGAACGCGCCTGGGATCGGATGGGGCGGATGGATGGCCCTCGCCTCTCGGCGAGACGATCGGTCGCGAGCTCGAGGCTCTCGGGCTGCCGCTCGTGCCCGAGGATGCCGACAGGCCCATGGTGATCTCCGGCGAGACCCTGCTGGCGCTGGTGCCCGCCGGTGGAAGCGGGGCGGATGGCGGCGGCACGGAGCCCGTGCTGATGCTTCGAGCGGGCCGCGCCAGCGGGTATGCGCTGGATTCGATAGGCCGCGCGCTTCGTACCCGGCTCGACTCGCTGGGCGGGGTCTGGGGAGCGCGCGAGCACAGGGGGCGGGAGTACGAGACACTGGGCATCGCCGGGTCGCGGCGCACCTTCGCGTTCGCTGCGATCCGGGGTGTGGCGATCGTGACGGAGTCCACGCGTCTCATGCGGAGGCTGATCGACACGGTGGACGGAGCCGGGCCGTCTCTGGCAGATGACGCCGACTATCGTGAGATGCGCCGCCGGATGGATCCACGGGCGGAGCTGCTCGCCTACGCCTCCAGAGAGTGGGTGGTGACATCGCTCTTCGCTGCCCGCGGCTCAACACCGCGTTCCCGGCGGCTCGCGCGTCTGATGGGACTCGATGCCGTGAAGGCCGTGGGGCTCGAGATGGACCTGAGCAAGGGCTTGTTCCAGGAGCGTCTGTTCGCACTCATGGGACCCGGGCGGCGCGGGCTGCCCGGCAAGCTGTTCGACGATGCGCCACGGGCCGTCCGCGACGTGGGCCTGCCCGTCGAGGGTTTCCCGTTCCACGTGTCCCTCACGTTCAGCAGTCTCGATGCCCTCTACGATCGGCTGCCGGTGATTCTGGGTGAGGCCATGGGAGCGCCGCCCGACTCGATCCGGCAACGTCTTGCGGGGTTCGAGGAGCTGCTCGCGATCGATCCCGAGCGCGACCTTCTCACCGCCTTCGGGGAGCGTGCGACGGTCTCCTTTGGAGGCGCATCCGTTTACCCCCGCGGCGCGTCCAATCGGTTGTTGCAGAATCTCCCTGCCGTGATCGCCGTCGAAACCCGCAGCGGAAGGACCCTGTCCGAGGCGCTCAGGCGACTCGATGGACTGGGCCGGATGCTGGGAGCGTACCGGGACGAGCGGCTGCCGGACGGCACCCGGCTCACCTGGTACGAGGTTCCCTCCCTCGCCCCGCTACGTCCGGCCTGGGCCCTCGGGCGCGATCGTCTTCTCGCCGCCACATCCCCCGGGCTGCTCCGGCGGCTCGAATCGGGCGATCCGGAGCGCGCACGGTCCGAAGCGACGTCCGCGCTGCTGAAGCGTCTTCCCCGGCGCGCGCACCTCGTCTTCGTCGGGGACTCGGCGCGTCTGCTGGATCTCGTCGGAAGCGGAACCCGCCTGCCGGAACCGCTGGAGCGCAGGCTCGCCCTTCTGCGCTCGGACCCGGAGCTGCCTCCCACCGCCATCACCGTGACCATGAGCGCCGCGGGTCTTCAGCTCGACGGCATCGCGCCGATCAGCCCGTCGCTCCTGCTGGTGATGATCGCCGCGCACACGGCAGATACACCCGTACCCTGATGCAAGGATTTTTCGCCGAACGGAAGGAAGGGACCGGCTTCAGCGATCGTTGTCGCCGGCGACCGCCGGGAGGTTGCTCGCCTTGTACCGGTTGAGGACGCGGTGGATGTAGTCGATCGTCTCTCGGTAAGGCGGCAATCCGTCGTAACGCGCCACCCTGCCCATCCCCGCGTTGTACGCGGCGAGCGCTCGCCAGTAGTGCCCGTCGTTGTCATCCAGGAGCTGTCTGAGGTACCGCGCGCCCGCATCGATGTTCTGGCGGGGATCGAGCGGGTCGGTCACATCGAGCTCGCGGGCCGTTGCCGGCATGAGCTGCATGAGGCCCTGTGCACCCTTGGGCGAGACGGCATCGGTCCGGTACCCCGACTCCACGGCGATCACCGCGGCGAGGAGGTCGGGCTCGAGACCGTACTTGCGTGCGGCATCGAGGATGAGCGACTCGATCGAGACCGGCTGCGGCGCGGGGTCGGCGGATGCGTCCTGCCCGGCGGCGGTCGGCTCAACAGCGGGGGCATCGGGTTTCGGCGCCGGGGGGGCCTTCACCGCCTCGATCCGGCTGATGCGCGACTCGGGGAAGGCGATCGAGCCGCCTCCCGGAAGGGTGACGATCGCGCGGCCCGCCTCGATGGAGACGGACGCTGCGTCGATGCAGCGGCCCTCCTCGAAACAGACGCGCCGGGTCGCGGGGGCTCCCCACACCGATCCCGCCGCGAGGAACACGCCGAGAAGAGTGAAGATGGATCCGCGGGTCGAAACCGCTGCCATACGGCCTTTCCCCCCCTGCCAGAGTCGGCGCGGGGTTGCCGGGCTCCGGGAGAATGCCTGATTGTACGGTGACCACCGGTCACCGTCAAGGCATGGCGGCGAGGGCCTCAGCGCCGGTCGAAGCCCCGTTCGATAGATTCGTGCGAAAACCTGAGAATGGCGGGACGACCGTGAGGGCACTTGAGGGGGCTCGAGGTGCGAAAGAGCTCCCTGATCAGATAGTTCATTTTTTCCGGTGTGAGCGGCATCCGCACCTTGACGGCGGCATGGCAGGCGATCGTGGCTATGCGCTTGCGCAGCCGTTGCTCCTGCTCCATGGGAGGGGCCGCCTCATCTCCCGCCATCTGATCGAGCAGATCGGCGATCACGGGCCCCATGTCGACGGGGCCCATCAGCGCGGGCGCCTCCCGGACGACGATCGTCTCTTCGCCGAACGGCTCGGCACTGAAGCCGAGACCGTCCAGATGCCGTGCCACCTCCTCGAGCCTCGGCACCAGGCTGCGCGGCACACCCACGGTGAGCGGAAAGAGAAGCGCCTGACGATCTCCGCCGCCGGTTCTCCCCTGCTGCGCCATCAACTGCTCGAACAGGATCCGCTCGTGCGCCGCATGCTGATCGACGAGCAGCAGCCCCTGATCGTCCGCAGCCACGATGTAGCTCTCGCGGTAGTGTGCCAGCGGCGCGGCTGCGGGGGTTTGCATCAGGCCCTCGCGCGCCGGCTCACGGTCGGGCCGAGGCCCCGGGCCCGGAGTCATGACAGGGAAACGCGCCGGCCCGGAGGATGCCGGGGCCTCGAGGTATCGGACGGCCGCCTCGTGGACCGCCATCGCGGTCCCCGTGCGGGCAGCCGCCGGCTCCCCCAGGGCCGTGATCGGAGGCGAGCCGCGCAGGGCGGCGAGGATCGACTCCGCCACCAGGTCGTGCACCTGCCGCGACGCCGTGAAACGGACCTCCGCCTTCGCCGGATGGACGTTCACATCGACGGCCTCGGGCGGACATTCGACGAACAGGAACAGTGCGGCATGCCGCCCCTTGGGAAGGAAGCCGTCGCAGGCGGAACCGATCGCATGCCCCAGGATGCGATCCCTGACCACGCGGCCGTTGACGTAGATGTGCTGCATGCGTCGTGTCGAGGCGGCGGTGGACGGGGGCGCGATGAACCCGCGGGCAATCACCGGGCCGCGCGACCCGTCGAACGGAATCGACTCGCTCCACTCGGCGCCGAACACCTGCACGATCCGGCTCAGGCGGTCGGCGGCCGGAGGCGCCTCGAGCAGCCGCTTCCCTTCGCTCGAGAGCGAGAATCCGACCCGCTCGTTGCTCACGGCGCAGGCGGCGACGAGAGTGGAAATGTGACCGAGCTCGGTGGCGGGCGCGCGGAGAAACTTGGCGCGGGCGGGAGTGTTGAAGAAGAGGTCGCGGACGTCGATGGTCGTCCCTTTCGGATGGCCCGAAGGCGTCACCTTGAGGAGACGCCCACCCTCGACCTCCAGGCATGTGGCCGCACCCAATCCCGTCGATGAGACGAGAGACATCCTCGACACCGAGGCGATGGCGGGAAGCGCTTCTCCCCGGAACCCCAGCGTCGTGATCCGGGCGAGGTCGCCCGGCCCGGAGAGCTTACTCGTCGCGTGACGTTCCAGCGCCAGCAGCGCATCGTCCTTGTCCAGTCCGGCGCCATCGTCCGCGACACGGATGCGGCGCCGCCCGCCTCCCTCGACCAGGACGTCGATTCTCACCGCTCCGGCGTCGAGTGCGTTCTCCAGCAGCTCCTTCACGACGGAGGCCGGACGCTCGACGACTTCGCCGGCGGCGATCTGGTTGACGAGATTGTCTGGAAGGATGTGGATCCGGCTCAAGCGGCGCCTCCGCCCGCATCGTACCCGAGCTCAATCACCGCGTCAACGCGGTGCGTGTGCTACGATTCCCGGACCCGTCGGCAGGAACGGGACAGGAGAACCTTCTCTATGAGATGGGACGCGCCGCCTATCGCAGCATGGATCGCCGTGGTCTGCGTGTCCGCCCCGCTCGCGGCGGGCCCGACACTCGTCTCGCGCTGGAGCTTCGAAGCCGAGGCACCGGGCGCCAACGCGGTGAAAGGGGCGCCTGCAGCCCGGGTGGAGGGGGCCGTGCCCGTGGAGGGTCATGCGGGTAAGGCTCTCATGTTCGAGGACTGGTCCGTCAGAAACTACGTGAAGCCGGACCCCCGGCAGGCGTCGCGGGTCGTGGTGCCATCCTCTCCCGTCCTGGATCTCACGCCGCCTTTCACGATAACGGCCTGGATCTACCCCACGGCTGCGCCCGTGTTCTACGGCGGTATCGTGGAGCGCGGCAGCGGCTTCGGAGCGGCCTACCGGCTCGTGCTGCTGCGCGGGCTTCAGGTGGAAGCCGCGCTGGGCGAGCAGCACGTCAGCGTGCGCAGCGCCGGGCCGATCACACTCAACGCCTGGCACGAGGTATCCCTCGCCGCGGACGGAAAAACCCTGGTGCTCACGGTCGACGGCAAAGAGGCCGGCACCGTCCCCGCTCCGGCGACCAGGGTATCCTCGAAGGCGGATCTGCTGATCGGGGAGCGATTCACCGGACGGATCGACGAGGTATCGATCGCCGCCGAATGAGCCGCGCTCAGACGGCCTTGCGGCTCCGTGTGCCGGCGCTGTGGCGGGCGGTGCGCCGACGCCCCGCCGCCTCTCGCCGCGAGCGGCGTGAAGAGGCGCTCGGTGCGTTGGAATCGCTCCGGCGTCCGCCGGCGAGCACCTTCATCTCGCGTCTCGGGCGAGCGGCTCTCCGCCGGGTCACGGGCGGCTCGGGTTTGGGCAGTCCCGTCATCTCCGCGATCCGCTCGATCGCCTCGGTCTGGATCTGCCGGACCCTTTCCCTGGAGATCCGCAGCCTCGAACCGATCGCCTCGAGGGTGTACTCCCTGCCTCCGTCCAGGCCGTAGCGCATTTTGAGGACCGCCTGGTGCCGGGGCGGCAGATCGCAGAGCAACTGGGAGACGTAGTCCTTGATCTCACGCAGGTAGACTTCCCGCATCGGATTGACGGCGGAGGAGTCCTCCACCTCGATCGGGCCGTCACGATCCGGATCCTGCCGGCGATCGAGGGAGATCGGCTGCTGCAGCTTGCGCGCGCTCTCCCACTCGCGAAACGCCACGATACCGCTCTGATCGACGGTCGACTCGACATCGACTTCCGGCGACTCGAGGGCGCCGGTGCTCTCGAGAAGCTTGTCGACGCGTCGCAGCTTCTGGTGCATGTGCACCGGTATCCGGATCAGGTCCTGCTTGTCGCAGATCGCCCGCGCAAGGGCCTGCCGGATCCACCACGAGGCGTAGGTGGAGAAGCGGGTCCCCTTCTTCGGGTCGAACTTCTCGGCCGCGCGCATGAGGCCGATGTTTCCTTCCTGGATCAGATCCTGTATCGGCAGGCCGGAGGAGCGGTAACGCTTGGCCCAGTAGACCACCAGCCGCAGATTCCGGTTGATGAGATCCTCGAGTGCGGCCGGGTCGCCCTTCGCCGTGCGGCGAGCGAGATCACGCTCCGCCTCGGCCGAGAGCAGGCTCCACTGGGAGACCTCCCGGAGGTACCTTTCGAGAGACTCTCCCGCCGGCTCGGTGGTACCGACCGGCGTCACCGTCTCTTCAGCCGCGTCCTGTGTTTCCATCGGCTCGTCTGGAGCCGTCGCGTCGTCGGAAGCCACGATTCGGTCTTCTCCGTTTGTCATCCGTTGAGTTCTGCTCACTGGAAACCTCTCTTCCCTTGCCGGTATTCCCGGGCGGCGGGGTCCTCTCGACCCGGGTTCGACGGTGCCGCCGCACCGTTCTCAGAAGGACACGTCTCTCAAGTAAGCAAATGTGATGCCACGAAGTCGGCGGGCGGGAAGACGGGCGCCACGGCGGATCGAGGATGCCGGGCCGGACGAGAAGTTGTTTATTGTACTATGTTTATGCGCGAACTTTCACGGGAGTCCGCCTCGCCCCGAACGAGGGCGGAACGGCCTCCCGTGACACCCCTGTCATACGGAATGGACAGCGATGTCCACTGCCGTGGATCAGCGGACCTCGATCCCGTTTATCACCTCCGTGACTCCCGTCACCGTCAGCGCGAGGCGTTCCGCGGCGAGGCGGTCCGCCTCACGGGACACCTCGCCACGAAGGGTCACCACGGACCCGGTCACCACGACCTCGAGGTCCCTGACCACGCCGAAAGTGAGCGGGTTCACGAGCACGCTTCGAACGTTGCTCAGTATCTTCTCCGGCGGCACGCTGCCGGCACCGAGGACACTGATGTCATTGTTGACCTGGGTCACTCCCGGCACGGAAGCGGCGATGTCGGCGGCATCGGCACGGTCCAGCCCGCGCTGGACCTCCCCGGTGAGGGTCACCGACGTCCCGGCGATGGAGACCCGGACCGCGTTCGCCTGGAACCTGGGACGCCGCTCGAGCCGACGCTGTACTTCGTGCAGGATCGCCTCGCTCGATTCGTGCGAGGGCCTGATGGTCAGTTCGTTGACGATACCGGTCACGCCGAACACCGATCCGATGATCCGCTCGGAGTCCTGCCATTCACCGAGGCTCCCCACGCTCCCCGTGAGGGTCACGACGCCGTTGTTCACGGCGATGCCGAGCCTCTCGAAGTGAAGGTTCACCTGTCCGAGCAGCCGAGTCTCGATGCGCATCTTGACGCGGGTGTCGCCGTCAGTATCGGCCCGGGCAAGCGTTGCACCGAAGGTCAGGACCATCAGGCCGAGCAACGTCATCAGGAGGGTCGCTCGCCGGCTGCCCGCAATCATGGTTTGCGTACCGTGACGTAGAACGTGTTGTCGCCGCGGCGGACCAGGAGCAGTACCGCTCCCGAGCTGCGACCGATCTCCGTACGGAACTCGGACAGCGAGGTGACGCGCTTCCTGTTGACCTGCTGTATCACGTCGCCTCTCTGGAGACCCGCGGCGTCCGCCGGCGATCCCGGCTCCACCTGATCGACGACCACGCCCTTCTCGCCCGTCATGCCGAGCTGGTCCGCGATCTCCGGCGTGAGGCTGCGCACGGTCATGCCATAGCCTTCCTCGGTGCCGTCGTTCGAGGATGCCGCCTCGGCTCCCTGGGCCGGCAGCTCGCCGAGCTTCACCTCGATCTCGCGTTCCGATCCATCGCGCTCGACCTTCAGCTTCACGCGCGTTCCCGGAGCGCTCGCGGCAACCCTGTTGCGCAGGTCGACCGTGTCCTCCACTTCATGGCCGTCGATAGCGAGGATGATGTCGCCCTGCCTGAGCCCCGCAGAGGACGCCGGGCCGTTGTCGCTGACGCTTGCGACGATCACCCCTTTGTCGCTGGGGAAGCCGGCCGCCTTCGCCATGTCCGGCGTCACGTTCTGGATGCTGACGCCCAGCCATCCCCTGACCACCTTGCCCTTGTCGATCAGGGTGTCCATGATCTGCCGCGCCATGTCAATCGGGATGGCGAATCCGATTCCCTGGTAGCCGCCGCTCCCGCTGATGATCGCGGTATTGATTCCGACGAGCTGGCCGCGCGTGTTCACCAGCGCTCCCCCGCTGTTGCCCGGGTTTATGGCGGCATCGGTCTGAATGAAGTCCTCGTAATCGGCAAGCCTCAGATTGGAGCGACCCACAGCGCTCACGATACCCGCCGTGACGGTGTGCGCCAGCGCCTCGGCGAACGGGTTGCCGATGGCGAGGACCCATTCTCCGACCTCGAGATCGGACGATTTGCCGAGCGGGATCGGCTTCAGGTCGGAGTCATCGACCTTGAGGACCGCCAGATCGGTCTGCGGGTCGGCCCCTTTGACCGTGGCAGGAAGCACCTTGCCGTCCGGGGCGACCACCTCGATCTTCGACATCCCTTCGATGACGTGATTGTTGGTGAGGATGAAACCCGCCGAATCGACGACCACACCGGAGCCGAGCCCGCGCTCGATCCGCTTCTCGCTCCGACCCGACGGTCCCATCTGTCCGAAGAACTGCTCGAACCCCGGGGGAAGCTGGAACGGCGTCTGGGATACCTCGACCGTCTTCTGGCTCCGGACGGTGACCACCGACGGGAGCACGCTCTTGACGACCGAGCGGAAGTCCGGTCCGCCGACCACACCGGGTGCCGACGCGCCGCCTGCCGGCACGGGCGCCGGCGCCATCGTGGCATTGACGTCGGGCGCCGGCTCGCCGCCCGAGATCGCATAGCCGAGGCCGATGCCGAGCCCGAGGATCACCACGGAGGCTATCGTGAGACCGATCCTCCGTTTGACTGATACCGCATTCATGACCAATCCCTCCTAGCCTTTGATCACGCCCATTGGCACCAGCTTCGCCACCTTTTGCGCGATGCCTGCCCCGTGGACGGAGTCAACCACCTCACTGACATCCTTGTACGCTTCGGGGATCTCTTCAAGCAGAGTCGCTTTTCCCTCCGATCGAACGATGATTCCCCGGGCCGCCAGCTCGCGCGCGATCGGCCGCCCGCTCGCGCTCCGTCTCGCCGCGGATCGACTCATCCGACGCCCCGCGCCATGGCATGTGCTTCCGAACGTCTCCTCGTACGCGCCACGGGTTCCCACCAGCACATACGAATAGCGTCCCATGTCTCCCGGGATCAGGACCGGTTGGCCGATCTGGCGGTACGGCCCCGGTGTCTCCGGATGACCCGGGGGGAATGCACGCGTGGCACCCTTCCGATGCACGCACAGGCGTCGGCTCACCCCGTCGACCTGATGCGTCTCGATCTTTGCGATGTTGTGGCAGACGTCGTAGATGACGTCGAGCCCCGTGGCGGCGGGCGGCAGCGACAGCACCGACTCGAACGTCTGTCGCACCCAGTGAGTCATCATCTGACGATTCGCGAATGCAAAGTTGGCGGCCGCGGCCATGGCTCCCATGTAGGCATCGGCCTCGGGGGACCCCAGCGGAGCGCAGCAGAGCTGCCGGTCGGGCAGCTCGATCCCGTACTTGCGCGCCGCCTTCAGCATCACCTGCAGCGAGTCGTCGCACACCTGGTAGCCGAGACCCCGTGACCCGCTGTGGATCGTCACCGTGACCTGGCCAATGAACAGCCCGAGCGCGCGCGCGGCACGCTCGTCGAAGATTTCCGCGACCCGTTGAATCTCGCCGAAATGATTCCCGGAGCCGAGGGTGCCGAGTTGTGCACGGCCGCGCTGCACCGCCCGATCGCTCACGCGTCCGGGGTCCGCCCCATCGATCCGTCCGCGCGCCTCGACGTGCGCGAGGTCCTCCTCCCGTCCGAACCCATGGGCGACCGCCCAGCCCGCTCCCCTGTCGAGCACCTGCCGCACCTCGTGGACGGACAGGCGGACATCGCGCCGCGCCGAGCCGACTCCCGACGGGATGTTGCGAAACAGCGCTCTTACCAGGTCGCCGAGGCGGCCCGTGATGCGATCCGCCTCGAGATCGGAGCGGATCAAGCGGACACCGCAGTTGATGTCGTACCCGACGCCTCCCGGTGAGACGACTCCCTTGTCGAGGTCGAACGCAGCGACGCCGCCTATCGGGAAGCCGTACCCCCAGTGCATGTCGGGCATGGCGATCGAGGCCTTGATGATCCCTGGGAGGCAGGCCACATTGGCCACCTGCCGGGTACTCTGATCTCCGCGGATCGAGCCGATCAGCGATTCGCTCGCGTAGATCAGGCCCGGGACGCGCATCGCTCCCTGCCGCGGGATCTCCCAGCGGAACGCATCCTTGCGTTTCAGCTCTATCGGAGGCACCCGACTCTGCGCTTCAGACATCGATGACGTACCGTGCCTTCCACATCTCCCCCTCCTTCGTCACGGACACCTGGTGGTAGGTGACCGCCTTGACCTCGGTCCTCACCTCGTGACGTCCCGGCTCGAAGGGCTCCCCCGATGCGACCCCTCGAACGCTCGTGGGCGAGATGCCGCTCACGCGGATCACGGAGAAGAGAAAACCCCGGACATCGTGAAGGTAGAGGAGCTCGGAGAGCCACCGCACCAGCGTCTCCTCGATGTCGGCTCCGCCGGCACGTATCGGGACGCTCGTCACCGGGCTGACGAGCGAGAGGTCGGTGAGGATGTCGAACATCGCAAGCGCGGCGTTCTCGAACAGGGCGCTCAGATCCGGTGCGCCGACATCGACGCCGATGTCGGCCGTATGGTCGAAGAGGCTGTAAAAGTTGCCCGGGGGGACGCCCACCGAACACCTCTCCTCAGCAGCGCTCCCCGGCCGCCCGCAAACGCCTGGTGCGGTCGAGCCGGCTCAGTCGACCCGGTCGATCTGCGCCTTCTGGAGACGCCCGCTGAAATCGACGTACACGGACTTCCACTCGCTGAAGATGTCGAGGACCGTCGAGCCCGCCTCCCGGTGTCCGTTGCCGGTCTTCTTGACACCCCCGAAAGGAAGCTGGACCTCCGCGCCGATGGTGGAGGAATTGACGTAGAAGATGCCGACCTCGACGTCCCGCATGGCGCGAAATGCCTTGTTGATGTCACGCGTGAAGATCGCGCCCGAGAGACCATATTCGACAGCGTTGGCGACGCGGATCGCCTCGTCGTAGCCTTCCACGGGGATGATGGAGAGCACCGGACCGAAGATCTCCTCGGTTGCGATCCGCATCGTCGGCTTCACGTCGGTGAAGATCGTGGGCTCGAAGAAGAACCCCTTGTCCCAGGCGCCGCCGGTGAGCCGATTGCCTCCTGTGAGCATGCGGGCTCCTTCCTTGACCCCGATCCCGACGTAGGATTCCACCGTCTTCCGCTGCGACTCGCTGATGCAGGGGCCCATCTCCACCGTCTCGTCCAGCCCGTTGCCGACCTTGAGCGCGCGGGCCCGTGCCGTCATCCGCTCCGCGAATTCGCCGGCCACGCTCCGCTCGGCGATGACGCGGCTCGTGGCGGTGCACCGCTGTCCGGTCGTGCCGAACGCACCCCACAGCGCCGCCTCGACGGCAAGGTCCATGTCCGCGTCCTCGAGCAGAATCATCGCGTTCTTGCCGCCCATCTCCAGCGAGCACTTCTTGTAGGTGTCGGCGCAGCCCCGGGCAATGTCTCTGCCTACCTCGGTGGAGCCGGTGAACGAGATCAGCCGGATATCCGGGTGGTTGAGCAGCGGGACGCCCACCTCGCCTCCGGTCCCCGTCACCATGTTGACCACACCGGGTGGAACGCCCGCTTCGTGCAGGGCCCGGACGAAGTTGGCCACGGAGAGAGGCGTATCGGTGGCGGGCTTGATGACCACGGTGTTGCCGCACACCAGTGCGGGGAAGATCTTCCAGGACGGGATCGCCATCGGGAAATTCCACGGCGTTATCATCCCGCACACCCCGAGTGGAGCCCTGACCGACATGGCGAACTTGTTCGGCAGCTCCGCCGGGACCGTCTGTCCGAACAGGCGTCGCCCCTCGCCGGCGGCGTAAAAGGCCGTATCGATAGCCTCCTGCACGTCGCCGCGAGTCTCCTTGAGGACCTTTCCCATCTCGCGTGTCATGTCCTTCGCGAGCGCCTCTTTCTTCTCCACCAGGATGCGACCGGCGTTGTAGAGCAGCTCTGCACGGCGGGGGGCCGGGGTGAGGCGCCATCCGTCGTAGGCGCGCCTGGCCGCGCTGACGGCGTCAGCAACGTCCTGCTCAGAGGAGCGGGCGAAGGTTCCGAGAAGATCGGTCGTGTCGGCGGGATTGCGGTTCTCGAAGTTCCTGGCGGTGGCCGAGTCGACCCACTCGCCGTTGATGAAGTTCCTGTAGACAGTCGACCCCGCCATGGCAGCCCCCGTAAATGTATATCAATGCAGGAATTTGCGAACGTTTCAGGCAGGATATCCGAGCGGCGTGGAGGCTGTCAAGAACCGGCGGAGTCAGGCGTCGTGCGTATCGAGCCGGTCCCATCCGAGGGCGAGCGGCCCGTCGTCGAGCTCGTCGATGTGGTCCCCCGATCGCAGCGCTTGTCGGCTCGCGACGGCGTAGCACATCGAGGCGCGGCGCGGCTCTCCGATCTCCTCGAAGCAGCGTCCGAGCAGGCGCCAGGTTCCCGCGTCGTTGCGATCCGCCTCAACGGCGTGGCGAAGGTGCCACAGCGCCCGGGGGGCATCCCCTCCCAGCAGGGCCTGGCGCCCGAGTTCCCGCCGCTCGCTCGCCCCCGCAGGGACCGCCACGCCGGCTCTGCTTCGCTCACCACGTCGGGTCTGGAGTCTGTCAGGCATCGGTTCCTCCCTCCTGGTCCGGAGACCATCCGGCCCATAACGGAAACCGCCGCGACCCCGAGGGGTCCGCGGCGGTTTCGACGAGATCTGATCCGGCGATCGGCGCCAGTAAGCAGCTATGCTCCGAAAGGGGGGTTGGGCAATTAGCTACTGGGGGGAGATTGTGGTGTGGTGGCAGCCGATCGCCGGAACTCCTTGTGTCAAGTCAGGCGCTTGTCCAGAGTGATTTGCGGGCGGGGGACCTCAAGCTCGTTGTGTTTTCAGGGAAATGTCGTGTCCCCCGCCCGCTCCCAGGTCGCGGCCCCACGACCGCGCACGAGTCTGACATCAGCAATCGGCGTGCCACGTCCGGGCGGAATATCCCGATCGTCCTGCCGCTCGCGACCGGGCGACGCAACCCACTCATTCAACAGTCAGTTCGGCAATCGTGTCGAGGCGCTGAGCCTGCGGTCACGAGGGCGTCCTGTGTCCATCACGCTGTCGGGATCTCTGACGCATTTCGGGCCCTGCGCCTTGAAGTCGTTTGGAATCAGCCTGAAAGGTGGGCGTCAGGAAACGGGCGGGAAACGTCAGCGACCTGTCAGCGGCGGCTCACTTCCCCTGTTTTGCCTGGATTTCCTTGAGCCGGGCGGCCACGTCCCGGTACTTGGAATTGGTGCCGAAGATCTCGCTGAACAGGTCGAGCGCCCTGCCGTTCTCGCCGATACCCGCCAGCAGATCCGCCAGATCGTAGCGAAGACCGAGGAGCGTCTCCTCATCACGGCCGCCCGTTTCGATACCGCGCCGGTACCACTTCTCCGCGAGCGAATGCATCCCTTTGTCGCGGAAGCAGAGCCCGAGCATGCTGCAGCAGTCGACGAGCAGCTTCGTGTCCTTGGCGGCGAACTGGAACTCGCCAATCGCCTCGTCCATCAGCCCCATCTCCCTGTAGGCGATGCCGAGATTGTAATGGGTGTCGTAGTCCTCCGCGTCGACCTGGAGCTCGACGCCCTTCTTGAACGCCTCCACGATCTCCTCGAGGCTGCTTCCCTCGGGCGAAGCTTCCGCCCCGGCCACGATCGCTTCGTCACCCGGCGACCCGCCGAGGGCGGCGTCGATCTCCGAGGCCAGGTCGAGCAGATCCTCCATCGGCCCGCCGGCCGTGGGTGCCGGTCCGGGCTCCATCGCGGCGCTCTCCTCCAGCACGGCCGCCGTATCCTCGGCCTCTTCCTCGAGACTGATTTCGATCTCCTCGTCCTCCTCGGCGGCGGGGGGCGGGGCGGGCATGGCCACGGCGCGTTTCATCCGGCTGACGATCTCTGGATGGCTGCCGAAGCTGTCGGCCAGAGTCCGGAGCCGGCCGACCGCTTCATCGCGGAGCCCCGTCTCCAGGTAGACGTCGATCTCCTGGAGCTGGTGCGCATCGGGGCCCGAGGGCGAAGCGCCCGCCGGGGCCTGCGAGGATGCCCTCTCGTCGGCTTCCGGTTCGTCCATCTCCTCCACGTCGAACTCAGCCTCGTCGGCGAGCTCCGACGCACCGATGCCTGCCGTCATGGCCGCCGCCGGCTCGACGAGCGTCGCGCCGGGCGTGAGCAGGGAGGTGAGCTCGGGGATCTCGGCGCAGCCGGGATCGAATCTGGACAGCTCTGCGAGAACCGCCTCGGCCTCGTCCACGGCGTTTCCGGCGAGATGCGAGCGTACGAGCTGCACCATGGCGTCGCGAGCCCCTTCCCGATTCCCCGCCTCCATGTGGATCTCCTTGAGCTTCTCGTGCGCGGGGGCGTAGGACGGAAAGCGGCCCGTGACGGCCGCGAGCTGCTCGATGGCCCGGTCGGCGAGGCCGTACTTCACGAACACATCTGCTTCGGTCATGTGCTCCGTGATGAAATCTTCGTCGTCCGAATCGAGCCTGACCGGCTCGCCTCGAGAATCCTCCGACCCTGCGACGGGCTCGGGCGTCGCGTCGACGGCCGGCTCGCCGCGGAGCTCCTGAGCGGTCGATCCGCTGGAGCGGGCCGGCGCGGCGCCTGCCGCACCCTGATGGCTCCGCGCGGACTGGATGAGCTGGAGCTTGGCCCGCACCGGCTCGTCGCCGGGACGCCGTTTGAGGATCGACTCCGCCAGACGCTGCCCCTCGTCGTACTCGGCGGACTCAATCGTCTGGTCGAGAAGCCTGCGCAGGCATTCGAGCGATTTGTCCTCTTCCTTCAGACCCGCATAGACCTCGGCGAGTGCGCGCAACGCCCCGATGTGCGACGCCTCGAGTCCGAGCACCGATTCGAGCAGCTCGGCCACCTGAGCACCGTGCCCGTCGTTGACCATGGCCGGGACGTGATCGGCGATCGCGGAGAACGCCTTCTGTGTATCGTGCATGGCGATACGGACCTGGGCCAGCTTCAGCATGAGATCCAGACGTGTCGGTGAGGCGCTCATGGCGCGCACCAGCGCCGCCTCGGCCTCCTTGGCCTCCCCGTCCTGCATCTTGATTTCGGCCAACAGGATCAGCGCGTCGCTCTGGTCGCCCGGCCGGGCGAGCGCCTCATCGAGTATTCGCAACGCCCCTTCGCGATCTCCGTCCGCGAGATGCGTGCCGGCGAGCCGGGCGGAGACGGCCGGCGTGGGGGGCTGCAGCTTCGCGGCCTTCTCGTAGGCGGAACGCGCCTCCTTCTTCTGGCCCTTGCGCTCCAGGGCGGCGCCGAGACCCATCAGCTCCTCGGCGGCCTCCGGGGCCCGGCCACCCTTGGCCATCAGCTCGGCCAGCTTCTCCCGCTGCCTGAGATTGTCCGGGTCCAGGCGGGTGAGCTCGCGGTAGGCATGGATCGCCTTGTCGCTGTTGCCGGCCTTGAGATATCGCTCGGCCACGGCCTGATACTGGGAGCGGGCCTCCAGGACCAGTCCCTGGCGGGCGTAGAGATCAGCCAGCCTGTCGTACGAGTCGACATGCCCCGAGTCGACTTTCAGGATTTTCTTGTAAATGGCGATCGCCTTGAGGAAGAACCCGTCCTTGGCGTACGACTCGCCGATCTTGTTGAACTGGTGGATCGCCTCTTTCTTACGGCCCAGGCGCAGGCAGAGGTCACCTATCTTGTTGACTGTATTGAGGTCCCGCGGGTTGTCCTTGATCAGGATTTCGTACTGCGCGATGGCGGCGTCGGTCTTGCCCTGCTGGAGGAGCTTCTCCGCTTCCTGGGCGACCCGGTTTCGGTTGATGGCCAACGCGATACCCCTCATGAACGCGGTTTCCGCCCCGCAAATGCCGGAATGACCCGTCGGACGGGTCGATCCGCAGCATCGGTGATCGGGCGATCCGGGCGAGGGAGCATCGCTTTCCGGTCGCGCCCCCTCGGCATGCGAAAATTAATGCCCGCGATGGGCTTCGCGCCACCCGGAAGCACGATTCCGGACGTACCCGCGGCTCGGGCCGGACGGAGGGGGTGCGGGAAGCCCGGACCCGGGTGGCCCGGCCCCGGTGTCAGACCTATTCTGAAGCCTGCGGCTTGTCGGCGATCGCCTTGATCCTGGCGGCCTTTCCCTTCCGCTTCTTCAGGTAGTACAGCTTGGCGCGGCGGTTCTTGCCCCGCTGCACCACCTCGATCTTGCCGAGGGTGGGCGAGTGGAGCGGGAAGATCCGCTCAACGCCGATCCCACCCGAGACCTTCCGCACGGTGAAGGTCTGGCGGATCCCGCCGCCCTTCATGGCCATCACCACGCCCTGGAAGATCTGGACCCGTTCCTTCTCGCCTTCCTTAACCTTCACCGCAACCTTCACGGTGTCGCCCGGAGTGAATGCGGGCAGCGCCTTGCTGCTCTCCTTGCTCTCGACAGTCTTGATGACGTCCATTCCGTTCTCCTGTGCTCCCGTAGCTATCGTCCGTGTGTCTCCGAGGAGGACCCCTCGAACCCGGCGCGCCCCAGCAGGTCGGGGCGACGCTTCTTCGTATTTTCGAGCGCCGAGTCGTGGCGCCACCGCTCGATATCGCCATGCCGGCCGGAGAGGAGGACCTCCGGCACCCTCATCCCCCTGAATTCCGCCGGCCGGGTGTACTGCGCGTGCTGGAGCAGTCCGTCGGCGAAGCAGTCGCCCAGGACCGAGCGCCCCTCGCCGACGACCCCCGGCACAAGTCGCGAGACCGCGTCGACGAGCACCATCGCCGGCAGCTCGCCCCCGGTGAGCACGTAGTCACCGATGGAGATCTCCTCGTCCACGAGATGCTCTCTCACCCGTTCGTCGATCCCCTCGTATCGGCCGCAGATCAGTATCAGCCTCTCCTCCAGGCTGAGCCGCACCGCCACCGCGTGGGACAGCGGCGTTCCCTGTGGCGAAAGCAGTATCGTCCGGCTCTTCTCCCTGGGGAAATGCATGCGTATCGCCTCGACCGCGGCGAAGACAGGGTCGGGCTTCATCACCATCCCCGCGCCCCCGCCGTACGGCTGATCGTCCACCCGGTGATGCGGGCCCTCGGCGTATTCGCGCAGCTGATGCAGCCGAACCGTGAGCAACCCTTCGTCGACCGCCCGCTTCAGGATCGTCCGGCTGAGCGGGATCTCGATGATCTCCGGGAAGATCGTGATGATGTCGAATTCCATGAGGTCAGCCCCGCTCCGCTCCGCCCGCGTTGACATCGAGCAGACCGGACGGCGGGTCAACCGTGACCACGCCGGCATCCAGATCCACCTTGACGACGATCGCCTTGACCATCGGTATCAGGACCTCGCCGCGCTCGCCCTCCACGACCAGCAGGCTCTGGGGGCCCGGCCTCAACACTTCGCGGATCCGCCCCAGGCCGAGGCCTTCAGGAGTGCGCACCTCCAGCCCCTCGAGCTGGTACGCGTAGTACCGCCCCTCGGGGGCCGCGGCCGAAGCCTCGCGCGGGATGTACAGCACCTTCCCGACGAAGGACCTCGCCTGTTCGGGGCTCCCGATCCCCGACAGCTTGATCACGGCGCGCGCGCCGAGCCGTTTCACGCTCTCAACGGCCCTCGGCTCCAGGCTGCCGGACTCGTCGGGTACCAGGACCGACCCCAGCTCGGCCATCCGCCCGGGGTCGTCCGCGTGCACGGTCACCACCAGCTCGCCGACGAGACCGCGCGGGCGATTCACCTCCGCGATGGGGATCAGGTCGTCGGCGGACTCTCCCGCGGCGGGCGGTGCGGCAGCGTTGCGCGTCGGCTCGGACATCGGCTACTCCAGGATCTCCAGATCGAGACGCTGCCTGAGTTTCATGCCCGCGGCGGAGAGCAGCGTCCTCATCGCGCGCGCCGTCCGCCCCTGGCGGCCGATCACCTTGCCGAGATCACTCTGCGCCACGCGAAGCTCGAACACGGTGACGCCGTCATCATCCACCTCCTCGATCGACACCTCTTCCGGACGGTCGACGAGCGAGGTCGCAATCATCTCGATCAGCTCCTTCACCTCGGTTCCTCCGACTCCCCGGCCGCCTCCTAGGCGCCGGCCTTCCTCGCGTTCTTGATGAAGGAGAGGACCCGTCCCGAGGGGACGGCCCCCTTGCTGAGCCATTCCTCCGCGCGGGGAAGGTCGAGCTTCACCATCGCGGGCTTCTTGGTCGGGTCATAGTACCCGAGTGTGTCGATCGCCGTTGAGCTCGGCCGCTTCTTCGAGTCCGACACCACGAACCTGTAGAACGGCCTGTGGATCGATCCCTGCCGTGCCAGCCTGATCTTGAGCACCTGCTTGTTCCTCCCTGTTCAACGAAATGGGAAGGGCATCCCCCGTCCCGCAGGACCCCGGCGCCTGCCCTTCGACATGGTCCGCATCATCTTGCGCATCTGGACGAACTGCTTGAGGAGCTTGTTGACCTCCTGAACGCTCGTGCCCGAGCCGCGCGCGATCCGCTTGCGCCGGCTGCCGTTGATCACGCTCGGCTCGATCCGTTCGCCGGGCGTCATCGAGTCCAGCACGGCCTCCGTGCGTTTCAACGCATCCTCGTCGAGGTCACCGGCTCCGGACGCGCCAGGGAAACCCGGCACCATCTCGAGCAGCGAGCTCAGGGGCCCCATCTTCTTCAACTTGCGGAGCTGGTCGCGGAAGTCCTCGAGCGTGAACTCTCCCTGCGCGAGCGCCCGGGCCATCTCCTCCGCGTTGTCTCCCTCGTACGCCTCCTCCGCCTTCTCGATCAGCGTCAGCACGTCGCCCATGCCGATGATGCGCGACGCCATCCTGTCGGGGTGGAAGACCTCGAGATCCTTGACCTTCTCCCCGATGCCCGCGAGCTTGATCGGCGCGCCGGTCGTCTCGCGAATCGAGAGCGCTGCACCGCCGCGGGAGTCTCCGTCGAGCTTCGTCAGGATCACGCCGGTGAGCGGCAGCGCGCTCGAGAATGCGGCGGCGGAGTTTACCGCGTCCTGGCCTGTCATGGCGTCCGCGACGTACAGGATCTCCCGCGGGGCCACGATGGAAGCCAGATCCTTCACTTCGGCCATCATCTCGTCGTCGATGTGGAGCCTGCCCGCCGTGTCGACGATGAGCGTGTCGTAGCCGGTGGTTCGCGCCAGAGCGAGGGCCTCACGGCAGATCGCCCGAGGATCCTTGCTCCCCTTGCCGTCGAACACTGTGATGCCGTTGTCACGGCCGAGCACCCGGAGCTGATCCACCGCGGCCGGCCGGTAGACGTCCGCGGGTACCAGGAACGGAGATCGCCCCTTGCCCTTGAGCATCACGGCCAGCTTGGCGGCCGTGGAGGTCTTGCCAGACCCCTGCAGCCCCACCAGCATCAGCGGCACCGGCGACGCTCCCGACAGATCCAGCGCAGCGTCCCCGCCGCCGAGGAGCTGCTGCAGCTCGTCGCGCAGGATCTTGACCAGCTGCTGCGCCGGGCTGAGGCTGGCCAGCACGTCCTGACCGAGCGCGCGCTCCCGCACCCGGTCGATGAAGACGCGTGCCACTTTCAGGTTGACGTCCGCCTCGAGCAGGGCGAGACGGATCTCGCGCAGGCCCTCCTTCATGTTGGCTTCGCTGAGACGCCCCTGCCCGCGGATATCGCGGAGCACCTTCTGGAGGCGTGACGTGAGATTTTCGAGCATCTGCAGGACCTCGGTCGACCGTCCCGTCGGCCCTGGCGGCGCCGGCGGCCCGGGGATGGCGGGTGTTCCACCTTCAGGGTTCGGGAGCGAAGGGTGTATTATAGCCGCGCGCCCGCAGGGGTCAAGTGTAAGATCCTGCGATGCCTTGGGTTAGCGGGATCAGACCGACAGGAAGTGGCCCAGCTTCTCTTTCTTGACCCTGAGGTAGTCGAGCGTGATGCCACTGGAGGGCACCTCGAGCGGCACCCGTTCCACGATTTCGATGCCGAACCCCCGAAGCCCGACGAACTTGTCGGGGTTGTTGGTCATGAGTCGGATCTGGTTGACCCCGATGTCGCAGAGCATCTGGGCGCCGATGCCGTAGTCACGGTGGTCGGCCTTGAAGCCGAGGCTCTCGTTGGCCTCGACCGTGTCCTTGCCCTGCTCCTGCAGCTCGTACGCCTTGAGCTTGTTCTCCAGACCGATGCCACGTCCCTCCTGCCTGAGATAGATGATGATCCCCTTGCCCTCGCGTGCGATCAGCTCCATGGCCCGGTCGAGCTGCCGGCCGCAGTCGCAGCGCAGGGAACCGAACACGTCGCCGGTCAGGCACTCGCTGTGAATCCTCACGAGGGTCGGCTCGTCCATCCGGACGTCACCGAGCACGAGCGCGATGTGGGTCTTGTCCTCGATGTCGCTGCGGTAGGCGTGCATCCGGAACGGCCCGTACGATGTCGGCAGCATCGGCGAGGCCACGCGGCGTATCAGGCGCTCGTGGCGCATACGGTAACGGATGAGTCCCGCGACGGAGATGATGCGGATACCGTGTTTGCGGGCGAACACCGCCAGATCCGGGACGCGCGCCATGGTCCCGTCCTCGTTCATCACCTCGCAGATCACGCCGGCCGGGGTCAGACCCGCGAGCCGGGCGAGGTCGACCGACGCCTCCGTCTGCCCCGGTCTCTTCAGGACGCCCCCCGGCGCCGCCATCAGCGGAAAGATGTGCCCGGGCCGCGATAGATCGCCAGGGCGGGTGGCCGGGTCGACGGCGACACGGACGGTGCGCGCCCGATCGCTCGCGGAGATGCCGGTGCTCACACCGTCACGTGCCTCGATCGAGACGCAGAACGCGGTCCCGTACGGGGATGTGTTCTTCTCCACCATGAGGGGGATCTCGAGCTGCGCGAGCCGCTCCTCGGTCATCGGCAGGCAGATCAGACCGCGTCCGAACCGGGCCATGAAGTTGACGTGATCCGCCGTGAGCTTCTCGGCGGCCACCGCCAGGTCTCCTTCGTTTTCCCGGTCCTCGTCGTCGACGATCAGCACCATCCGGCCCTCGCGGAAATCCTCGATCGCCTCCTCGATGGTGGCGAAAACGGGGCTCTTGACGGCTTCCAGCTTCGCTTTGTTCATCCCTTCCTCGCCTGCAGGAACGCCTGCACGTACTTGCCCAGGACATCGGCCTCGAGATTCACCCGGTCGCCCCGTTTCAGCCTGCCCAGATTGGTGCAGGCCAGGGTGTGCGGGATCAGCGCGACCGCGAACCGGGGCCTCGGCCGCCCGGTGACGGACGCGACAGTCAGGCTCACGCCGTTGATCGCGATCGACCCCTTCTCAACCACCAGCCCCGAGAGCTCCGGGGACAATTGTACCGCGAGAATGGCTTCTCCGCCCGATCGGCTCATCTCCTCCACCTGGGCGAAGGCGTCCACGTGTCCCTGGACGAAGTGCCCCGAAAGCTCGGCCCCGGCCCCGATGGGGCGTTCCAGGTTCACACCCGCGCCCTTTCGTACCGCTCCCAGGGTGCTCCGGCGGCAGGTTTCCGGCACGACCTGGGCCTCGAACCCCCGTCGATCGATCGAGATCGCCGTCAGACAGACCCCGTCCACCGCCACGCTCCCACCGCGGAGCAGACCCCTCGCGGTGGCGGGAGCCTCCACCCTGAGCCGGCGGCCAGCGCGCTCGCCCCGTGCCGACCTGACGATCCCGACCTCCGTGATGATCCCCGTGAACACCCTCAGCGCCTCCCGCCCACGTATGCCTCGACCAGCAAATCCTCTCCGACCCGGGTCAGCCTCGGCTCCACGAGCCGGAATCCCCCTTCCGGCGTGCGAACACCCGAGCCGCCGGCGAGGCCCTTCGCTTCCCGTCCGCCCACGATCACCGGCGCGACGAACAGGGCGACCTTGTCCACGACCCTCGCCTCGAGAGCCGACCAGGTCAGCTCGCTCCCTCCCTCGATCATGACGCTGGTGACCCCGCGCGAGGCGAGATCCTTCAGCGCCGCCCGGATATCGACCCCGGTCCGGCTTCGGGAGGCCGGCAGCGCCACGATCTCGGCACCGGCACGTCGGAGTCGCTCCGCCCGGACCGCCGGGGCGCTCCGGCGCGTGTAGATCAGCACCCCGCCTCCTCTACCCTGTCGGGCGGCCCGCAGAAGCCTCATCCTCGATGTCACCCGTAAACGACCATCCATGATGACGCGCAACGGCTGGTGGGGCCACAGCGCGGCGGTGGGCCCCGATCCGCGTCGCGCTGTCAGCAGGGGGTCGTCCGCGAGGATCGTGCCGGCCCCCACCATGAGCGCGTCATGCGCGGCCCTCAGCGCATGGGCCAGCGCCCGCGAGCGGACGGACGTGATCCAGCGGGACGTGCCCGTCGCAGTGGCGATCCGGCCGTCGGCGGTCATCCCCGCCTTGACCATCACGAAGGGACGCCCGCGCGTGATCCAGACGAGATACCGTTCGTTGAGCCGCTCCGCCTCGTCCTTGAGCAGCCCTGTCTCGACCCGCACACCGGCCCGCCTCAGGGCCGCGAACCCCCGGCCGCTCACCAGGGGGAACGGATCCCGGTGCGCCGCGACGACGCGGCGGATCCCTGCCTCGAGGATCGCGTCCACGCAGGGGGGTGTCCGCCCGTAGTGGCAGCATGGCTCGAGGTTCGCGTAGAGTGTGGCTCCGCGCGCCGCCGGACCAGCGAGGCGCAACGCCGCCACCTCGGCATGCGGGCCTCCCGCCCTGCGATGATACGCCTCCGCCACGACCCGGTCGCCCCGGGCGACGACCGCACCGACCATGGGATTCGGGCTGGTGCGCCCCTCGCCGCGCCGCGCCAGCTCGAGGCATCTGTGCATGAGATGACGATCACGCGCCACCGACATGTCAGACCCGCAGCCCGGAACGTCCGATCCGGCTCATGGGGCGTCCGCGGGAGCCAGCAGGCCCGCCGCATACTGTTCGAGGGAGAACTCGAGCAGATCATCCAGCTCCCTCGCCGACCCCCACGTAACGCAGAGGGATCCCGAGGGTGCGCGAGACGCCGATGGCGACACCGCCCCTGGCCGTTCCATCGAGCTTCGTCAGCACGAGCCCGGTGATCCGGCCCGCCTTGAGGAACTCGCGCGCCTGTGCCACGCCGTTCTGGCCCGTGTTCGCGTCGATGACGAGCAGCGACTCGTGGGGCGCGCCGTCCACCTCGCGCCCCGCGATCCTGTAGATCTTCTCGAGCTCCTTCATCAACGGTGTCTTCGTGTGCAGGCGGCCCGCGGTATCCACGATCACGAAATCGGAGCCCCTGGCTCGCGCGGCCTTCAGCGCGTCGAACACCACTGCCGACGGATCGGCGCCATCCTGGTGCCGGATCAGGTCGACCTTCACGCGCTCGGCCCAGACCTCGAGCTGATCGATCGCCGCGGCACGGAATGTGTCGGCGGCCGCGAGGAGCCCCTTGCGCCCCTCCTTCTTCAGCCGTGCGGCGAGCTTCGCCGCGGTGGTGGTCTTCCCGCCGCCGTTGACGCCGACGAGGAAGATCACGTGGGGCTTCGCGGGCAGCGACGGCCCGCCGGCGGGCTCCGGCCCGGCGATCGAGACGATAGCGCTCGTGAGCAGGTCGCGCAGGTCGGCCACCCCCCCGATCGAGCGATCCCGGCCGGCCGATTTTCTGACCTGTTCGACCAGTTCGGCCGCCACCGCCGGCCCCACGTCGGCCTGGATCAGGATCTCCTCCAGGTCGTCGAGAATCTCGCCGACACGCCTCGCCTCCCCCGGGCGGAACAGGGTGCCCAGCCGGGACATGAGCCCCTCGCGCGTCCGCGTGAGGCCGGCCTGCAGGCGGTCGAAGAGACTCATGAAGGATTCTGTATCTTCTTGATCTCGTCGCGCGCCTGCGCGGCCTCGGGCCCGTCGGGCGAGAGCTTGATCACCTTCTCGAGGTGCTCGCGTGCCTTGCCCGGCTTGCCGGATCTGAGCAGCGCCAGCCCGAGCCGCAGGTTCAGGTCGGGAGACTCCTCCATCCCGACGAGAGCGTCCTGGTACGCGCGCAGCGCGTCGTTGCTGCGTCCCATCGACTCGTACGTCACGCCGAGCTCATAGTACCCCCGCGCATACGAGGGGTTGAGATTCACCGCCTTCTTGAGACTCTCGAGGGCCTTGTCGGGTTGCCCCATCTCGCGATACAGCATGCCGATGTTGACGTGGATGCGCTCGGGCCAGGGGTAGGTCAAATCGGTGAGCGCTTCGTCGAACGCCTTCATCGCCTCCTCGTTGCGCTTGAGGTTGGCCAGGACGCTGCCCTGGTAGATGCGCGCGTCGGTATAACCCTTGTCGAGGGAGAGCGTCCGGTCGAACTCCTTGAGCGCCTCCTGCATCTGGCCCATCCGATAGAGGATCATACCGCGCAGAAGATGCGCCTGAACGTACTTGCGGTCCTCGTCGAGCGCCTTGTCGACCGTGCTGAGGGCCTCGCCGAGACGACCCGCATCGAAGAGATTCTGGGCCAGCCTCATGTGGCTGGTGGCCTTCTTGTCCGGCTGGTCGCCGGCGACCGCCGGCGTGAACGCCAACACCAGCAGCATCGCGGCGAGGGCAGCTCCCAGACCGAGGATCCGTCCTCTCGGGGTGGTCATCGCGGGGTTCATGGATGGCGCCTCCTGTGGTTCAGGTTCGGTTTCGACGTGGCGTCGGACGCCCGCCGGCCGGTCCGATACCACGACATGATGTCACCACCGCCGTATTTGTCCAGCGCGCGCCTCGGTGGCGGCTAGCGCGTGCCGCGCCGCCCGAATATCCCCAGGATCCCCGAGAGCCGGCGCGGCGCTTCGAGCGGCTCGGGTGGGTCGATTTCGTCACCGGACAGCAAGGCGCGCGGATATTCCGAGACCATCTGACGCGACCGCTCCGGACCGAACCGGCGGGCGATCTCCTCGGCGGCCTCCGACAGGACCGGCCTGCGGTAGCTGGTGTCGTGCGCATCCGACGCGAGGATGTGGGCCAGGTTCCGCTCAACCATGGTCAACGCCGCCTTCTGGCTTCGATCCCCGAACTGCCCGAGGATGCTGCCGCCGGTGATCTGACCAAGCGCTCCGAGCCGGATCAGCCGGAAGAGACGGTCGGGATCCTCCATGAACCAGCCGATCCTCTCAGGGTGGGCCACCACGGGGGTCACCGAGGCGAGGCGCAGCCGGTACACCATATCCTCAGTGCCGACGAGCACCTGCTGGAACGGGAACTCGAGCAGGAGATAGCGCCCCTGGTCGCCGTACGTGACCAGCTCGTTCCCTTTCACCTTCACGAGGATGTCGGGGGCCATGTGAACCTCGGCCCCCTTGACGAGCTCCAGGGGAATCCCCTCCTCCCGCAGGGCCGCACGCAGGGTCTCGAAGGGCCCCTCGATGCTCTCCCTGCGGTTGGTGTACCGGAAGTCGATGTGCGGCGTGCACACGGTCGTCTCCACGCCGTCGTCCGCGGCGATGCGGCACAGCTCGATCGACTCGTCGATACTCTTGGAGCCGTCGTCGATTCCGGGAAGGATGTGGCTGTGGGTATCGATCAAGTTCGGTGTCCACCTTTGCAGGATTCAGGGGATGAGGCGCACGGGAGCCACTATAGCAGGCAGGCAGCAGGAGGCGGCGCCGCCCGGGCCCAATCTATGTTCCCGGCATGGGTAAGGTCGAGCGGGAGGTTCAGCTCCCCTCGCTCCTCAGCTCCCGCGTCAGCAGGGCGGCGATCGCGTCGGCGGGACGCTTCCCCTCGTAGAGAAGCGCGTGCACCTGCGCGGTGATCGGCATGTCGACCCCCTCCCGAGCGGCCAGCCGGTGTGCCGACAGGGTCGTCCGTACCCCCTCCGCCACCATCGGTGTCGCGGCGGTCACCTCGTCGAGAGTCCGGCCGCGACCGAGGGCCACCCCCAGCGCCCGGTTGCGGGAGAGCTTCCCCGTGCAGGTGAGCACCAGGTCGCCCAGCCCGGCCAGCCCCGCCAGGGTCTCGCGCCGGCCCCCGAGGGCCTCGGCCAGCCGGCTGATCTCGGCGAGCCCGCGCGTGATCAACGCCGCCAGTGTGTTCGAGCCGTGGCCGAGTCCCTCGACGGCCCCGGCTCCGATGGCGATGACGTTCTTGAGCGCGCCGCCCAGCTCCACGCCGACCCGATCCGCGTTGGTGTAGACGCGCAGGGAGCCGAACGAAATCCGCCGCTGGAGCCTGACACACAGATCCACGTCGGTCGCGCCCACCACGACGGCGGTAGGATGGCCCGCTGCCACCTCAGCCGCGAACGAGGGGCCCGAGAGCACGGCGACGCGCTCCATCACATCCGTCCCCAGCACCTCGCCGAGCACCTCCGACACGCGCAGCAGCGTGTCGTTCTCTATCCCCTTGGAAGCCACGCAGAAGACGGCGTCCGCGTCCAGGTGCCCTTTCATCGCCTCGAGGACGGCACGCGTATGATGCGAAGGCACGACCATCAGGATCTCCCGCGCGCCACGGACCGCCTCGTGCAGGTCAGAGGTCACGTCGATCGTCTCAGGGAGCGGATGTCCGGGCAGATAGGTCGCGTTGTCCCTCGACCTGGCGATCCGGGACGCCAGTAAGGGGTCGTGCACCCACAGCGCCGGAGCCGACCCGGCCCGGGCGAGATGGATCGCCAGCGCCGTGCCCCAGGAGCCTCCACCGACGATCGCGACGTCACGAGCCACGGATTCGATTCTCCTCCCCGGCAAGGATACGCCGGATGTTCGCGTGGTGCCGCGTCACCACGAGTACCGCCGCGGCCGCCGACGAGACCACCAGCGCGCGATCGGGCTGCAGCAGCATGACGAGCACGGGCAGCGACAGGCCGGCCACGATCGAGCCCAGCGAGACCATCCGTGTGAGCGCCGTGGTAACGGCGAACAGCCCGACGGCGACCAGCATCGGCAGCGGAGCCGCGAGGCCGTAGGCGCCGCCGCCGGTGGCTATCCCCTTGCCGCCCCTGAAACGCAGCGTGAACGGATAGCAGTGGCCGGCCACCGCGGCGAACGCCGCAGCAGCCTGCCAGACAGGATCGCCCGTCATCCACCGGGAGAGGGCGACGGCGGCGAGCCCCTTGAGCACGTCGAGCAGGAGGGTCGCGACACCGATGGCGCGCCCCCCGGCGCGGAAGGCGTTCGTCGCGCCGATGTTCCCGCTCCCCTTCTGGCGGATGTCTCCGCCGGCGAGTGTTCGGAAGAGCAGATACCCGAACGGGATCGAGCCGAGAAGGTAGGCGATCAGGACGGAGGCCGTACCGGGCATGCTCACAACGAGTACTCCTCGATCTTCCGGTACTCGGCACCCTGCGGTCTGAGGATGCTCTGGAACAGGCATACGGAGCGCACCTCGAAGCTGATTGGCGCCGGACGGCCCCTAGCGGCGAGCCTTTCGAGCAGCTCGACCGGAGGCCGGCGCTCCGCCACACGGGCCAGGGTGAGGTGTGGACGGAAGGGCCGCGCTTCGGGTGGCATCCCCGACGCCTGGATGGCCGCTTCGACTCTGGCCTGCAGACGCGCCAGATCCCCCTGCCCGTCGACCAGTCCCACCCAGATCACCTGCGGTCGTCCCCGGCTCGGGAATCGCCCCAGCTCGCCAAGCCCGAGAGCGAAAGGCGGGTGCGAACCGGGAAGCGAGGAACGCAGGCCGGACTGGATACGCGGCAGATCGTCCTCCGGCAGCTCACCGAGAAACCTCAGCGTCAGGTGGATCGCGTCCGGGCGCACCCATCTCAGCCCTGCGGCCGCCCGTCGCAGCTCGTCGCACAGCCGCTGCAGCTCCATGCGAATCGACGGGGGAAGACTTACCGCGACGAAGAGTCTCATCCCGCTATCAGCCTCCGCCTGATCCGATCCAGCGCGTTGCGCGCCGAGAGCATCCGCACGGTCTCGCGACCTCCCGGGAAGCGGTGCTTCGTGGCCCTGCTCGCATCGGCGTCGGCCAGCCCGATATAGACGAGGCCGACAGGTTTCTCGGTCGTCCCGCCGTCGGGACCGGCGATGCCGGTAATCGAGACGGCGAGGTCCGCGCCCGATCTCTCTCGCGCCGCCGCGGCCATCGCTTCGGCCACCTCCGCGCTCACCGCGCCGCACCTCCGGATCAGCCCGGGATCCACACCCAGCGCGGCGTGCTTGGAGTCGTCCGAGTAGGTTATCCAGCCCTGGACGAACCAGGACGAGGCCCCCGGCACGCGTGTCAGCATCGACCCGAGCAGCCCGCCGGTGCACGATTCGGCGATCGCCAGCCGCAGTCCGCTCTCCGTCAGACCGCGCGCCACCACGTGCTCGAGCCCCTCGTCGGGATCCTCGGTGAAGACATGATCGCCGAGGCGGGCACGCACCCCGCGGAGGAGCTCGCGCGCGCGAACCGGATCGGGAGCCCCAACGATGACGGTGATCTCGCCGGCCGAGGCGAGCAGCGTCAGCCATTCCGGATGTCCCTCGAACAGATCCGCCACGCGGCTCTGCACGTCGACCTCGTACAGACCGGCCACCTTGAGCCCGGGCCTTACGATCGGCGCTTCCGCGTCGGCGCGCCCGGACCAGAGACCCCTGAGGCGCGGCAGCGCCTCCTCGGTCATGATCCGCTCCATCTCGTGCGGGACCCCGGGGAGGAGCACCACGACGCCGCCACCCGGACGTTCCAGGAGCAGGCCGGGTGCCGTGCCGTCCCTGTTGGGCAGCACGACGGCGCCGGCAGGGACGTCCGCCTGTCGCGCGACCGGTTCGGTGACCTCGCGACCACGACTGCGATACCGCGCCTCGAGCCCCGAGAGTACCCTCGCGTCGCGCCTCAGCGGCAGACCGAACGCCGCGGACACGGCGTCACGCGTCACGTCGTCAAGGGTCGGCCCGAGCCCGCCGCTGACGATGACCACGGGGAAAGCGTCGGCGCATCGAGCGAGCCACGTTCCGATCGCCTCGGGGTCGTCGGCGAGCTGCAGCCGCAGACCCGTGGCCACGCCCTCGGCGGCCAGCACGCGGGAGAGCGTGACTCCGTTCGTGTCGACGCGCCCGTCGGAGAGAAGCTCCGTCCCCACCGCGAGGATCGCCGCCGTCACCATGCTCATGACCCCATCGAGCTTACCGATCCCCAGTTTTTCTGCTCCCTGGCACCGTCGTTGCCGAGCAGCCGGCGTATCTCCGACATCACCTGTTCGGCGAAGGCGTCAATCTGCTCGCGGGAAGCCCGCGGGCTTGCCGGCTCGGGGAACACCATAGGTGCGCCGAAGACGACCCTGATGCGACGGGGTCTCGGGAAGATCGCTCCGACGGGCATCACGCGGTGCGCCCCGAGGATGGCGGCCGGCACCACGGGAACCCCGGTGCGCGCCGCCAGCACCGCCACCCCGGCCTTGCCCGAACCGGGGACGCCATCGGGCATCCGCTGGCCCTCGGGGAAGATGCCGACCGCGCCCCCGGAATTGAGGGTCCTAAGGGCCGTCTTGAGCGCACCCGGGTCGGGCGATTCGGCCGACACCGGGATCGACCCCATCATGTAGTAGAACCAGCGCAGACGCAGCATCCGGTAGATCGGGCCGGTGATCATGAACCGCAGGCGGCGCGGGCAGGCGCTCCCAAGGACGACCGCATCGACGTACGAAGCGTGGTTGGCCACCACGATGCAGGCGCCGCGCGCCGGGACGTGGTCGCGGCCGCTGACGCCGAGCCGGACCCAGACACGCGTCACGGGCCAGGCGATCGTCTTGACCGTCCAGTAGAAGCAACGCCGGGCGAGCGCGAGCTTCGCGCCCGGCCGGCCCGCCACCGGAGTCACGAGGCGCCCCCGGGGGGAACCGGGCTCACCTGCGGCCTCGGGGCGGGCGAGATGAATCCGCCGGAGAAGATCACCTTGAGCCCCTCGTCAACGGTCATGTCAAGGACCGGGGCCTCAGCCCGCGGCACGACGATCGTGTAGCCGGATGTCGGATTGGGCGTGGTCGGAATGAACACGTAGACACAGTCCTCGTATCCCGGGGCGTTCAGCAGCCCCGCCGCCGGCGCCGTGACGAACCCCAGGCACCAGACTCCCCGTCGAGGGTACTCCACGAGGACCACCTCACGGAAGGCGCCCCGCCCGGAGGCGGTCACGGCGTCCATGAGCTGGCGGGCGGAGCCGTAGAACCATCTCACCACCGGAAGACGGAGGAGAACCGCCTCGAAGGTGGCCCAGGCGCGCTTGCCGAGATAGTTGCCGCCGACGAGCCCCACCAGGAGGATCACGGCGACCGTGATCACGGTGGAGATGAGCGGGATGAGATATCCGAAGGCCGGGCTGGAGTCGAGTGGGGCTCCCATGCTGATGAGCAGCCTCTCCGCTCCCGGACGGCTCAGGCCGGTGACGAGATCGAAGAGCCAGCGCAGGATGATGAGCGTGATCATCAGAGGCAGGATCAGCAGGATCCCGCGCACGAAGGTCCGGCGCAACCATGCCATCACGCCACCTCCTACACCTCGTCCTGGCTGAAGAAGACGCGCGAGAACTTGATGAAGTAGTCGACCGCCGAGAGGACGGCGAGGATGACCACGAGGCACAGAACGTACCAGCCGAGCGTCGCGACCTTGGTGCCGATGACCGCGGAAGGCCCCCACGGGTGATCCCCGAAGATCAGCAGGGAGATCGCCACTACCTGCGACGCCATCTTGTACTTGCCCCATACCGAGGCCGGAATCGTGATCTGCTGCGTGGAGGCCACGCTGCGCAGCCCCATGACCGCGAATTCCCGACCGATGATGATGACCACCATCCAGGCGGGCGCGAGCCCCTCTTCGACGAGCGAGATGAACGCCGACGACACCAGCAGCTTGTCGGCCACCGGATCGAGCAGCTTGCCCAGATTGGTGACCTCCCCCCTCTTGCGGGCCAGGTACCCGTCCAGAAAATCGGTGAGGGCGGCGACCAGGAAGACGCTGACACCCCAGAGTTCCTTCCCCTCGAACCGGGTCAGCAGGATAGCGACCAGGATGGGGACCAGAAAGATACGCAGCAGTGTAAGGGAGTTGGGCAGATTGAGCATGGGCCCCGGGGGGGTCGACCATGACCCCGCGCATCAAGAAGGTATCGCGCGTGTATGAACATATCACCGGAGCCGAGGCACGGTCAAACCCGCGCCAGGGCGACCTCGTCTTGATGCACGCCGATCGGCTGTGGTACGGTCTGCGCCGACCCCGGAGTGGGGAGAGCAGCGGGAGCGATGAGCCTCAGGTTCGGAACGGACGGCTGGCGGGCACCGATCGCAGAGGAGTTCACCTTCTCGAACGTGAGGCGGGTGTGCGCGGCGATCGAACGGGCCTTCGCGGACCGGGGCGCGCCCGCGGACGGCCCCGTGGTGATCGGCTATGACACGCGATTCCTCTCCCGCCGGTTCGCGGAACAGGCCGCAGCGACGTTCATGGCTGCTGGACGCCGGGTGATCCTCGCGACCGAGCCCTGTCCCACTCCCGCCACGTCGTGCCAGGTCGTGGCCTCCTCGGCTCCGTTCGGCGTCGTCATCACGGCGAGCCACAATCCCGCCCGGTTCTCCGGGATCAAGATCAAGGATGCCTCGGGAGCCAGCGCCGGCGAGGAGATCACGCGTGCCTGCGAGGAACGCCTCGTGAACGAGGACCCCGAGACGCTGGACGGGACGGAGGGCCGGCGCCGCGGACTGCTGACCGAGGCCTCCTTCGCCGGGGCGCACGAGGAAAGGCTGCTCCGGATGGTGGATCTTCCCTCCATCCGCTCGGCCGGGCTGCGCCTGATCTGCGACCCGATGCACGGGGCGTGCGGGAACCTGCTGGAGAGGCTCGTGGGAGCGGAAGGCTCCTCGGTGAGGACGATCCACCTGGAGCAGGATCCGCTGTTCGGGGGGCGTCATCCCGAGCCGCTCGAGCAGAACCTCGAGGAGCTGAGGGAGACCGTCGTACGGGAGGGAGCCGACGCCGGGTTCGCCACCGACGGTGACGGCGACCGGATTGGGGCGTTCGACGAGAAGGGCCGGTTCGTGTCGCCGCTTCGCATCGCGCCGTTGCTGGCCTGGAGCCTCATCCGCAAGGGCCGGCGGGGGCCGCTCGGAAAGACCTTCGCCAACACCATCCTGCTCGACCGGGTAGCGCGTCGATTCGGGCTTCCCTTCACGGTGTTCCCGGTCGGCTTCAAGCACATCGCCGGCGAGATGAAGAACGGAAAGATGCTCCTCGGCGGAGAGGAGAGCGGCGGGATCGGGATCGAGGGATTTCTTCCCGAACGCGACGGCACCATGGTCAGCCTGATGCTCCTGCAGGCGATGGCCGATGCGGGAGCGCCGCTGTCGGCGATGGTCGCGGAGCTGACGTCCACCTTCGGTGAGCTGCACTACCGCCGCGTCGATCTCCCCTGCTCACCGGAGGCGGGGCGGCGTCTCGTGCAGCGCCTCAGGACCGCGACACCCGCCAGTCTCGGGACCATGAAGGTCACGGGTGTCGACGATTTGGACGGCCTCAAGCTCCTTTTCGGTGACGAGGGCTGGATACTCTTCCGGGCTTCCGGCACCGAACCGGTGCTCAGGGTCTACAGCGAGGTGCCGGAGCCCCGCTTGCTCGACGCGGTCATGCAGGAGGCACTCGATCTCGTCGAGAGTATTTCCTGAGTTTCTCTCCCTTGACACCCCGCTGATTTGACCGGTATATTCAAAAGCTCGTTCACCCCTCTGCCCAGTGACATTGCCGGACACGACTCCGAAGGTGACTTCGTCGCCTTTGGTGTGTTCGCACGACGGATCAGGCAGCGCTCACCTGGGGGGCAGACTCGGATGGATGAGAGATACAGAGGGGATGATCGGGAGTCCGATCTCATGGGTGCGGTGCTCCCGCGGACGGTCTCCAGCGCGGAAGAGGACGCCATGCGGCGGCTCGGGCTCCTCAATCTGCCGGCCGCACGTGCCTCCATCGATTCGCTGCTCGCCGAGGCGCTGAAGGTCGCCCCCGATTGCCGCCACGCCTCCCTGCTTTTCTACGATCTCCTCAGCCGCATCGATCGATTCACCTCGGAGCAGGCCGGGCTTCCCCGCCGCGGGATCGCCGAACGTGTCACGCTGGTGAGCCGTCTGGCCGGAACGAGAACCACGGACGAACTGGTGAAGGTGTTCTGGGCCGCGTATGACGAAATCACGGTGGGGCTCGGTGCGCTGTCACCCCCGGGACATCCGGCGGTCGAGCAGGTCAAGGCGTATGTCCGAAAGAACTACATGCATAAGCTCGCCTTGTCGGAGATTGCGCGTGCGGTCGGCATCTCGCGCAACTATCTCTCGCATCTCTTCAAGAGGCATTGCGGCCTGACCGTCACGGAGTTCATCCAGCGGACTCGGATGAAGGAGGCGGAGAAACTGCTCATGATCGGCGGCAAGAGCGTTTCCGAGATTGGGTACCTGGTGGGGTATCAGAACTACCGCGACTTCCACCGCAATTTCGTCAAGTACATGAAGACATCGCCGAAGAAGTTTCGCCAGGTCAGGGCTTTCAGGAAGGCCGGCGCCCAGCAGTCCCACCCCTGATCCGCCGCTCGATCCGCACCCGCGCCGCACGAGGGAGGAACGCGGCGCGCGCCGCGGTTACTGCCATCGCGAGCAGGTCGCCGTGCGTGAGGCCGAGGCATTGCACCGCCATCAGGGCCTCGTGTCTCAGATCGGTGCCGAAGAACGCTCCGTCGTCCGAGTTGAGAGTCACGAGGGCTCCCGCGTCGTACAGCCGCCTCAGGGGGTGCTCGCGCATCGAGGCAACCACCCCGGTGGCAACGTTGCTCGTCGGGCACACCTCCAGCGGGATGCCCCGGCTGACGAGCATCTGCACCACCGAGGCGTCCTCGACCGCCCGGACGCCGTGACCGATCCGATCCGGGCCGAGGATCTCGATCGCGTCCCGTACCGACCCGGCACCGGCGGCCTCGCCGGCATGGATGGTGGTCCGCAGGCCCAGACGCCGTGCCCGCAGAAAGGCCGGCCGCAGATCCCGCAAGGGGACCCCTGTCTCATCGCCGCCCACGCCGAGCCCCGCCAGCCCCCGGCCCGCCCACGGTGCGGCCGAGGCGACCACTTCGTCCAGCCACTCGCCTCCCCATTGGCGGACGCCATCGAGGATGTACACGGCGGACAGTCCCCAGCGCGACGCCTCCTCGCGCGCACGCAGGAGACCGCGCATGATCCGCTCCAGCGGCACGCCCCGCCTGAGGAACACCTGCGGCGAGAAGAGAACCTCGACGTGGATCGCTCCGAGCGCATGCTGCCGTCGCAGGGTGTCACGGGCCGCACGGTGAAAATCCACCTCGTCCACCATCAGGTCGCAGACGGCGCCGAAAGCCTTCAGAAAGCCCGTGAAACCGTCGAATCGCCCGAGGGAGGGGCTCGGGAGCCGGTGTCGCGCGGCCAGCCAGGCGCGCGTGCGGGACGGCAGCGAGCCTTCCAGATGCAGGTGCAGGTCGATCACGTGGACCGGGGAGCGTGCGGTTCGCTTCGGTGTCAACGATGCTTGCCGGAATCGGCCCGGTGGATCACGCGGGCGCCGCTGCCGCGCCGGTTCGTGACCACCAACGAGCCGTTCTCGTCCACGGTGGCGCGGATGCTCCCGCCAGGTCTGCGCGAGATGATGCCACCATCCGGCCCCATGGAGGCAACCGCCAGGCTCTGTCCGTATCGCTCCTCGATCCGGCGGAGGTAGTCGATCGTCTCCGGATAGTTCGGGACACCCGCGGCGCGCTCCACGGCCTCGGGTCCCGCGTTGTAGGCGGCCAGGGCCAGCCTGAGGTCTCCATTGTAACGCACGAGAAGATCGCGCAGATAGGCTACGCCTCCTTCGAGGTTCTGTCTGGGATTGTGGAGATCCTGCACGCCGTATTCACGCGCCGTGGCGGGCATGAGCTGCATCAGACCGCGCGCTCCCTTGGGAGAGACGGCCATCCTGTTGAAACCCGACTCGACGCTGATCACCGATGTGATCAGAAGCGGGTCGAGATCGTAGCGCTGTCCCACGTCCCGGACCAGATCCAGGATCTCCGCCGGCGCCGTCCGCGCGCGCCCCGCACGCGGCCTGGGTGATGCGGTTCCGCCCGGCGCAGGCTTCTCATCGGGACGGCTGATGAACACCACTTGCCCGTTGACGACACGCGACTCGATCTCGGCGGCCGCGGGCGCGACGGCGCAGGCCGCAGCGAGCAGGCAGGCGGCGATCCGGCGGGCCCTCACGGCTTCGCCCCCGGTGAGGCGGACGAGAGATGCTTTGCGACGATCTCCCGGGAGCCCGACAGCAGCTCGGGCAGGCGGCTGGAGTCCCGGCCCCCCGCCTCGGCCATCAGGGCGTTGCCGCCGCCGCCCCCTCCGATCAGGGCGGAGAGATCCCGGATCAGAACGCGGGCGTCGAGACGTCCCTCGAGATCGGGAGTGATGGAAGCGAGCAGCGCGACCTTCCCCCCCGACTCCGAGACGAGGATCACCACTCCGCTGCCCGCCTCGCGCTTGAGATTGTCCGCGAGCGTGCGCATGCCGGATCTGTCCAGGTCCGCCACGCGCCGGGCGACCAGCTTGACGCCTCCGACATCCTCGAAGGCCGGTCCTGCCGTCCCCGACCCCTGGCTCTGCATCTCCAGCTGGGCCAGTCTGAGCTTGAGCTTCTCCAGCTCGCGCGCCTGGACCTTCTGGACGGCCAGCACGTTGACGAGCGACTCCTCCAGGCCGTCGCGCTGCGCCTTGAGCAGCTCCTCCACACGCGTGACGATCCGGGCGTCCTCGCGGGAGCGGGTCATCGCGGCCATCCCCGTGAGCGCCTCGATGCGCCGCACACCCGCCGCGATCCCGCGCTCGGAGAGCAGCTTCAGGTAGCCGATATCGCCGGTTCCGGAGCAATGGGTACCGCCGCACAGCTCCTGGCTGAACCCGGGCACCGAGACCACGCGGACGCGTTCGCCGTACTTCTCGCCGAAGAGCGCGACGGCGCCTCCCTGCATCGCTTCGTCGAACCCCTTCTCCTCCTTGAGGACCGGCGTGTTGGCGAGGATCTGCGCGTTGACCTCGTCCTCGATCCGATCGAGCGCCTCGTGGCGCACGGCGGAGGGGTAATTGAAATCGAAACGCAGACGATCCGGCCCGACATACGAGCCCGCCTGCTGCACCTCGGCGCCCAGGATCTTCTTCAGGGCCGCATGGAGAAGGTGCGTCGCAGTGTGATTGCGCATCGTGGCCGCCCGGGTCGCCGCATCGACCCGCGCTTCCAGGAGGTCCGACTTCTGGATCGAGCCGTTGAGCACCGTCACGAAGTGCACGATCATGCCGGGGATCGGGCTCTGCGTGTCGTCAACTTCGGCCTCCGTCCCGTCCTGGCTCTTGAGCTGGCCGGTATCGCCCACCTGACCGCCCGACTCCGCGTAAAACGGCGTTCTGTCGAGCACGACGAAGCCACGCTGACCTTCGCCCAGAGCGTCGACCAGGCCCTCATCGGTCGCGATCGCCACGACCCGCGCACCCGTCGTCGTGAGCGAGTCGTATCCCAGGAACCGGTTGGGCGTCCAGTCACCCTCGCGCGGCAGCTCGAGCAGATCGCGCGGGTAGGCCGGCGCCTCGTCACCCTTCCAGGTGGCGCGGGCCGCCTCGCGGTGCTTCTCGACCTCCGCCTCGATCTCCTCCCTGCCCGCAAGGGTGACGCCGTACTTGACCGCCATCGCCTGCTGTATCTCGGTGGTAACGCCATAGGTCGTCCAGAGCTTCACGGTTTCGGCGGCCGGAATGACCTTCAGGGATTGATCGGCGCTGCCGGATTGCGAATAGCCGCTGAATGTGGCTCCGGTGATCTCGAGGCCCCGCGCCAGACTCTCCTTGAACGTGTTCTCCTCCCGCCGGCACACTTCCGCGATCCGCGCGCGATGGGTCTCGAGCTCCGGGTACGCCTCGCCCATGAGGTCCGCGACGGCGCCGCTCAGCTCGTGCAGGAACGGAGCCTCGAGCCTGAGGTTGAGCCCGTACGTCAGCGCGCGCCGGATGATCCGCCGCAGGATGTACCCTCGCTTTTCGTTCGAGGGAACGACCCCGTCGGCGATCAGAAAGCTCAGCGCACGCAGGTGATCCGCGATCACCTGCAGCGAGATGTCCGAGGCCTCGCTGTGCCCGTATGAAGTCCCGGCCTTCGACCCGATCGCCTCGATGAGCGGAACGAACAGATCAGTCTTGTAGTTGCTGTCGACCCCCTGGAGGATCGCCGTGAGACGCTCCAGCCCCGCGCCGGTGTCGATGCTCGGGGCCGTGAGAGGCTGCATCGAGCCGTCCGCCTGACGGTCGAACTGCATGAAGACGAGGTTCCAGAACTCGAGAAACCGGTCGCACCCGCAGTCGAGGTTGCATGAGGCGCGGCCGCATCCCACCGAAGAGCCCTGGTCGAAGTAGATCTCCGAGCAGGGGCCGCAAGGCCCGGTCTCCCCCATCGCCCAGAAGTTGTCCTTCTCGTCCATCCGGACGATCGCGATCCGGCGGCAGACCCGCGATCCGCTTCCAGTGAGCCGCCGCCTCGTCGTCCTCCCTGAAGACGCTGATGTGCAGCCGATCCACGGGCAGGGAGTACTCTCTGGTCACGAGTTCCCAGGCGAACGCGATCGCCTCCTCCTTGAAGTAGTCGCCAAAGGAGAAGTTGCCCAACATCTCGAAAAACGTGTGATGGCGCGCCGTGCGCCCCACCTGGTCGAAGTCGTTGTGCTTTCCCGACACGCGAAGGCACTTCTGGGAGCTGGTGGCGCGCCGGTATCCGCGGTCCTCGCGGCCGAGAAACAGGTCCTTGAACTGGTTCATCCCGGCGTTTGAGAAGAGCAGCGTCGGGTCGCCGGCCGGAATGAGCGAGCCACTTCGGACCCGGGCATGACCCTGCCGCTCGAAATAGTCGAGAAACGTGTCGCGGACCTCGTTTCCCTTCATTCTTCGAAAGCCTCCCCTTCCTCCCCGCCCTCCCGGGAGCGGGACCACTCCTCGACCGCGTCCATCACCAGCGACGCCCTGAATCCGCGCCGCAGGAGATACGATGCCAGCCGTCGGCGCGCGCGCTCGTCGGACGGCCCCCGGACCCCGCGGGCCGCTCGAGCCAGCGCCTTCGCAAGTGCCGCCGATTCCTCGCCCGGTCCGTGCGCCTCGTCGAGCGCGCGGTCGATCACGGCAGAAGGCACGCCCCGCTTCGAAAGTTCGACGGCGATCCGGCGGCGCCCCATCGGCTTCTCCGCGGCCGACCACGCGGCGTAGCGTAGCGCATAGGCTGCATCGTCGAGATACCCGAGCTCGCCGAGCCTCGCCAGCGCGCCATCCACCGCGGCGGGACGCGTGGCCGTGGCGCGTCAGATGCGACCGCATCTCGGCCACCGTCCGTGCCTTCCGTGAAAGATACCGCAGCGCCGCGTCCATGATGTCCCCCGGTTCCCCGCGCCGGCGACTCTTCGCGCCGAATCGGGTCGTGCCGGGATCGGAGCTCACGCCTTGCCTCCTCTCACTTCGTCAGGACGAACGGCGAGCCGGGATCCTCCGCGTTGAAGTCATCGTCCATCTGCAGCGTCGACTCCATCTCCACCTGTGAGGCGTCGGCCGTGGAGTGTATCCCCTGGATCCGCAGCTTGAATTCGTCCGGGTTGGTCGCGCGGCGCAGCGCCTCGTCGAGCGAGATCAGCTCCTTCGAGTAGAGCTGATGGATCGACTGGTCGAACGTCTGCATCCCGTACTGGGACGTGCCGGCCGCGATCGCCTCACGGATGAGCTTTGTCTTCTCCTTGTTCTCGATGCAGTCACGGATGTAGCCGGTCGTCCGCAGGACCTCGATGGCCGGGACGCGGCCGTTGCCGTCAGCGCGCGGCAGCAGACGCATCGAGATGATCGACTTGAGGATGCCGGCGAGCTGGAGCCGGATCTGCTTCTGCTGGTGCGGCGGGAAGACCGAGATGATCCGGTTGACCGTCTCGGTGGCATCGAGGGTGTGCAGTGTCGAGAGCACCAGATGGCCGGTTTCGGCGGCGGTGATGGCAGTCTCGATCGTCTCGTAGTCCCGCATCTCGCCGACCAGGATGACGTCGGGATCCTGTCGCAGAGCCGAGCGCAGCGCAGTGGAGAAACCCTTGGTGTCCACCTCCACCTCGCGCTGGTTGATCAGGCTCTTCTTGTCCCGGTGGAGGAACTCGATCGGGTCCTCGATGGTCATGATGTGCTCGGTGCGGGTCGTGTTGATGTAGTCGATCATCGCCGCGAGCGTGGTCGACTTGCCCGATCCCGTGGTTCCCGTGCAGAGTATCATCCCTCGCCGCTCCTCGGAGATCGTCTTGAGGATCGGGGGGAGGAGCAGCTCCTGGAAGGTGCGTATCTTCACAGGGATGACGCGGAGCACCAGCCCCACGGTGCCGCGCTGCTGGAAGATATTGCAGCGGAACCGGCCCAGGCCCGGCACCGAGTAGGCGATGTCGAGCTCGAAGTTGTCCTTGAACTTCTGCTTCTGGCGGCCGCTCATGATGCTGAAGGCCATCGCGATCGTGTCCTCCTGCATCAGCCTCTTGAGCTCCACCAGCGGCTGAAGATCTCCGTGTACCCTGATGACAGGGTGGCTGCCTACCTTGAGGTGGAGATCCGAGGCCCCACGTTCGCTCGCGATCTTGAGAAGATCATTGATGTGCACGCCACCCTCCTGGACCGTGTGTCAGGACGCGAAAACACCAAACGCGTATGAGAGCGCGCTCCGTGGGGCCGAAAAGCGCTCTTCGCGGGCGGGAAGGCCGCAAAGACAGGGGCGTAATCTATCACCCGATCCGGGTGAAGTCAAAGAAACGACGCATTTTACGCTATTTCAGGGGGTTGCGCGGGCCGGTGGCTCGGGCGGCCGGGACGGCGCCCCCGGAGGGGCCCATCTCACCCGCGAGGTACAGGACGAGAGCGGTCGCCACGATTCCGGCCGTCTCGGTCCTGAGCACCCGGGGACCCAGGGAGACCACGCGATAGCCCGCCTCACGCGCCATCTCCACTTCCTCCGCCGTCCAGCCCCCCTCCGGCCCCACCGCCACGATGCCTCCGCCGCTGGTCAGACAGCCCCGGTCGATCGCCTCCACCCGGACCCCGGCGCCTGAAGGAGCGGCAAGGATGAGACGGGTCCTCGGGGAGCTCTCCCCCGCGTCACGCACGAACGCCGCGAAAGGTGCCGGCTCACGAACCGTGGGGACCACCAGGCGTCCGCTCTGCCTGGCCGCCTCGGCGGCGAGGCGGCGCCACCTCTCGAGCCTCTTTCCGCCGGCACTCGATACCGCACGCGGCTGCGAGCGCTGCGCCGCCACCGGGGCGATCTCCGCGACCCCCAGCTCGGTTGTCTTCTGGATCACCAGATCCATCCGGTCGTGCTGCGGGATCCCCTGAACGAGAACGAGCCGGAATTCGGGCTCCACGGAACGCGTATCGGGACCCTGCAGCGTGACCACCGTCCCGTCGCGCCCGATCGACTCGATCACGCCCAGACAGCCGCTGCCCCGGCCGTCGAACAGCGACACCTCGTCTCCCGGCCGGAGCCTCAGGACCGCCTTCAGGTGGTGGTGCTCGGCCCCCCGGACGATCGCTCTCCGCCCGCTGCCTTTCTCCAGCTCCGCGTGTTCGACGAGAAAGCGTCGATCAGTCATGTCGACCCCGCACGAGTTCCAGCGCCACCCACTCCCCCTCGAAGCGCCGCCTGGACGGGCGGAGCCCCTCGCGTGACGCCGCCGCCGCAACCTCGGACTCCTGCCCGGAGAGGATTCCGGACACGACAAGGTCCATCTCGCCCCTCTCTGCCAGCGCGGGCATGAGGCGGAGGAGCGTGGCGGCCTCGAGGTTGGCGACGACATGATCGAAACGGGTCGCCCGCAGCGCGGCGCACGACGCGGTCGCGAACCGGATCCCGTCGCATCCGTTGCGCCGGGCGTTGCGCGCCGCCACACCGGTCGCGGTTTCGTCGGTGTCGATCGCCAGCACCGGCCTCGCACCGAGCATCGCGGCGGCGATGGCGAGAATCCCCGACCCGGTACCGACGTCCAGCACCGAATCGCCGGATCCGATCCGGTCCTCCATCAGCTCGAGGCACAGGCGCGTCGTCGCGTGCTCTCCGGTGCCGAACGCCCGGCCCGGTGTGAGCCTGATGATCCGTCGCCCTCCCCCGTCGATCCCGGGATCGATTCCCGGAACGATGAGAAATCCGCGGCCGGCGGTGAGCGGCGCGAGGCTCTCCATCCACCGCTCCTGCCATGGCTCCTCCTCCACGAGCTCAGAGGACTCGAGGCGGCAGCCCGGCAGCAGGAGGGAATCGATCGGGATCTCGCGATCGAACCAGGCGATCAGCGCGTTGGGGGTGGTCTCGACCCCGAGGCAGCCGTTCTCGTGCAGCCGGCCGATCAGGGCGTCCTCGAGGTCGGCCCGAACGGTCAGCGTGATCATGAGCCAGACCCGCATGAGCAGAGTCTACTTCAGTCGCTCGAGGATCGGGTCGTCTTCAGGGCGGAGCGTTTCGTCACCGCTCTTCGCGAGCTTGTCGAACAGCTTGCGCCCCTCGCGGGAGAGCCTCGTCGGCGTGCGCACCTCGATCTCCACCACGAGATCCCCACGCACGGATCGATGGGGGTCGGGCACGCCCTTTCCTCTCATGCGCACCAGGGTGCCGGCCTGCACCCCCGCGGGGACCTTGATCTCTCCACCCCCTCGAAGGTCTCGAGATGGAAGGTGGCGCCGAGCGCCGCCTGGGAAAACGTGACGGGCAGCGTGCAGATCAGGTCGAAACCTTCACGCCGGAAGACCGGGTGGTCCCGGACGGCGATATAGACATACAGATCGCCGGACGGCCCGCCATCGGGCCCCGCGTCACCCTCCCCCGGTATCCGCAGGCGTGAGTGGGTCTCCACGCCGGCGGGCAGTTTCACCTTGATCGTCTTCTCTCGTCCGACCTCACCCTCGCCGTGGCACTCGGCGCACTGTTTGACGATCGTCCGACCGCGCCCGCCGCACTGGCCGCAGGTGCGCGCGATGGTGAAGAACCCTTTCGAGTAGCGCTGCTGCCCGGTGCCGTCGCAGCCGGAGCAGGTGGCGATGTCGGCGGGAGACGCCGCACCGCTGCCGCCGCACGTCTCGCAGGTTTCCGTGTGCGGAACGCGGATCTGCGTCTCGGTTCCGATCACCGCCTCCTCGAAGTCGATCTCGAGATCGAAGCGGAGATCCTGGCCCCTTCGAGGCCCTGCGCGGCGCGAGGAGCGCCCTCGGCCTCCCCAGGGATCGAAGCCGAAGAAGTCGCCGAAGATGCCACCGAACAGATCCTCGAATTCGGTGAAGACCGCGGGATCGAACCCGCCGGCTCCCGAGAGCCCGGCCTCGCCGTAGCGGTCGTACCGGGCGCGCTTCTGCGGATCGGCGAGGACGGCATACGCCTGTGCCGTCTGTTTGAACCTGTCCTCGGCCGCCTTGTTTCCAGGATTCCTGTCCGGGTGGTGCTTCAGCGCGGCTTTCCGGTACGCGCTCTTGATCTGGTCGATGGTGGCGTCCCTCGGGACACCGAGTAGTTCGTAGTAGTCCATGCCTTCCTGTGGTCCCCCCGCATCTACTGGCCGCCCCCGGCACCCGGTTCGTCGGCCTTGAACGCCGACGGATTATAGAGGATCACATCGGTCAGGATCTTGGACGCATCCCCCAGCCGCTGGAGGCACTCGGAGCTCTCGTCGACGCTCGACCCCTGCAGGGCCCGCCGCGCCTCGTGGAGGATCTCCTCCACCTCCTTGCGTTTCTCTTCGTCGAGCAGACCGCCGAACTCCTTGAACGACTTCTCGTTCGAGTCCAGCAGGCTCTCGAGGCGGGACTGGATTCTGCTCAGCTCGGCACGCACGCGATCCTCCTCGGCGTGCGACTTGGCGTCCTCGATGATCGAGCTGATCTCGCTCTCGGAGAGGCCACCCGAAGGCGTGACCACGATCCGCTGCTCTCTGCCTGTCCCTTGATCCCGGGCGCTGACGTGGAGGATGCCGTTGGAATCGATGTCGAACGTGACGTCGATCTGAGGCACCCCCTTCGGCGCCGGCGCGATCCCAACCAGCTCGAACCGGCCGAGAGACTTGTTGTGCGCCGCGATCTCGCGCTCGCCCTGCAGCACGTGCACCTCCACCTTCGATTGGTTGTCGGTCACGGTGGTGAAGATCCGTGACTTCTTGGTCGGAATGGTGGAGTTGCGATCGATGAGCTTCGTGAAGACGCCACCCCGCGTCTCGATCCCGATCGACAGCGGCGTCACGTCGAGCAGGACCATGTCCTTCACCTCGCCGCGGAGTATCCCTCCCTGGATCGCGGCGCCGATCCCGACCACTTCGTCCGGGCTCTTGTCACGGTTCGGCTCGCGCCCGAAGATCTCCCGAACGAGGTCGACCACGAGCGGGGTTCGCGTCTGACCGCCTACGAGCAGCACCTCGTCCACCTGCTCCGGCTTGAGGCCGGCCGAACGCAGAGCGTCCTCACAGGGCTTGCGCGTGCGCTCCAGTATGTCCTTGATCATCTCCTCGAACTGCGCGCGCGTGAGCCGAGTGTTGAGGTGCTTCGGGCCGGAGGGATCGGCCGAGATGAAGGGAAGGTTGATCTCGGCGACCTCGGAAGCGGAAAGATCGCACTTGGCCTTCTCGGCTGCTTCCTTGAGCCGTTGCAGCGCGAGCTTGTCCGAGCGGAGATCCTGGCCATGCGCCTTCTCGAACTCCGACAGCAGCCAGTCGATGATCCGCTGATCGAAGTCTTCGCCACCGAGGAAAGTGTCACCCGCGGTGGCCTTGACCTCGAAGACCCCGTCGCCGATCTGCAGGATCGTGATGTCGAAGGTGCCGCCGCCGAGGTCGTAGACCGCGATGCGAACGTCCTTGGCCTCGTCGAAGCCGTAGGCCAGGCTGGCCGCGGTCGGCTCGTTGATGATGCGGGAGACCTTGAGGCCCGCGATCCGGCCGGCGTCCTTCGTGGCCTGCCGCTGAGAGTCGTCGAAGTAGGCCGGCACGGTGATGATCGCCTCGTCCACCTCGGCGCCGAGAAAGTCCTCCGCCAGTTCCTTCAGACGCGACAGGATCACACCCGAGATCTCGGCCGGGCTGTAGTCGCGATCGCGCACGCGGATTCGGACATCGCCGTTGCTCGCCCCGGAGATCTCGTACGGGAGGGTCTCCATCGCCTTCTGCACCTCGGGCGCGTCGAACTTGCGTCCCAGGAGGCGCTTGACGGCGTAGATGGTGCTCGTGGGGTTGGTAACGGCCTGCCGCTTGGCGATCTGTCCCACGAGGCGGTCGCCCTTCTCGGTGAATCCCACAATCGAAGGGACGGTGTGTGCTCCCTCCTTGCTGGGGATCACCTCGGGCCGCCCTCCCTCGATGAAAGCCACGCAGCAGTTGGTGGTGCCGAGGTCGATACCGATCACACGCCCCATTCGACCATCCTCCGTGTGAGGACCCGCATCAGGTGTCCGTTTCGCCGCCCTGGCCGGGAGCCTGGCCGCCGCTCGCGACGACCCTCACGAGCGCGGGCCGTAGCACGCGGTCCTTGAACATGTAACCCTGTTGTATCACGTCGATCACCCGGTTCGGCTCGAAGTCATCGCGTCTCTCGGTGGCCACCGCATGGTGATACGCCGGGTCGAACATCTCTCCGAGAGCCTCGATCGGCCTGAGGCCCGCCTTCGCCAGAGTTTCCTGCATCTGCCTGTGGATCAGCGCGACACCGTCGCGAAACGGCTCCCCTTCCGGGGCGCCCGCGAGCGCGCGCTCGAGGCTGTCGAGCACCGGGAGCAGATCCTCCACAAGCCCTGCCGCCGCGCGCGCGCGCTCATCGCCGCGTTCGCGCTCGATCCGCTTGCGGTAGTTTTCGAACTCGGCCCGCGTTCGCAGGTACAGATCGCGGAAATGCTCCTCTTCGGCCACCCCTTCGGCAGCATCGGGCACGGGCGTGGCTTCCGTCCCGCGCCGCCGGCTCAGCGGCTCGCCGGTCACCGGATCAAGGAGCTGGATCTCGTCCGAATCGGACCCCCGTTCGTCGGCTGTGCTCTCGCCGAGCAGCTCGTCGAGGTCTATCTTCTCGGGTCGCTTCTCGTTCTCGGTCATGATCTCCGTCCTGCGCCCGCCGGCCTCATCCCGGATACCGGGCAAGGGCGTGGGAGAAGAGTTTCGCCACCGAATCCACGAGCGCGATTGCCCTCGCGTACTCCATCCGGGTGGGACCGATGATCCCGAGCGTTCCCAGAGTCTGCCCGTCGGCACCATAGTTGGACGCCACGAGCGCGCACTCGCTCATGATGGGGCTGGGGTTCTCCGAGCCGATCACCACCCTCACGCCCGCCAGCTGATCCTCGAGACAGCTGTTGAGCACGAGGAGCAGCTCGTGCTTCTCCTCGAACGCCCTGAAGAGGGCCTTCAGCCGCTCTATGCTAGTGAACTCGGGCTCCGACATGAGGTTGACCGCTCCATCGACGAACACATCGCCTCCCGGAACGGCGGTCTCGCTTCCGATCCTCAGGCTCCTGTCGCCGAGCGAGAGAGCATCTCTGAGCAGGCTGTCGTACAGAGCCTTCTCCTGCCCCATCAGCTCGAGGATCCGATCGCGGATCTCCGGAACCGTCTCGCCCTTGAACTCGTCGGTGAGATATCTGCCGATCCGGTCGAGCTTCTCCTGATCGTGGTCCTCCGGAATCTCGACGATCTTGTTGTGGATCATCCCCGAGGCCGCGACCAGGATGACCAGGACCCTGTGAGGCGCCAGCCTCACGAACTCGACGTCACGAAGCCTCACGCGCGCAATGTGCGGCGATACGACGACCCCGAGGTGCTTGGAGAAGCGCGAGAGGATGCGCGAAACGTTGGCGAAAAGATCCTGCGAGCCATTCGACGTGTCTCCGAGGCTGCTCGCGATCAGCCTCTCCTGAGCGGCCGGGAGCTTGCTCGCCTTCATCAGCGAGTCGACGTATACCCGGTAGGCGAGGTCCGTGGGAACGCGCCCGGCGGAGGCGTGAGGCTGCATGAGCAGGTCCCGATCCTCCAGTTCCGCCATCACGTTGCGGATGGTGGCGGCGGAGAGGCCCTCCGCGTTGCGCCGGGCCACGGCGCGCGAGCCGACCGGCTCGCCCGTCTCGATATAGGCCCGGACGACGGCGCTGAGTATCTCCTGGTCCCTCTTGCTGAGCTCTATCTCCTTCATTCACCCTCACTTACACTCGATCCCGCTGCTGCTCCGGGAGGTGCTGAATATAATCGCGCCCTCCCGGGGGTGTCAAGGAAACGCAAGTGCGAAGCGCACTTACGTGCGATCGGCTGCACGGCCGGCTGAGCGCCGTCCCTCGCTGAGCAGGTAGGTCCGGATGAACTCGTCGAGATCGCCATCGAGGACTTCGTCGATCCGGGAGGTCTGCACACCGGTCCGGACGTCCTTGACCATCCGGTAAGGGTGCAGGACGTAGGACCGGATCTGGCTGCCGAACTCGATGTCCTTCTTGGCTCCCTCCTCCTGCGCGCGTTTCTCGTCCTTCTTGCGGCGCTCGAGGTCGTAAAGCCTGGCCTTGAGCAGCCTCATGGCCGTCTCGCGGTTGCGGTGCTGCGACCGCTCGTTCTGGCACTGGGCCACGATGCCCGTGGGCAGATGGGTGATCCGGATCGCCGAGTCCGTCACGTTGACGTGCTGTCCCCCCTTGCCGCTGGAACGGAAGGTGTCGACCCTCAGGTCCTTCTCGTCGATATCCACCTGGATCTCGTCGTCGAGATCGGGGTAGACATAGATCGAGGCGAAAGAGGTGTGCCGCCGGGCATTTGAATCGAACGGCGAGATACGAACCAGCCGGTGCACGCCGTTTTCCGCCTTCAGGTAGCCGTAGGCGTCCTTGCCCCGGACCATTGCGGTGGCGCTCTTGAGGCCGGCCTCCTCACCGTCCTGATAGTCGATGACCTCGACCGAGTAGCCTCGACGCTCGCACCATCGCAGGTACATCCTGTAGAGCATCTCGGCCCAGTCCTGCGCCTCGGTGCCACCCGCCCCCGCATGCACCGTGAGGACCGCGTCGCTGTGGTCGTTTTCCCCCGAAAGCATCATCTCCATCTCGAGCGAGTCGAGCCGGGAGAGGAGATCGTCCAGGGCGCGGGAAAGATCCTCGTTGACCGGCTCGCCTTCCTTGCCGAGATCGACGAGCGCCTGGGCGTCTTCGTGAGCGGAGATCAGCGCGAGCCCGGCCTCGATGCTCTCCTTCAGCCCCGAGCGCTGCTGAAGGACCTGCTGCGCCGCCTGCGGATCGTCCCAGAAGTCGGACCGGCCCATCCGCTCGTCGAGCGCGGCAAGCTCGGCCTGGCGGCGTTCGAGGTCAAAGATACCCCCGGAGGCCCGCGAGCCGTTCGGAGAGCTGCCCGAAGCGGCGGACCAGATCGTCGTCGAGCATCAGGGGATCAGTGCGGGTCATCGTTCATCCGCGGCGGCGCGCCCTCGTGCGGCGACACCGGCCCGGCGCGCCATGCGCGGGCCAGTGCAAGGAGCGTGAGTATAACACAGGCCCAGGCGAACCCATCGCCGAGCGACGTGTAGACGCTGTCTCGCGAGGATCGCGGGACGCGGGCGGTGACGATCGCCGACCGATCGAGGCCCGCTTCCGCCAGGATGCGGCCTGTGGGGTCGACCACGGCGCTGATCCCCGTGTTGGCGCACCGCAGCAGATAACGGCGGTTCTCCACCGCGCGCAGCACCGCCTGGGCGAGGTGCTGGCGTGGCATCCCGGTGTCGCCGTACCAGGCGTCGTTGGTCATGTTGACGATCGCCACGGCCCCCTGCCGTGTCTCGCGGCGCGCCAGCTCGGGGAAGATCGCCTCGTAGCAGATCAGGATCCCGAGCTTCATGCCCCCCGCCGAAAGGAGCCCGCCGTCCGGAGCTCCGGCGTGAAAGTCGCTCGCCTCCTCGACGAGCGGCTCGAGGAAGAAAAGCACTTTCCTGAGCGGGACATACTCGCCGAAAGGAACCAGCTTGCGCTTGTCGTAGCGACCGTCGATGCCCGCGCGAGCGCCGACGCTGTAGACGCTATTGTACGGGAAGGGGGCCTCGGCACCGCCCTCGTACGCCACGCTTCCCACCAGCAGATCCGCCCCCGTCTCGCGCGCCAGCGCCGTCAGCCGCACGGCGTAGTCCGGGTGCTGCGTGATCGAGATCGGGATCGACGACTCCGACCAGACGACGAGCCGGGCACCGTCGGCGGCGGCCTGCCGGGTCATGCTGAAGTGAGTCTGCTCGATCCGGGTCCGCTGCTCCGGATCCCACTTCTCCTCCTGCGGGACGTTCGCCTGTACGAGCGCCACGGGGACTCCATCGCTGTCGGATGTCGAGGCCCGGAGGCGGATGGCGCCGTACCCGAGCGCCGCGGCGATGACCACCGCCGGAACGAGCAGGGCTGCGGTCGAGGGTCGACGCGCGCCTCGCACGAACACCGGAAGCGCCAGTGCGGCGACGAGCGCGGAGCCGCAGGCGAGGAGGTACGAGACCCCATAGACCCCCGCGAGATCGGCGACCTGGATGGCCGTGAGGATCGGCTGCTGCGTGTAGCCGAGGAGACCCCAGGGGAAGCCGGCCAGCAGATGATCGCGCGCCAGCTCCAGCCCGGTCCACGCGGCCGGGGCAAGCAGCAGCGCCGGCGTGACCCCAAGTCGTCGCGCCGTGTAGTTGACCGCGGCGGCGAAGGCCGCGCAGTAGAGCGCCACGTACGAGACGAGAAGCAGCAGGACACCCGCGGCGGCGAGTGGACCGATGTACGCCCACCGCACCAGGAACGGGTGCATCCAGACCAGGATGAGCGTAAACCCGAGCAAGCCGAACGCGAACCCGCCGAGGGCGGCGCGCCTTGCGGAGCGGGCCGGCAGCGCCGCGAGGATGAGCGGCGCGAGACAGAGCCAGCCCGCCGGCCACCATCCGCCCCCCATACCGGGGGGCAATGGCGGCCCCAGAGGGAACGCCAGCGCCATCAGAAGGCCGCCCAGCAAGGCCAGGGCCGCGCTACGGCTCATCGGTCAGGGGATCCAGGTGCTGAGCTTCTCCTGCTCGCGCAGGACCGAGGCGGCCCGCTCGGCCTCCTCGCGGTCGGCGTACGGCCCGACCCGCACCTTCCAGGAACCGTCGCCCGAGACCAGCAACGCCGTGTACCCCTTCCCTCGGAGCTTCTTCCTCACGGCGTCCGCCGCAGCACGGTCCTTCGAGGCGAAAACCTGGATCATGACACCCTCGCCCACGGATCGCCCGGCGCTCCTCACCGGTGCGCTCGCCGTCGACGACGGCGACCGCGGGGGGGCGGCCTGCGCGGGCTTCCCGACCAGACCGACCGGCTTCTCGGTCTTGAGCGTGTCGAAGAAAGTCAGTTCCTTCGCCACGTCGCCCATCTCCTCCACCTTCGCGTCCCCATCCCCCAGTTGCGACGCGACCGCCGGAGCGGACCCGAGGCTCTGTCGTTCCACCCAGCGGCCCAGCATGAACGAGGCGACGCACAGCGCCACCACCACGAGCACCAGGAACGTGAGATGCCTCGCCTCGAGCTGGAACTCCTGATCGCCGGAGTTCTGCCCCGTCCGCGTTCCCGGCGTCATCGATCAGCGCCCCTTGCTGAGGAAGGCGGAAATCATGTCGACGGGGATCGGGAAGATGATCGTCGAGTTCTTCTCTGTCGCGATCTCGGTGAGCGTCTGGAGATATCTCAGCTGGATGGTAACCGGCTGCTGCTGGATCACCTCGGCGGCCTTGCCCAGCATCGTCGAGGCCTGGTACTCGCCGTCGGCATGGATGATCTTGGCGCGCTTCTCGCGCTCGGCCTCCGCCTGCCGCGCCATCGCGCGCTGCATTTCGGGAGGCAGATCCACGTGCTTCACCTCGACCGACGAGACCTTGATCCCCCACGGATCGGTGTGCTTGTCGAGGATCTCCTGGAGCTGCACGTTGAGCCGGTCCCTCTGTGACAGGAGATCATCGAGGTCGGCCTGGCCGAGCACCGAACGCAGGGTGGTCTGCGCCAGCTGGGATGTGGCGTAGTGGTAGTTCTCCACCTCGACCACGGCGCGGTTCGGGTCCATGACCCGGAAGTACACCACCGCGTTCACCTTGACGGAGACGTTGTCCCTCGTGATGATGTCCTGCGGCGGCACGTCGAGGACGATCGTCCTGAGCGAGATGCGGATGAACCGATCGATCACCGGGAAGACATAGGTCAGTCCGGGCCCCCGCGGGGTCGGAATGAGCCTCCCGAGGCGGAACACGACTCCCCGCTCGTATTCGTTGAAGATCTTGATGCCCGAGATGATGAAGAGGGCGACGAACAGGACCGGCACGACCAAGGTCAGGGCTGGCAACTCTCCCACGGACACCTCCACTCAGCGTTGGAAAGGTTCGACGTCAAGATCCATCTGGCGCACCTTCGTGACCCGGATCTTCGATCCCGCCGCGACCGGCTCGTTCGAGGTCGCATCCCAGTACTCGCCATGGACGAACACCTTGCCGGCGCCGCCGGCCGCGATCGCCGTGATGGCGTCGCCGATCTCGCCGACGAGCCCCTCGCTTCCCGTGACCACCTTCCCTCGCTGGGCTCGTACGGCCACGGTCGTGACGATCAGCATGACGGCGGCGATGGTAAGACTCGTGGGGAGAACGAACGAGAGTGGCAGCGCCAGCGACGGCGCCTGATCGAAGTCGAACAGGGTAAGGAACCCCAGGGTGAGGGCGAGCACGCCGCCGATGGTCAGCATGCCGTACGACGTGATCTTGATCTCGAGGACGAACAGGGCCACACCGAGCCCGATCAGGCACAGTCCGAGAACGCTGACCGGCAGGATCTGCACCGACATGGCAAAGAGGATCACGCCGAGGGCACCCGCCACTCCCGGGAGGATCAGCCCCGGGTGGTTGAACTCGACGTAGAGACCCAGAACGCCGATCCCCAGGAGGATGATCGCGATCTGCGGGTCCGCCACCCATGACAGGACCCGCTGCCTGAACGTCATCTCCTCCGTTTCGACCCGCGGCGAGGAAAGCACCAGCGTCTCGGTGCGGTCGTCCGCGCGCCGGATCTCCCGGCCATCGAGCTGGTGGAGCAGGTCGTCCAGGTCGATGGCGATCAGATCGACGACGTTCTGATCGAGTGCCTCCTTGTCGGTGAGGGCGATGCTCTCCCGCACCATGCGCTCGTACACCGCGGCGTTGCGGCCCCGGATCTCGGCCACGCTGCGCACGCCGGCCGCCATGTCATGCTCGATCTTCTCGCCCAGGATGCTCCGTTCCTTGCCCTTTCCTTCATCCTCGCCGGACTCTCCCCCGGGGTTGCCTCCCATCAGACCCACGGGATGCCCGGCGCCGATCCGGGTGCCGGGCGCCATGGCGGCCACGTCGGAGGCGTTGGTGATGTACAGCCCGGCCGAGGCGGCTCGGGCGCCGGCGGGGGAAACGTACACCGCGACGGGGACATCCGACCCCAGGATCGCGCTGATGATGTCCTTTGTGGAAGATGCCAGGCCGCCCGGCGTGTCCATCTCGAACACGACGAGCGTCGCGCGCTGCCTGGAAGCCTTCTCCAGCGTGCGCTCCACGTACTCGACGGTGACCGGCGTGATGACGCCGTCCAGGTGCGCGAGGATCACCGTCTGCGAACCGGTGAGGTCCGCGGCGTGGGTGACGGCGCCCGGGAGCGCCGCACCGAGGATCAGGACCATCGCGAAGATCGAGCGTCGGTGCGTCGCCATGAAGAGAGTATACTCCTCCGTCGCCTCTCCCTATGTGTCGAGCAGACCCCTCATCCGGTCGATCCCCTCACGGATCCGGTCGGAGGACAGGGCATAGGAAAACCGGAGATAACCGGGCGCTCCGAACGCCTCTCCCGGCACGGTGGCGATGCGCGCGCTGGTCAGCAGCCTCGACGCGACTCCCACGGAGTCGCGGACTCCGAGCCGTTCGTAAAGCCCGGTCACGCCCGGAAACGCGTAGAACGCCCCTTCGGGCATCACGCAGGTGACGCCGGGCACCGATCTCAGGGCGGAGACGATCAGATCGCGTCGCAGCCGGTATTCCGCCACCATCGCGATCATCTCGTCCTGCGGCCCCTCGAGCGCCTCGAGCGCGGCGGCCTGTGCGACCGCGGTCGGATGCGTGCAGTCGTGTCCCTGGATCGTCGACATCGCGGCGATGATCGGCCTCGCCGCGACGGCGTAGCCGACCCGGTATCCCGTCATGGCGTACGACTTCGAGAACGTGGAGGCGAGGATCAGACGGTCGCGGATCCGGGCGACTTCGCTGGCCAGGCTGGCGTGACGCACTCCGTCGTAGAGAAACTTCTCGTAGCACTCATCGAAGATCAGATACAGATCCCGCTCCCGGGCCAGATCGGCGAACTCCCGAAGGACCTCGGCGGGGATCGCCACCCCGGTCGGGTTCGAGGGCGAGCAGAGGATGATCCCCTTCGTCGCGCTCGTGACGAGCCGCGCCGCGTCACGGGCCTTCGGAACGAACCGCTCCTCCTCCCGAGTCTCCAGGATGACGGGGGTGCCGCCCGCCAGCCTGACCTGCTCGGGAAAGGACACCCAGTAGGGCGCGGGGATGATCACCTCGTCGCCCGAATCGCAGATCGCCATCACGGCGGCGAACAGGGCGCTCTTGCCGCCGCAGCCGACGATCACCTCCTTGTCCGAGTAGTCGGTGTCGTAGAGCTTCCGGTACCGGGCCACGATCGCCTTGCGCAGCGCCGGCAGGCCCAGGGTGGGCAGATAATGGCTCAGATTGGCGTCGATCGCGCGATGGGCCGCCTCCTTCACGTTGGCCGGCGTGTTGAAGTCGGGCTCGCCCGGCCCGAAATCGATGACGTCGACGCCCTCGGCGGCCAGGCGGTCCGCCTCCTGCTTGACGGCCAGGGTCGCACTGGGTTTAACGCTCGCGAGACGTGCGGCGAGTCGGGGCATGTCAGGTCTTCCTCCTGCTTGCGATGCGTGCGGCGATCTCACGGGCGACGGGCGGGGGAACCAGGCCGGACACGTCTCCCCCGAGAAAGGCGACCTCCTTGACGAGACGCGAGCTCAGATAGGAGTACGCTTCAGCGGGCATCATGAAGATGGTCTCCACCCCGTGGTCCAGCCGGCGATTCATGAGCGCCATCTGAAACTCGTACTCGAAGTCGGACACGGCGCGCAGGCCGCGCACGATGACGCGGGCATTCTGACTGCGGGCGTAATCGACCAGCAGGCCGCTGAACGTGGAAACGGTGACATTGGGCAGGGCGTGCAGCGACTCGGTGATGAGCCGGGCCCGTTCCTCGATGCTGAACAGGGGTGTCTTCTCGGGATTGCCCAGGATCGCCACGATGACCCGGTCGAACAGGCGGCTGCCTCGCTCGATGATGTCCAGATGTCCGTTCGTTATCGGATCGAAGGTGCCCGGATAGACCGCGATCCGCTCGGCGCTCACGTGGTCGCCCTCCCTCTTCGTGCGGCGGTCTTCACCATCGCCTCCGCATGCCGTCGTGCGGTCTCGGCGGGAGCCCCGCCGAGCATCCGCGCCACCTCGTCGATCTTCGCCTTGCCGTCGAGCCGTGTCACGACGGCCCGCGTCCTGCCCGCCTCGGACCGTTTGGTCACCTGGAAGTGACGGTCGGCGAAGGCGGCAATCTGCGGCAAGTGCGTCACGCAAAGAACCTGCTGGCGCCGCCCCAGCGTCGAGAGCCGCTGACCCACGACTTCGGCCACCCGCCCGCCGATACCGCTGTCGACTTCGTCGAAGACCAGCGTCCGGTAATCGCTGCTCGATTCAGTGGCCACGCGGACGGCCAGCATCAGTCGAGACAGCTCCCCTCCCGATGCCGTCCGCGCCAGCGGCCGGGGATCCTCGCCCGGATTCGCCGCCACGAGAAATTCTATCGAATCCAGACCCTGAGCGCCTCCGTCGGCCTCGTCCCCGCGGACGACCCCGACGCTCACCTTCGCTCCCTGCATCGCGAGGGCGCCGATCTCCTTCTCCACGGCTCGGTCCAGCCGAGCGGCGGCCCTCCGCCGCCGCTCGGAGAGGGCGCGAGCGGATTGGAGGTACTTCGCGCGGCAGGAGGCGATCCGCTCCGCGAGGTCCTCGAGCCGACGCTCGGCTCCCCCCAGCTCGGAGAGCTCCCGCCGGCAGCCGTCCGCGTAGGCGATCACGTCGTTCAGCGTGGCGCCGTACTTCCTCTTCAGACGCTCCAGATCCGCGAGCCGGGTCGCCACCTGTTCGAGCCGCTGCGGGTCCGCCTCCTCGGCGCCGGCATAGCCGGCCAGGCTGCGCGCCGCCTCGGCAGCGGCCAGCCGCGCGTCCTGCACCAGCGCACGTACCGGGCCGGCCTCCGGGTCGATCGCCTCGAGCTGCGCGAGACGGGTGTCGATCGCCCCCAACCGCGACAGCACGGCGTCGTCATCATCGCTCAGCATGGCGAACGACTCGCCGGCAAGCCGCGATAGCTCGGTGGCGTGCCTCAGGAGTCTCTCTTCGCGCAGCAGCGCCTCGTCCTCCGCCTCCCGGGGAGCCACGCCGTCGATCTCGGCGATCTGGCGGCGCAGGTGATCCTCCTCGCGGGCCCGCTCCCGCTCGCGCGAGGCGAGGGCCTCACGCTCCCGGACCCGATCCCGCAACTCGGCGTGCAGGGCGCCCACCTCTCGCCGCAGCTCGAGCGTCCCCGCGAATGCGTCGAGCGCATCCCGCTGACCGTCGGCGCGCAGCAGCGACTGGTGCTGATGCTGCCCGTGCAGATCGGCCAGAACCTCGCCGAGCGCCGCCAGCGAGGAGAGCGTCACGAGCGAGCCGTTCACCTGGGCCCGGCTTCGCAGCGTCCCGCCCTGCTGCAGCAGCTCGCGGCGGATCACCACCTGATCCGCAGGGCCGTCGCCCGCCAGTCCCGCCGCTTCCAGGATGGCTGCGGCGTCGGGCCTGTCGGCGAGATCGAACAGCGCTTCCACGACGAGGCGGTCGGCTCCGGTTCGTATGAGGTCGGCACTGCCGCGCGCGCCGAGCACCAGGCCGATCGCATCCACGATGATCGATTTGCCGGCCCCGGTCTCGCCGGTCAGCACGTTGAGGCCCGGCCCCGGCTCGAGGGATACCTCGTCGAGTATGGCCAGGTCGCTGATCTTCAAGAAGGAGAGCATAGACTCCCGGAGCAGAGGGACGGAGGGCTCCGAAATCGTGCGCGATGGTACCACCCGCTTTTCTTCGCTGTCAAGGTAACTTCCTGCATTGACAGCGTGATCCGCCGCTGCTACAGTCACACTCGGCCTCGCGGGAGCTCCGCGCAATCCGTACGTCGTCATGCAAGGAGGTCCCTGATTCTCACCATGCTCCCGTTCGCCGGAAACGCGGTTTCCGGCACTCCCCTCGTGTTTCTCGCACAGGGATTCCAGGCGGATATCCTCGGCCTCATCACACACTCCGGGCCGATGGCGCAGCTCGTCCTCCTCGTTCTCGCCTTCTTCTCGATTCTCTCGTGGGCGATCATGGCGGAGCGGTACCGCGCGCTGGGCCGCGCCGACAGGGAGGACCGCGAGCTGGCCCAGATGATGCGTTCGAGCGCCAGCCTCGCGGATCTGCGCGACTTCTGCGAGCGGCTGCCATTCAGCCCCATGGCGCACATCTATCGCAGCGGCTTTCGTGAGATCGCACGCGGGGTGCAGTCGCGGACCGTCTCCCCCGGCGGTGGTGTCGCCACCCAGCAGGAGGTGGCCTCCGCCGCTTCCCTCAGGATCCTCGAACGGTCCATGATGTCCGCATCGTCCGAGGCGCTCGGCCGGCTGGAACGGTTTCTCTCGTTCCTCGCCTCCACGGCCTCGGCCGCGCCGTTCATCGGGCTGTTCGGCACGGTGTGGGGCATCATGAGCGCCTTCCACTCGATCGGGATGATCGGAACGGCCAATCTCGCGACGGTGGCTCCGGGCATCTCGGAGGCGCTGATCGCCACCGCCGCCGGCCTCGGAGCCGCAATCCCGGCCGTGCTGGGATACAACTACTTCAACAACCGCCTGAGGGTGGTCGGCAACCGTCTCGACAACTTCATCGCCGACGTCCTCAATCGCTACGAGAAGGCATCCTGACGATGGGCGCCGCAATCGAGTCACCCGGCCGCCGAGAACGACACCGCGCCAGCCTGGCCGAGATCAACGTGACCCCGTTCGTGGACGTCGTGCTGGTGCTGCTGATCATCTTCATGGTGACGGCACCGATGATGCAGCGCGGGGTGGATGTCGACCTGCCGAAGGCGGAGAGCGCGGCGGGGCAGGAAGAGCAGCGGATCATCGTTACCATCGATCGCTCCAACCGGGTGTATCTCAACGAGACCTCGATGCCGCTCGGAGAGCTGGAGCGGCATCTCACGACCGTCGCGTCGGGGTACGCGGAGCCGTTCGTCTACCTGCGCGCGGACCAGGCGGTTCCGTACGGCGAGGTGATGGCCGTCATGGATCGGATCAAGAAGGCTGGCATCGAGAGGGTCGGTCTCGTCACGCAACCCGGTTCCGTCGAATCCCCCCGCAACCCGCGCACGCGTCGTTGAGCGCCCGATGAGCATCAAGGTCAGGGTCCGGTTCCGGGACGATTCAGAGCAGCTTCTGATGAAGCTGGCCGGTCTGTCCGCCGGAGCCCACGTCGTGGGGCTGGTGGTATTCTCCCTGCTGCCCCGTTTCATGACGCCCCCCCGACCGCCCACGACGACCATAGCCACCATCGTTCCCGCCTCGGCGCTGTTCCCCGGGCCGCCATCCCCCGTTCCGCAGGCACCCCGGGCCGGTCCGACCCCGTCGGAGCGGGCGGAGGAGGCGAAAAAGGCGCTGGAGAAGAAACCGGCACCACCACCGCCGGTCAAGCCGGAGCCCAAGAAACCGGCCGTGAAGAAGAAGGAAGAGCCGAAGCCCCGTCCCCGCGTGGACGAGACGATACCGCCCCTGGAATCACCCCCGAAGAAGGAGGAAGCGCCTCTCGACGAGCCGCAGGGGGCGCCGGCCTCCGGAGCGACAGGGAGCGAGCCGCCGGACGCCGAGGAGCCCGGCGGGATCAGCTTCGGCCAGGGGGGAGAAGGCGCCCCGGGGGGGGTTCCCTCGATCGGATCGTCGGCGTTTCCCTACGACTACTACCGGGCCAGCCTGGTGGCGCTCCTGCAGTCCAACTGGCGCCGTCCGGCAGCGCCCGGCGGGCTCGATCAGACTCTCGGGTGCCGCGTCCGGTTCACGATCCTGAAGTCGGGCATCATCCAGGATCCACGCATCGTCGCGCCGAGCGGCAATCCTGCGCTCGATCAGTCGGCCCTGCGCGCAGTCTACGACAGCAACCCGCTTCCACCGCTGCCGTTCCAGTATGGGCATACGTCGGTCAGCGCGGAGGTACTCTTCGAACTCACGCCGGACTGACCCGGCCCCGGTCACGGTGTCAAACATCGCGAGGTGTCATGACAACGCTCTCCCCCAGGATCCACGCTGCGGCCCTCGGCATCGCGGGCGCGTTGCTGCTTTCCGCCGCGGCCGCCGCGGGACCCCAGGATCCCAACAGCCCGGAAATCGGCCTCACCGTCACCGGGGCAGCCCAGCGGCGCGTGCCGGTGGCGGTCACGCCCCTGCTGCCCGGCCCCTCCTCCGACGCCGAGTCGCGCAAGGCCGGCGATCTCATCCGATCCGTGATCGACGCCGACCTGACCTATTCGGGTGTCTTCAACGTCCTGCCGCCTTCGATGTACGCATCGGTCACCCCGATCTCGGGGCGCTGGCCGCTGCGGGATTTCAGCGCGATCGGGGCACAGGGCGTGGTATCGGGCAGCGTCGCGCATGACCCGAGGCAGCCGAAGTGGCTGGTCGTCGAAGGCGTCGTCTACGACAGCCGGAGCGAGGCCCTGATCACCGGAAAGCGCTACCGCGGCGAGCCCGCCCTCGCGCGGGACATCGCGCACCGGATCGCCAACGACGTCATGGTGGCGTACACGGGCCGGGCGGGCGTATCGCTCACGCGGCTCGTGCTTGTCGGCAAGATCGGTGCGGCGAAGGAGATCTTCGTGATGGACTACGACGGCGCCGATCTCAAGCAGATCACCATGAACAAGTCGCTCAATGTCTCGCCGGCATGGTCGCCCGATCGCAAGCGGCTGGCCTTCGTCTCGTACAGGCTGGGCACGCCGCGGCTGTACATCTACAGCGGCGAGGACGGCAGCATGCTCGACTCCAGCCCTCCCCGCAGCGAGCTGTGTGTCGCGCCCGACTGGTCGCCCGACGGACGGCTGATCGCGTTCTCCAGCGCCACCTCGGGCGAATCGGAGATCTTCGTGCTGGACGTCGCGACCGGGCGTTCGCGCCAGCTCACGTTCAGCCGCGGATCCGACACGGCACCCGCCTGGTCCCCTTCGGGACGAGAGATCGCCTTCACATCCGATCGCTCCGGCCAGCCTCAGATCTATGTCATGGATGCCGAGGGGGCGAACGTCCGGCGACTGACCACCGACGGCGTCTACAGCGACTCGGCGGCCTGGTCGCCCTCGGGGGACAAGATCGTCTATGCGAGCCGGATCGACGGCCGTTTCGATCTCATTCTCAGGGATATCGCAGGCGGGACCGTCCGCCGCCTGACACAGAACGCAGGCAACAACGAAAACCCGCGCTGGTCACCGGATGGAAGGCACATCGCCTTCTCGTCGAACAGGACCGGGCGGTACCAGATATACACCATGGACGCCGATGGAAACCGGCAGGAACGCATCCCCACGGACTTCGAAGCGACCATGCCGGACTGGTCTCACTGAGTGCATGGCCGCCGGAACGGCCATGCTATACTTTTCAGTCATCCGCAGTCCCATCCGACCTTCCAGGAGGGAGAAATGACCGAGAAAGGACAGAGGCAGAAGACATTTTTACCCCTGTTCGTGAGCATGTTGATCCTCGTTTCCATCGCTGCGGTCGGTTGCAAGACGAAGCCGCAGCCCGTCACCACCACCCCCGAGCCGCCTGCGGTGGAATCGTCACCTCCACCCGAGCCGGTGAAGGAACAGCCCATGAAGCCGGCCGTCGAGGAGGCTCCGGCACCCGCGCGGTCGATGACGGCCGATGAGTACAACAGGCAGGGGATCCTCAAGACCGTCTATTTCGACTTCGACAAGTACGAGGTCCGCCCCGACATGCGGCCCACCCTCGAGGCGAACGCGGGCCAGTTGAAGGGACAGCTTTCGGCGTTCAGCGTCGTGCTCGAGGGATATTGCGACGAGCGAGGCACGAGCGAATACAACATGACGCTGGGAGACCGTCGCGCCAACGCGATCAAGCAGTACCTCGTCAGCCTCGGCGTGCCCGCCTCCCGGATCCGTGTCGTGTCCTACGGAGAGGAGCGTCCCGCCGACCCGGGCCACAACGAGCAGGCATGGGCCAGGAACCGCCGTGTCGAATTCGTGCTCGAGGAAGGCTAGTCCGCGATGAAGCGATACGGTGCAACGCCGCTCCTGCTCCCGTTCGCAGGCGCGGCGCTGCTGCTGACGGCGGGGTGTCTCACGTCCACGCAGGCCACGCGCCTGCAGACCGATCTCGACCAGGTCAAGCAGCAGTTGTTCCAGATACAGCAGGACAGTACGGCCACCCGGTCCCGTCTGGATGAAATCGATCACAAGACGGGGCCGGGCGCGGCCGATCCATCGGGCGCCCAGGCGGAGCTGCAGGCTACCATGCAGACGCTGCTGGACCGGATACAGGCTCTCCAGGCTGATGTCGACGAGATCAGGGCCAGCCTCGCACGAACGCCGACACCGGGCTCCTCCCTGCCAGGAGGAGCCGGGACGGCGCCCCCGGCGGGGTCCACGGCGGGAGGCGCTCCCTCCTCCCCCGGTGCACAGACCTTCAACGCCGCCTACGCCGACTACAGCAAGGGGAACTATGAGCTCTCGACCATGGGGTTCGAGGAGTTCCTCAGGACCTACCCCTCCAGCCCGCTGGCCGGCGACGCCCAGTACTGGATCGGGGAGTGCCTCTACAGCCAGGGGAAGTTCTCCGAGGCGGTCGAGGCGTTCGACAAGGCGGTGACCCTGTATCCCGATTCGGACAGGACCCCGGCCGCGCTCCTCAAGAAGGGGTATGCTCTGATCGAGGCGGGCCAGACGAGCCGCGCTGTCACCACGCTGCAGCAGCTCATCCAGACCCATCCCGACTCCGAGGAAGCCCGTCTGGCCGAGGAGCGCCTCAAAAGCCTCGGCCTGAGAGCGCCCTAGGCGCTCTCCCCGGCCCATCCTGTTGACAGCCATATCGCCGTGGGCTAGCCTGCAGCTACACGAGAAGAAAACCCGAGAGGAAAAGGCCGAATGGCAACGCACAAATCAGCGATAAAGCGTCACGCCCAGAGTCTGAAACGGCGGGCGGCGAACCGCTCCAACACATCCCGCCTGCGCTCGCAGATCAAGAGGCTTCGTGCCTCGGTGGATGACCGCGATGTGGCCGCCGCGCTCAGGCTGCTGCCGGAGACGATCGCGCTGATCGACCGCTCGATCCAGAAGGGCACTCTCCACGAGAACACCGCGGCCCGCTACAAGTCGCGTCTGACGCGGCTCGTAACGAAGCTGGAGACGACCGGCTCCGCCGCTTAGCCGTAGAGGGCGAGGCCAGCCGATGTCCCATTTCCGTCGAGACCTCGAGCGCGATCTCCAGTTCCTTCTCACAGACCTCACGCGACGGTCCGGCCCGCATCTCACGCTCTCGAACGCGGCGTTCGTTCCGCCCGTGGATGTCTACGAGACGGAGACGGCCACGGTGGTCGTGATCGAGCTCGCGGGCGTCCCTCCCGACACGATCCGGGTAGTGAAGGATGGGAACCTGCTGACCGTGAGCGGCGAGAGACGCGAGCGATGCGACCACGCGAAGCTTCACCTGGTCCACATGGAAATCGCATACGGCCCCTTCGAGCGGCAGATCATCCTCCCTGAGGGACTCGGCTCGGAGGCGGTGCGAGCGATCTACCAGGACGGCTTTCTCAGGATTGAGCTCCCCCGCGCCACGCCCGAGACCTCCGGACAGATCCGGATCACCTGATCCCGGCGCGCGTCGCGGGGACCCCCGGTGGAAGGAGTGCCGATGGCTGAAGAGAAACCCGAACTGGCTCCCGTCGCGGAGACGCCCGGGATACCGGATGCACTTCCCGTGCTCCCGCTGCGTGACACCGTCGTGTTCCCGCACCTTCCCTCGCCGCTGGTTGTCGGTCGCCCCACGTCGATCAAGACGATCGACCAGGTGCTCGTGGGCAGCAAGATGGTGGCTCTCGTCGCGCAGAAGGACCCCTCGCTGGAGGAGCCGTCCCCCGACTCCCTGTACAAGATCGGCACCGCCGCCATGGTCCTCAAGCTGCTCAAGCATCCCGACGGCTCGCTGCGTGTCCTGATCCGGGGAACGGAACGGATCCGCCTGCTCGACTTCATCCAGACCGAGCCGATCCCCGTGGCCCGTGTCGAGGTGCTCAAGGAGATCGTCAGCCAGGATCAGGAGATCGAAGCGCTCGGCAAGAACCTCCTGAGCCAGATCCAGAAGATGATCGCCAAGCTCCCGATCAACGCGGAGGAGTTGGGCATCACCTTCCTCAATGTCGACGATCCCGGCAGGATGGCCGATATGGCGGCTGCGGTCTTCGGCCTCAAGACGGAACAGAAGCAGGAGATCCTGGAGACCCTCGACGTTCGGTCGCGCCTCGAGAAGATCACGCGCTTCATCAGCCGGGAGCTCGAGGTGATGGAGATCGGCAGCAAGATCCAGCAGGAGGTCCAGGAGGAGATCGACAAGAACCAGCGAAAGTTCTATCTGCGCGAGCAGATGAAGGCTATCCAGAAGGAGCTCGGCGAGGGCGACGAGACCGCGGCCGCGATCGAGGAGCTCACGAAGAAGATCGAGGACGCGGGAATGCCCCCGGAGGTCGAGAAGGAGGCGCGCAAGGAGCTCAGCCGCCTGCAGGCGATCCCGCCCAGCTCGCCCGAGCATGTCGTGATCCGCAACTACCTCGACATCCTGACCGAGCTCCCCTGGTCCCGGTCCACCGAGGACAAGCTCGATATCGCCGCCGCGCGCGAGGTGCTCGATGCGGACCATTACGACCTCGACAAGGTGAAGGACAGGATTCTGGAGTACCTCTCCGTGCTGAAGCTCAAGCACGATCTCAAGGGGCCGATCCTGTGTTTCGTGGGGCCGCCGGGGACGGGCAAGACCTCCCTGGGGCGCTCCATCGCCCGCGCCATGGGGCGCCACTTCCACCGTCTGTCGCTCGGCGGCGTCCGTGACGAGGCGGAGATACGCGGCCATCGGCGTACCTATATCGGATCCATGCCTGGTCGCATCATCCAGACACTCAGGAAGGTCCGCTCCAACAACCCGGTCATCATGCTCGACGAGGTCGACAAGCTGGGCGCCGATTTCAGGGGAGATCCCTCCTCCGCCCTGCTCGAAGTGCTGGACCCCGAGCAGAATTTCTCCTTCTCGGATCACTATCTCGAGGTTCCCTTCGACCTGTCACACGTGATGTTCCTCACGACCGCGAACATCCTCGACACCATCCCGCCGCCGCTGCGCGACCGGATGGAGATCCTCACCCTTCCGGGCTACACCGAGGAAGAGAAGGTGCACATCGCCAAGGATCACCTGATCCCGAAGCAGCTCGAGAATCACGGCCTGTCGGACGGCAGCGTGCGCTTCGAGGACGAGGCGATCGCGCGGGTGATCCGCAGCTACACCCGCGAGGCCGGGCTGAGGAACCTGGAGCGCGAGCTCGGCAGCATCTGCCGGAAGGTGGCGCGCCGCGTCGCCGAAGGGAGCACCGGGCCCTTCACGATCCGGGGGGCCGACATCGAGGGCTATCTCGGCCCCGAGCGGTTTCTTCCCGAGATCGCCGAGCGGACCAACGTCCCGGGTGTGGCGATCGGACTGGCCTGGACGCCATCGGGCGGGGAGATCCTCTTCCTGGAGTCGACCGCGATGCCCGGCCACAAGGGGCTGACGCTGACGGGGCAGCTCGGCGACGTGATGAAGGAATCCGCGCAGGCGGCCCTTTCCTGGGTCCGCAGCCGCGCCGCGACGCTCGGAATCGACCCGGCCTTCTTCGAGAAACACGACATCCATATCCACGTCCCGGCCGGCGCGATCCCGAAGGACGGGCCGTCTGCCGGCGTCACCATGGTCGCTTCACTCGTTTCGCTTCTCCTCGGCCGGCCCGTATCATCCGACCTCGCGATGACCGGGGAGATCACGCTTCGGGGCAAGGTGCTGCCCGTCGGGGGGATCAAGGAAAAGGTTCTCGCGGCCCGGCGCGCGGGTCTCTTCACCATCATCCTGCCCGGGCGCAACCGGAAGGATCTCGTTGACGTTCCCGAGGAGCTTCGCAAGGACATGACCTTCCATTTCGTCGAGGAGCTGGACGAGATGCTCGCGCTGGCGATCAAGGCGCCTGCCGAGCTCTCTACCCCGTCGAAAGGGGCCTGAGCACGATCCGGCCCCGGAACGGATCCGCCGACTGGACTCTCACGCGCATCGTCTGGCCCAGTCGCCATCGTGCGTCGCGGTTTCCGCGGGGGCGCGGCGCGTCGGGAACGATCCCCTCGATACCCAGTCCCTCGAGCGTCACGAAGAGGCTCTCCGCCGTCATCCCGGTAATGGCGCCATGGTATTCCTCGCCCAGATGGCCCTGCATGAAGAGAGCCTCCTTCCACTCCACCATCGTACGCTCCGCCTCGGCCGCCTGACGCTCGAGTCGCGAGCATTCGTCGGCTATGACCGCCAGCCGCTCGCCGGGGTCCTCGCCGGCGGAAGGCGGCCGCCAACCCGGCGCGCGGGTCCTCCGGAGCACCCGGTGCACCACCAGGTCCGGATAGCGCCTGATAGGCGACGTGAAGTGCGTGTAGAGGGGCGCCGCCAGACCGAAGTGACCGATGGCGTCGCGGCTGTAGCGCGCCAGCTTGAGGGTGCGCAGCACCATCATGCCGACAGCCTGCTCCTCGGGGCGCCCCCGGAACGCTTCGAGCAGCGACTTGAGGCGTGACGCCGCGCCGCCCCGCGTCCGGCGGACCGGCACCCCCATGCTCGCCAGGCGTTCCTCCACCTCGCCGATCCCCGCCGGATCCGGCTCCTCGTGGATCCGATAGAGCGTCGGGCTGAGCCGACCGCCGAGCCAGGTCGCCACGGTCTCGTTGGCGGCCAACATGAATTCCTCGATCATCTGATGAGATACGTCGTGTTCGACCGGACGCACGTCGACGGGGCGCCCCTGCTCGTCCACGACCACCTCGGTCTCCGGGATCTGCAGGTCCAGGCTGCCGCGCGCCATCCTCCGCTCCCGCAGGAGACGGCAGAGCCTCTCCATGTCCCGTAGCGTGGCGACCACTTCCGCCTCGACACCTTCCACGCCGTGATTCGACAGGATGTCGGAGACCTGGAGGTATGTGAGGCGCGCACGGCTCCGGATCACCCCATCGGCGAAACGGTGCCCGATCGGTCGGCCACGCCCGTCGAAGTCGAGCACAACGCTCTGGGTCAGCCGGTCCTCCCCGGCCACCAGGCTGCAGATCCCCGAGGAGAGCGGCCGGGGGAGCATCGGGATGTTGTACCCGGGGAAGTAGACGCTGACGCCCCGATGGAGCGCCTCCCTGTCGAGCGCGGAGCCTTCGGTCACATACCGGGAGACATCCGCTATGTGCACCTGCAGCCGGTACACCGGCCCGCCGGGCGAGTCCAGGATTGTGAGGCCGACGGCGTCGTCATGGTCCTTCGCGTCGACGGGGTCGACCGTGATGACGACGCTTTCGCGGAAGTCCTCCCGCCCCTCGACGTCCTGAGCCGACACGCTCGGGGCGTAACGGCCCGCATCAGCCTCCACCTCCGCGGGAAACGCACGAGGAAGATCGAACATGCGCTCGACCACCGCCTCACCGACTCCCGGGGCGCCGGGCACGCCGAACACCTCGGTCACGCGCCCGCGCGCCGGGCGGAAGCGATCTTCCGGTGTGATGATCTCCGTCCAGACGACCGCGCCGTCCTCGACACCAGGACCCGGCGAGCCGACCTCTATCCCGGTGGCCACACGACTGTCGCGGGGTACCACGACCCCTCCTGCCTCGTCCCCATGAAACAGCCCGGCCACGAACGGAGAACGCCGCTCCAGCACCGCGATCACCTCGCCCTCGCCCGCGCTCTCCCGCGTCCCGGATCGCCTGCCCCCGCCAATCACCCTCGCCATCACCAGGTCCCCGTGCCGGGCGCCGTGCATCCTGCGGCCGGCGACGTAGAGGTCCCCCCCCCGGGCACCGTCCTCGGGCGACACGAAGCCGTAGCTTCGTTTCGGGCTGCTCACCTTCCCGATCACCAGCCTCGCCCGGGAGTGCAACTTCCAGCGGCCCCGGCGCTGCTCGAACACGACGCCTTCCTTGCCGAGGAACTCGAGCTGTCGCCGGAGGTCCGTTTCCCCCTCCGAATCGAGGCCGAGATCTCTCGCGAGCGACGGGACGGTCACCGGGTCGGAGGATCGCCTGAGCACGGCGAGCAGACGCGGGTACGGGATGGCTCGCGCCCGCGGCGGAGCGGGGGTGGCACGGTCGTCCCGCCGTCTCCGCCGATGGCCCATGTCCCCTCTTCGCCTGCGGCTCATGGCATGTCCGGGCGAGGCGGTTGACACTGCGGGAAAAGCGGTGCTAGATTTGCGGCCGCTTCCGAGGGGAGCCCGCACTCAGACGGCCGAGCCGAAGTGGTGAAATTGGCAAACACGCAGGCTTCAGGTGCCTGTGCCCGCAAGGGCTTCGGGGTTCGAGTCCCCGCTTCGGCACCACTTCCCATCCCGGTGGCGGGTCTCACGACACGGAGAAATGGTCGGCGACGATCTTCCAGGACCCGCCCATCATCGACAGCACGAAGGTGACCGGGCCGCTGCTGGTTCCGTCGCGACCCGCAGCGGTCCGGAACTCGCATCGCCATCGCGCGTTCACTACCGCGAACCTCCCGCCGAAAATCTCCGGACGGAGATCATCGAGATGGAAATCGACCTGCGTCATCTCGCTGAATTCCCGCCTGAGCGTTTCCTCGTAGGCGGCCCATCCGAGGTCCGAGTGCCCCGGTGACCAGACATGGGTCAGGCGGGTGTCCTGCCAGTGGATCGCGGCCAGGGTGGAGAGATCCTTCGCGCATTGCGCCTCCTGGTAGCGCGCGAGGAGGTGCCTGATCTCGCCTGCGGGGTCTCCCATGCGCGCATCCTACCAGAAAACGCGTACGAGGGGGGGGGGCGGGGAAGGATCAGGCGCTGAGGATCTTGTTCCGCAGGACGAGGATCTGCAGGGCGAAGCCGGCGCGCACGCCCAGGGACATCATCGAAGGGAGATCGATCGCGAGAATCTCCGCGTCCCCACCATCGGCGTACAGGTAGGCTGCGATTCGCTGCTTCACCCGGATGGGCACGATCACTACGGTGCGCGGGACGCTGAGGCCGAGCCTCGTGTAGAACCCGATCGCCCGAGGCGATCCTGAGACCGGACCGAGGTAATGGTCCCTTTCCCCGCCCACCAGGGAGAGCAGTGAGTCGTTCTCCCGGCCAAGCGGGATCCTCAGGTTGCGTATCACGTCGGTGGACAGCGGCCACCCCATTCCGCCGCGCCCCTCCGCCACACTCCCCCGCACCACGAAGAACAGGACACGTTGCAGCCGGGCGGAAGCGTAGCCCAGGACCGCCGTGACGACCTCTTCCACCGACCCGGCGGCGGTCAGCTCCTTCGCCACCGCCTCCAGGCTCGAAGCGCGCGGTGCCGCACGACGCGCGGTCGCCGGCGGCTTCGGTGTCGCACGACGCTGGGGTCTCGTGTCGGCCTCCTCGTCGTCGTTGGGGTCCACGGGCTTCTCCTGGATTGTTTCGGCGACCTCCTGCCATGATCTGCCGTACCCGTATTTCTCCCAGTGGTCGTGTGCCGGCTCGGTGTCGCCCTGCGGCCGGGCGGGCCTGACCGCGGTCGTGCCGGCCGTAGCCACCGCTCGCGCGCCGACCCGCTTCGGGCGCATCTCCCCGTCGAGCGCTACCTCGGTGCTCAGGAGCGGCTGGAGTTTCTGTCGGCGGGACCTGAGGTTTGCCAGCTCACGTGTCAGGTCCATCTGCCGCTGATCGCGTGGAAGGTTGTAGTACTTCTCCAGCACCTGCAGGATGCGGACCTCGGGCGCTACCATGGGGACGATGCGGTATCCTGTAACGAAGGAGATCTCGTCGAGCGCCATCAGGTTTTTTGGATCGATCATCGCCAGGTGGAGGGTCCGCCCCTCCAGCCTGAGCGGCACGACCTTGTGCTTCTCCACGAGACGCGCCGGAAGCGAGCGGACGACCGAATACGGGATCCGGGACAAGGCGTCGAAATCGGCGTAAGGGACCCCCATGATGCCGGACAGCGCTTCCCCGAGGCTCTCCTCGTCGAGGTATCCCAGCTCGAGCAGGCTGGTCCCCAGATGCCCCCCGAACACACGCTGGGCGGTGAGAGCACGATGGAGTTCCACCTCGGTGATGATCCCCGCCTCGACGAGCCGCTCCCCGAGTTTCTTAGTCATGGCGGGGCAAATATTGGGATAGGCGGGCGGAGTGTCAAGATTGGGTCAGGCGGCGACGCGGTCCCCCCCGGCCATGGAGGCGAAGTACCTGTGAATGCGCCTCTCTCCGGTCATTTCGGGGTGAAAGGTGCCGGCCAGGACCATCCCCTGCCGCACCAGGACCGGCTCTTCCCCCAGACGCACCAGGACGCGGACCTCGGGGCCGCACCGGACGATCCGGGGAGCCCGGATGAAGACCAGGTCGAGCGGGGCGCTCCACTCAGGCGCCCCGAGCTCCGGCGCGGCGGGTTCGGACGCGCGAGCCTCGTCTCGAACGAGTCGTTCTGGCGGCCGTATGCGTTGCGCTGCACATCGATATCGATCAGGCCGAGAGAAGGCTGTGCCGGCTCCGTGACGTTCGACGCCAGCAGGATGGCTCCCGCGCACGTCCCGAAAATCGGCCGACCCGACGCATGGTAGCTCCGGATCGGCTCCTCGAAGTCCAGATCCGACATCAGCTTGAGCAGCGTAGTGCTCTCGCCCCCGGGGATGATCAGCGCATCGATGTCGTCGAGCTCACCCGGGTGTCTTACGACGATGGTGTCCGAGGCGCCGGCCTCCTCCATCGCGCGGCGATGCGCGTCGAAATCACCCTGCAGGCCGAGAACGCCGATCCGGATCACCAGCCCCTCCGCTGCAGGAGCTGCTCCTCCTTGAGTGTGCCGATCTCGATGCCGGGCATTGCCTCACCGAGGTTCGCCGAGATCTCCACGAGCATCTTAGGGTCGTTGGCGTAGGTGGTGGCCTTGACGATCGCATCGGCCCTTCGATCCGGATCCGCCGACTTGAAGATACCCGACCCGACGAAGACCGACTCGGCGCCGAGCTGCATCATGAGAGCGGCGTCGGCGGGCGTCGCGATGCCCCCGGCTGCGAAGTTCGGCACCGGCAGCCGCCCGTTGTCGGCCACCCACCGTACCAGCTCGAACGGGGCGCCCAGATCCTTCGCCTCCGCCATGAGCTCGTCCCCTCGCATCCCCGCGATGCGCCGGATCCGTTCGTTGACGCTCCGCATGTGGCGAACCGCTTCGACGATGTTCCCGCTGCCGGCCTCTCCCTTGGTCCTGATCAGCGCCGCGCCCTCCGCGATTCTCCTCAGGGCCTCGCCCAGATCCCGCGCCCCGCAGACGAACGGCGTCGTGAACCCGAACTTGTCAACGTGGTGCTTCTCGTCTGCAGGCGTGAGGACCTCGCTCTCGTCGATGAAGTCAACGCCGAGCGCCTGAAGGATCTGCGCCTCCACGAAGTGGCCGATCCGGCACTTTGCCATCACGGGGATGCTTACCGCCTCCATGATCTCACGGACCTTCGCCACCGCCGACATCCTCGCCACGCCCCCCTGAGCGCGGATGTCGGCCGGGACGCGTTCGAGCGCCATGACCGCAACCGCTCCGGCACGCTCGGCGATAAGCGCCTGTTCCGCATTGACCACGTCCATGATCACCCCGCCCTTGAGCATCTCGGCGAGCCCCGTCTTCAACCGCATCGTTCCCTGAGTTCCCTGCTGGTCCGCCATCGTCGTTCTCCTAGATGAGTGGCAGTGATTCGACCCCGGACGGCGCCGGCTCGACCCGGCGCGCCCTTGTCTGTTCCTTGATGATGTCGCCGAGAATCCGGATCCCCCGGTGGATTCCTCTGACATCCGCCTGCGAGAAGGTCAGCCTCAGATTCTGTCGCGTGGGCCCGTCCACGTGAAACAGATCGCCCCGGCCCACCAGCACACCCCGTTCCTCCGCGCGGGCAGCGACCTCCTCGGCGTCCGCGCCGTGCGGCAGGGTGACCCATATCACGAGGCCCCCCGCCGGGCGGGTCCAGCCCGCCTCGGGCGGGAAACAGCGCCTCATGGCGGTCAGCATCGCATCCCGCCTCTCCCTGTAGCGGCCCACGACACCGCTCAGATGCCGCTCCAGATCGCCGACCTGGCAGAACTCGTGAAGCGCCGCCTGGAGCAGCAGGCTGGTGCTGAAATCGGTGATTTTCTTCATGTGGATGATTCGCTCCGCGATCTCGCGCGGCGCCGCGACCCATCCGATCCGCAGGCCCGGCAGGAGTTTCTTGGCGAAGGTCGAGACGTAGATGACATTGCCGTCCGCGTCGAGAGCCTTGAGGGAGGGTAGGTCCGTGCCCTCGAACCTGAGGTCTCCGCCAAAATCGTCCTCGAGGATCGGCAGGCCACCGGCGGACGCCAGTTCGATCAGCTCCTGGCGTCTCGCCAGCGTCATCGTCTCGGAGGTGGGATTCTGGAAGTTGGGCATCAGATAGATGAGCTTGGGACGGCGCCGCTGCACGGCCTCTGCGAGCAGCGACACGATCACCCCTTCCTCGTCCACGGGAACACCTGAGAGTTGTGCGCCATAGGCATGGAACACCTGCACCGCCCCGGTGTAGGTCGGATTCTCCACGAGGACCGTATCGCCCGGATCCAGGAGCACGCGCGCCACCAGGTCGATTCCCTGCTGGGAGCCGCTGGTGACGACGATCTCTTCCTCAGAGACGGTGATCCCCTTGAGCCGGAGCTGCGCCGCGATCATCGCCCTCAGCGGTGGATAGCCGGCGGGAGGCCCGTATCCGAGGACCCTGTGGCCATGGCGGCGAAGCACGCTGTCCATCGCCCTGCGGAACGGCTCGACCGGGAAGAGGGCCGGATCGGGAAACAGCGAAGCGAACGAGATCACCCCGGGCCGCGTGGCGCCGAACGAAGCAGACGCGATCCCGTCACCCAGGACGCGCTCGGCAGCCCGGGCGAACAGCGGCCCCCAGGACATCCCCTGGCCCCGGCGGGCCGAAGCCCCGCCCCCGGCGCCCTCGCGCCGGATGAAGGTTCCTCGCCCCACCTCGCCCGAGACGAGACCCGCCTCGGCCAGCTCGCGGTACGCCCGCGCGATGGTCAGACGATTCACACCCAGCTCCTGGGCTAGACGCCGCATGGCGGGCAGGCGTGGATCGGCGTCGAAGGCGCCGCTGGCCAGCGCGCCACGGAGCTGGGATGCGATCTGGCGGTAGAGAGGCGCGTCGCTCTGTCTGTTGAGGTGGATCGGGATCACTCGCTCTCCTCGCGGCCGGGCCGCATACCGGCCTACCTGACCATGCCATTAATGCGCCATATCGGCTCTGAATGTCAAGATGGATGGTGCCTGGAGTAGTCCAATCGACCCGAATGAGCAGGCCAATCGATCTCTCTTTCCGGGTGTGTGCCGGGCGTTATCGGAGTATATTGAGCAGGTGGCGTCAGGGCCTCCCGGGCTGAAAACATCCCCACGCTGGAGTATGATGTCAACGAAATGAACGGGGGCTTGGGGCCCCGCCCGCCAGCAGGCCGATCGCCCATGTCGCGGATTGGGGCCGAAAAAGTTCGATATCCGCCAGTCGCGGCGATCCTGAGACACGCGGCTTTCCTGTTGGTCTGTCTGGGCGTCCTGCTCGCCTTCCCTCCCGCCGCTTCCCTCGCACAGGACAACGATTCCCGCCTCCAGGCCGCCCGCACGGCGATGAAGAAACTGCGGCTCGACAAGGCACTGAAGGAGATCGAGAAGGTTCTCGAGGACGACCCGCGAAACGTCGACGCCTGGACCCTCAAGGGCGAAGTCGCGCTCAGACGGGCCGATCTCGACGGAGCCCTCCAGGCATGGACGAGGGCGTCCCGCCTGGCACCGGACAACCTGGAGCTGATGAACAGCATCGGCGATCTTCTGATAAGGCGCAGCGACCGGCTCGACGACGCACTCGAGGTCTACCGGCGGATTCTGGATCGCGAACCGGGCAACCTGAGAGTCATGATCTCGATGGGAAGCATCTACGAGCGCCGGGAGCAGTGGGAGGACGCGGCCCGCATGTTTCGCGCTGCGCTCGAGGTCGACCCGAACCTGGTGCGTGCCCGCAGCAGTCTCGGCGCCGTGCTCTTCAAGGTGGGACGATACGACGAGGCCAGTCAGGAGCTTCGTAAGGCGATCGAGCTCAGCCCCCGCGATCTGCGCTCGCACGTTTTCCTGGGGCTCTCCCAGAACCACCTGGGAAACTACGACACCGCCATCGAGGAGCTGCGCGATGCTCTCCTGATTGACCCGCACTCGGCGGCCCAGCTCATCGGGGTGAAGGAGCAGCAGCCGCAGTTCATGCACCTCGCGGAGCTCTTCACCAAGGCCTATGAGAAATCGCCGCGCGAAGCCGGCCGGTCGTACGACCTCGCCGTCATCTACTTCTACGCCCAGGACTACGAGTCATCCTGGAAGTTTCTCACCCGCGCCGAGCAGCTCCGTTTCCCCGTGCCGATCACCTTCAAGGAAGTGGTCTACTCCAAGAGCCGACTGCGCAAGCCCTGACCCGGCCTCGGCCTCTCGTGCTATCGCTTCCAGTAGGCGCGCCTGCCTATGCTCTTGAGGAGCAACCGCCGCCCGTCCTCCGATTCGAACCTGAGGAGGGCCCGGCGTGGCGCCTCCTCGATCCAGAACGACATCATTGGCGCGCCCTGCCCGGCCGTCGCAGGCCCGAGATCGATACGTGCGGCCTCGAATCTGCCTGCCGGCGTGTCGATCGTCTCGCGCCCGGCCCCCCGCGCGACCAGCGACAGGAGCCGGGGCTCCGAGGCGCTGTTCGTGACGATCGATTCGTACACCCCGATAGGCACGGCATCCGTCGATGGGATCCTCGCCGCACGCATGAGGAGGAAGAGTTGCTCCTCGGGCAGCGCGGCCGGTCCGACAGGCAGACGCCTGCTGCCATCCGCCTGGCCGTCGAAGTAGGAATGGAAGATCATCCTGGGGTCGCTGCCGCCGAACGCGACGATCTCCTTGTAGGTCGTGCCGCACCACTCCTGGCTGCTCTGCGCCATCTTCAGGAGCACCCGCGGGTCCCGTTTCTCGACGAAGACCGATGTCATGTAGTCGTAGGGGTAGTTGTCCGTGGGAATCCGCGAGACGAGGTTCATCTTGAGCACGGTGACCAGGTCCCGTCCCTCGTACGGCGGGTCCGCCTTGACCCCCCGGGCGAGATCCATCTCCTCCTTGACCGTCAGCATCACCGTCTCGAACCGTCTCGGCACATCGTATATGGTGCGCCCGGCGTCGTACACGGCGACTTCGGCCAGACCGTCGTCCCATATCGGGGCCGCGCTCCATCCCTGATCGATCGGGATTCCCCGTGCGGGTGCCGGAAGGAGTGCCGCGAGCAGAACGATAACAGGGAGCACGCTCTCCTCCTCTCAGTCGACCTGAAAGACCCCGAACTTGAGATACCGGGTCTCCGGCATTGCGGGCAGGATCGGGTGGTCGGGTGCCTGACTCCGCCATTCGAAGAGCCTCAGCGTGCGGGAGGTGCGGAACGCGGCTTCCTGTATGCAGCCCATGAAGGTCTCGTCCGTGATGTGGAACGAGCAGGAGGCGGATGCCAGGATCCCCCCCTTTCTCAGGATCCGGATCGCCTTGCGGTTGATCTCCTCATATCCCTTCTTCGCGGCAGGGACGTTCTTGCGGGTGCGGGTGAAGGAGGGCGGGTCGAGGATCACGACATCGAAACGCTCCGCCCGCCCGTGCAGCGCATCGAGCGCGGCCCCCGCTTCGACCGCCTCGAACTGGCAACGGTCGTCCAGTCCGTTCAGCACCGCATTGCCCCGCGCGCGCTCCACGGCGTCGTCGGCGATGTCCAGGCCGAGAACCGCGGCGGCGCCCGCCTTCGCGGCATGCAGCGCGAACGTCCCGTCGTGGCAGAACGCGTCCAGCACGCGCGCACCGGAGGCGAAACGCCTCAGGTAGATGCGGTTCTCGCGCTGGTCGAAGTAGAAGCCGGTCTTCTGGCCTGCCAGCGGCTCCACCGTGAACCGCAGGTCTGCTTCGCCTATCTCCACCGCTCCGGGGGATTCCCCCCGCAGGACGCCCGCACGGCGCTCCAGACCCTCGCGCTCCCGGAGATGCGACTCGTTCCGTTCCACGATGCTCCTCGGATGGAGCACCTCCTCTAGCGCATCGCAGATGGTGTCCTTCATCCTGTCCATCCCGAAGCAGAGGGTCTGAAGGGACAGACAGTCCTCATACCGATCCACGATCAGCCCCGGTAGGTCGTCCGACTCTCCGTGAACCAGCCTGAACGAGGACAGGTCCGGGTAGAGACGCTTGCGCAGCATAAGCGCTCGTCTGAACCTGGAAGCGAAAAACGCGGCGTCGATCGTCTCCCGGCGGTCGGTGAGCATCCGCACCGCGATCAGCGTGGCGGGGTTGTACAGACCCAGCCCCACCAGCCGTCCGTCCTGCCGGGCCACATCGACAAGGTCACCCGCCGCCGGCTCCCCCTCCACGCGGGCGATCTCGTTGCTGAAGACCCACCGGTGGCCTCGCAGGATCCGGCCTTCCTCCCGCGCGTTGAGGATGACCCGACCGGAGGGGTGCCCGGCAGCGGTCTCGGGAGGCAGCGGCTCGTTCGCGGTTTCAGGGGAATCCTGGCGGGACGGCATCACGGGTCCTCTGTGGGTATGCTCGGCGCGAGCCCGGCTCAGTCGAACTGGGACTCGATATCGGCGGAGGCCCGCAGGCGGCTGACGACGTTCTGTATCGCCTCGGCCTGCTTGCCGGCGAGAACGGCCTTCCGGCAGTCCTCCTTCACCTCCGCAAAATCACGGGGAGTCCCGCCCTTCTTCTCGATCACCTTCAGGATGTGGAATCCCTCCGACGTGCGCACCGGCTCGCTCACTTCGCCAGGCTTCATGCTGAACAGGACCGGTTCGAACTCGGGCGGGCCGGACCCTTTCTTGATGAATCCGAGCTCTCCCCCGCTCTCGGCGCTGCCGTCCTCCGAGAACTCCCTCGCCATCGATTCGAACGGACGCCCGGCCCGGATGTTGGCGAGGATCTTCTCGGCCCGTTCGCGTGCGCGCTGGACCTGTCCGGCGTCGGGGCTGGCCGGCAGCCGGATCAGAATGTGCGCCGCCTTGACCCACAGATCGGGGGTGAATCGATCCAGATGAGTATTGTAGTACTCGAGGGCCTCCGCGTCGGATGCCATGAGTCCGGCCCCGATGGAACGCTGCACGTAGCGGTCGATGGTCATCCGCTTCCGGATCCCTTCGATCGCCTCGAACCGTGTCACCCGCTGCGACTCCATCCGGGCCAGGAAGGCGCGCTCGCCACCGGCATCGCGCGTGACACGCATGTATTCCGCGGCCACATCCTCGTCGGGCGCCTGAAGCCCCTGACGCTGCGCCTCCTGGTAGAGAAGCTCGTCGTTGACAATCATGTCGAGCGCCTCGTCCCGGGCCCGCAGATACCTCTCGACATCCGCCGACCGCGTGTCGGCCGACAGACGGGCCCTGATGTAGTCGAGGGTCTGCTCGTAGAGCGACATGTAGAGAGGCTGCCCGTTCACGGTGGCCACCACCTCGGTGAAATGCTTGACAGCCTGGGGATCGGTCGCGGCCACCCCGTTGGCGTCCGCCACCTCCGGGGTCGTCTCGGTGGTCGAGGTGCACCCGGACCCGGCGAGGGTAAGGCAGAGAATGGCTATCGCGGCGATGGACGGCAGGCTCCTCAAGAACTCCCCCTCCGTGGATTTCAGGCGCTCAGAGTATAGGAAGGGCCCGACGGGGTTTCAAGGAAGGGGCTCCCGCCCGATCCTCTCGAGCGCCCGGCGGGCTTCGTCGTCTCCGGGGTCCCTCGCCAGCGCTTCCTCCAGAGCGCTTCGGGCCTGCGTCAGGTTGCCGGCCTCGAGCTGCAACAGCCCTGCCAGTCGATGGAACAGCCCGATGCCCGGGAAGATCTCTCTCGCGCGCTCCGCTTCGGCAATGGCGCGCCCCGTATCGCCCCGTGAACGGCAGGCCTGTATGGCGATCAGGTAATCCTCGGGCCTCACCAGCGCTCGATCGGGGTAGTCGGTCGCATGATTGATGGCCAGCCCTCCCAGCACCACGAGCGCCAGGAGCGCCGCCCGGCCACGACGTTCCGGACCTGACGGCCTCGAGGAGCGACCAGGCACCGAGGCCGGCGAGGATCAGGATCGGTGGCATGAGCGGGGCACGAAACCGCGCGATCACGTAGAACGCGATGGTGGCCGCAGCTCCCGATCCCAGCAGCAGGTAGACCGGCATGAAGAGCCGCCGGCGCCTCCAGGACGCGATCAGTCCGGCCAGCCCCAGGGGCGATATCCAGAAGAACGACAGCGAAGCGTATCGCAGCTGCGCCGAGTGCTCGCAAAAGTACGCGTAGGAGGCGTTGTTGGGCATCTCGTACGGCGCCAGGAAGTAACCGGCCTTCCTGGCCTGCAGTGCGAGGAATCCCGCGGGATCGCCGGACCAGCCCGACAGTACCTCGACCACCGTCGGCAAGAGACGACCGTCGGCGCGCGCCATGATCCGGTGCGCGTAGTCGCTGACACGCCGATCGTCGCCATCGAACCAACCGATCCCGATATGCCAGGGGTTGTTCCCGTTGATGAACTCGATCGGGCCCCGCGTGGTGAACTGCGCCACCGGGGCTCCCACCAGGGCGTTCCGAACCATCACGGGTGCGATCGCGGTGAGGAAGCCGGCGCAGAGAAGCGCCACCGCCGCGCCCCGCGCGCGGCGCGACTCCGGTCGGCGATCGAGGAGGATCAGAAGACAGAATCAGGAGCAGGAACGGGATGATGCTCGCCTTCGTGATGCAGGCGGTGCCGATGAGCAGGCCGGAGACGCCCCACCAGACGCGCGCGCGCGCCGCGGGCCTGGCGCGCGCCTCGACCACCGTCCACAGGATTGCCGCGTGAAGAGGTATCAGGAACGAGTCACGCAGCAGGAGCGACTCGTAGTACATGAACGGCCCGTAGGCCGCCGCGAGTGCCCCCGCTGCGAGAGCAGCTCCCTCGGGCGCAATCCGCCGTGCCGTGAGATACACGAGGCCGCATCCGGCCGCGCCCATGACGAGCTGCAACACGATCATGCTGAAGGGATCCCGGGGAGCCACGAGATACACGGCCGCGATCAGGTATGGATAGAACGGCTCCTGATGGAACACGTGGCCGTACCACTGGTTCCACTGCTCTCGCACCGCGATGGCCGCCTGCCACGGATGAAACGGATGGAAGTCGCCCGTCCCGAGCCAGTCCCCGGAGACGATCGAGAGCGCCCACCGGTGAAACGTCTCCATGTCGCTGATCGGATCCAGGTTGATCGCAAGGCATCCGGTGCCCCGGATGGCGGCGATGTAGATGATTCGCAGAAGGAGGGCGGACCCGGCGATGACGAGGGCCCGATACAGCGCTCGATGAGGATCGGATGGCGTGCCTGGCTCGGTCATTTTCTCCCCGCCGGGGGCTGTCACCGGCGGCGCAGGAGTAGCACACGCCACGCGGGGGCGTCAACCCCGCCGCCTTGACCCCTTCGAAAAACGGGCACTACAATCGGTCATGAAACGTATGCTCTCCGTGCTGCCTGCTCTCCTGCTCTGCCTGCTGCCCGCACCCGTGCTCGGGGAAAACCCCATCGTCGAGCACCCGTCGGCGGCATGGCGCGCCGGGCCGGTGCGCTACATCATCACGACCGAGGAGGACGAACGTTTTGCGGCCCTGGCGACGGACGAGGAGCGACGACGGTTCATCGAGCAGTTCTGGGCCCGCCGCGATCCCGATCCCCGCACGCTCATCAACGAGTACCGCCATACCTTCTGGGAGCGGGTCGTCACCGCCAACACGCTGTTCACCGAATCTGCTAAGCCGGGCTGGAAGACGGACATGGGGCGGTACTTCATCCTGCTCGGCCCCCCGGATGACCGGGACACCTCGCTCGAGGGCGGCGAGGGGTTCGGTCGTACCGGGGTGCGTGGAGCCATCATCTGGAGATACAGCCACGCGCCCACGCCGCGCATCGGCACCGGAGTCACGCTGGTCTTCACGCTCGACGCCTCCGGGGAATACCGCGCCACCACCGATCCGACCATTCTCGAGGCGGTTCTCACTGACGCAGTGCACTCTCCCTACCCGGAGAAGGCCTTCGGCGTCACCCTGCCCGAGATGCCTCCCCGCATCACCGAGCTCGAGCTGATGCTCGACCTCGGCCGGCTCGAGGAGGTTCCCAGCGAGGAGGACCTGCTGACGGCGATCGTCACGGCCCAGGAGTTTTACGGGGTGATCCCGTTCTCGGCGCGGTACGATTTCTTCGCGGGCCTCGGAGGGAACACGATCGTGGCGATCACGCTGAATCTGCACCCGGACCCGCTCGACCCTTCGCGGCGCTCGCGCCGCCCCGACTATCTGATCGTGGGACGGCTCGATCCCCTCCGACGAGTCGTCCGGGTCGACGGCCGAGCCGGTATTCCTGCGGGAGTCGGCCTTCAGTCCCAGCGCGCACAATGCGGATCCGGACTACTGGGGTCCCTACATCTATCAGGCCGTGGTCGCGCTCCCTCCGGATCAGTACAAGGTCTCGTTCGCGGCGTTCGACGACACGACGCACAAAACCGGCACCTACACCGACACCATCGATGTCCCGCGTTTCCTCGACGATCGTCTCAGCCTCAGCAGTCTCTGCCTCTCGGAGAGCATCGAGCCGGCACCGGAGAACGCCGAGCCCGCGCCGTACATCATCGGTCATCTGAAGGTGACTCCCCGTCTCATCCCGGCCTACCGGAACGGCCAGACGTTCGCCGTCTACTACCAGGTCTACAGCGCGCTCAACGACCCTTCGACCCTGACCCCCGACCTCGTCATCGAGTACCAGTTCCTCGTGAATCAGGGGGGGACCTGGCTGCCGATCGGAAATCCGATCCGGTTCGAGGGCGTGGGCAACTCGGCGCAGGGGTGGTCGTTCCCTCTTCGTGACTGGCCATCGGCGGAATTCCGGCTCCGCGTGACGGTAACCGATTCGCTCACCGGACAGTCGGCATCCCGGGAGGTGCCGTTCAGGGTCCTGTGACCGGATCAAGCCCGCGGCGCCACACGCCGCCATCCCGCTCATTGCTGCTCACGCTGGCCTTCTCGGCCGGCGCAGTCAGCCTCTCGTTCGAGGTGCTCTGGGCTCGAGCGCTCGCTCTGGAAGCGGGTAGCCCGCTCGCGGCGTTTGCGATCGTCGTTAGTGCGTTCACCGCGGGGATGGCGGCCGGCGCCGCGGTGCTCGGCCGCCTGGCCGACCGTCTCCGGCGCCCCCTCTCCTGCTTCGGCTGGCTGCAGATCGCGCTGGCGGCTGCCGGCTGCGGGTCGGCGCTGGCATGGGGATCGGGAGGGCTCACCCGATTCGCTCTGGAGGCGCTCGCGGTATCTCCCGGGGGCCTGCTCTTCTACGGCGTGCAGACGTTCGTCTCCGGGATCGGGGTGTTTCTGCCGGCGTTCCTCGTTGGCGGCACCCTTCCGCTGATCCTCGACGCTTCCCGAGGTTCAGGCTCACCGGGCCGCCGTTGCGGCAATATCGCCGCATGGAATGCTGCGGGTGCGGCGGCGGGCGCCCTGCTCTGCGGCTTCGTGCTGCTCGCCAGGACCGGATTGACCGCGAGCCTGCTGCTCACCGCGGGCGTCGCCCTGCTCAACGGTGCGATCAGCCTTGCAGCCTCGAGACACTACCGTGCGTCCGAGGGGCCGGCGACCGCCACGGCGCCACAGGACGCCGGGAGGCCGACGGTCTCCGCCCTCGGCACCATGCACGGCCTGGCAGCCCTGCTCATCGCGGGCCTCGCCGTCACGGCAATGGAAGTGGCCTGGACCCGTCTCGCCTATCTGTCGTTCGGCTCGTCCGCGCAGGCAGGCAGTCTCGTGCTCGCCTCCGTGATCACGGGGCTGGCCATCGGCTACGCGGTGGGCGCGAGGCTCGGCCGGCGCGATCCGCGCAGCCTTCTGCCCATGCTGCTCGCCTTCGCCGGCCTCTCCGCCCTCGCCACCGACCCGCTCCTCGGGCGGCTCCCCCTGATCGCAGTCTCGCTATCGGGCGCCCTCGCGCCCTCCGGGATCGGCATGGTGCCGTTCGGCGTCGAGCAGGCGATACAGTTCACGACCATGCTCCTGCTGGTCGGCACACCCTGTCTGTTCCTGGGCGCCGCCTTCCCCGCCGGATTCCGCGTCTGTCTCGACTCGCTGGGCAGCGGCCTTCAGGGACGCGCGGCCGGGGCAGCTTCCGCGGCCAGTTCCATGGGCAACCTCTCGGGCGCTCCGCTCGCGTATCTCGTGCTCGAAGCGGACCTCGGGGCGCGGGCCTGCCTGCTGGGAGCCGCGGCGATGCTGGGCATCACGGCCCTGGCGGTGGCGCCCGGCCGCCGCGTACGGGCGCTCGCAGGGACATGCCTGCTTCTGGCGACCGGGCTGGCCACCCTCGGCCGCTGGGATCCCGCGCTCATGAGCTCGGGGCCGTTCCTGTACGGATCCTTCTATCGGACGCTCGAATCCGACGATGCGAAGCTCTCCCTCGACGAGATCCTCGAACAGCGAGGGCAGGTCGTCTTCTCGCGCGAGGGTCCCCAGGCGCTGGTGACGGTGCGCCGCCTGCCATCGGGCCGGATCTCCATGCAGGTCAACGGGAAGACCGACGCGTCGACCGGCGGCGACATGAAGACCCAGACCCTGACGGCGCAGCTGCCCCTGCTCCTGCGCGAAGCGGTCTCGGAACGCGAACGCGCCCCGCGCACGGTGCTCGTCGTGGGGCTCGGCAGCGGAGTGAGCCTGGCTTCGGCGCTGACCCACCCGGTCGATCACGTGGATGTCATCGAGCTTTCTCCCGAAGTGGTGCAGGCCTCGAGCTGGTTCGCCGCGGCGAACCGGAACGCCCTGGAGGACCCCCGCGTGCGTCTGTTCGTCGGTGACGCGAGAAGCTATCTGCGTTTCGGCGGGCCGTCGGCTCCCCACGAACGCTACGACGTCATCGCATCACAGCCGTCGAATCCGTGGGTGGCCGGCGAGGCGTCGCTATTCACGAGGGAGTTCTTCACCCTGGCACGGCGCCATCTAGCCGCCGGCGGCGTCATGTGCCAGTGGATCCAGGGGTATGGGCTGGCGCCGGAGGACTTCCGGTCCGTCGTAGCCACTTTCGCCGAAGTGTATCCCGCCGTGAGTCTCTGGGAGGAATCCACCGCGGGAGGCGACTACCTGCTCATAGGCTCGGAAGAGCCCCTGGTCATCGATCCGCGACGCCTGCGGGACGCAATGCGACAGCCGGCCGTCGCTGCGGATCTCGGCCGAGTGGAGATATCCGGCCCCGCAGGCCTCCTGTCCCACTTCGTGAGCGGAGGTCGATCGATGGCGGCGTTCGCCGACGGCGCGCGGATCCAGACGGAGGACCGTCTCGCACTCGAGTTCAGCGCGCTGCCGGCCCTGCACCGTGACACGCTGGGCGCCATCCTGGGAGCCATCGATCCGTATCGCCTTTCACCTGCCGCGCTGGTTCCAGGCGATCCGGCGCTCTCGGCCGAGCTCGCCTCGCGGGCGCGCGCGGCGCAGCGGGAGCGGGAGTGGGCTGCGGGACTGGGCCTGCTGCGTGTCCGGGAGCCTGCCGATCCGGATCTGCTCGCCGCGTTGTCCTACCTGCGCAGCGGTATGAAGGACCACGCCCTCGATCTTCTGCGGCGACTGGTGCTTCGACGACCCTCGGACCGGACCGCCCGCCTGCTGCTGGCCCACCTCTTCATGGCGCGAGGCCGGCCGGACGAGGCGGCACGTCATCTTCTCGAGGCCGTGCGCCTGGCCCCGGAGGACGCCCGTGGCCATCTGTTCCTCTCTCGGGCCCTCTTCGCCGGCGGGCATCTCGAGGAGGCTCTCGCCAGCAACGCCTCGGCCCTGGCGATCGAGCCGGATCTCGCGATCGCCTACAGCGACCGCTGCGGCATGCTTCTGGCCGGCGGCGACGCGCCCTCCGCCGAGGCGGCCTGTCGGGACGCCCTCACGCTGGATCCCCTACTCGCCGAGGCGCATGCGAATCTCGGTGTCGTCCGGATGCGGCGCGGCGGCACGAGCGAGGCGGAGGAAGCCTATCGCGACGCGCTCAGACTCGACCCCGATCTCGCCGACGCGCGCTACAACCTCGCGGCGCTGCTCGAGCGATCGGGTCGGGCGACCGAGGGGCTGGCGGTGCTCCAGCCGCTCGTCACTTCCACGGCTCCCGCGGACGGGGAAGCTCTGCGGCTGGCGGCACGCCTGGCGGCGGCATCGGGCGACGCTCCCCTGGCTCGTGCTTATCTCGACAGGAGCCTGCGTATCGAGCCGGGCAATCCCGAGGCGGCGGAGATACTCCGGATGCTCGGTGGATGAAGGGCGGGCCCGGCAACGGCGCCTCGTTCCAGAAAGGAGGCCGACCACGGCCTCTGCTGCGGCGACATGACGCTTCCCGGCCAGAAGCCCTCGATGCTCACCGCGGCATCGCCGTCACCGATGCCCGCAAACATGTAACGCCTGCGGCGCACGATAGTTTCATGGTGTCGGGGTTCCAAGGGACTTTTTACAAACGAGGGCCCCGGCGGGGCCTCACTTGATGCGGGCGCTCCGGATCATGACGGGGTTCACCAGCATGAAGGCGTTTTTCAGCCCGTTGTTTCCCCGGTTCTCGGCAACGTTCAGTCGCGCCACCAGCCCCATCCCGTCCACGACGCGCGCGAAGAAGGTCTGCTTGCCTGCCATGTACCGGGTGCTGGAGAGTGTGATGAAGAACACCCGATTGCTCGTCATCGACGACCCCTCCCGGCGCTGGGCGCCGACGAGCCCCATGGTCATTTCGAGGTCATCCACGATTTCCGGCATCATCAGGCGGTCCCAGCCGCCGGTACCGTCGTCGTTGGGATTGCCCGCCTCGACGATGACGCCGGGGACAACCCTGTAGAAGGACCGCCCGTCGTAGTACCCCTCGCGTACGAGGTCGACGAATCGTTTCACGTGGCGAGGGGCCTCCTTCGTGAGGAGCTCCCATCTCATCCGGCCCATGTCGGTTTCGAGGATCGCGTATCGATCCTTTTCCGGATTATGCGGACGGATGACCTTGATGGTCAGGGGCGCGGCCGACCACTCGCCCCAGTTCCAGGTGAGGGTCCACTCGCGACGTTTCGAGGTCAGCCTGGGGTACCACGGCGAGAGGTCGATGACCCGTTCCACGGTGCCATACCCGTCCAGGTCGAGCGCCTCGACTCTCTGAAGGCTCTCCGCATCGGCGGGGACGACGATGTTTCCCCGCGCGTCCTGCAATGAGAACGCGCCGGCCTGGAAGGCCTCGGCGGGAATGCGGACACGCGGCTCGGCCGTATTCCTGAAGGTGAGTCTGATATTCAAATCGTGCTTCTGGTAGACGCTCCCATCGGCCACCTCGAGGCTCACCTGGAGGTGGTTCGGGTCTGCGACCGGGTCCGCGACCGCATGCGAGACCCCGGGGAGTGTGGCGAGCAGCAGCGCGGCGATCACGGGGAATCTCATGGCGCTTTCTCCTCCTCCGCCGGCTTCTCTTCCTGCGGCTCCTTCAGGGCGGACACCTTGTCCACGAGCTGGTCCGTGGCATCCGAAGGGACGAGATAGATCGACGCGGACGCGCTCGAGACGACGCGGCGCCGGCCCTCTCTGTCCCCATCGCCGGCGAGCACCTCGAGGCTGATTTTCCTCTGGTCTCCTTCCTCGCCCTGCGTGACCTCGACGGTCAGAGCCGATGCCTCGTCCGTCGACGCCGGGTGGTCGTCGAACGAAGCGGCCTTCACCGCTTCGATCGCGTCGATGATGCCGTTAACGTCGGCGGACGGGATAAGGGGTCCCTCGGCCCTGCCCCAGTGCCACTTCGATTCGTCATCCTTGATCAGAGCGAGGCTCCGATCGGGCAATGCGAGATCGATCCGCGAGATCAGAAAGCGATCGATCGGCGCGGCCCTCGGATCGCGCAGGCTCTGCGCGTCGCTCGCAGCGTTCTCCAGCTTGTGCAGCAAATCCGGCGCCACCGTCGCGACAGCCTCCATCCCCGTGCGTCGGGCGTACGCCGTCGCCTCGCCCCCGGGAGCCCCGAACGTCACCGTGACCGGCGCTCCGTCCCCCTGCGGTGTCACCGTGAGCATCAGAGCCGGGTCGGCCAGACCGAAGCGCTGCAGGTCTCCCTCACCCGGCGACTCCGTGGCGAACCCGGTGGCCTCTGCGGACTGCAGATCCCCGAGCAGTGCCTGGACCTTCGTGGCGTCCGCCGGGAAGGCGACCGGCGACTCGAGCCGCCATTCGCCGCCGCTGCGCGCCAGATCCAGGTTCGCGCCCTGCCCCTCGATCTTCACATAATCCATCTTCCAGGACTCGATCCCCACCAGCTTCCTGAGTCGCAGCGAGTTCGGGTCGGCCGAGAGCAACGGTTCCGGATTCCCCGAGACGATCATGACCTCGTCGGAGTCGGGCCGTGCCGCATAACGGCTCGATCCTACCGGCGTCTTGTCCCCGATCACCAGGCCGGTCTCCTTCGTCTCCCCTCCCGATTCCTTCGCGCTGACCTCGATGCGTGGAGCGGGGCCGTCCAGCTTGTACTCCTTGCGGTCCGCCTCGCTCACGTCGTCGATCCGCCTCTCTATCCTCAGTCCTTCGAGCCCGCTCAGGAGCGTACGCACCTTGTCCGGGTCGGCCGTCGTCTGGATCGGTGCGGTGAGTCTCCACTCCCCCGCCTCCCTGGACATCGAGACCTCCTTGCCGTCGGCGGGTGTGATCCGGATCTGCTGTATTGCGTCCTGGTCGAAGGGGAAAACGTCCTCCTCGCTGCGGCGCTCGGCTTCGCGCGACGCCTCTCCGAGGTACTCGGAGTAGTAGATGTATCCGCCCAGGCCGCCGAGGATGATCAATGCGAAGATGGTGTTGCGAAAGCGCATCGTCAGAGCCGGCGCCGGCGGAAGTAGACTCCGAGGCCGAGCGCCACCATGATCAGCGGGGAGACGAGGAGGCTGTAGGCGTAGAGCACCCTCGCCTGCAGCTGGGTGAGGATTACCGGCTGCGATGCCCGGCTCTTGGGACGGATCGAGATCAGATCCGTGCTCTCCGCGAGCCAGGCGATGGTGTTCTGGAACAGATCCTTGTTGCCGGCGGCCATGAGAGCCTGGTTGCAGGCGAAATCGGCATCACCGAACAGCACGAGACGGGACTCCTTGCCAGGGGGTGTCGATGAGGCCGGGGCCGCGGCGGTCGGATCCGTCTCCGCGGGGGGTGAAGCGCTGCTCCAGGCCACGGCCGCCACGTTGAGCGGGCCCGGCTTGTCCTTGCCTTCCTCGAAGGAAACGCGTTCGGCCATTTCCCCGGTCTCGCCCCATGATTGGTCCCCCGTGTGGGCCAGGACCGCGGTCGTCACTCCCTTGACCGAGGGGGTCGTCGTCTCGACAGAGGCCGTGGTGGGGAAGATGGTCGCCACACCCTCGAAGTCCTTGGTGATGGCGTGGGTGCCGTACTCGTAGACGACCGGTGCCGCCGGTGATCCCCCGAAGAGCCGCGCCATCGGATTGACGTCCACGATGAAATCGTCGTCCGTCTTGAGCCCGTATGACTCCAGCAGCGGCTCGAGGCCGGTCGTCGTGTGCGGCTCGACCATGACCAGCACGCGCCCCCCGGCGGCAAGATACGCTCTGACCGCGTCGACCTCCGGGGAAAGCAGCGCGTGGGTCGGGGCCGCCACGATCACGGCGGCGCATCCTTCCAGGGAGGTCCCCTGCTCCAGCAGCCGTACCGACTTGACGTCGAAGTTCTCCTTGCGCAGCGCTTCGGCGGCCTGCTCGAGCCCCTCCGGCCCGTTGTCGTCGAGCCGCCTCTCGCCGTTTCCCTCGAGCGAGCAGATGGCTTTCTTCTCCTTCGCGGTGGCTTTGATCAGCGCGTTGGTCAGATCCTCTTCGTGGAGAGTGGATGGCGTAATGCGTGCCTCGCCGTTGTCGCACGACACCACAACCGTGCCGTACTGCTCGATGTTGTAGGCCTTCGCCTCCGCCGGGCTGCGCACCGGATCGATCATCCGCACCTGGAGGTGCGAGCTGCGGCTCTTGTACTCGTCGAGGAGATCCTCGGCCTGCTGGCGCGATGCCATGGTCGGAGAGTAGAACGCCGTGATGGTCACGTCCTGGTCGAGGTTGTCCAGTATCTTCACCGTCTGCGGTGACAGGGAGTGAAGCTTCTCGGCCGTCATGTCGAACCGCTCCGCGTGCCGTGAAGCGAGAAAGTTCACCGCGCCCACGATGCCGAGCGCAACGAGGGAATAGAAAACCGCATTCGCGCCATGGCGGAAGGGCCTGCCGCGCACCAGGTTGAGCAGATCGCCGCTGTTGAGAAGCATTCCAGCGAGGGTGAGGACGACGCCCACACCGAGGAGAATCAGGCCGTAGGTCCGTTGCGCGGGCGCGAACCAGACGATGCCCGCGCCCGCAAGCGCGATGAGAAGGCCCGCGGAGCCGCCGAACCGCCTCAGCGCTTCTTTCACGTTACCTCCAGCGTCCCGAGTCGATGACCCGTACCGTCAGAAACAGGCCAAAGAGGATGAACGTCACGTAGTAGACGACACCCCCAGTGTCGATCACGCCCTTCAGGAAGTCCTGGTAGTGCTCCGCGATCGAGAGCCCCTTGAGCAGATCAGAATATTCGCTGACGCCTCCGCCGATTCCGCCCAGGAAGCCCACGATCCAGAAGAAGAGGCAGATCACGAAGGCGATCACGGCCGCGACGATCTGGTTGGAGGTAAGCGAGGAGCTGAACACGCCAACCGCGAGAAAGGCTCCGACCATCAGAAGGGCGCCAAGATACACCGCCACCATCGGGCCCAGCTCGGGCATCGCCCCCTGGAAGATCAGGTAGAGCGGAAACTGGAAGGTCAGCGCGAGCATCAGGGCTGCGAAGCAGAGCGCGCCGAGATACTTGCCCGCCACGAGCTGTGTCGTCGTGATCGGAGCGGTGAGCAGGAGCTCGGCCGTGCCGAGCCTCTTCTCCTCGGCGAGGCTGCGCATCGAGAGCATCGGAGCCACGAAGATCATGATGACCCCGAACGTCGAGTAGAAGTTGCGGATCACGAGATCATGCAGATTCACCTGGTCCGCCCAGGCGGGGTTCATCTGCGCTCGCATGCTTATATCGGAGTACGTCACCACCGAGGCGTAGAAGAAGAGCCCGACGATGAACATGAAGGCCATCAGGATCACGTACGCCATCGGAGAAACGAAGTACGCCTTCACCTCCCGGCTGACGATCGCGAGCGTCCCCCTCATGCCATGCTCTCCTGACGCGTCCCGCTGATGAGACCGAGATAGATCTCCTCGAGGGACGGATTCTGGGCGGACAACTCCAGCAGTCCCCAGCCACGCTCCACCACGCGGTGGGCGACACGTTCCTTGAGATCGTCGGAGGGCTCGACATCCAGGGTGTAGCCCCCCCCCTGCCCATCGTTCGGCGCGACCGCCCGAACACCGGCCATCGACCCCAGCTCGGCGGCTACCGACGCGCCATCGCGTGCCACCCGGACCTGAAGCCGCTGGGTGCCGGATCCGATCGCCGCGATCTGAGCCAGCGGTCCGGAGCGCACGGCCTGCCCCTCGTTGATGATCACGACGCTGGAGCAGGTGGCCGTCACCTCCGGCAGGATATGGGTCGAGAAGATGATCGTGTGCTCGCCGCCGAGGCTGCGGATCACCTGGCGGATCTCCACGATCTGCGCCGGGTCGAGGCCCACCGTCGGCTCGTCGAGGATCAGGACCTCGGGTTCGTGGATCAGGGCCTGCGCGAGGCCGACACGCTGTCGGAAACCACGGGAGAGGTGACCGATGATGCGATGCAGCACGGCGGTCAGCCCGCACTGCGCGGCGACCGCGTCGATCCGGGCGGCGACCTTCCCACGGGGCACCCGCCTGATCCGCGCCGCGAAATCGAGATACGACCGCACGGTCATCTCGTCGTACAGCGGAGGGTTCTCGGGGAGGTAGCCGACGCGTCGCCTCACCTCCATCGATTGCTCGAAGACATCGAACCCGGCGACACGTGCCGTCCCCGAACTGGCCGGCATGTATCCGGTGAGGATCCTCATCGTCGTCGTCTTGCCGGCGCCGTTCGGCCCGAGGAACCCGAGGATCTCTCCCCTGGCCACGCTGAAAGACACATCCTTGACGGCCGGACGTCCGCCGAAGAGCTTGCTCAGACGGTCCACTTCTATCATTGCCGGAATACCCCTGACGGCGTTTCAAGGATGGATCGCGCCCCTCTGGGCGGGGGGCTGCGGTCAGGCACCTCGTAGCGTTCGGCTCGAATACATAGCAAACCGATCCGAGGGTGTCAACCCGCGCCCCGGATCAATGCGCGGAAGCGGCCGCCCGGGTCAGGTACTTCCCCATGACCGCCTGCAGTCGATCCCGTAAAGAGACGTCGGTGATCGTCTCCAGCGGGGCCCGCAGTTCCGGTGACAAATCGGCTTGTCGGGGGTTCGCCGCCATCGCCTCATCCCTGCTGAGCCTTTTCCCGGGGTCCGTCTGGGTCGTCCGAAAGCGCGCGGCCCGGACCCGGAACGTGATGCCGTCAACCATCGGAAGCCCGGCCAGAGCCTCCAGCCGTGACATGATCTCCGGGGTGAGGTGCTCCAGCTCGCGCTTCCACGCCGTGTCCTTCACCTCCACCACGAGATGTCGGAGATCGTACCACGCGGGCCGGGTGACGGCGCAAAGGTGCGACCCGACCACCGTGCTCCAGATCCCCGCCAGGCGCATCAAATCCATCCTGGGTGTCGCGGTGCGGGGCACGCCGAGTCGCCCCGACGCCGCCGCCACCTCATCGAGCCGGAGGAAGTCCGGGCCCCTGACGCGCGACGTCAGTCTCCCCCTCGCGCGTTCCATGTGTCCGGTCATGGCGCCGCCATCGGATGATCTCGGGTTTCAACTGCCGGTGTTGGTGGATGAGGAGAGTATGCTACGCCCGCGTGATCGCGAGGTCAAGAGAAATTCCGGTCTTCGTTCAGTGTGTCACGTGCGGGAAGACGGTGCGACCGATCAGATCCACGAGCGCGTGGCAGTAGGCCGAAGCAAGGAGGCTTCCCGTGCGCAGGTAGGCCCACCCGTAGCACAGCCCGGCCAGGGTGGCCAGCACGACATAGCGCCAGTCGCCCGGCGGGTTGTTGAGGTGGGCGAGACCGAAGATCACCGCGGAGAGCACGAGCGCGGTGTACGGCCCCCCGGTGCGGATCATCCGCTGGAGCATGTTGAAGATCAGCCCGCGGAAGAGCACCTCCTCCGGCAGCGCGATGAAGAAGAAGATCCCGAGCGCCGTCATGATCCAACGACCCGTTCCGGCCCAATGGGGCGAGAAGGTCACGAAGCCGGTGCCGAGCGCGATCGGCACGCCCACGGACAGGAAGACAGCCAGCGCGATCAGCCCCACGACGACGTCCTCGAACGCCAGGCGGAAACGATAGCCGACGCCCTCCAGACGACGCACGACGACGAAGCAGAACAAAGCGAGCTCCATCCCGAGCGTCTTCGCCAGCACGTAGGAGGGGTTTCCGGCAGGCACGTTCCAGAATCGCTCGAAGAACTGCAACTCCACGGGAAGCCAGAGCAGGAGCAGAGCCGAGAGATCGATGAGCGAGGGCCTCGGCCCGCTCCGGCCCCACCCCGAGAGGATGACGATCGGCAGGGCGACATAGGCCACGAGGATCGCCAGGTTCTTGAGCGAGAACCGGCCCCCCCCGCCGGCCAGGACCACGAGTCCGGGAACGATGAGCAGGAACCCCATGAACATCAGGCGCAGTCGGCTCGATCGTCCGATCCGGCGCAGGGCGTCCACAACCTGATCGAACCCCAGCGCGAAGTACGGGATCATCAGAAGCGCGAAGGAAAGCAGGATCCAGAAGGAAGCCAGCGCGCCTCCCTGGATCCGGTAGGCGTAGTAGCCGCCCGCGGCGGTCAGACCCGCCACCAGGCCGGCCACGATGACGATGGTCTTCTTCATCGCCGGGTCACGCCGGCGGCCAGCCCCGCCACCGTCCGCGATGCCAGGCGTGTCTCGAGCCCGCCATGGAATCCCTCGAGGATCGCCACGGCACATCCACCCGGGCCTCCCGACTCGATCCGATACCCCTCGCCCGCGGCATGCCGGGCGTCCAGCCATGCCCGCGCCTGTACACGGAACTGGTCGGCATCGTCGCTGGAGTCCCATACGGTCACCCAGATCATGGTGGTGGCGCCACCCGGATCCTCGTAGACGGTATAGCGATCTCCGTCCCATCCCGCGGCGGCATCGATCGCGGCCTGAGCCCCATCGCCTCCGAAGAGCTGCCGAATCCCGAACTCGCCCATGGTGTTGGCTCTGACGGTCCGGTAACCGTCCTCCTCGAGCTCGGGGAGGAGGTCGGGCGCGATCAGGGAGACCTCGTCGCGCGGCGGCCCGAGCTTCTCGGGATGCAGTATCTGCTCGGTGGATTCGGGCGGTCTGTGGAACAGGGCGTCCATCCGGCCTTCGCCGCCGGATCGCACCACGGCCCTCGCCCAGATCATTCCCTGCGTGTAGGGAAACAGCAGGTCGGCCTGGAGGATCGGCGGGAACCGGCCGAGACTCTCGAGACTCTTCTCCGCCTGGCGCGCGGCCTCCTTGTCGGTCATGCCGGCGGAGAGCCGGTCGGCCTCGTCGGGATACTTTTCCATGTAGGCGGCGGCCAGCGCCATCGCCTCCCCTTCGAGCATCGCCTGCACCGCGCGGAGTCTGTCATCGTCGGATCGGGCCGCATCGATGAGCGGGGTCACGTCGAAGACCTGGTCCTGCAGCGCATGGGCCAGTTCGTGCACGAGAGCGACACCGGGGAAGGGCCGTCCTTCCACCAGGAAGAGACGCTTCTCGTCGGGATCGTAGAAGCCGGCGGCCTGGTCCGTCAGCAACCCGAGAAACAGCGATGCGAGATCATCCTCCGGCCGGAGCAGGCGGAAGTGGACGTACGCCTTCTTCTCGTCCTCGATGACACCCTCGGGATACTCCTCGGCGAGCTTCCGTGCGAAGAACCTGCTCAGTTCGGCTTCGCCGATCGACTCCTGGACCACCGGACGGGTGTAGGAGTGCCCCCGGATCGCGGAGAGTCCCTGCTCGATCGTCGCGATGGTGGCGGCGGCCGTCGGGGAAGGCCGCGCCGACGTCGCTCCTGGTTGCCTGCCCGATCCCCCGGCGGTCAGGACGTGCGGGCCACCCCACACCATCGCCAGGGCGAGGAGGGTGAGAACCGCTCTCACCGGGCGGAAGGGCGCGCTCAACGGCGCCGTCTGTACAGACGTGGATCGTGGCGATAGCGCTGGACGGCACGCTCGTGCTCCTCGAGCGTTCGGGAGAACTCGTGGCGGCCGGGAGCACTCAGAACGAAGTAGAGATCCCTCGTGTCGGCGGGGTGGAGAGCCGCCTCGATGGAGAGCGCGCCGGGGCTGCAGATCGGCCCCGGTGGCAGTCCCTGATGCAGGTAAGTGTTGTACGGCGACGCATCCGCGAGGTCTGATCGGTAGATGTCGCCCCGATAACGTCCCTCCTTCACCAGCGCGTAGACGACCGTGGGGTCGCATTGCAGCGGCATCCGCCGCTCGAGCCTGTTGTGGAACACGGCGGAGATGCGCGCACGCTCGTCGTCGACCCGCGCTTCCTCCTCGATGAGGGAGGCGAGGGTGATGGTGTCGCGCAGGCTCAGCCCGAGTTCGGCCATACGCGCCGTCCGCCCGGGAGTCACCTCGCGACGGAACCGTGAGACCATCTCCTCGACGATGCGATCCGCGGGCACCCCGCGCGCAAAGAAGTAGGTATCCGGGAACAGGTACCCTTCCAGATCGGTTGCCGCGGGATCGATGTCGTGGACGAGGGAGGCGTTACCCGCGGCGTCGAGAAACGCCTGCCGCGGGCCAAAGCCCGACGCCTCCACGATATCGGCGATCTCGTCGATGCGGAGCCCTTCCGGCACCGTGAGGCGGTGGCGCACGACGTCGCCCCGGACCAGCTTGTCGAGCACCTGCGGAGGGGTCATCCTTCCCGAGAACTCGTACTCTCCGGCGTGGATCTTCGCGTCGGCGCCCCGCATCCGCATCAGGATGCGGAACAGCAGGGCGCTCCGGATGACACCCGCGTCCGCCAGCTCCTCAGCCACCATTCTGGCGGGCCTCCCCGGCTCGATCTCCACCACCACGCTGCCCTGCGAGTAGCCCCTGTACGGGGTCCTTCCGTGACGGACGAGCGTGAACACCGCCGCCACGCAGAAGATCATCGCCGCGAAGATCACGAGCGCGGGGCCGATCCGCCTCATGATGAGCCGGCCCGCGGGGCGGCTGTCGAGATAGGACTGGAGGATGATGGCGGCCGCGACATGGTTGATCACTTCCCTTCTGCGCCGACGCGAAAGGTCCGCCTCGAGGAGCGCGCGCTCAGCCTGGACCGTGCTCAGGCGCTCGTCCCATGTCACGACCGGTACCCGCGTGGACCTTGTCAGCCTCTCAGCGAACACGATCGCCGCCTCTGCCGCGGTCCCGCTCTCCCCCGAAAGCGTCAGCGGAAGCCCGACCACGATCGAGTCGACCTCGTATTCTCCGATGATCGCCGCAATGGCGCGCAGGTCCACTTTGATTCCGACACGGCGGACCGTCCTCACAGGTTGCGCGGTTGCACCCAGCGGATCGCTGATTGCAACCCCGATTGTGGATTCGCCCACGTCCAGCGCCATGATTCGGGACATAAAAGACTCGACAGGCGATTATTGTGTCGCCCCGGAGGGGTGTCAAGACAGGGGGCTCAGTGCTTGATCATGTCCCAGTACTTGAAAAACACGAAGTCGGGGCTGTTTTCCTTGGTGTGACATACGAAGCATTGACGCGGCTGGACCTTCCCCCAGGGTCGCGATGGGTTGGCGACATGGTCGGTGGCATTGCCGTGGCACGCCTCACATTGCACGTTTGCCAGATCGGGCGTCTGGCGCGCGTTGACGAAGCCGTCAGGCGCATCGTATCCGGTGACATGGCATCGGACACATTCGGGATTGTAGTCCTGGTTGGCCTGCACGAGCGCCCTGAAGGCGGTGGCGTGCGCCGTCCTCTTGTAGGACTCCACGATGTCTTGGTGGCAGGAGGCGCATTCGGTGACGGTACGGAACCCCCGCGAGGCGCTCTCAGGGGGCTGGAGGCCTCCCACCCTGGCCCGGCCCGGGACCGGATGCCCCGCAGCCGGTCCCGTCGACTCGGCGGCCGCCTTCCGGCGGTTGATCTCGTTGACCCGGGCTACCGTGGCGTCGATCAGCGACTGCAGGTCCGGATCGGCGGGGTAGCGCTTGGTGAGCCACACCTCGTTGCCCGTGAATGCGGGAGACGCATTCTTGTCCGCGCCGAAACTCAGCCTGACCTCGCCCATCCTCTTGCCCTGATCTCCCGCGTACATGACGGGCACCCCGCCGACCTTCTCCAGCGTCTCACCCGGCGACAGCCTGGCCCCGTTGCTCGCCAGCACGAGGTCGACTCCCGGGGCCGCCTCGAGGACGGTGGCGAGATCCCGAAGACTCAGGTTGGCAAGGATGACCACGAAGTCGGCTCGACGGCGCAGCACGGGCATGTGAAGACGGATCGCCTCCAACGGATCGCGCATGATGACGACCCGCCCGGAGGCGGTCGACTTGGCGAACGCCGAGTTGAGCCCATCCAGGCCGAGATAGCCGATGACGATCTTCCGTCCGGAGGCGAGCTTCGTTTCGCGCAGGAGAAACGGCGCCAGGAGCGGCTCGCCGTTGTCACGATAGATGAAGTTGGCGTTCGTGAAGGCAAGCCCGCTCTGGTTGGCCTTCTGGAGGAACGTGTCCACGCCCGCGGCCAGCTCGCGCTCGCCGACGTTCACCACATCGTAGCCCAGCTTCTTCATGCCTTCGATCAGGTTGCTCGTCTTGATCTCGCCCGGCTCGTCCGGGTCGCCCGAGAAGTCGCCCGTGTCCACGAGCGTCACGGTCGTCCTGGGGTACTTCTTCGCGAACAGGTCCAGATAGCCCGCCCTACGGGCAAGCCCCCCTGCGGGGTTGAGCGGTCAGCCGCAAGGGTCGACGTAGCCGGCGACCCCGCCGGTGTAGATCAGCGCGAGGTCCGCCTCCGGGCCTTCGGCAACGAGAGGAGCTTCCTCGGCCGCGTCCGCGACCGGCTGGGCCTTGATCACCTGCGGGGCCGGGCCGGCAAAGGTGCCCGGAAGGGTGATCACGGCCGCACCGACAGCGGCGATGAGGAAAGCACGTAGGTTGGTTCGCGCCGTCACGGGGCGGCTCTCCTGAAGACACCGGACGCGTTTGCGCCGGAAGACCGATATTATACGAGGTGGATCCCCGACCCGCAACCCGACTAACATGCGCTGCACGCTGCCACCGAAGGAGAGACCAGTGAGCGACGAGAAGAAGCCCCCAGCGCCGCCCCCGCCGGCCCCGCCGGTCGGGCTCCAGGGCCGTATCGACAACGAGACGGCCGAGGGTATCTACAGCAACATCGCCTCGATCATGTTCAACCGATCCGAGTTCTATGTCGACTTCGGCCGGTTGGTGCCCGGCAGACAGGAGGTGCGGGTGCATGCCCGCATCATCACCTCGCCGCTCCACGCCAAGGAGCTCGCCCGCGTCCTGACCCAGAACATCGAGCAGTTCGAGAAGAAGTTCGGGCCGATAGCGGGCGACGCGGCCGACGGCCGCAAGGTGGGATTCTGAAACAAGGGACCCGCGGGATGCTGGTCCTTGCATCCCGCTCGCCAAGGCGCAGACAGCTGCTGAGGGCCGCCGGATACAGCCTGGAGGTTCGCGCGCCCCGAACCGACGAGACCACCCGACCCGGAGAGACCGCGCCCGCCGCGGCCCGTCGACTCGCCGTGGAGAAGGCGATCGCCGTCGCTCGCGAGCGCCCCGGGGTGCCGGTTCTCGCGGCCGACACGATCGTCGCGCTCGGCCGCAGGCTTCTTCTCAAGCCCGAAGACGACCAGGACGCCCGAAGGATGCTGCGCCTTCTGTCGGGGCGGACCCATCGCGTGGTGACCGGTGTCGCGCTGGCGCCTGCCGGTGCGGGGAGGCTCCGCTCGACCGCCGTCGAGACGCGCGTCACGTTCAGGAGGCTCTCGACCCGGGAGATCGACTGGTACGTCGGCACGGGCGAGCCGTTCGGCAAGGCGGGCGCCTACGCCATCCAGGGTGGGGCCAGCCTGTTCGTCACCCGGCTATCGGGCTCGTACACCAACGTCGTCGGCCTGCCGATGGAGATCGTCTCAGCCTGGCTGGGGCTCCCAGCGTAGCTTCGGCTTTCGCGCGGCGGCCGCCTCGTCGAGCCTGCCCACCGGCGTGTAATGGGGGGCCGACCTCAGGAGATCCGGGCTCTCGCGCGCCTCGCGGTCGATCTCCATCATCGCCTCGACGAACTGGTCGAGCTCCTGCCGCGACTCCGTCTCGGTCGGCTCGATCATCAGCGCGCCATGCACGATCAGCGGGAAATAGATGGTGGGAGGGTGGAAGCCGTAGTCGATCAGGCGCTTCGCGATGTCGAGCGTCGAGACCCCCGAGGCCGACTGGTTGTGGTCGTCGAAGATCACCTCGTGCAGCGTGGCCCGATCGAACGGCAGATGGTATGTCCCGCGCAGCCGGGCCCTCAGATAGTTGGCATTGAGCACGGCCCGTTCGGCGATCTTCCGTATGCCGGCCCCCCCGTACGACATGATGTAGGCATAGGCGCGGACGTGCATCCCGAAGTTGCCCAGAAACGCCGCGACCCGGCCGATGCTGTGGGGACGATCCCGATCGAGCCTGTAGGTGCCGTCCACACGCTCGACGGTGGGCACCGGCAGGTACTTCTCGAGGTGCTGCGCCACCCCCACGGGCCCGCTGCCCGGGCCTCCGCCACCGTGGGGCGTGGAGAAGGTCTTGTGCAGGTTCAGGTGCAGGATGTCGACACCCATGTCGCCCGGACGCGCTATCCCAACCAGGGCGTTCATGTTGGCACCGTCCATGTACACCAGCCCGCCCTTCTCGTGGACGATGCCGCACACCGCGGCGATATCGCGCTCGAAGATCCCCAGCGTGTTCGGGTTTGTCAGCATCAACGCGGCCACGTCCGGCCCCATGCGTCTGCGAAGGGCCTCGACGTCCACGCACCCCTCGTCGTTCGAGGCGATCTCCTCCACCCGGTATCCCGAGACGTGGGCCGAGGCCGGGTTCGTGCCGTGGGCCGAATCCGGAATCAGGACCACCGAGCGGGGGTCTCCCTGCGCCTGGAGATGCGCCCGTGCGATCATGATCCCCGTCATCTCGCCCTGCGCCCCCGCCACCGGCTGCAGCGTGAAGCGGTGCATCCCCGTGATCTCCTGCAGGAGCCGGTCCAACTCGTACATGAGCTGCAACGCGCCCTGGACGCTCTCTTCGGGCTGCAGGGGGTGGATGCGCGCGAAGCCGTCGAGCCGCGCCATCTCTTCGTTGATCTTGGGGTTGTACTTCATGGTGCACGACCCGAGCGGATACAGGCCGAGGTCCACGGCGTAGTTCAGCCGGGAGAGCCGGACGAAATGCCTGACCACGTCCACCTCGCTGGCCTCGGGAAACCCCTCGAGCGTCTCACGGGCGGCGGCGCCGAACCCCGTGCCATCCGCCTCGGGCACATCGAGCGCCGGCAGCTCGTACCCGCGGCGCCCCGGCGAGCCAACCTCGAAGATCGTCGGCTCCCTGCGGTTGATTCCGGCCACGGTGCCGCGCGGCCGATCGCCTCGCGGCTCGCTCATGACAGCACCTCCTGCAGCGCGCCCGCCAGGCGATCGATTTCCTCACGGGAGTTCATCTCGGTGACGCAGAACAGCATCGAGCCGGACATGTCCGGCTCGAACCGACCGAGGGGCAGGCCGCCCATGACCCCTCTGCCCAGCAATCCCTGCGACACGCTCTCGGCGTCACGGGGCAGATCCATGACGAACTCGTTGAAGAACGGCGCGTCGAACCGCGGCCGGCAGCCGGCGACGGTCGAGAGGCGTTCGCGCGCGTAGACGGCCTTGCTGTGGTTCTGCACCGCCACGTCCCGCATCCCCTGCCTGCCCATGAGACTCATGTAGATGGTGGCCGCCATGGCGATGAGCCCCTGGTTGGTGCAGATGTTCGAGGTGGCCTTCTCGCGCCGGATGTGCTGCTCGCGAGTGGACAGCGTGAGGACGTATCCTCGCCTGCCCTCCCCGTCGAACGCCTCACCCACGAGACGTCCCGGTAGCTGCCGCATCAGCGCCTTGCGGGCGGTCATGAACCCGAGAAAGGGACCGCCGAAATGCAGGGGCGTGCCCAGCGCATGCGCCTCGCCGACCGCGATATCCGCGCCGAACCGTCCGGGGCCGTGCAGCAGGCCCAGCGAAAGCGGCTCGTTGATCACCACCGCGAACAGCGCGCCCGCCGCTTTCGCCAGCGGAGCGGCACCCGCGAGGTCCTCGACGCACCCGAAAAAGTTGGGGCTCTGCAGGACGACGATGTCTGCGCCCGTGGCTTCCGCACCCTGGCCGGAGACCGCTCCCGCGAGCGCCTCGAGGTCGGTTCGGCCGTCCTCCGCCACCGGTATCGTCTCGACCCGGATCCCGAGGCTGCGAACGTACGACTCGACCACCTGCCGGTAGTGCGGATGCAGCGCTCCCGAGATCAGGACGCGCCCCTTCCGGCCGACCCGGTGCGCGAGCAGCACGGCCTCCGCGGTCGCCGAGGCGCCGTCGTACAAGGAGGCGTTCGAGATGTCCAGCTCGGTGAGCGCGGCCATCAGGGTCTGGTACTCGAAGATCACCTGCAGGGTCCCCTGGCTGATCTCCGGCTGGTAGGGTGTGTACGAGGTGTAGAACTCCGAACGGAGCAGGAGCTGCCATACGGCCGCCGGGACGTAGTGGTTGTAGGCTCCCGCTCCCAGGAACCACGGGTGCGTCGCCGCCGATGTGTTGCGGGCGGCCATGCCTCCCATCGTCCGCCTCAGATCGAGCTCGGAATGTGCGGCGGGAAGGTCCAGGTCCCTCTGGAGTCTCAGCGCCGCGGGTATCGACTTGAAGAGATCGGCGGGCGACGAGACGCCGACGGCGGCGAGCATCTCACGCAGGTCTTCTTCGCCCTGGGGAAGGAAGCGCATCGTCTCTCTTTTCTCTCAGTGGCCGCCCTGGCCGACGTACTCCCGGTAGGCCGCGGCATCCATGAGATTCTCCAGTTCCTTCGCATCGGTGATGCGCAGTTTCATGATCCAGCCGCTTCCGTACGGCTCCGCGTTCACCTGCTCCGGATGATCGACGAGCGCGGTGTTGACCTCGGTGATCTCCCCCGACACGGGGCTGTACACCTCCGAGACGGCCTTCACCGACTCGATGTTGCCGAACTCCTCCCCGGCCTTCAGGGCCCGCCCGACCTCGGGCAGCTCGACGAACACCACGTCCCCGAGCTCCTTCTGGGCGAAGAACGAGATACCCATGGTGGCGGTGTCCCCCTTCACGTCAATCCACTCGTGGTCCTTGGTGTACTTGAGGTTGTCGGGATACATTCGGTCTCCGGTCAGGCCGAGGGCTTCGGCCTTCTGTAGAACGGCGTTCGCACCACCTGGGCGCGCACCGGCTTGTTCCTGATGAGGACGTCGAACCCGGCGCCCGGCGCGGCGGCCTGCGCCGGCAGATACGCCAGCCCGATGTTCTTCCTGAGAAACGGCGCGTAGGTCCCGCTCGTGACCTCGCCTGCCTTGGATCCGTCGAGCACCACGGGATAGCCGTGCCGTGCCACGCCTCGTTCCACCATTTCGAAACCGGCCAGCCGGCGTGACACGCCTTCCCGTTTCTGCCGGGCAAGCACCTCGCGCCCGATGAAATCCCCCTTGTCCAGCTTGACGATGAAACCCAGTCCGGCCTCGAGCAGCGTGGTCCCCTCGTCGATGTCATTGCCGTACAACGCCAGGCAGGCCTCCAGTCTCAGAGTGTCCCTGGCTCCCAGGCCGGCGGGCACGAGATGTGCCGGGCGGCCCGCCTCCATCAGGGCGTTCCAGATGGCGACGGCGTCTTCCGGGGCGCAGTAGATCTCGAACCCGTCCTCTCCCGTGTACCCGGTACGGGCAATCATCGCCTTTCGTCCGCCCACGGTGTCGTTGACGAACGAGAAGGAGGGCAGCGCGCGGACCGGGGCGGCCGTCAGCCCCGACAGGATCGACTCGGCCGCAGGCCCCTGGAGGGCCAGCTGCGCGTACTGCCCGCTCACGCTCACCGCCTCGGCTCCCGGGATCATGTGCTCCCGGATCCATGCGAAGTCCTTCTCGTCGTTGGCGGCGTTGACGCAGAGGAAGAACTCCTCGGGGCCGAACCGGTACACGAGGATGTCGTCCACCGGCGTCCCACGCGGGGTCGTGAGCGCGGAGTACTGCGCCTGCCCTTCGACGAGTCGGGACGCGTCATTGGACGTAAGGCGCTGCACCGCATCGAGTGCGTTGGGGCCCCGGATGATGATCTCGCCCATATGCGAGACGTCGAAGAGCCCGGCATGCTGCCGCACCGCCATGTGCTCCTCGATGACGCCGGTGTACTGCACCGGCATCTCCCAGCCGGCAAAGTCCACCAGCCGGGCGCCGGCCGCTTCATGGATGTCACGGAGCGGTGTCGTTTTGAGTCCGGGAGAGGCTGTCATTCCTCGACGCTTTCACTGAGCATGGAAATCCGCCTCGCGAGGAGGCGCGGGCGGTCTCGTGAGCTGGATACCCGGCGGGTCACCGTCGGGGTAAATCACCGTAGCACAGGAGATTCTGGCCGGTCAAGAAACGTTGCCCCCTGTCCGGGCCGGCCATATATTGCCACGGTCGAGGGGTCCGAGAAGATGCCCAGCTACCTGGTCGAGTGCTTCAACTGCCTGAGCGAGTACGACGCCTTCGAGGCAATCTGGTGCTCCTGCAATCCCCAGAATCCCACGAAAGTCTGCCCGTTCTGTCTCGGCTGCTTCTGCGCCGCGGACGAGAGCTTCAAGTCGCGGTTCTGGGACGGATCCCCGGAGCAGCTCGCCGAGGAGGTCCGGACCCTATCCCAGTCACGGATGCCGATCGGCGAGATGCTCGTTCAGCAGGGCCTGATCACCACGTCACAGCTCCTCGACGCGCTCAACCGGCAGAAAGTCGACGGACGGCGTCTGGGCGAGATCCTGGTCGACGGCGGGGCGCTCGACGCTGAACGTCTCGAGACCTTCCTCCGCACGCAGCATACTTCGATGCCGGTCGACCTGTCGCGGACACGGGTGGACGCGGTGCTGCTGGCCCGCCTCGGTGTCGAACGGTGCATCGAGGAACGGATTCTCCCACTCGAGTCGGAGGCTTTCCAGGACAGACAGATCATGACGCTCGCGATGGCCAATCCCTCCGACACCGGGATCGTCGAGCGCGTCATGGAGGCCACCGGATGCCAGGTGATCGCCGGCGTCGCCTCCGCGGAAGAGATCGTGGGCGTGATCCGCTCCATCTTCCCGGAAGGTGCCGCCGTGCCTTCGACCCTGGCCGGGGCGTCTCCGGCTCCGGCGGACGACGCCCTGGGACGCGTCGTCGCCGTCGCCGTTCGCTCCCGTGCCAGCCACATCCGGTTTCACCGCGATCACTCCCGCTCGCGGCTGGCATTCCGAATCGATGGATCTCCCTACGTGGATCGCGGACGACCCGAGGGAGAGCTGCTGGAGACCATGGAGGCCTTCCGGTCGGCCGCGGGCCTCGAGTCGGCTGCGGATCAGCCCGCCTGCGGCAGCGGCACGGTCCTTCTCGACGGTGTCGAGTACCCGATCGTGGTGCGCAGCCTTCCGAATCCGGAGGGCGAGGACATGATCGTCAAGGTGATCGATCCCCTCCGATTCCCGCCTCGCCTCGAGGAGCTGGCATTCCCGCCGGAGGTCGAGCAAGCGCTGCGCTCCACGCTGACGCGCGACACCGGACTCATCGTCGTCTCCGCACCGCCGCTGTCGGGCGCATCGAGCACGATCTACAGCCTGCTCCTGGAGCTGATCGCGCATGGACGCTCTGTGAGCATCGTCGAGTCGACACGCGGCGTCACTCTGGCGGGAGCGACGCACGTGATCCCCGAGCCTGGCGGGCCGGACGGGTACCAGGCCGCCCTGCGGGCGGCCGTGGGGGCCCCGCCGGCGGTCGTGGCCTTCCCCTCCCCATCCGATCAGGAATGGATGACTCTGGATCCCGACCTGCCGCAGAGACATCTCGTCGTCTGCCGCATGGAGGCGTCCCGCCCGGGTGAGGCGCTCGTGGAGATGATGGCCCTGGGGTACGGCCCGGGCGTCCTGGCCAGTCGGCACACCCTCCTGCATCACCAGCGTCTGGTGCGCCGCGTCTGCATGTCCTGCCGGACGCCATATTCCCCGCCGCCGGAGACCGTCAAGGCGCTGGGACTGCCACCCCAGGACGCTGCACGTCTTCGCTTCTGGCATGGAGCCGGATGCCGGGACTGCGAGCTGACTCCCGGCTTCCGCGGTTGCGTTCCCCTGGCCCGGTCCTTCTCGCCCGACGAGGCGGTCGCGCGGGCGCTCGCAGGCACCTCGATGGAGGAGGTCGCCGCCCGCTGCCGCGCCGCCGGGCTCGCATCACTGCGCAGCGTGGCACTCCAGGCTCTCGAGGCCGGCCACACAACCCCCGAGGAGATCCTGGGCCGCGCGAAGCATGCGGCCGGCCAGAAGCACTGACGCGTATCCTCTGCCCGCTCGACACCCGGACCGCAGTTCGAATATCATCGCCACATGATGCGGCTCCTGCTGCTCAGCAACTCGACGACCTACGGGCGCGGCTATCTCGAGCACGCCCACGATGCGATCCGGTCGCTGCTCGGGGAGGTCAGGCGTATCCTGTTCGTTCCGTTCGCGCTCCAGGATCAGATCGCCTACTGGGACGTCGCCAGGACCCATCTCGCACCGCTCGGCTACGAGGTGGATCGGCTCGAAGAGGGCTCCGGGGCGGCCGCCGCCGTGGAGGCGGCCGATGCGCTGTTCGTGGGAGGCGGCAACACCTTCCGGCTTCTCGACCGGATCCAGAGATCGAAGCTGATCGAGCCGATCCGCCGGCGCGTCAGGACCGGACTACCCTATATGGGCTCGAGCGCGGGGACGGTCATCGCGGCGCCGACACTGATGACCACCAACGACATGCCGATCGTCCAGCCGTCCTCCTTCGAGGCGCTGGCGCTGGTGCCCTTCCAGCTCAACTGCCACTATCTCGACCCCGATCCCGCCTCGCATCACATGGGCGAGACACGCGAGAAGCGCATCGAGGAGTACCTCGAGGAGAACGACACGCCGGTGATCGGCCTGCGCGAAGGCGCGATGCTGCAGGTCAGATCGCACGAAGACGTGAACACCCTGTCGGTGGAGCTGGCCGGACAGAACGGCGCGCGCGTCTTTCGCAGGGGTTCCTCACCGGCCGAGCACCGGACCGGCGATCGCCTCGATGATCTGGCTCACTTCGGGTTGAAGTAGTCGACGATCCCCGCCACGAGCCCTTCGACGGTGGAACTGGGTGCGGTCACGTCGGCCTGCAGCCCTCGTTCCTCGAGCGCGTCCGCCGTCACGGGACCTATCGCCGCCAGCGCGATCCCCTGAAGCGGCGAGACGCCGCCGATCCCCTCCAGCAGGTTCCTCACCGTGCTGGGGCTGGTGAAGGTGGCCATGTCGACGGCGCCGCGTTCGAGAGCCGCGCGTACCCTCTGGCCGACCGGCTGGGCCACGGTGCGGTACACGGTCACCACGGTCACTTCGGCTCCGGCTTCCTCGAGCGCGTCCGGGAGGATCTCGCGCGCCTTCTCGGCGCGCGGAATCAGGATCCGCTTCCCCTTGACGCCGCTCGCGCTGAGCGCCTCGATCAGTCCCTCGGCCCTGTGCGACGAGGGGATCGTCTCGACAGGCAGGCCCCGCCTGACGAGACCTCCCGCGGTGGCGGGACCGACGGCGGCCAGCCGCGTTCCCGCGAGGCGCCTGGAGCCTTCCTCGCCCGGACAGAGGGTTTCCAGCCGCCCGAGAAAGCGATCGACGGCGTTGGCGCTGGTGAATATCGTCCAGTCGAAGCGGCGCAGGTCGGCGATCGCGGTATCCACGGGTCCCCAGTCTTCGGGCTCCTCGAACCCGATGACTGGCGACTCGATCACGCGGGCCCCGAGCCGCTTCAACTCGCCGGTCAGCCCGCCCGCCTGCTCGCGCGAGCGGGTGACGAGGATGGTGCGTCCTTCGAGCGCCTTCATGCCCCGGCTCCGCCGAGCAGCGCCGCCGCACCCCGCTTCATCGCCTCGGCGGCAAGCCTCCGGCCGAGCGCTCCGGCCTCCTCGGCCGGCGCCTCGCCATCCACCTCGATGAGCGTGCCTCCGTCGGGAGACACCACGCGCCCCCGCAGAATCGAGCCGACGCCCGCCCGGCCCCGAGACCCGCGCGAGCGCCGCCACCGGAACCCGGCAGCCTCCACCGAGTCCCTCGAGGAAGGCCCTCTCGGCGGTCACCGAGGCCCGTGTCGCCGGGTCGTCGATCGAAGTGACGAGGGCAATCGTTGCCGCGTCACCTCCGCGCGACTCTATCGCCAGCGCTCCCTGTCCCACGGCAGGCAGACACTGCTCCACCGCAATGGGCCGCACCGCGCCGCCTCCCCCCTGAGCCGTCCTTCGTCGTCGACCAGCCCGAGCCTTCGGATCCCCGCCGCCGCCAGGATCACGGCGTCGAACTCCCCTTCCGCCATCTTCCGGATGCGGGTGTCGACATTTCCCCGCACCGGCTGGAACACGAGGTCCTTTCTCACCGCCATGAGCTGCGCAGCGCGGCGCGGGCTTCCCGTCCCGACCCGGGCGCCGGGGGGCAGGGCCTCCAGGGTCAGCCCCTCACGGGTCACCAGCACGTCACGGGGGTCCTCCCGCGGGGGGAATGCCGCGATCACGAGCCCCGCGGGCTGTTCGGTAGGCAGGTCCTTGAGACTGTGCACGGCGGCGTCGATGGCCTCCGCGAGCATCGCTTCTTCGATCTCTTTGACGAAGATCCCCTTGTCCGAGGCGGCCGCGGCGCTGCCGAACATGGCTTCGGGGGGATTCTGCTGCTGGCGGTCGCCGGTCGTTCGGATGATCCGCACCTCGATGGCGAGGCCGGGATGAGCCTCGACGAGCCGGTCCCGGACCCAGCCGGTCTGCCCTGTCGCGAGCGGACTCCCGCGCGTTCCCAGGATCATCCGCTCGAGCCCTTGCGTCTCGAGCCGCTCCCTTCCTGTCCGGTGAGACCGAACATCCGGCGGACGAGCTCTATCGTGTCTCCCCCACCCGGTCTGCCGCCGGCCTGTTTCATCTCCCTCGTGGGCCCGTGCAGCATCTTGTTCACCAGTGAGGCGAGCATCTCCTTCACCACCGTCTCCTGCTGCTCGGACAGCGGGCCGAGCTTGCCGCGGAACCGCTTCAGCTCGCTCTCCGCCACTCCGTGCAGCTGTTCTCTCAGCTGCACGATCGAGGGTGTCGCCTCGCGCGCCTGGCTTCGCGTATGGTACTGCGTCACCTCCTCCTCGATCAGCGCCTCGGCGATCTGCGCCTCATGGAGACGCTCCTCCATCCCTGCGTCGACCACACGCTGCAGGTCGTCGATGTCGTAGAGATAGAGGTTGTCGAGCTTGTTGAGCCCCGGGTCGATGTCGCGCGGCACGGCGATGTCGATGAAGAAGATCGGACGGCCCCGACGCGCTTTCATCAGCGGCGGTCCGTCCTCGCCCCTCAGGATGTAATGCGGAGCGGCGGTGGAGGAGATGACGATATCGACCTCGGGAAGCTGCTCGCGGAACCGGTCGAGCGTGAGCGGGATTCCGTGGAACCGCGCCGCCACCTCCTGCGCGTGGCTCAGCGAGCGCGACGCGACGTAGACCTGGCGCACGCCTCCGGCGATGAGATGCTTCGCCGCGAGATCGGCCATCTTGCCGGCGCCGAGGATCATCACGGAGCGGCCCTGCAGCGATCCGAATATCCTGGTGGCGAGATCCACGGCCGCGTAGGAGATGGAGACGGGATTGCGTGCGATCTGGGTGCGCGCGCGGACACGCTTTGCGACCGAGAACGCGCGCTGGAGCAGGCCGTCCAGACGCGGCCCGATCAGCTCGGACTGCACGGCAAGATTGTACGCCTCCTTGACCTGCCCGAGAATCTGCGGCTCGCCCACCACCATCGAGTCGAGGCTCGAGGCGACGCGGAACACGTGCCGCACCGCCTCCAGACCGTGGTGTGAGTACAGGCAGGGCTCCAGCTGGCCCGGGTCCATCCCGCGCTGCGAGCAGAGAAAGTCCCGGACGAGGCGCACCGCGGCCTCCGGCTGCATGCCGTTGCGCGGCGCGACCAGGAGCTCGGTCCTGTTGCAGGTGGACAGGATAACTCCCTCCTCGATCGACTCCAGCGTCTTGAGCGCGCCCGAGACGCCGCCGATCTCTTCGCGGGAGAACGCGAGCCGCTCCCTGATCTCCAGCGGCGCGCTCCGGTGGTTCAGCCCGACGACGATGAACGACATGATCAGACCCCGACCATTCTCAGAATCATGACTCCGAAACCGATGATGCTCAGATAGGCCGCCTTGCGGCCCCGCCAGCCGCCGCTGAAGATCCGGTCGTAGATGATCACGGCGAAGATCAGCCAGGCCAGCAGCGACCATTTCTCCCGCAGCAGCCAGCCCCAGTTGGCATCCGGGCGGTACCCCGCCGAGACGACGCCTGTGAGCACGACGAAGCTCAGCAGCGAGAAACCCCACGTCAGCGACTGGTAGCCGAGTTTCTCGCACCTCTCGAGGGACGGAAGCCTCAGGATCAGCTTGAGGGGACGATGGGACTTGAGGGCCCGCTCCTGGATCAGATAGATGATGCTGGAGGCGAAGGTGAGGAACAGGGCCGAGACGCCCAGGATCGCCGGGACGATGTGGATCAGCCGGCCCGCGGTCTCCACGCTGGTCGCCTGGTGTGACGCGGCCCCCGGCTCCGTCCCCTGGGGGAGCAGCAGGGTGAGCAGCATCAGGGCAACCACGAGAGGGAGGATCACGATCCCCATCACCTCGAGCCGGAACCTGAAATGCGCGAACAGATAGACCGAGATCGCGGCCCACGCCACGAGGAACATGATCCCCCTCAGGTTCTCCACCGGGATCCCTTTCTCGGCCACCCCGCGCGCGACGATGCCCCCGAGATGGACCACGAACCCGGCGAGGGTCAGCCAGGGGATGAGGAACGCCCGCTCGCGGCGTCGGGTGACGATGACCGAGATGGAGACGAGCGCGCCGAGAGAGTACAGAACGAGCGCCGCGTCGAGGAGGATATTGCTCCAATTACTCATGGCTGCACGCCATTCTAGCACCGCCCTGTTCCGGCGGCCTGCGCCAAATCACGCACCTGCCGCTGGTTGAAATCGCCCCGCAGGTGCCTCCCCGCGGGGCGGAAACGACTCGTCGCCTGTCAGTGCAATCCACGGGCCACACGGCCGGTTCACGATTGTCCCCGAAGCGGCCGGTGTGGCGGCTGCACTAGAATAGGTTCCGCCGAACCCCACTTCGAGGAGCCGACCGCTGCCCGGAACGAACCAGCCCAGACCCAGGTCCCCCGCGCGCGGAGCCGTGTCCGCGGCGCCGGCGGAGCGGGAGCGGAGGCTGTCCCTGGCCATGGCGCTGATTCTCTGCCTTCCCGCGCTGATCCCGGCCTTCCGCCCGGGCTGGTTCGAAGGACACGACGATCTGCATCTGTACCGGCTGACCGAGTACGATCTGGCCCTGCGCGACGGCCAGATCCCGCCGCGCTGGTTCCCGGACGTCTCGGCGGGCTACGGTGGACCGCATCCGATCTATTACGCACCGTTGTTCTACTACGTGGCCGAGGTCTTCCGCCTGGCCGGCTTCGGCCCGGTCCTCTCGCTCAAGGCAGCCATCGCGATCTTCATGCTGATGGCCTCCGCGGCCATGTACCTCTACGCCCGGACGTTTCTCGGTAACTGGGGAGGCGTGGTGGCGGCAGCGGCCTACACTTACGCTCCCTACCATCTGCTCGACCTGTACGTACGCAAGGCGTTCTCCGAGTACACCGTATTCGCTTTCCTCCCGCTGCTGCTGCTGGCCTTCCGGAACCTCAAGGTGCGCGGCTCGCGCTGGGACGTCATCTCGTCGGCCCTGGCGGTCGCCGGCATCTCGACATCGCACACGATCAGCACGATGATGGTGCCCGCGCTGCTCGGCGCCTACGGCCTGTTTCTCTCGCTTCGCAGTATCGGGGGGCGCTACCTCCTGGAGTGGAAGTGGATTGGGCGCGCCGCGCTGGCGTGCGCCGTCGGCTACGCCATCGCCGGGTTCTTCCTCGTCCCGGCCTTTCTCGAGCGCGGCCTGATCAACCTCGACATCTACACCAAAGGTTACGTCGACTTCCACAAGCACTTCGTCTATCCGATCCAGCTCGTCTGGTGGCCGTGGGGATTCGGCATGAGTCTCGAGGGACTCAAGGATCAGATGTCGTTCCGCATGGGGCTGATGCAGATCGCCGGCACCCTGCTCGTGGCGTTCGGCGTCGCACGTCTGCGCACCAGACGCCCCGACTCGGTCAGGCATGCATGGTTCTTCCTCGGGATGACGGCGGTGGCCGTCTTCATGATGATCCCTGCCTCGGGGTTCGTCTGGAGCCTCTTCGGACCGCTGGCGTTCGTGCAGTTCCCCTGGCGATTCCTGACGTTCACGACGCTCTCCACCGGGTTTCTCTGCGGCGCCGCCTGGGTCGCGTGGGGACCCGCCCCGGTGCGTCATGCGGGAGCCGGTGCCGGCGTGCCCGGGTTGGCGGGTGCGGCGGTGATCTGCGGCGTCTTCGCGATCGCGGCAGCCCTGAGCGGAACGCTCGGGGTCAATCTGCGTGCGCCCCTCGACCGGGTGGGCTTCGAGGAGAAACCGTACAACAACATGATACGCCTCCCGGAACCGGCCACACCGTCCGTTGACCTCATGGACGGCGCGTACGTTCGAAAGCACACGATGCGGTGGCTCGACCACCTGCCGCAGGGGGTGAGCTTCATGGGGCTCGATGCCAGGGATTTCGAGAGGCCGCGAGCCGAGGTGGCTCGCGGGACGGCCACCCTTTCCGATTCTCACGGCACGCACCGCCAGCGTGCGGTTCCGCGTGGACGCCGCGGCCGAGTCGCTCATCCGGGTCAATATCTACCGGTTCCCCGGCTGGGTGGTCCGGGTCGACGGCGAGCCCGCCGCCCTCGTCAACGCATCACGCAGCCGTCGCGTCCTGTTTTTCAGAGTCACTCCCGGGACGCACGATGTGTCCGTGACGTTCGAGAGAACGCCGGCCCGCCGCCTCGGCGACGGCCTCACCCTCGCCGGGCTGGCGGCCCTGGGTCTGCTCGGGGTCCTGCCGTGGCGTGAGCGGCGGGAGTGAGCAGGGTCCGCGATCCGGGTAACCGCACCAGCATGAAGGTCATGTCGTCATGAGCTCCCTCGGGCATGGAACCCGGCACGGTGCCGGTCGCCCGGACGGGAACGGGCCACCTCCCAGGGCACGTGAACGAGTCCCTCCGGAGGCCGCCGTCGCACCGGCGTGCCTGCACGAACCCGCGCAGAATCAGCAAACCGCCCACGTGTGATCGCCACCGCACACCTGTCCGATCGCGGTGCTCGCCGGCGATCGGATCGATGAGCACGCCGGAATGCGTCCCGGGACCACCGTATCCCTCAACACACTGAATCCCGGGAGCTTGCGATGCCCCGTGGCGCGCATCCCCGCGTTGGCACCGGTGTTGCTCTCTCAACGGCGACGGCGGACGGCGAAGCGGAGCCGGGCAGCCGCCCTTGCAGGAGGAGGTCTCATGGATCAGGCATCCGTTCTCATCTGGCGGGCCCTGTCAGGGAAGGACGGAAAGGTCGAGATCGGAGGCCGTTCCTGGACCTTCTCCTGCATCCGGATCTTCCGTCTCGAGGATGAGGCGGGACACGTCGTCGAGTGCCGCGACAGCGCCATCCTGCTCGAGAAAGTTCTGGCCATGCAACCCGAGTGTTCCTGAGTTCGGGTGCGTCGGGGGATGCCCTCCTCAGTCAACCAGCTCTCCTCATGGTCCTCCCCCGAAGCACCCCCCAGGGGGGGCGAAAGCCCCCCCACCCCTTCCCTCCACCGTGTGACCGGGGCGGTGGAGGAAACCGGGGACGGTCGCACGGCGGGGTGCGTCCGTCCCCGTGTCACCGCCGCTTGCGCGGCGGAGAGTTCCGGTTCCACAGGAGGAAACGAATGCGTCCAGGCAAGAAGGATGTTCGAGCGTTCACGTCGATCGCGCTGATGACGGCCGCGTTGCTCGCGTCGCTGCTGCTCGCGCCACCGTCCCTCGCGGTACCTGCGGGCCGTGACGGCGGCCAGACCGCTGCGCAGACCGTCGACATCAACACGGCCACGGTCGAGCAGCTGATGTCGGTGCCCGGCGTCGGGCAGGTCATCGCCCAGCGGATCGTCGAGTTCCGTGAAAAGAACGGGCCATACAGCTCGGTCGACGACCTGCTCAAAGTGCAAGGCATCGGCGAGAAGTCGCTGGCGAGGATCCGCGAGCGGCTCTCCGCGGGAAAAGCGAAGAAGTAACCGGACGGGGCGCGGCGAAGGACGAGCGACCGCCGCGCCCCGGATCCCGCCGGCCGCGCGCCGGCGCATGCACAGGAGGACCCCCCGATGACTCTACCCGAGATGCTGGCCTCGCTCACCCTCGTCGCGCTCGGAGCCGGTGCGGCGATCCCGTCCGTGTCCACGATGATCCACTCCGCCAGGCTCAACGGTGCCGCCCGAGACCTCGTAGTGCAGATGCACCGCGCCCGCATGGAAGCGGTTTCCCGCGGCTGCTACGTCGGCCTGCTCTTCGAGAAAACTCCGTCCGGTGGACGGTGGCAGCTCTACAGGGATGGTGGGAGCCGAGGGATCCACACAGCGGAGATCGCCTCGGGCGTCGACGTACCGATCGGTCCGCTGCTCGACCTCACGGCAAGGTATCCCGGCGTGAGAATCGGCATCACCGGCCCTGCCCCACGCATCCCCCCATCCTCCGGGACGCTCTCCTCGAACGACGACCCGATCGCGTTCGGTGCGTCCGACATCTATTCGGCCTCGCCTACCGGCGAGACCAGCAGTGGCACGCTCTACCTCACCGACGGGCGCGACATGCGTGGCGTCACCGCCTACGGGGCCACCGGCCGGCTCCGGGTACGGAGATACGATGCCTCCCACGGCACCTGGCGCTCATGAGACGCCGACGGCCCCGGCTGATCCGGTACCGCAGGAAGAAGCCCGCCCGGAGCCGTCGCACCCGAACGACCCGGACGATACCCGGACGCCGGCCGCCGCGCCGCCTGCCTACAGAAACCTGAGAGTCTGGTCCGAGAGCTTTGATCTCGCGATCGAGGTTCTCCGGCTGTCACGCGTCATCGAGGAGGCGGGCGGCCGTCCCGTGTCGACCCGGATGATCGACGCATCGGCACGGGTGCCGGTCGCCGTCGCCAGAGGACAGTCGTCCGGGTCCGGCGGAGCGTTCATCCGTTGTCTGCACGACGCGCTTTCGGACCTGTCCGAGCTCGAGACACACCTGCTCATGTGCGCGGAGATGGGCTATCTCGGCGACGACCAGGTCCGTGGGCTCGAGGCACGCGTGAGCCGGATTCGCCGGATGGCATCGGCGCTCGCGCGGCGCATCCGCTCCGGCAGAGACTCCCAGCCGGAAGGGCACCGTCGATCAGGATCCAGGCAGTCCGGCTCGGCGCTGCTCATCGCGATGATCGTGGCCGCAGCCCTCGGCCTCATCGGGCTGACCCTGCTTCAGGTCGCGGACATCGAATCCCGCGTCTCAGCTCTCGACCGGGACAGGGCGCAGCTTCTCAACGTCGCCGAATCGGGCGCACGGGCGGTGAAGGCCTGGTTCGATGCACCCCTCTCGGGGCCGCCATCGGCGGTCCGCCATGCCTTTCTGGGCCGTTTCGATCTTCGGGACCCGGCGCGTATCATCCGATCGCGCCGCCTCATCGACGCGGACGGAAACCCGGCTACCGCGCCGATCGCCGCCGACGGCACACCGGGGCGGGAGTACTACCGGCAGGGACGGGAGCTGCTTCCCCTCTTCCCGCACCTGGATCTTTTCTCCAAGCCATGGCGGGGAGACACCGTCACCCTCTTTCTCGGTACGGAAAAGGGACCCGACCTCGTCCTCGAGGATCAGCCGGGACGGATCGATGTGATCGACGAGATCAACGCGGAGATGTTCGGGTCGCAGGAGACGACCGGCCGCCTGGAGCGGATCGAGATCTACGCCCCGCCCGCAGCGCCCGCTTCGCCCTCCGTCTCACGTCTCGGCTTCGTCACGATCAAGGTGACCGCTGCGCGATACGCGCGGCTGGACCGCAGCGCGGGTATCCCTCAGGCCCCCGCGGGCGCCGATCCGATCGCGCGCGCGGTCGTGCGCGTGGGTCTGGCCGAGATTCCGACCAACGCACCTCACGGGCCTCTGGAATCGTGCGGCGATCTCGTGTCGCGAGGCGACCTGCGGGCCCGCTGGGGGCGGGTTCTGGCAGTGGGCGACATCGTGCTGCCGGACCATATGGATCGTCTAGATGGGGCGGTGGCCAGCGGCTACCCCTACGCTTCGTTCGGCAGGCACATTACGGGGACCGGAGCGGGAGGAGCCCTCGGAGGCTGGCTGGCCGACCCGGACGACTCGATCGAGGATCCCTGGCTGAAGGTGGTCGCTGGCGGAGATCTCGTAGGCTGGTCCTCCCTCCCCGACCAGCCCCTGCCGTACGATCCGGCTCGGGGCCCGGATCTCGATCACAGCAATCTCTTCCAGCGCGTTGCCGGCATCGAGTGCGCTTCCTTCGACTACACAGTGTGGAAGGGGATCGTCACCTCACGTCTGCCGTCCGAGAGGCATGTCCACTACTTCGCCTATGACGTCGCAAGCGGCGCGTTCCGGGAGAACGGCGCGGGGCCCGCACGAAGCGTGCGCGACTGGACCGACGGCGAGCAGGGGATCTTCTTCTTCGACACCACCGACGGGCTGCCGCCCCGTCCGGGAAACCTCACCCCAGCGGTACGAATCGCCTCGGGCGCCTGGAGCAGCGCGGGGCTGATCTACCTCAACGCGGTCTCGTTCGAGGCCGATGCGATCGCCGGGGTCCCACGCGTGCTGCTGCCCCCCGGAGAGCCGTTCGACGATCCCGATCACGACCTGCGACACGATCCGGGTGAGGCGTTCGTGAATCTCCAGTACGCCACGGCGGCGGGCAGCGGGACGCCGGCCGACCGGATGATCAAGAACTCCGTTGCCGCGCAGTCGATCACGGCGACGTCGCCGGACGGAGAGACCTACTCGATCACGACGTCGGGCGGACGCGATGCGAAGGGCACCCCGATCCTGAGCCCGGTCAGTCTTTTCGGAGTGCTTTACAACGCGGGTGACATCGTCGCCGAGGGAGACGCCGTTCATTACGGCTCGCTGGTGGCGGGCGGGAACGTGGTCCAGCGGACCTGGGGTGCGAGCACCCCGGTGATCTACTTCGACGAGCGGCTCAACACGGGAGAGTGGCCGCCTCCGGAGATCGCGATGCCTCGCACTTTCGTGACGTTCTGGCAGACATCGCATCCCTGATGCGATCAATGGCTGGAGCGGCCGACCTCCCACCCGTTCACCGGATCCAGTGTGACGAGATCCGCTCTGCCGTCCTCGTCGAACCGGCCGATCGCATCGAAGACCGTCCGTGGGCCGCAGCTCCAGGGCCTGGCCGGCCCCACGCCGGTCCCGTCCGCGAGCATCACATCCCAGCAGCCGTCCTCGCGCCGACTCACGAGGTCCACCATGCCGTCGCCGTCCACGTCGCCTGCCAGCAGCCGACTGCGGCGGTCCTCTGCGGAACTCAGAAGCACCGGACGGCCAAACGCGTTTCCGTTCGACAGCGAGACCCCCACACCGAACCGGCTCGCCCAGATCAGATCGTCCTTCCCGTCACCGTCGAAATCGGCCATGAGCTTCGGCATCACGCCCCTGACGGAGGACCAGAGCCGGGCACGCGCAAAACCTGAGCCGGTCGATCGCTGCACCCAGACCCTTCGTCCGTCCTGCGTCAGCACGATATCCGCGCGGCCGTCGCCGTCCACGTCTCCCGCCCAGGCGGCCAGCACCCTCAGGCGTTCGGACGACCACTGTCTCGCGGTGCCAAACGCCTCGCCGGTGGAGAGGAGCACCTCGGTGCCCCGCCGGCCCAGCAGCGCGATGTCGTCCCGTCCGTCGCCGTCGAAGTCTCCCGCCAGCTCCAGCCCGAAACCCGGCTGGCGCGACCAGGTCGCAGGGGCCGCGAGCCTCATCCCGTCTCCACGCAGCACGCGGTGCCCCGTGCGACGATCGGCCTCGCAGGCGTCCATCCAGCCGTCGCCGTTGAAGTCACCCACCAGATTCACGGCCCCGCCGCGCGACGCCGAGATCGCCTCGGGTGTCAGGAACAGGTCGGCGACCGCCCTCATCGCGTTGAGACGCGTGCCGCCGGCGATAGCGCCGTCCAGGGAGGGCATCGGCCTGAAAGCCGCCATCCGATCCATCAGGGCCCCCGGCGTGAATCGGTCGTTGCGGGACAGCTCGAGCGCCGCCACGCCGGCCGCGAGCGGCGAGGAGAAGGAGGTCCCGTCCCACAGCAGCGTGTAGCTCGGGTATGTGCTCAACGAGAGCATCTCCGTGCCGGGGGCCGCGACCCTGACATGCCGGGGACCGTAGTTGCTGAACCAGGCCAGCTCGTCGTGCGAGTCGGTGGCCCCGACGCACAGCACATTGTCCAGATCGTAGGCGCAGGGGTAGACCTTCGTCGCGTCGTCCACGTTCTGCCCGCAGTTGCCCGCCGCGGTGACGGCGATCACACCGGCGTCGCGCGCCGCCGCGAGCGCGTCGCGCAGAGCACCCGAGTAGCATTCACCCGAGTGGTCCGCATCGCACGAACCGGTGGCATCGTCGAGGTGCTCGTCACACGACAGACTCAGATTGAGAACCCGCGCACCGTGCGCCACCGCGTACTCGACACCCGCGGTGATCGCCGAATAGGGGCACCGTCCGTCGCCGAAGCACACCTTCACCGGCAGCAGGCTCACCTGCCAGTTCACGCCGCTCATGGCGATGCCGTTGTCACCCACGGCTCCGATGATGCCGGCCACCGGCGTGCCGTGTCCCACCCCGGCGTCGTCCCACGTGTTGGTGTCACCGTTGGCGAAGTCATAGCCGTGCAGGAGATTCCCCTGCAGGTCGGGATGATCGGTGTGCACACCCGTATCGAGGACGGCGACGATGACCGACCGGTCGCCGCGCGTGAGGTCCCATGCCTCGGGTGCGTCGATGTCGGCGTCGTACAGCCCGCCGACCCCGTTCACCACCTGACCGACGTTGTCGAGGGCCCACTGGCTCGAGCTGAGATCGTCTGGAGCGATACGGGTGACCCGCGCGAACTTCTCGATCTCCACCGCCTCCACGTCAGGGTCGCGTGACAGGCGCCGGATCGCGTCCTCGGGATCTTCCTCGGGGCCGATGGCCACTACGTGCCAGCGCGTCAGGTCGGACGTCCATCTCTCCGCACGACGATCCATGCCGGCACGTCCGAGGATCGAGGCCATGGCCCCGTGCCCGCTGCGCGCCCGTGTCTTCACCAGCAACGAGCGGGGACCGGCCTCACCCGCAAGGACGGGGATCGGCGCCGCAGCGAAAAGCACCAGCAGCAGAGCCGCGACCGAGATCGAAAAGCGGAGAGAGCATCGCACGGTGGGTGGCCTCCGGGAGGATGACTGACGGCCGACGGAGGCAAAGATACACGATTCCGGGCCTGACGACAATAGACAGGCGATTGTTATGCATATGAAGGTTGGGGCGGATTTTCTATTGAATGAAGAAGTTCTTGTACACGTCCTGCGAGATGACCAGTCCCATGATCAAGAGAAGCAGGATGAACCCGAATTGCATCACCCTTTCCTTGATCTTCATCGACAGGTCGCGCCGGATAACCCCTTCAACCAGGAGAATGAAGATGTGGCCGCCATCCAGAATCGGGATCGGCAGCAGATTGATTATCCCGAGTTGCAGGCTGACCAGCGCCATGAACTTGAGGTAGTAGACCCAGCCGCCGAGGAGCGACTCCCCCGTGAGGCGATAGATGTCGATCGGCCCGGAGAGGGTCCGCGTGGAAAGCTGTCCGAAGACGAGCTTCTTGAGCGTGAGGAAGAGGAGATCCGCCTGCTGCAGATTGGTACGGACGCTCTGCGCGATCGCCTCGAACAGTCCGTACTGCCGCAGGCCGAGCGGCTCGCTGATGCTCACACCCACATATCCCTTCGTGCCGTTCTCCGCCTGGACTTCGGCGGGAGTCACGGTGAGAGCGACGGGCTTGTCGTCCCTGCTGACGACGAACTCGATCGGCTTGCCCGCGCTGCCCGCGATGATCTTGAGGAACGTTTCGTAGTCGGCCCTTCCGAGCAGCTCGTGACCGTCGACGCGGAGGAGCACATCGCCCGGCTGCAGCCCCGCGCGCTCCGCGGCGCTGCCCTTTTCGACCGTTCCCACGAACAGACGGCTGTACGGATCGATGCCGATCCTCCCGATCCTCTCCCGCTCGGTCTCGTGGATCTTTACGGGCACAGTCATCGTGCGGCCGTCGCGAACGATCTCGAACCGAAGCGTCGCGCCGGGGTTCAGCGCTACCTTGAGCTGCATGTCCTGCCAGGTCGGGACCTTTTCGCCGTCGATCGCCACGATCTCGTCCCGGGTCTGCAGTCCGGCTTCCGCGGCGGCTCCATTGGGATCCACCGCGCCGATCACCGCGGGCTCGGTCAGGAACCTGGGCTCGGGCACGCCGTACGTGTAAATGCCGGCCATCAGGGCCACCGCGAGGACGATATTGAGCGAAGCACCCATCACCAGCACCAGGAAGCGCTCGAACTTGGAGCGCGACAGGAACTCCTCGCGTGTGCCGCGCAGCGACTCGTCCGGGTTCTCGCCGAGCATCTTGACGTACCCGCCGAGCGGGATCGCCGAGATGCAGTACTCCGTGCCCCCCCTCTCGTATCGCAGTAGCTTCGGCCCAAAGCCGAGGGAGAAGACCTCGACCTTGATCCCGAGCGCCTTCGCGACGAAGTAGTGACCGGACTCGTGGATGAAGATCAGAGTCCCGAGGATGAAGGCGAAGGCGAGCAAGGTCAACGGATCGGGCATCAGGCAGTTCCTCCGAATCGTCTCGTCGAGCGTCCGCTGTGGCCGGCGGCGCCTGTGCCGGGCACAGCCGCGGCGGCCGCCTCGCGTGCGCGCGAATCCGCCTCGAGGATCACATCGATGGAGGACGCCTCGGCCGGCCGGTGCGCATCGATCACGGTTCGTATGATGGCGGGTATCCCGGTGAATCGGATCTTGCGATCCAGAAAGGCCTGCACGGCCACCTCGTTCGCAGCGTTGAGAGCAGCCGGCATGGTACCGCCAGACCTCAGCGCGCGCCACCCGAAATCAAGACACGGGAACCGATTCCTGTCCGGCTCCACAAAGGTCATGGCCTTCAATGAAGCCAGATCTACCGGACTCAGCGGCGTCGGGCATCGCGCCGGCCACGTCAGGGCGTACTGGATCGGGTGCCGCATGTCGGTGGCCCCGAGCTGGCAGATCAGGGACCCGTCGATGAACTCCACCATCGAGTGAATGATCGACTGCGGATGGACAATGACCGAGATCTTCTCCGGAGGCAGGTCGAAGAGCCAGCGCGCCTCGATCACCTCCAGGGCCTTGTTCATGAGCGTGGCCGAATCGATCGAGATCTTCGGCCCCATCACCCAGGTCGGATGAGCGAGAGCCTGCTCGGGCGTCACATTCGACAGATCCGCCGGCGAGCCACCGAGGAAGGGACCTCCCGAGGCCGTCAGCACCAGTCGGCGCACCTCGCGCGTCGACTCGCCTCTGAGGCACTGGTGAAGGGCGTTGTGCTCGCTGTCGACGGGCAGGAGTGTGGCACCGCTCGCGCGGGCGGCGCCGATCATGAGATCGCCCGCGAGCACCAGGGCCTCCTTGTTGGCCAGGGCGACCACCTTGCCCGCCTCCACTGCGGCGTAGGTCGGTCTCAGGCCCGCCGCGCCGACGATCCCGGCCAGCACCAGGTCGGCATCCGGGTGCGTCGCCACCTCGACGGCTCCCTCAGTGCCGATCACGATGCGCGTCGGCGCGTCGCCGATCGCCGAGCGGATGCGTGCGGCTGCCGCTTCCGAGCCGATCGAGGCAAGCTGCGGCCTCATCCGGCGGATCTGTTCCGCGAGCGCTTCATCGCTGTTGTTCGCGGCCAGGCCCACGATCTCGAACCGGGGCGCAGCGCCGTCCCCGGCGGCCATCGCGTTGAGCTTCTCCACGAGGTCGAGCGCACTCCGTCCGATGGAGCCGGTCGAGCCGAGGATGGCGATACGCTTCGTCATGGTCCTCACATCATGAAGTACTTATGGTAATAGAACAGCACCGGCGCGGCGAAGAGCAGGCTGTCGGTCCGGTCCAGCATGCCACCGTGGCCCGGAAACAGCCGGCCGCTGTCCTTTATCCCGGCGCTGCGCTTCATCAGCGACTCCGCCAGGTCGCCCACCATCCCGATCGACGCCAGCACCACGCCGAGCACGAGCGCGTCGGACAGGCGCAGCCGGTGGAAGAACCAGGCCCTCGCCACCAGCGCCGAGCCGACACCCACCGCGATCGCTCCCAGCGCGCCCTCGACGGTCTTTCGCGGGCTCACCGAGGGCATCAGGGGATGCCGGCCCGCCAGCGATCCGATCGTGTAGGCTCCGGCATCCGAGAGCCACACGACCCAGAACAGCAGGACCGTCAGATCGCGCCCCATCTCGCCGCCGTCGTCGAGCAGCGCGAGACTGTATCCCATCAGCAGCCCCACGAACAACACGGCATGGAGGGTCACGGCCATCGAGCCGATCTCGTGCTCCGGCCGCGCCCCCCGCCAGCCCGCCCGCACCAGGGATGCCACCGGCACCAGGATCGCCGCCAGGCACAGGACATCGAGAGCCTCGAGCCGCGGATCGAAGAAGGTGTAGGCGACCGCGACGCCGAGCGCCGAACCGAGCAGCTTGTGCGGCCTCAACCCGCGTCTCTCGGCGAGCGCGTACAGCTCGTACGAGCCGACCACCACCGAGATCGCAACCATCCCCATGAACCAGCGGGGCGGCAGATACTTGATGACGACGAAGAGGATGGGAAGCCCGACGAACGCCGTCAGGATCCGCCTCACACCACGTGCCTCTTGGTCGAGCCTTCGGACGGAACGGCCACCCGCTCACGGCCGCCGGAGGCGCCCCCCGCGACCCCGCCGTATCTCCGGTCGCGCTTCTGGTAATCCCGGATGGCGCTGAACAGCTCCCGGCACCGGAAGTCCGGCCAGAGGGTCGGCGTGACCCATATCTCGGCGTAGGCGATCTGCCAGAGCAGGAAGTTGCTGATCCTGAGCTCACCGCTCGTCCGGATGAGAAGATCCGGGTCGGGCTGCCCCGCGGTGTAAAGGTACCGGGCGACCGTCTGCTCGTCGATAGCCGTCGCGGCCTTGCCCGATCTGGCGCTCTCGAGCGCATCGGCCACCAGGGCGCGGCAGGCATCGACGATCTCCGCACGCCCGCCGTAGGAAAGAGCGATGTTGAAGATCATTCCTTCGAGGTTCGCCGTCGCCTCCATCCCCTTGCGCAGCTCGCGCTGCACGGATGCATCGAGCTCCCCCATCCGGCCGATCACGTTGAATCGGATGTCATTGCGGATCAGGGTCTTGAGCTCTTTGCGGAGGTACTCTTTCAGCAGCATCATGAGGGTGTTGATCTCGGCGCGCGGACGCTTCCAGTTCTCCTTGGAGAACGCATACAGCGTGAGCACCTGCAGGCCCAGGCGCGCCGACGCCTCGACGATGTCCCTGACCGCGTCGATCCCCGCCCGATGGCCCGCCACCCGGGGCAGCCGCCGCGACTGGGCCCACCTTCCGTTGCCGTCCATGATGATGGCGACATGCGCGGGGAGCCGAGTGAAGTCGAGCTCGTGCAGAAGGGCCTCCTCCTCCGAGCCCGGCGTGATGTAACCCTCCAGATCGGGCGTCTTTCTGGGCATCGTGCTCCTGGGGTTGGCGCTGCGCGGCGGAGAGGCTAAGCCGTTAATTCTGAAGCGGAAATCCTATCACCCGTCCGATTCCCGCGCAACATCCGCGTACAGCACGCGGACGAGGCAGAGACCGGCCGCCGGCGCGGTCGGCCCCGCCGCGCGCCGATCCCGGGTCTCCAGGATCCGCGTCATTTCCTCCGGCCGGATCCTCCCCCGGCCGACTTCGATGAGGGTGCCGGCGATGTTCCGGACCATGTACTGCAGAAAGGAGCTGGCCTCGATGGTGTAGGTGATGATCTCCCCCCGCTCGCCCTCCCGCGCCACGATCGACCGGCGGATCTCCTTGACGGGCGACTCGGAAACGTCGCCCGCTGCCCGGAACGACGAGAAGTCACGCCGCCCCAGGAGAAGCGCTGCCGCCCGGCCCATCGCCTCGTGGTCGAGCGCCGTCCGGCTCGGAGCGACGAACGGCCTGATGAAGGGGGAGGGCTCCTCCCCGACGACGATCCGGTACCTGTAAATCCGGCCGATCGCCGAGTGCCTGGCGTGGAACTCCGGCGGAGCCGTCTCCACGCTGCGCACGACGATGTCGTCCGGCAGCAGCGCGTTGAGCGAGCGCGTCAGACGTCGTGGATCGGCGTCGGGGGCGGCGAATGACGCCACCTGTCCGAGGGCATGAACCCCGGCGTCGGTTCGTGCCGCTCCCTTGAGGGCAACGCCCCGGCGCAGGATGGTGGCCAGGCACCCCTCCAGGGTCCCCTGAATGGTGGGAACCGTCGGCTGGATCTGCCAGCCGTGATAGGCGGTTCCGTCGTATTCGATGGTGAACTTGAGGTTCGGCATGCCGCTTCCTAGTCTACCCGAACGCGTGCCGGGACCCCATCGGAGACAAGGCACTGAATTTCAAGGAGTTGGAGTCTTGACCCCCGGCCGGAGGCTCCGGTACCATTCGGCGGGGCTGTAAACCGCAGGGTCCCCGGGGGGGTCTAAGTTAGTAACCATGCCGGCTGACGAGCGGGAGATTCTCGAGAGAATTCGTGCCGGGGACATCGACGCGGTTCGGGATCTTTTCGAGCAACATCGTACCAGGATCTACAGAGTCTGCCTGCTCTACACCGACAGCACGGATGACGCCAAGGATGTCCTGCAGGAGACGTTCCTGCGGGCATACAAGTCGGTCAGGCGGTTCAGAGGTGACTCGTCGTTCACGACCTGGCTGACCCGGATAGCGATCAACATCTGCCTGAACCTGAGGCGTGACCGGCGATCGTCGGAGAGCCTGGAGTCGGACAAGCTGGATGTCCTGCGTTACCGGATGCCGCCAAGCAGCCCGATAGGGCCGGAGGAGGCGTTGAGGGCCCGCGAGTTGAGAGAGCGGATCGCCGAGCTTGTCGAGAAACTTCCCCCGAGAGAGCGTATGGCTTTCGTCCTGAAACACTTCGAAGAGCTCAAGATCCGCGAGATCAGCCAGATGATGGAGATCAGCGAGGGCACGGTGAAGTCCTTTCTGCACCGCGCCGTCGTGACTCTGCGCGAAGGTCTGTCCCGCAAAGGGACTCATCCTGTCGCGCCCGATCGGAGGTACGAGAATGGTTGAACCGTCGGGCCCTTCCGCATCCGACGCCGGAGCCGGACCACCCTGCGACTCGCTCCAGCAGGATCTGCTGCTGTACCTCTATGAGGACCTCCCGCCCGCCCGGCATTCCGAGATCCGGGTACACCTCGGCACCTGCGGCCGATGCCGCGAGGAGCTCGAGTCGTTCCGCGCCACGCTCGGGGCGGTGGATGCCGCGGGGCTGTTCCGTGAGGCTACGGTGGAGGATCCCGGAAGCTGGGCCGCGCTGGAGAGGCGGATCAGGCTGTCCGAAGGGAACGCTCGACGCGGGCTTCCTCCCGCCGCACGGTTTCTGCTCCGCGCCGCGGCGATCGTCGCCGTGGCGGCCCTGGCGTTCATCGCGGGACGCCGCTGGGACACACTGGAGCCGCAGCTGGCGGGAGTGCTTCCCGGGGCGCTGCGCCCGGTGGAGGCGCTGCCACCGCCTCACGTCGGCCGCATGGAGAGCCAGTCGGCGCTCCAGGTGTTCTCCCGCCGGACGAACGACTACCTGGACAGGAGCAAGCTCGTCCTGCTCGAGTTCGCCAATACGGAGGAGGCGCTCGATTCGCCCGCGCTCCGCCAGGCATCACGCAACCTCGCCCAGGAGAGCAGGGTCGCACGGCGCGTAGCGGGCGAGGTGGCGGACCGTCGCCTCGAGGACCTGGTCACCGAGCTCGGCCGGATCCTGCTGGAGATCTCCCGCCTGTCGGGGCCGAAGGACATGGCGACGATCAACAGGATACGGGCGGACCTCGATGCGAGCGGACTTCTCGACAGGCTCGAGATCATGAGCGCGGGCGCGCCGCACGTTCCGCAGGGGCGACGCCGGGTCTGATGCACCCGGACTGCCCGGGAGTTTGAGGAGAGGATGCGAAGGTTCCTGATCGCCGTGATTCTCCAGATGATGGTTCTCGGCGCCGCACACGCGGCGGCCGATCAGGATCTTTACGACCGCGGCAGGACCGCGGTGTTCGAGGAGCGATGGCAGGACGCCCGCAGGATCTTCGAGGACTTCACGAAACGGTTTCCCGCGAGCACGTATGCCGACGATGCGCATTACTGGCTCGGCATGACCCTGTACGAGATGGATGAGCCGGAGCGCGCCTATGAGGTCCTCAAGACGATGACCGCCGCCTACCCCGAGAGTCCCTGGGGCGACGACGGCCGCGTCCTGATGGTGCGATGCGCCGAGGCGGTGCTCAAGGCTGCGGAGAGTCCCGGGGCCGGGGCTTCATCGACACGCTCGACTCCGAGGGTCCCGCCCGCGCGGCTTGCCGAGTACGAGTCATTCATCGAGCAGAGCACGCAGGACACCAGCTCGAAGGTGCAGCTCATGGCGATCGACTCGATGCTGGTCTCCAAGCCTGGAAGGGCCCCCGAGCTGCTGCCCCGCCTGAACAACGGCAAGGCTCCGCGGGAGGCGGCCGACATGGTGCTCGACCGGTTCTTCGGCGGTGAGCGCGTGAAGGTCACCCTGGAGGATCCCGACGGGGGTCTGACCGACGGCAACGTGGCGGTGATGGTCAGACAGGGCGACGAGGTGGAGTACCTCACGTTGTCCGAGGCGATCGCGTTGGCGAAGGCATCACCCGGCGCGAACCGCAGCGGGCGCTTCGACGAGGCGACCGTTACCGATATCCGGGAGAAGCTCATCCGGACCGAGAAGAGTCTGATGAGGGAGGGCGATCCCGGCTCCGTCGAGATGCTTCCTTCCGCGGGTGGCCACAGCATGTCGGCCATCGTGAAAGTCGTCGACGGCGAGGTCCACTACTACCGGAACGGGCCTGAAACGACTAGAATCGTCGTGTTGAAGCGCCAGGGCGGCTTCAACGCGCAGAACATCAAGATCTTCGTCGATGACGGGTCCAGCGTGCGCGAGCTGTCGCTGGACCAGGCGCGGCAGATGCCGGGCGCCAGCGGCCCGCAGGGGCTGAGCGAGGCGACCGTGAGGTACCTGAAGGCCGCCCTGGCCATCATCGAGATCGATCTGACACGCAGCACCGGCGTCCACTGAGAGGGGGAACGCCGGGCTCTCGACAGGTTGGCAGCCATGTATCCGGGGGGGGCGCATGGCGCACGTTCGACGGATCATCATCGCTGCACTCGTCGCCGCCGCGGCGTCGATCCCTGCCCTGCCGTTTCACCGTTCTCCCGACTGGACCGTTGCGAACCGCGGCTGGGCGCGCGGCCCCGTCTGGTACATCATGACGAACGCGGAATACCGCCAATACGCGCAGCTCCGCTCGGAAGAGAGCCGGCGTCGCTTCATCACCGATTTCTGGAGGCGACGCGACCCGCTGCCCGACACGCCGGACAACGAGCTCGAGAGAGAGTTCTGGCAGAGGGTCCATATCGCCGACGGGCATTTTGGCCAGGACGTCAAACCCGGCTGGAAGACCGAGCGTGGCAAGGTCTTCATCATGCTCGGCCCTCCGGAGAACGTCGAGAGGGACCACATCCTCAGCGACCACTGGGGCGCCAGCCGCTGGGTAGTACCGATTCGGGGCGATGCCCGTCCAGCTTCGCCTGGTGCTCCAGGACTGCCTGAGGATTCCGGCGGACAGACGATTCGCGGATGTCCAGGTCAGGGAGGAGCCGTCCGGGCTGCGCTCCCTCACGGGATTGATCTCCACGCAGGCTTCGGTGCTGAGGCCCACCGGATCGCTCCCGCTCGCCGAGATGCTCGTCAGGAGGGTTCCCGGTCCGGATGCCCTGAGGAACCTGGGATACGTGATGCGCGTGCCCGAGGTGATTCCGCGTCTCGAGTCCCGCGTCAACGTGTCGACCGTGTTCAGCCTCGTTCCCGTCGAGGCGCGGATTGACTTCCGGCCGTCGCTACGGGAGGGGCCGCCACGGCCGTTGCGGTCACGCTCGGCGTGAGGCAGGAGGATTCGATCTCCGCCGGTGTGACGCAGTTCGGTTCCGAGGGGGTGATCCTGAGCGGGTATCTGACGCCGGTGGACGACGAGAGCCACCCCTATCCCCTCACCGGCACCTTCGAGCCGGACCCCGAGACGCGCCGGGGAGCCGCCGCCGAAGGCATCTTCGTGTATCAGGCCGTCTGCCAGGTCCCGCCCGGCCGCTATCTGCTCGATGTCGCGTATCAGGAAACCGACGATCGGATCATGGGCTCGGTGCGGAGTATCATCGAGGTTCCCGCGTTCGCCACGTCGGGGCTCGCCGTGAGCAGCCTGGTGCTGTCGTCCCGGCTCGATCCGCTCGGAGGCAACGGCTCCGGCCGTCGCGGGCCGGCACCGTTCGACCTCGGATCGTATCGCGTCATCCCCCGCACGACACGGGTCTACGTCCAGCCCTCGCGCCTGATCGTGTTCTATGAGATCTACGGAGCGAAGGCGGGCGTCGACGGGCGGCCGCACCTCGACCTGAGCTACCAGTTCTATCTCGAGGACGAGTCGGCCTGGGTGCCCGTGGGCGCTCCGCTCCCGGTGGAGGACGCGTCCGACCCCGGTCAAACCTGGGGCGTGCCTCTCGAGGGACTGCCCCCGGGTCGCTACCGTCTCGAGGTCACCGTGACCGATCGCGTCGCGGAGCAGACGGTGGTGCGGGGCACGATCTTCGAGATCGGATCACCCACGCCTCCCGCGATGTCGGCGCAGCGCGAGACGGCCGCTCCCTGAGGGTGGCAGCCTCAGCGTCAGGCAGCCTCGCACGGTGTCGAGAGTCCCCTCCACCCCGAGCGGAAGCGTGATCTTTCGCGCGATGTGGCCGGCGCGGACGTTTCGTACGATCGGAAATGAGGCTTCCCGGGTCAGATCGTGCAGGATTTCCGGGACGCGAAGCGACGTTTTTCCCGGGGGCGCATCGCATCGCGTGAGCGAGCCGATGATCATGCCGCGAAGCCGATCGAACTTGCCGGCGTTGCGAAGTTGCGTCAGCATCCGATCCAGCCGGTATGGCTCCTCGCCGATCTCCTCCCAGAACAGGATGGCTTCGCCGTAGTCCGGGTCGAACCGGGTGCCGAGCAGCGACACGAGGAGGCTCAGACAGCCTCCGATGACGCGGCCGGAGCCCCGTCCGGCGCGCAGGACGTCCCGCTTCCCGAACGTGACCCGTCCCGACGAGGGATGTCCGTAAAGGGAGGACCAGAGGCTGCGCTCGTCGAAGGAGGCGGGATCACCGAGCTCGGTGACCAGCGGCCCGTAAAGCACCATGTACGACCCTCGCCGTTGCAGGGCCATGAAGAGTGCCGTGGCGTCGCTGAAACCGAGCAGAAGACGGGGCCGGCGCCGCAGACCGGCCAGATCTGACCCGGTCGAGGATCCGCGTCATGCCGTATCCTCCTCGGGCGAACAGGATCGGCACCGCCTCGGGGTCCGCGATCGCTTCGTTGAGCCAGCCTGCCCGCTGCGCGTCGTCACCAGCGAGATAGCCGTGCCGCGCGAGCAGTTCACCCGTCGGAACCGCCGGATGCCCCCGTCCGGCGAGATACTCGAGACCCGCCTTCAGACGTGAGGGATTGATGACGCCGCTCGGGGCCACCACACGGACCGTCTCTCCCGGGAGCAGCCACGGAGGCGTCACGGCGGCTGTCCCGGTGCGGCTCCTCATCGGGCCGCGTGCGCCGTCGCTTCGAATTCTGCCCGGGCCTCGTCGAGCAGTCCGTCGCGGATGAACAGGTCCAGCCCCGTGAGGGAGAGCGCGCGGACGGCGGTGAGAAGCGCCTCCTCACCACGCGGGCTGACCGAGGCGGCGGCGAACGCCGCGGAGTGCGACGCGATGTCCTCCTCGCAGATCGCCACGAACGGATGCAACGCAGGGACGGCTTTGCTGACGTTACCCATGTCCAGGGAACCCTTGTTGGGACGGGAGCCGCCGATGCTGCGGATCCCCTCGGCCAGCAGGTGCTCCTCGAAGCGGGCCGCCAGCGTGCGGTTGGTCACCATCTCGTCGTAGGGCTCGTCGGTGGCACGAATCGAGTGCCCGCATCCGGTGGCCGTGGCGATCCCCGCCACCATCCGCTCGAACTCCGTGCGCAACCGGTCCCTGGAGGTGGCATCGCCGGTTCTCAGGCTGAAATGCCCCACCGCCCGGGCCGGGATGATGTTCGGCCTGACTCCACCCTCGAGAATGATTCCCGGGATACGCACCTCACGCCCCAGACGCTTCCTCATCATGTCGACGGCGATGAAGAGCTGGATCAGCGCGTCGAGCGCGTTGATCCCCTTCTGCGGCCAGGCGACGGCGTGCGCCTCGCGCCCGGTGAACGTGACCTCCAGAGAAATGCAGGCTAGCGAGTCGACCTCCACCCGCCATTCAACCCCCGGATGCACCATCAGCGCGGCGTCGACATCCTCGAAGACGCCCTCCCGGATCATGATGCACTTGCCACCGATAGTTTCCTCCGCCGGCGTTCCGATGACCCTCACCTCGCCGTCGAGCCGATCCAGGATCGAGCCGAGCGCGAGCCCAGCGCCGACTCCGGCCGCAGCGATGATGTTGTGGCCGCAGGCGTGGCCAATCCCCGGCAGCGCATCGTACTCCGCAAGAAAGGCCACCCGTGGTCCGCCGCCACGCTTTCCGCGTCGGACCGCCACGAACGAGGTGGGCAGCCCGGCGACGCCGGTCTCGACCTCGAAGCCGCCCTCCCGGAGCATGCGCGCAAGCAGCGCCGACGACCGCTCCTCCTGCATGCTCAGCTCGGGATGGTCGTGAAGATCGCGGCTCAGAGCCCGAAGGGCGGGAGCGAGATTGGCAACGGCGGTTCTCAGGAGGTGCCTGAGGGCTTCCGGTTCCATGGTCTCCCGTGACTTCGCCGGCCGCCCCGGACTCGGGCGTGCCGCAGCATGAAGCGTGGATGTGGTCTGGAGGAGAAGATAAGCCGAATCCTGTTCCCCCCGCAGGTAGCGGGAGGTGACGATCATTCCTCTGGGCCGTCCGTCGCCGGGCGGCTCGAGCGACCTACCCGGGAGCATCGGGGCGGGCCACCCCTTGGCATCTCCCCTATTTGGTCTTGCTCCGCGTGGGGTTTACCCTGCCATCCCTGTTGCCAGGGACGCGGTGCGCTCTTACCGCACCTTTTCACCCTTGCCGTTCCCGCACGTGAGCGCGGGCCTTGGGCGGTGTGTTTTCTGTGGCACTTTCCTTCCCGTCACCGGGACCGGGCGTTACCCGGCACGCTGCCCTGCGGAGTTCGGACTTTCCTCCCCGGGGTTTCCCCCGCAGCGATCGTCTCTTCTCCTCCAGCCACGCGCAGAGTCTAGTGCAGGGGGCAGCCGGGCGTCAAAGCCGGTTCTCCCGCCGGCTGAACAGATTGCCGATGACCATGCGTGCCATCTCCGGGTTGTTTTCAAGGCGTCTGAGGCAGTAGTTGTACCAGTGCTTCCCGTACGGCACGTAGAGCCTCACCACCAGACCTCTGTCCAGCACCTCCTGCTGTATGCCCGCCCGCGGCACGCCGAGCAGCATCTGGACCTCGTAGTCGGCGCGCGTCTTCCCCATCCGATCCGCGAGCGCGAGCGCGCGGCGTATGACCTGCTCGTCATGGGTCGCGATCGCGACATACTGGCCGTTCTCCCACATCGTGCCGAGAAGCTCCAGCAGTCGCTCCTTCATCGATGGCTTGTCCTGAAGCGCGATATCGGCCGGCTCGCGATAGATGCCGAGACAGAGCCGGACGTTCGGCCGGTGGGGGGCCAGCGACGCCACGTCCGAGGCGGTGCGGTGCAGCCTCGACTGCAGGACAATCCCGATGCGCGGGAACCTCCCGACGAAGCGCTCGTAAAGACGCAGCGTGGAGTCGGTGGTGGTGTGGTCCTCCATGTCGAAGCGGACGAACTGATCGTAGCGCTCCGCCCGGGCCAGGAGCTCCTCCAGGTTGCGGGCGCACAGCTCCTCGTCGAGGGCCTGTCCGAGAGCCGACAGCTTGATCGAGATGTTCGCATGGGAGCATCGGCCCAGATCGTCGAGGATCGCGAGATACTCGGAGAGCATCTCACGGCTCTGCTCCTCGTCGTGCAGCGCCTCGCCCAGAACGTCGATGGTGCTGTAGATGCCGCGCGACTCGTGGAGGCGGTTCGCCAGCGAGACGGCCTGTGCCCGATCCTCGCCCGCGATGTACGGCCGGGCGAACAGCCTCACCACCGGCCTGGGCGAGAGACGTATGAAACCGCTCCTCACCCGGCTCCAGAGGCTCCTCTCGTCCTCGGCATGCGTGCGCTCCGATGGAGCCAGGGAATCCCACGGCCCCGTCTTCCGAGGCTTGTCCAGGGTCGACCGCATCGACTCACCCCCTCCTTTGCAGATCTGCATGCTAGCATGAGCCGAACTTCGAGGTGGACACACATCGGGCGGTCCCGGCGCCGCGCTGTGCTATATTGAGTCGCCGCCGGCCCCGCACCGGACCGTGCGGCAACGTCAACCGGATCAGACACCCCCGACGCCATGCCCGACATCACGCTCGAGCGCAACCTGCCGCACAACCTCGACGCCGAACGCTCCATCCTCGGCTCGATCATCCTCGAAAACCGCGCGCTCAACATGGCACAGGAGATTCTCCGCGAGGAGGACTTCTACCGGGACGGCCACCGGAAGATCTTCCGCGTGATGGAGACGCTGACCGAGCGCTCCTCCGTCATCGATCTGGTCACCATCAAGAACGAGCTGGAACGGGCGGGCGACCTCGAGACCGTCGGCGGCCCCGCCTATATCTCCTCGCTGGTCGACGGCGTCCCGAAGTCCGCCAACGTCGAATACTACGCCCGGATCGTCAAGGAGAAGTCGATACTTCGCGGTCTGATCGACAGCGGCAACCGGATCATCAACCTGTGCTACGAGGGCGAGGGCTCCGCCGAGGATCTGCTCGATGAAGCACAGAGGCAGATTTTCTCCATCGCCGAGGGCAATCTCCGAAGCGGCTTCACCCCGGTGCGCGACGTCGCCGCACCCACGCTCGCCTACATCGACAGGCTGGCCGAGCGTAAGGAGCTGATCACCGGGATCCCGACCGGCTTCGAGCGTCTCGACGAGATGACCTCCGGGCTGCAGAACAACGACCTGATCGTCCTCGCCGCGAGGCCCTCGATGGGCAAGACAGCTCTGGCGCTCAACATCGCACAGCACGTCGCCACCCGCGCGGGACGCACGGTCGGCGTGTTCAGCCTGGAGATGTCCAAGGAGCAGTTGTTCCTCAGGATGCTGTGCGCCCAGGCCCGCGTGGACGCCCACCGGCTTCGCACCGGCCGCCTCGGCAAGGAGGAGTGGACGCGCCTCACGCTGGCCTTCGGCGAGCTGACCGAGGCGAAGATATTCATCGACGACACCCCGGGCCTCTCCATCTTCGAGATGCGCGCCAAGTCGCGACGCCTCAAGGCGGAGCGTGGCCTCGACCTGCTGATCGTCGACTATCTGCAGCTCATGCGCGGGCGCAGCCGCTACGAGAACCGGACACAGGAAGTGTCCGACATCTCCCGCTCGCTCAAGGGCCTCGCAAAGGAGCTGTCCGTTCCCCTCATCGCCCTCTCACAGCTCTCCCGCGCCCCCGAGCAGCGCGGCGGCGAGCACAAGCCGCAACTATCCGATCTCCGTGAATCGGGCGCGATCGAGCAGGACGCCGATGTCGTCATCTTCATCTTCCGGGAGGAGGTCTACAAGGCGACCGAGGACAACCAGGGCATGGCCAAGCTGCTGATCGAGAAGCAGCGCAACGGCCCGACGGGCGCCGTCGACCTGGCCTTCATCCGCGAGTACACCAAGTTCGAGAACCTCGAGTGGCGCAGCGGTTGAGCCAGCCTCCCCCGGACCATCGCCCGGCGTCCCCCGCCCTGTCCCAGGGCCCGCCACCCACGCGGCGTCGCACGTGGGTGGAGGTGGATCTCGACGCCATCGCGCGCAACCTCGCCCTGCTCCGGCAGCGGCTCGGCAACGGCTGCCGCGTCCTGGCCGTGGTCAAGGCCGATGCCTACGGCCATGGCGCGATCGCGGTCTCGCGCCGCCTCGAGGCCGAACAGGTCGACCTGCTCGGCGTGGCGATCCCCGAGGAAGGCCGCGCATTGCGTGAGTCGGGCGTTCGCGCCCCGATCCTCGTCCTGGGCGTCGTCGACCGGGATCAGCTCGACGGGATGGCGCGTGACAGCCTGATCCCGACCGTATGCAGCCTGCCGATGCTGGATGCGATCCTGGAGTTTCAGCGTCGCGCGGCACGCAGGCCGCTGCCCTTCCATCTCAAGGTCGATACCGGGATGGGCCGGCTCGGCCTTCTGCCCGGCCAGGTCCCAGAAGCGCTGGACCGGATCGCTGCGTCGGGTGCTGGACCACCCGAGGGGCTGCTCACGCATCTCTCGTGCGCGGACGACCCGGAGGACCAGCACACGCCGCAGCAGATCGAGATCTTCCGCTCGGTGCTGTCCTGCCTGCGGGATCGCGGTTTCAACCCCGCATTCGTGCATGCGGCAAGCAGTGGTGCCATCCTCGACCATCCCGCCTCCTGGTTCAACCTCGCCCGCCCCGGCCTGGCGCTCTACGGCGTCCACCCATCCGAGAAGACGACCCGCATCGACCTGCGGCCCGCCCTCTCCTTCAGGAGCCGCCTCGTCCTGGTCAAGACGCTCGAAGCCGGCTCACCCGTAGGCTACGGCAGATCCTTCGTCACGCGCCGCCGCAGCCTCATCGGCACGGTGGCGGCGGGCTACGCGGACGGCGTGAACCGCCTCCTGTCCAACCGCGGCGACGCGCTCGTGAGAGGCCGGCGTGCCCCATTCGCGGGGCGGGTCTCCATGGATCACGTCACCCTGGATCTGACCGACGTTCCCTGCGCCGCCGAGGGTGACGAAGTCACATTTATCGGGCGTCAGGACGCCGAGGAGATTACGGCTACGGAGTTCGCCGCCTGGGCCGAGACCATCCCGTACGAGGTGCTCTGCCACATCGGGCAGCGCGTGCCCCGTCTGTACATGGCCGCGGGGCGCGCTGCAGAAATGCTTTGACGATCCCCTCCCGTCCCTGTATTTTTGAGTGATTGTCGGGGCTCCCTCATGCCGTGTTCCTCGCGCCCCGTGGCGCGGAGTCGGAGGCATCATCCATGGCTCCCATCCTGCTGCGTTGCGGGTTGATCGTAGGTCTCGCGATCGCCGCCGTCATCCTCAGACCCATCGCGCCGTCCTCGCTCGGCGATCCGGCCCTGATCGGGTTGAACATCCTGTCCGGCGCGCTGCTCGGCGTGCTGGGTCTTCTGTTCGAGTGGCGGCTCCGGATCACCCCGATCCGGGTGATCGCGGGCGCACTGGTCGGCCTGGCATGCGGCGCGGGGACGGCCGCGTTGCTGAGCCGTGTCCTGCCGGCCGGCCTGCTGATCCGCGGATGGCCCGTCGCGCCCGACCTGCTCCGTCCGGTGATCTATCTCCTGCTCGTCCTGGTGGGGATGCTCGCCGGTGCGGACAAGGGCGCCCGCTTCCGACCCGACCGCTTCCTCGGCTTTCTGAAGCAGAGCGAGGAGCCACGGATGTACAAGGTCCTCGACACGAGCGTCATCATCGACGGTCGGGTCGCCGACATCTGCGAGACAGGCTTCCTGGATGGGACGATTGTCGTACCGCAGTTCGTCCTGACGGAACTGCAGCTCATCGCCGACTCCTCGGATTCCCTCAAGAGGAATCGCGGACGCAAGGGTCTGGACATCCTGCAGCGCATCAAGAAGATGACCGGGATGCATGTGCCGATCACCGACATCGACTTTCCGAAGGTGCGTGAGGTCGACCAGAAGCTCATAGAGCTGGCCCGTCATATGAACGCCAAGATCGTCACCAACGATCTCAATCTGAACAAGGTGGCGCAGCTCCGCGGGGTCGAGGTGCTCAACATCAACGAGCTCGCCAACTCGGTCAAGCCAGTGGTGCTGCCGGGCGAGACGATGAGTGTTTTCATCATCAAGGAAGGCAGGGAAGCCCACCAGGGGGTCGCCTATCTCGATGACGGGACCATGGTGGTCGTCGACAACGCCCAGAGAGAGCTCGGCAAGACGGTCGAGATTGTCGTCACCTCGGTGCTCCAGACGACAGCTGGCAAGATGTTCTTCGGACGGATCTCGGGCGAGAACGACAACTCCCCCTCTCGCAGAAACTCCCGCGATTGGGAGAACCCGGGAACCTCGCCGGGCCCCGGCAAGGCGGATGGACGCGCGGGATAGGAGGCCCGGGCGGCCCCGAGTGGCGCGATGAAGCAGGTCTCCGACCGCCTGCCGCATCGTCCCTGCGCTCCTGAGGCTCGGCACGGCGGTCGGCCTCGCGCTCGCTTCGGCTTCCTGCAGCCAACCGGCCCGGGACGACGGCGTGGCGCTTCCACCCTCGGACGCGTTCTACGTCGGGGCGAGAGCCTGCGCCGGCTGTCACGCATCCATAGCCCGCAGCTTCGCTTCCACAGGAATGGGACGATCGCTGTATCCCATGCAGGGGCCCGATGCATCCGGATACGCGCGCTTTCCGGATGAAGTGGAGCTGCCGTCGGAGCACCTGAGATATTCCGTCTTCGAGAAGGACGGACGCTTCTATCAGAAGCAGTATCAGGTCGACCCGAACGGACGCGAGACCAACGTCGATCTCCGTGAGGCCCGGTACGTGATCGGCTCGGGAAACCACAGCCGGTCGTTCGTGACGGTCGAAAAGGGCAGGCTCTACCAGATGCCCCTGTGCTGGTACCCCCAGGCGGATCGATGGGACCTGTGTCCGGGGTTCGAGGCCCGCAATCATTATTTCGCACGCGAGATTGACGACACCTGCCTCTTCTGCCACAACGGCCGTGTACGCACCACGGGAGGGTTCAGCAACCGTTTCGAGGAACCATTCCCGCACGGCATCGGCTGTGAGCGATGCCACGGACCGGGGTCGGCACACGTCGCGCTCTGGTCGGACAACCCGACCGGAATGGGCGCGGACACATCGGATCCCGGTGAAGGTTCGATGATCGTCAACCCGGCCCGCCTGGCCCCCGATCGGAGCATCCAGATCTGCATGCAGTGCCATCTCGGCGACTCCACGCAGACCGAGAGGGTCCTGATGCGCCGCGACGACATGCTCGGCTTCCGGCCCGGGCTTCCGCTTCCACGTTTCATGGCGGTCTATCGCTACGCACGCAAGCTTCCGGGCACCTTCGGCCTGACCGGCCAGGCGGACCGGCTTGCGCTGAGCCGGTGCTATCGCGAGAGCGCCGGGCGCCTGCAGTGCATCACCTGCCACGACCCCCACCTCGAGGTGTACGACGTTTCCGCGAGACATCCGGATCATTTCAACGCAGTCTGCGCCGATTGCCATGGTCGCGACGGCTGCGCCCTGCCGGCTTCGAGCCGCGGGAACGACTGCGTCGGATGCCACATGCGTCGCGCCGAGCCGCACGATCAGCGGCACACGACCTTCCTGGATCACTGGATCCGGAGACGCCCCGACGACGACCTGCGCTCCACGCGGCAGGACTTCACCCTCGAACCGTTCTTCCCTGACCAGGACCGCTATCTCGATCCGGCGCGCGCGGCGCTCGCTCTCGGCCGCGCCTACTACAACAAGAAATCCGCCCTCGGGAGCGCCGGGGGGATGCGATGGGAGATGAGCATCGCGCCGCTCGAGGAGGCCACCCGGCGGGATCCGGGCGATCCGGCCCCGTGGTTCTATCTGGGCAAGGTGGATGCGGCGCGAGGAAGGCTCGAGTCCGCCGCGGACCGCTTCCGGGCGGCCATCGCCGCGGACCCGAATCATGTCGACTCCATCCAGGAGCTCGGCTCGGTGCTGCTCGCCCAGGGCCGCCCCGACGACGCCGCCCGCGAGCTCGAACGCGCCCTCGAGCTCGGCCCCCGGGGTGACGACCTGGGCGCGGTCTACAACGAGCTTGGCCGTGTGGCTCTCCAGAAGGGGCTGTTCGACGAAGCGCGCGCGCGCTTCCATCAGGCGCTCGATGTCGAGCCCTTCAGCTTCGAGGCGCTCGCGAATCTCGGTCTGGTCGCGCATCGCGATGGCGACAACGCCGAGGCGATCTCCTGGCTGCGCCGTGCCGCCGTCTATGCACCGGATCATCCCGCCATTCACGGCTATCTGGCCGAGGTGCTCGCCAGTGCCGGCCCCCGGCATGATCCCTCCGCGTCACTCCACGAAGCACGGCTCGCGACGACACTCGCTCCCGCCAGCCCCGCCGCATGGCTCGCGCAGGCGACCGCCTGCCGTGCCGCATCGCGCACCGGCTGCGAGATCGAGGCCGCACGTCGCGCCGTGACCCTGTCGCCGCATGACCCCGCCGCACTGCTGGCGTTGGGCCTGGCCCTCACGGCGATCGGCCGCGCGTCCGAGGCGATCGCTCCCCTGAGTCACGCGCTCGAGATCGATCCCGGTCTGGCCGGAGCCGAAACCGCGCTGGGGCGCATCTATCTGGCCCGGGGTCAGAAGGCCCTCGCGAAAGAGCATCTCACGCGCGCGGCCGACCTCGGCGACGAGGAAGCACGCGGCCTGCTGCGGCAGACCGGCCCTTCTTGACGAGCCCCCACGCCGGACGAATATTGCCTCCTCATGGAACCGCTCGTCGCCCCGCTCCTCTCTTTGCTCCTGCTCGCAGGAACCCCGTTCGAAGTGCCGCCGCCCCTGCATACCGTCCTGACGACCGCGCCCGGGGCCGACGTCGACGGCGACAGCGACGGTGTGCCGGATGGCGCGGATCTCTGCCCGGAGACGGACTGGGGCTATCCCGTTGATGCCTCGGGATGCGAAACCGACACCGACGCGGACGGCGTCCCCGACGGGCGCGACCGGTGCACCCGGACGGCGCCCGGTTCGATCGGAGTGGACCGCAACGGCTGCTCGGTTCGCGACCTCAAGCGGGAAAGAGCCTACCGGTTTCCCGTCGGGCTCGCCTGAGACTCTTCCGGCTGATCGCTGCGGGCTTTTCCTGCGAGCGCGTGGGTGAGACCCAGCACCGTTTCCTCGTCGAACTTGAATCGCACCGACAGAAAGGGCCCGGCGTCGCGCAGATCACCGTCACCGAAACCGCCAGCCTTGAATCCCGCGATGTTGTAGCCGGCGACCAGCATCATGTCCTTGACGACACGATAGCCCGCCTCGAGGCCCAGGCCCGTGAGCCGGGACGACGTGGTGATCTGGTCGAGGAATCGGACGCTCGCCCCCGCGTTCCATCGATCCGTGATGTCGATCAGAGCCCGCATCTCGCTCAACCGCGTCAGACTCGAGAAGGAAGCGCCATCGAAGGCATCCTCGCTGCGCTTCATGGCGAGCCGGTTCAGCAGGTGCACTCTCGCCGCCGGCTGGTAGTTGACCTCGAGGACACCCAGCAGCGAGCGCGCCTGCGGTGATGTGGTGCCGATCAGGCCGTCGCCCTTCTGCCCCTGGAGCTTGAACAGAAAGTTCACACGGTCGACCCTGACAGGTCGGTAGGCGAAGCCGAGCAGCCCGTCTCCGTCGAAGCGGGAGCTCCCGACATCCGGGCTCACCAGAAACAGGCGCTGTCGGCAGAACAGGCTGAGCGCATCCGTCACCCGCGTGGCGCCCGCGGCGGTGAGCACATGGCGCTGATCCAGCTCACCGAGCCGGAACTCGTAGCGTGTTGTGAACTTGACTCTGGCGGGAAGATACTCGAATCCGACACCCAGCGAGGTGAAGTCTCCTGCGCTGCTTCCACGCGTGGCCGCGACCCGTTCGACAGCGGCATCGCCCAGCCAGTCGCGATTGAGCGGCAGACGCGTCCTGATCCCCATCTGCGCCGCCCCCCTCTCCCCTGTCAGCGCGTCCTCGAGGCTGTAACGGCTCTCCATCACCGTATTGCGTGTCAGGTGGCTCTCCAGACCGACGACGCTGCGCGAGGCGTTTCCACCGTCGAACTGATCCAGTTCCTGTCGTAGAAAGCCCCGCGTCTCATCGGTCAGCCTGTAGTTCAGTCCGAGCGACGTCCGTGTCGGGTACTCGGCCAGCGCCGCTCCCGAAACGACCTGCTGGCGAGCGATCTGCCCGTCGAGGCGCGAGGCGAGCCGCACACTCGCCCCCGCACTCACCAGACGGGATGTCTCCGGCTCCCCGGTGTCCGGCGTCACGGCCCTGAGGTCCTTCACACCCGACCGTGCGGTGACACGCTCGCCGACGTGCCCCTCCCAGTCCAGGGAGGCCACTCTGCGATCGCGCGCCCCGAGTGAATCCTGCTGGGAGTAGAACTCCGTGGCCAGACTCGATTTTCCCGGCAGCTCGGCCTTCCCTTCGAATCCCCACCTCACGGTGCCGGCGTCCGTCAGGCCGGTCCGCGAGAGGTTGGAGAAACCCGAGGCGACGTTCCGATAGGTGCCCGCGAGGGTGACATGGCCTCCGATTGTCGCGGCGGTGCGGAAGGAGACAGCACCGGAGGGATCCTGCGAGGCCACTTCGGTCTCCGCCGCTTCGCCCGACAGCTCCAGGCTGCCCTTCGAGAATCCGTGCCGCATTCTGAAATCGGTTCCCCGGAGGATGAAATCCCCTCCGTCCCGCGCCTCATCCACGTAGGTCGCGCCTACCTCTGCCGCCTCCCCGAACCGGTAGCCCATCCTGCCTCCGGCGACCACCTCGTCGCCCGCCCCATCGAGGGTCTCGTAGATGATGACGATGTAGACCGGGTTGAAGTCGTCGTCCTGGAACGGGACCGGTCGCTTGAACAGCACCGAGCCTCCCGTGTAGTCGATGTCGTAGTCGGCGAATCGTGACGCCTGGTGGGAGGAGATGACGCGCTCCTCGTGGAACCGGTCCCGCGTCTCGATTCGCACTTGCTCGCTGTTGACGATGACCGGCCGCCGCGTCATGCGGTACGGCCCGGAGATCCCCGCGCCGGGCAGGTCGTCACGCACCTGGGTCTGGGGGGTCGTGGCACCGAAGGACTGGAGGGTGAAGCCGTGAAGATCCACGCGCCCCGTGCCTCCCGTCAGTGAGCGATCGTATCGGAGGAGGTCGCCGGAGGAGAGCCCGGTGACGAAGTCGCCCACGGTGAAGGAAGACCTCGGCTGATCCAGACGCAGCGAGAGCTTGCTCTGTCCCTCGACGTCGTATCCCTGCCTCCCGGTGTCACCGTAAATCGGGAAGAACCGATCGGGCGCGACCTGACGGAACACCTGGTCGGGGTCGCGCTCGCGCCCCGAATCGTAGGCGAAGGTCATGAGCGAGGCGCCCGCTATCCGGCCTCGTGCGAACAACGCCACTCTGCCGTCGGCCCCGCCGCTCTGTTCGAGCAGATCGGATGGATCTGCGCCCGAGGTGTCACCGCGATGGCCGATCGACGCCTCACCCACGCCCGCGACGATCCAGTCCCGGATCTCGGGTGCGAGCGAGATCTCCTGGGCCGCCTCCGCCTCTCCCGCCTTCGCCGTGAGCACTCTCGGTGAATCGTCATCCGACGGTGAGAGCATGATCGAGGCGGCACCGTCGCGGGTGCGAGCCTGGAAGCCCTCCTGCGCGGGATCGGCGTCGACCCCCAGGATCGTCCCGTGGTCGACATCCATCGTCACCAGCGTACCGTCGGCCACCGGCAGACCGAGCGCGTCCCGTGCCTGAACCCGGACGCCCAGCGGGGTGCGTCCGTCGGCCTTCCGCGTCCCTTCGGCGGTCTGGATGACGAGCTCCCGGGGAGGGCCCACGCGCTCGATGGTGCGCTCGACCCACGCGCGGGCGTTGCCCCACTGATCGATTCCCTCCAGGACCAGCGAGTTGCGACCCTCGCGGAAGGCAACCCCCTGGTAGCGATAGAAGACGAGCTTCGTGAGGCTCGTCTCCATACGCACGGCGATCCTGTCAGCCGGGATCTCCTTTCCGTTGACGGTCAGCTTCGGAGTGAGACCCGCGGGCAGTTTCGCCTCGACGTTCGTCCGCTCGGTGCCGAGAGGCTCGGACTCGACAGGCAGCAGGAGGTCCGGCGCTGGATCCATCTGCTTGACACGCTCCTCGAGGGCGGCAGTCTCGGGCGAGCTCCGATGCGAGGAAGCGGTGACCACGGTCTGCTCGACGGCTTCGGGAGCAGCGTCGGCGGTCGCGGCACCGCCGGGTGTCCGGGTCTTCTGTGCCATCGCGAGTCGCGAGAGATCCTCTCTCAGCCTTTCGGCCCGTCTTCGCATCAGCGGTTCATCCGCCATCGGGTAGAAGGACGGTTCCACCTCGAGCGAGATCAGCCGGCCTCCTCGCTCGCGGATCAGGCCCGCGTAACCCTCAACCACCGCCTTGCCCGTCTCGCGCATTTCGTCCCTCTCGGGCTCGAAAATCGCCGAAGCCAGGACCGGGGGGAATTCCACGGTCCGATCCTCCTTCCCCTCGGTGCGATAGACACCGCGGGCATCGAGGCGCGCCAGGGAGATCCCCCACCCGCCGGTGGCGACGTTCGACTTGAACAGCTCGTCGGAGCCGAGATCGAGAAACTGCGTTCCGCCGCCACCGGCCGACCGGCTCCACGATGCAAACGCCCCCAAGCCCTCGGGCATCGTGGAGGCGTCCGTCTTGAGCACATGGAGCCCTGACCGCACTGCCTCGATGTGGTACTTGCCGACAACATCGGTGATCGCGAAGGTCCCGTCCTCGAGATACACCCGGGTCATCGGGACCCCCACCTCTCCCTCGTCGTAGAGTCCGTTGTGGTTGTCGTCGACGAAGACCCGCCCCATCACCACCGATTCGCCGGACACGAGCGAGCTGTCCACCCGGACGCGAACCTCGACCGGCCCCGCGCCGACCGGTGTGCCTGACGGGGTGGTCGCGCGAACCTCGGCCCGGTTGATCCCGTCGTGACCTTCGGCGATAGGCGTCGGAATCGCGACGTACCCGAGCCGGACCGTCTGCCCGACCGCGAGATCTCCGAGCAGGAACGTCAGATTCCTGTTGGACGACCCGTCACGAACCGGATCGTCGCTCTTCGCGCCGTCGATCCGCGTGCTCTTCTCCAGATAGGAAAATCCCTTCGGGAGCCGATCCGTGACCTCGGCCGACGTGAGGGAGAGCGACGGGCTGATGTTCGTCACTTCCACGGTGTATCCCACGAGGCCGCCCACGTCGACGCGGCTCCGGTTCGCCAGCTTTGTGATCTTCAGCGGCGCGGAGAGCACGCCGAGGACGACGACGTTGGAGCCGGTGCCGATCGGATCCTGGTCGCTTGTCTGCGAGGTCACGTTCCGGATCACCGAATCCTCCGGCGCCGCCGGGTCTATCTGCGATCGGAACGTCAGCTCGAACCGCGCGCCGGCCGGGATGTCCGGGATCGTCCAGCGTAGCGTTCGCCCCGCCACGTCGTAGGATGCCGTCAGTGGAATCGGCGCGCCCCCCGCTCCGCCGTCCGGAACGGACACATCGCTCACGTCGGTGGGATCCATCAGCAGTGGATCGATTGGATCGATGATGATGGCGTTGGTCAGACCGACCGACGAGGGATTCTCGACCATCAGCCGGAAGGTGACGACCGTCGCCGGCGGTACGGTGCCGGAGGGGTCGGAGCTCTTGGTGACGAGAAGGCTGGCCGGCGCGAGGACCGGCGTGCTCACCGCGTTGCTGGTCACGGTGATGGTGCCCGAGAGGGGACCCGAGCCGCCGCTGTGCTCGGCGGTCGCCACGTTGACGATCACCGTACCGGGCGCCGTGGCCGCGCCCGCGCTACCCACGGAAACCGACAAAGCGGCCAGACACGAGATCAGAAACCGGCCGGTCGTCGTTTTTTCCCGCATATGGCCCGCCCGGGACGGGACGAGACCCCGCCCCTGAAAACGCTTCGAGGCAGGCACGCCATGGATCCCGGATCCATCGCGTACCTGCCTCCGTGCCTGCTACAGACTCTAGGGCGTCTAGTCGATGGTGACCTGGAAGGTCACGGTCGCCGAAGCCGATGGTGCCAGAACACCGATCGACATCGTGATCGCGCCTGCGGTGGTCACGTTGAAGTCTCCTTCGTCATCGAGCGCCACGTCCGTCTTGCCGGTCCCGTTCAGCGTCATGCTTCCAGGCACGTAGGTCGTGTTGGCCGGAACCGGGTCGGTGAGGACGACGGCGCTTGCGTTGCTGGTGCCGTTGTTGGTCACGACGATCGAGTAGGTCAGGACGGTCCCGGGGGGCTGCGGTCCGGCCGGAAGGACGGACTTCACGGCGGCCACGTTCGGGGCGTTGACGGTGGTCGTGTCCGTCGCCGAGTCCTGCACGCCCGAATTGAACTGCGACGTGGCGGTGACCGAGAGCGTATCTGAGGTCCCGCTGGCGGTCCCGGAGGGCACCGTGATCTCCACGATGATCATCTGCACGCCGCCAGCGGCCAGACTGCCGGTGTCGCTGATGACCGTGTCGCCGGCGGTGAACGTGCCGGACGCGTCGTTGTCGGCGTAGACCACTGTCGACCATCCATTGCTGCTGACGGCGGTGAGGTCGAACGTATCCGACCCGTTGCCGTTGTTCGTCACGTCATGCGCGTAGTAGATCGTGTCGCCCGGTGTCGCGCTGGAGGATCTGTCGGGGTCCACGGTCACGGAGGTCACCTGGCTGACGACGGTTGTGACCACGTTGCTGAGCGTCTGCAACGGGTTTCCGTTGACGTCGGTGTAGTCGACCGTGGCCTGGTTGGTGATGGACGTTCCAGCCGGCGTGCCCGCCGCCCAGAGCGGGCCCGAAGCGAGGGCAAGAAGGGCCATGACCCCGAAAGCGGACATCGTACGCGTCACGAATCGATTCATGATTCCGGATCTCCTCTCGGATGCAACCGACATGGTTAGCGGACCTCGACCTTGAACGTGGCGGTGCGCGTTTCGCTGGGGGGCAGCGGCTCGAGGGCCGTCCAGCGCAGATGGGTGTAACGCTCGGGCTCGACTTCCTTCACGACGATCCGTCCGTCATCCGTCGTGACGGAGTGCCGGACCGGGTAGGGCTGGAACGTCCTGCCACCGTCGACGCTGACGCTCAACTCCGCCCCGGGCGCCGTCCAGGCTCCGGGGATGACGCGTGTTCCGCTGGGCACCGGATCGACGATCCGTGTGTTTCGCGCGGCTTCGGTTCCCTTGTTCGTGTAGGTGATGCTGTAGACCAGGGTGTCGCCCGGCCCCGCCGAGGTGACCTCGCGCAACTCCACCTTCTCGCTGCCGTCGGCAGCCTTCACCACAACCTCCCGCGCAACCGCGACCTTGACGACGATCTCCGGTCCCTGCTTTGCCGCATCGTCGGCCACGGCGGGCGATGCGTAAATCACCCCCGCAAGCAGCAGACCGAGTCCGGCGACGACCCTGGCACCGAGCTGAGACATCCTCACACCCTCCTTCGATTGACCGAACACTCCTTCGGCCGGCTCTGTGATGCATCCCAGCGTGACGATTTCTTCTTATTTTGCAGATATTTATAAGAGCCGCACCTTTTGGAACAACGAGAATCTAGGAAGGAGACTAGGTGAAGTCAAGTTTCTAGCAATGCACATACGGCCGCGCAAGCATGTGCATATTGGCTTTCTGGGTTGTCGCGGTGTGTGGAGATCGGGGAGGAGGGTGGCGGGTTAGAGCTTCAGATACTTCGGACCACCTTCGGCCGGTGCGCGCCAGTCGATGTTCTGGATGTGGTCGCCGGCGATGACATCGATCGGATCGAGGATGACACAGGTCTTGCAGTGGACACAGTTGCTGAAGTTGATCCGGATTCGCTGCGGCGCCCCATCCTCGGCGAGTTCGTACACCTTCGCCGGGCAGAAGTGGGTGCAGGGAGCTGTGCCGAACTTCGGGATGCAGACGTCGACACACTTCGAGGGGTCGACGATCCTGATGTGCGACGGCTGATCCTCACGGTGGATGGTGCCCGACTTGAACACATCGGTGAGCTTGTCCACCACGGTCGACGCGTCGTAACCGGGAGGCTCGGGGATCTCAGAGTGCGCCTCGGACGCCGGCCTGAACGACTGATGATCCGGGTGCAGCGGAGTCATCGTCTTCGAGCCGCCACCGAGCCAGCGGTGCATCCCGGTAGACACAAGACCACGATGGAGCCCCTTCTCGAAGGAGGACCGGAAATTCCTGTCGGCCCAGAGGCTCTTCATGATGTACGAGTCCGCGAGCCGCTCCTCGTAGACCGCCAGTTTCTTCTCGGAAACGTCGCCCGCGAGAAGGGCCTCGAGTGCCGTGCGCGCGGCGATCATCCCCGACTTCATCGCATAGTGGATCCCCTTGAGCTGTTTCACGTTCACGAAGCCGGCCGAGTCACCCACGAGCAGCGCCCCCGCAGCGTAGGGTCGCGGGACGGACCAGTAGCCGCCCTCCGGAATCGTCTTGGCACCGTAGCTCAGGACCTCGCCTCCCTTGATGTACGACTGAATCAGAGGATGCTTCTTGAAGGCCTGGAGGGCTGCCTGACAGTCGAACAACGGGTCCTTCCATGAGAGGCTGGCGACGAATCCCACGGAGTAGGTGTCCTCGTCGAGCTCGTAGAAAAACCCTCCGCCGAACTGGTTCGATCGCAGGGGGAATCCCAGTGTGTGATAGACAAACCCTTCGCCGGGAGTCTTCGCGACCTTGATCACCTCCTTGCAGCCGAGGGAGTAGACCTGCGGGTTGCGCCCCTTGCGCAGATCGTGCCGAAGGATGAGATCCTCCGAGAGGGTCCCGTACGGCCCCTCGCCGAAGATGGTGATCCGCGACTCGATGTTGATCCCGGGCTCGAAGTTCGGCTTGCGTCCTCCACCCGCTTCGAGACCCTTGTCACCCGTGCGCACGCCGCTGACGCGATCGCCGTCGTACAGGATCTCCACGCCCGTGGTCGCGGGGAAGAGATAGATGCCGAGCGACTCGGCAACCTCGGCGAGCCACTTTGTGAGCTTCTGCAAAGAGATGGTATAGAAGCCCCGGTTGTCGGAATCCGGGGGAATCAGGAATTCAGGAATACGGATCTGGCCGCGTGGTGTCAGGTAGTAGAACGCTTCCCGCTCGACCCGTCTCGCGACGGGGCAACCTTTCTCGAGGTAGTCCGGGATCAGTTCCTCGAGCGCCAGCGGATTCAACACCGCGCCCGACAGGCCATGGTGCCCGAACTCCCGCGCCTTCTCGATGACGCCGATCTCCAGTTCGACAGGCTTTCCCTGGGATGTGCCCGATTCGATCGCGGCGTTGTGCGCCGTTACGAGCTGATGCAGATGGATCGCGCCTGCCAGGCAGGCCGGCCCCCCACCGACGAAAAGGACGTCGAGCGGAAACGACTCTCGTTCCTCGGGCATCATCCCTCCTGGTGTGGCCGGCAACGCGCCGACGACCCACGAAGTCTAACACGACGTCGCGTTTCGCTGCCTCGCCCGGCGCGGGCGCGCCGCCGGGCGAGGGCATCCGGCATTGCAGTCTGAGAGGACCGCATACTAGAATCCAGCTTTGCACAACTGCGTTCGACATCCGGGAGGAGAAATGAAGGCACTCATCAGAATCGCGGCGGTGGCCGCCGTTGCCGTCGCGCTTGCGCTCGCCGGGCCCGCGACACACGCTGACGAGACGGGCAGCACGGCCGGCACGCGTTCCTGGACCGGCTGGATCACAGACGCATCCTGCGGCGCGGCCAACGCCAACGCCGAAGGGAAAGCCTGCGCCCTCCGCTGCGCGAAGTCCGGCTCCAAGCTCGTGCTTTACGTCGATGGGGACAAGAAGCTGGTGCCTCTCGACGACCAGGACGAGGCGATCCGGCATCTGGGCTACCCCGTAAAGGTGACGGGAACGCTCGAGGACGGCGTCATCAAAGTGCAGAAGATCGAGAAGCAGAGCTGACGTTCGACGCTCCCGAACTCGGTTGCACATCGTACTCCGGGCCGGCCCTCGTGGCCGGCCTTTCCATCTTCCCGGAAATCGCGTGAGACCCTTTCTCCGGACCAGCAGCGGGACCCTCTACCGGGCAGACGCGCTCGCCTGCATGAACGCTCTCACGCCAGGAACCTGCAGACTGGTGGTCGCGGATCCCCCGTACAACATCGGCAAGGCCTCATGGGACGGCATCCGTTCCTCACAGGAGTACGTCTCCTGGTCGCTGCGCTGGATCTCTCTCGCAAAGCGACTCCTGACGGGGGACGGCACGATGTACGTCTGCGGCTTCCCCGAGCAGCTTGCCCCCGTCGCCGCCGCGGCAGCGCCCGCCTTCGAATCGTCCCGATGGCTGGTCTGGTCCTATCGGAACAAGGCGGGCATGAACGATGACTGGGGGCGATCGCATGAAGCCCTGCTCCATCTGCGCGCCGGCCGAAGCATGGTGTTCAACGTCGATGCGGTGCGCATCCCCTACAACAGGCACACCTTGAGGTATCCCGCGAGGACACAGGCGGCCTCCTCCCGCTACGAGCACGGGCGCTCGCGTCACGAGGCGCGCGACCCCTGGGTCCCCCACCCCGGCGGCGCGCGACCGCGTGACGTCATCGAGGTGCCGGCACTGTGCAACGGGAGTCCGGAGAAGACGATCCATCCCACCCAGAAGCCCGAGGAGCTGATACGCAGGCTCGTGCTGGCCTCGTCGGATTCCGGGCGACCTGGTGCTCGACCCCTTCGGAGGCTCCGGCACGACCTATGCCGTCTGCGAGGCCACCGGGCGACGATGGATTGGCATCGAGCGCGACTTGCGCTACTGCCGACTCATTGCGAGCAGACTCGGCGATCCCGCACGGCACAGGTCCGTGCGCGCGTCCGAGAGCCCGCAGCAGCGCGCCGCACGCCGCAGCCGTCTGCGGGAGGGGCCATGAGGGCCGCCCCCGTCGACTCCGTCCTGCTGATCGGCTTTGGCGGGCCCGATCGCCCGGAAGAGGTGATGCCGTTCCTGCGTCGCGTCGTGGAGGGGCGGGGTGTTCCGGACGAGCGTTTGCGGGAGGTCGCGCAGCACTACGATCTGGTGGGTGGACGATCTCCGTACAACGAGCTCACGGACGCCCAGGCACGTGCCTGCTCACTGTGGCTCGCTGGCCGGGGGCGCGCGTTGCCGGTCCAGGTCGGCATGCGCAACTGGGCTCCGCTGCTGTCGGACGCGATCGGCTCCCTCGAAAGTGGGGGGTGCCGGCACGCGGCAGGGGTGATCCTCGCGGCGCATCGGTCCGAGCCGAGCTGGGATCGCTACAAACACGACGTCAGCGACGCGATCCGCTCCACCGGCTCCACCCTGACAGTATCGTACATCGAGCCCTGGTACGACGCCGAGGGCTTCGTCGAGGCCTGCACCCAGCGTCTCGAGTCGGCCGTCAGCCGCCGTCGCGGGGACTGGCCCGGCGACCTGCCTCTGATCTTCACCGGCCACTCCATCCCGCAGTCGCTCGCGGATCGTTCGCCGTACGTGGCCGATCTGCTCGCCTCCTGCCGTGCGGTCGCCGGGAGGCTTGGCGCCGCGGACTGGGAGCTCGCCTATCAGAGCCGCAGCGGCGATCCGCGATCTCCCTGGCTGGGCCCCGATATCCTCGAGACGCTCGAGAGCCGGGCGTCGTCCGGGACGAAACAGGTCGCGGTCTCCGCCATCGGCTTTCTGAGCGATCACGTCGAGGTGCTCTACGATCTCGACATCGAGGCGCGGCGTCTCGCGACCTCGCTCGGGATCCGCATGCATCGAGCGGGATGCGTCGGCTCCCACCCCTCTTTCATCGAGATGCTCGGCCGCAGGATCCTCGACGTCGCGGATGGGCCGACGGAATGACCCTGCAACGCCCGGCTCGCATCGCCGTCGTGGGAGGCGGGATCACGGGACTCGCCGCGGCGCATCGTCTGCTCGAGCTTGCCGCGCGGGACCGTGTTCCGCTGGAGGTCGCGCTCCTCGAAGCACGCGACCGGCTCGGGGGTGTCGTGTCGAGTCTGCGGCGGGACGGCTTCCTGATTGAGGAAGGGCCCGACTCCATCATCACCGACAAGCCCTGGGCGCGCGAGCTGGCCGAGCGGATCGGACTCAAGGACCGCATCATCGGAACGCAGGAGGAGTACCGTCGGAGCTTCGTGGTACGCCGCGGGAGGCTCGAGCCGACGCCTGACGGCTTCTACCTGCTCGCCCCGACGCGCTTTCTCCCCATGGTGACCTCGCGCATCTTCAGCCCGCTCGGCAAGCTGAGGATGGCGATGGATTCCGTGATCCCCCGCGGCTCACAGACAGCCGACGAGAGCGTCGCCGATTTCGTCACGCGGCGCCTCGGCCGGGAGGCTCTGGAACGCATGGCCCAGCCGATGATCGGTGGGATCTACGGCGCCGATCCCGAGATGCTCTCGCTGAGGGCCACATTCCCCCGCTTTCTCCAGATGGAGCGGGAGCATGGCAGCGTCATCCGCGCCATGCTCGCCGCGGGCCGCGCGCGCCTGGCGATGGAGAAGGCCGCGGCCACGCGGGCGAGCGGGCCCCGTTATGGTCTGTTCGTCTCGTTCGATGAGGGGCTCCAGGTGCTCACCGACGCGCTCGCCGACCGGCTTCCCGCCGGCACGGCGCGCACCGGCGTTCGCGTCACCGGCCTGACTTCGCGCGCCGGCACCGACGGTGCGTGCTGGGATCTCACGATGGAATCCCGGCAGGTGGATAGGCCGATGACCGAGTCGTTCGATGCCGTCATCCTCGCGTTGCACGCGCCCCGCAGCGCCGTGCTCCTGCGCCCGTTCGATGCCGATTCCTCGCGGAACGAGTCGGTTCCATCACCTACGCGACAGCGGCCACCGTCTCGCTCGGGTTCAAGGAACGCGACGTGGGACACCCGATGAACGGCTTCGGCTTCGTCGTCCCGACCGTCGAAGGACGCTCGATCGTCGGCTGTACCTTCGGCCAGCGCAAGTACCCAGGACGCGCCCCCTCGGGGTATGCCCTGATCCGGGCGTTCTGGGGCAATGCCTCGAACGGCCTGGCCGAAGAGGAGATCCTCGAGCGCACGATTTCGGATCTGCGCGATCTGCTCGGGCTGCGAGCCGAGCCGATCCTCTCCCACGTCGCCCGCTGGCCCGATTCCATGCCGCACTACGCCGTCGGACACCTCGAGCGGGTCGACGCGATCCAGGCCCGCACCGCGACCCACGCGGGCCTGGCCCTGGCCGGCAACGCCTACGGGGGGGTCGGAATCCCGGACTGCATCCACAGCGGGGAGACCGCAGCCGAAGGGATCATCGAGCGGATCGCCGCGCACGTCCGGCGCTGACCACGCGCCCGCCCGCCGCACGGACGGGGCGATCCAGGAATCTCAGATGGCTCACGGTCAGTGTCACGGCGCCGAAATCCTCCTCCACACGTCCTCGCAGCACGTACGGCCTCCGGTGGCTGAGCATGTGACAGAAGGTCCGGTACACATCGGGGAACAGGGTCGTCTCGTACAGCGCGGTGGTGTCCTCGAACGAGACGAACTCCATCGGCTCGTCGTTTCGGGTGCTGACGATCTTTCCCGTGACCAGCCATCCGATGCACGTCACCGTCCTGCCCACGTGGCGGTGCAGCTCCGCCCCGGCGACGTACCGCAGGGCCGCCAGCTCCCTGCGATGGAGCGTGAGCGGGTGCCTGCTGATCAGGAAGCCGAGCGTCTCGGCTTCGTGACGCAGAATCGTCTCCATGTCGTAGTCCGGCGCCGCCGGCCCGGGCGGCAGCGGCGTTTTCCCGTCGAACAGCGTTGCCTGCCGGCTCCCCCGCCGGGCGCGGACGCCGCCGGCACGACCGGCGCTCCATCGGATCCATCGCCACATCAGCTCGGCGCGGGTGCGGCCTCCCGCGATCGAGTCGAAGGCGCCCGCCTTGATCAGGAGCCGCACATCGGACGGATCGATCCGCATCCTGCGAAGGAAATCCTCCAGCGAGCGGAACGGCCCGTTGTCCGCGCGCTCCGTCGCCACCGCCTCCATCGACTCGGCCGACAGCCCCTGCACCTGCATGAGGCCCGCCCGGACCGAGCGGTTGATCCCCGTGTACGGGATCCCGCTCTCGTTCACGTCGGGCAGCAGCACCGACAACCCCATTCTCCGGCACTCGGAGATGTATGCGAAGGTGGAGTAGTAGCCGCCCTGATTGGAGATTACCGCCGCCATGAACTCGGCCGGATAGTGCGCCCGGAGATAGGCCGACTTGAACGAGACCAGTGCGTAGGAGGCCGAGTGCGGCTTGCAGAACGAGTATCCGGCGAACGAGAGGATCATCTCCCAGACCCGGTCTATCACCGCGGGATCGAAGCCCCGATCCAGCGACCCTTTCCGGAAGCGCATCCGATAGTCGGCGAGCCGCTTCCTCTTGTGCTTCTTCGACAGCACCTTGCGCAGATCGTCCGCCGCGGCCGCGTCGAATCCCGCCATCGCGATGGCGATCTTGGCGACGTCCTCCTGGTACACCATGATGCCGTGCGTCTCGGCCATCAGATCGTCCATGAGCGGATGGATCGCCTCGTACGGCTCTCCCTTCAGCCTCCGGATGTACTCGCGGATATAGCTGTTGGCCGCGGGGCGGATGATGCTGGAGTGAATGACCAGATGCTCGAAATCCCCCGTGCCCGTCTTCCGTTGAAGCTGTCGCATCGCGGGTGATTCGACATAGAAGACGCCCAGCGTGTCTCCCCTCCGGATCAGATCCTGTGTCCGCAGATCCTCGAGAGGATTGAAACGTTCCCATGGGATGTCCACCCCGTAGTGCGCCCTGACGGCGGCCAGCGCGTCACGGATGACGGCCAGGGATCGGTTGCCGAGCAGATCCATCTTCACGAGCCCCGACTCCTCCGTGGCGTCCTTCTCCCACTGGATGATGTCCACGCCTTTCGCCGCCGGCTCCACCGGGACGTGATCGGTCACGACGCCCGGCACGATCACCACGCCGCCGCAGTGCACCGACAGGTGGCGCGGATGCCCTTCCAGAAGCGTCGCCCAGCGGAACACCTCGGGCCACGGCTCGCGCAGAGGCGTGTCACCCAGATTCCGGAACCGGGGATGTGTTCGCACGATCTCCTCGATCGGGCCCGCCCGCCAGGTATGCCCCAGCCTGCCCGTGATGGCCCGGATCTCGTCCTCTGGAAGGCCGTGCACCTTCGCCACCTCGCGCACCGCCGCCCGCCCGCGGAAGCAGAGATGGTTGGAGACCATGGCGGCCTTGCCCCCGCCGTAGCGCGTGAAGACGTAGTCGAGTATCCCGTCCCGCTCGTCCCAGGCGAAATCCACGTCGATGTCGGGCGGATCCACGCGCCCCTCGTTGAGGAAACGCTCGAAGAACAGATCGTAACGAACCGGATCGACATGAGTAATCCCCAGACTGTAGGAGACGATGCTGGCCGCGGCCGACCCTCTTCCGCAGGTCCGGGGCGACTGGAGCACGATGTCCCGCACGACCAGAAAATAATCCGCGAACCCCTTCTTTCGTATGATCGCCAGCTCGTGGTCGAGCCTCTTCTGCACCGCATGCGTGACGGCCCCGTACCGCCGGCGCGCCCCCTCGAAGCAGAGCTGCTCGAGCCGCGCGAACGCCTCGTCCGTGGACAGATCGTCGAAGGATGGGAAGATCAGGGAACCCCAGGGAGGATCCGACATCACGCAGTCGGCCGCGATCCGCCCGGTCGCCGCCAGGGCTTCAGGGTGATCGGGAAACGATCGCGCCAGGAGCGCCGGCGGCACGAACCACGAGGAACGGGGCTCGCAGGCTTCCACCGGAAGACGGCTCAGCTTCGTGTTCAGATCGATCGCGCGCAGCAGACGGTGCAACGGGTACGAGCCCGGCTCCACGAAGAAGACGTTCCCGCCGGCCGCGGCCGGTATGCCGGCGCGGCGCGAGAACGCTATCGCCGCGCGGCGCGCTTCTCCTGCACCGGCCAGCACCGCGAGGCGGCCGGTGCCCGAGTCCCGCGCGAGCGTTTCCATCAGATCGAGATCGGGCGAGATGATCCAGAGCCCCTCCCTGTCGGACCGGAGCTGATTGAGCAGATCGAACGGTTCGGGTGCTTTGCTGCCATAATCGTCGCGATGCCGCTCCGTGATGATCCGGCAGAGGCGGCGGTATCCGCGTGCGCTGGCGGCCAGCAGCACCGCACGGCCGCCGTTGCCCGCGGGCAGGATGTCCGCGCCCAGGATCGGGGAAAGCCCACGCTCGCGCGCCTCCTCCCAGAAGGTCAGTGCCCCGTAGAGCCCGTTGACATCCGTCAGTGCGAGAGCGCCGAGATCGAGACGCCGCGCCGCTTCGCACACCGCCTCGATCGAATCCGTTCCACGCAGCAGGCTGTACCAGGAATGACAGGCCAGCGGGACATAATCATGCGGCATCGAGTGTCCTCCGCGTCACGGCCGGCCGCCCGGCCTCACGGAAGCCCGTTCTGCCGAAAGCGATCGCCCGCTGACCGAACCGCGCCCGGAGACGATCGAGAGCCGAGACCAGCTCCGGCTCGCGTCGCAGGGCCGGATCCCGCACCGCGTCGGGCTCGCCGAACAACGACATCTGCTGCGGCGCCGGTGACAGCTTCGTGAACCGCACACGCAGGTAGCGCACCCGCCCACGGCGCGCCACCACTTTCTCGAACAGCGGACACAGGTGCGCGAACAGCGACAGATCGCGTGCTTCGGGCGGCGACATCATGGCGGAGCGGGAGACGGTGACGCCATCGGTGTAGCGCGCCGTAAGCCGGACTTCGCGTGCCGGCAGCCCCAGCAAGCGAAGACGTGCCCCGCAGCGCTCCACCAGCCCGTAGAGACAGCTCAGAAGTGCCGCATCGTCGTTGGTGTCCTCGGGAAACGTCTCGTCCGCGTCGACGGACGGCGATCGTTCAGGAGGACGGACCGGCGATTCGTCGACCCCCCTCGCCTGCCGGTAAAGCGCGATGCCCTTCGCTCCGAAAGCCAGGTTCAGATGAGGCAGATCCACGGCGCCCAGATCCTTCACCCTGCGGATGTTGAGCTCGTCCAGCAGACGCCCTTCCGTACGCGGATCGACGGCGGGCAGATGGCGGACGGACAGAGGCGAAAGGAAGCTCATCTCCTGGCCGGGCAGGACATCGAGCAGGGAGACGGGCCGCAGCACCCGGGCGGCCACGTCGCTTATCAGCTTGTTCGCTCCCAGACCCGCATTGGGACCCAGCCCCAGACGATGATCGACCTCGCTCTGGATTCTTCGGGCCAGATCGACCGCCGGCCCGAGAAGACGCCGGGTGCCCGTCAGATCGGCGAAGAAACGCCCGCCCCGGACCGGCTCGACGATCGGGGAGAACCGGCCGAGGATTTCGCCGAGGGCCCGTTCGGCTTTGCCGAACAGGATCGGATCGGGTGGGAGCACGAGGGCCGAACGGCACCACCGTGTGGCCTCGGACAGCGCCATGCCGGGGCGCACCCCGTCCTCGCGCGCTTCGTCGGAGGCCGAGAGCACCACCGCCCTCGGTCCGCGACCGGCGGAGACGAGAAGCGGGCGACGCCTCAACGAAGGATCCTTGACCCGATAGACCGCTACCGGGAAGGAGATCACCCGAAGATGAAGGATTTGCCGCTCCATGAGCCCGCTCGCTGTAGTGTGAGAGACAACCCGAGGATATACGAAAATAACACGAAATACAAGGTGAAAGCGGGTTCAGGGCCGGGAGCCCGGTCAGGAGAGAGGTGTCAGTACCGGGAGATGTTGTTGCCCTGGCTGTTGGCGATCCAGACGTTCACGCCATCGAAGGCGATCCCCTGTGGAGCATTGCCCGTGGGATAGCTGCCGAGCACGGCGCCGTCGCTCAGCCGGAGGCGCGTCACGGTGTTGGAGAGCGAGTCTGTCACCCAGATGTCGGTCCCGTCGAACACGACCCCGAACGGCTCGCCGCCGAGAGCAATGGTATCGAGCACGGCACCGTCGCTCGCCCTGAGGCGCGTGACACTGCCCCCGTCGAAGTTGGCTATCCAGACTGTCTCTCCGTCGAAGGCGATACCGTAGGGGCCGGCGCCCACCACGAACGTCCCCATGTCAGCGCCATCGCTCGTCCGTACCTTGCTGACGGTGCCCGAGAGAGTATTGGAGACCCAGAGGTTGACTCCATCGAAGGCGGCCTCCTGGGGGCCCATCCCTACGGGAACGCTCTGCAGGATGGCGCCGTCGGACGGACGCATCTTGATCACGACGTCGTCGTTGTAATCGGTGATCCAGACATTCACACCGTCGAACACCGGCGCGACAGGGCCATCGCCGGCGGGATAGGTGGCCAGCTTGACGCCATCGCGCGCGCGCATCTTGGCGACCGTGTCATCGAGGAAGTTGGTGACCCAGACATTGGAGCCGTCGAACGCGGCACCGCGGGGCTTGGTTGCCGGTAACGTAGTTGTTCGTCACGACCTGGAGATCGTGCGCGTTGATCTTGGTGACACCACCCGCGTTGAAATCCGTGACCCACAGGTAGATCCCGTCGAAGCAGATCGTGATTGGGTGAGTCCCGGTAGAGACTGTCGTGCCCGTTTCGTTCGCGCCGTACCAGCGAAGCATCCCGAGCCTCAGAGGATTGAGGGATGCTCCCGGGCTGCCGGCGGGGCCTGGAGGACCGGGATCGCCCTGGATACCCTGTGGCCCTTCCGCGCCCTCGGGCCCCGTCGGGCCGGCTGGACCGATATCACCCTGAATCCCCTGCGGCCCTGCCGGACCGACATCTCCCTGCAGACCCTGCGGTCCCTGTGGACCTGTCGCCCCGTCGGCACCCGGTAGACCCTGCAGCCCTTGCGGCCCCGCCGGACCCACATCTCCCTGCAGACCCTGTGGTCCCTGTGGACCTGTCGCTCCGTCGGCACCCGGTAGACCCTGTAGCCCTTGCGGCCCCGCCGGACCCACATCTCCCTGCAGACCCTGCGGACCTGTCGCTCCGTCGGCACCCGGTAGACCCTGCGGTCCCTGTGGACCTGTCGCCCCGTCGGCACCCGGTAGCACCCTGCAGCCCTTGCGGCCCCGCCGGACCCACATCTCCCTGCAGACCCTGTCCCGGGACCTGTCGCTCCGTCGGCACCCGGTAGACCCTGCGGTCCCTGTGGACCTGTCGCCCCGTCGGCACCCGGTAGACCCTGCAGCCCTTGCGGCCCAGCCGGACCGACATCTCCCTGCAGACCCTGCGGACCTGTCGCTCCGTCGGCACCCGGTAGA
>CAWDYA010000004.1:0-371291 GCA_963806495.1 uncultured Acidobacteriota bacterium | reverse complement strand
CTCCGGCCGAGCTAGGTAGTGTCGATTCCACCGATCGGCCCCGTGCCCAGGGCATATCTGGTTCGACATGCACCTTCTCGCCGCAGCACGATCCTCGACTTCATGAGAAGCACTCCGTCGCTTCCGGTATCGGACAGGTACTCGATCACGTGGTCCATCCCCACCCTTACGAGGTGATCGGTTATCTCATTCTTGAGTGCGATCTCATTATCCGCTGCTCCTACTTGAACGAGCCAACGGTCATCGCTGTTGAATCCTCTAGGACGCGGCACGATCCGAATGCGTTTTCCTAGAAGCTTCAAGAGCATGCGCTTATTCACGTCAGCAATCCTCAGGCACGAAAGGCGATTGGGAGCGTCATGGCAAGCGGATCCCGAGCAGCGTGGCAGCGCTCTTGATCAACTCATAGGCGTCCCTCGCACTGCCCAGCGTCTGGACAGCCGTGGCCACCCCGATTAGTGCACCCCTCACGCGAACTAGGTTCGGAGAGGTGGACTTTGATTCGGATACTACCTCCTGAGCAACCTGCAGTATCTGCCTTCGCTGTTCATCCGCTATCTCGGCGCTCGTCACGACAGTTTTCTGCACCGCATCCATTGCCTCCTGGACTGCGCGCAGGACCTCCGGTCCTAATCCCTGCGTCAGAGAAGCAACCGCGTTCCGGACCCGTCTGAACGACTCCCACCGACGAGTAGAAATTGTAGGTCGCCGCTTCCCCCGCTCGGAACAGGCAACCCGGCCCGCTCCTCGGCGACCATGCGATCTCGATCTCTGGAACGTCCCAGTGGGCGCTCGCGAAGGCTCTCGAGTGGGGCACGCGAAGTCGGGACCACTGGATGAGGGGCCGATGCTTCCCGATGATGCCTGTTCAGGTCGTCCTTGAATCTCGCCACCTGCTCGTGTACGATGGTCTTGAGCGTGTCCGACGCGCCCGGCCCTCTTTCGACCGCCGTCCCACTCACCACCCGAGCAAGCACCTGCCAGACTTGCATGGCTCTGACTTCATACTCTCGGCCGACCGCCTGGTAGATGAAGATCGCGCCCCGCTGGAGTGCAAACCGCCCTGGGCCCGCGCACGCTCTTTGATAGTGGGGGCGATTCCGCGGGCGAATATCTCCGGACGTTCTCGCAGCTCAATCTCTATTCTCTCGATAGCCACTCTAGAATTAGTCTCGGTCAGCATTCCCCAACTCTCCGCGACGGCAACATAGATAGACTAGTCTCGCCCCGAGAGCGATACGCGATTGATTGAAACTACGAGGATAGCGACAGTTCCTCGAAGGCTTCGATGGATCCAGCGTCTTCGCAAGCTCGAGATTCCTGTGGGAACCTCTGTTCGTCCTGGAAGGCCCGATGTACCTTCACTGTCGACGGGTATCATGCGCATCTCCCAGAAATTGAGGCCCTCAAGTTTTCGGGATAATGATGACCCTCACCGAAGCACATGTTCAGGCTGTGTCCTGCACCATCCTCCGCTTCCATGCCAGGAAGGAGCGATCGACTCGCCGTCCGTCCTTCTTCTCGTGTTGGAATCTGGAAGATCTCCTCCAGGCCCGCTTTGAGCCGTCTGATTCGCCAACTCCCTTGCCTTATCCACTTGGCGCTCCTCCATCAGCCGCTTCATTCTCCCTTCCGCATGTTAACCAGCGCAACCGCTTGGTTAACACTCGGAGAGAGCAGAGAGAGGTTTCGAGGTGGTTCCAGCCTGCCGGGGGCCATGAGGGGCGGAGTTCGCTTAACACGCAGAGAGTCCTCCCCGCACCACCCCCGTCCGCCCGATCCCCGCGCCCCCCTAAGCGAAAGAGCCCCGACCCGTCGCCGGGCCGAGGCTCTCGTATCGGTACGCCCCATCGACTCGGGGCATCAAGTGTCTGGCTCCTCAGGTAGGATTCGAACCTACAACCCTCCGGTTAACAGCCGGATGCTCTACCATTGAGCTACTGAGGATCGGTGGTACGCCTGTGTTGTGCTCAGGCCCCGAATTATGCGGTCATCGGGCGCCTGTGTCAACGCCGCGGCGGCCCGGCGGATCTCCTTTCCTGCCTTGACTTTCCGCGGATTCGGCCTTTTCGGGCCTGGGACGTAGCCGGCGCCCGTGAGGAGGCCGCGCAATGCCCCGACCCGCCTCACTCCCGCGGGAGCGTCCGGGTCTTGCCGGTCAGCGGGCTTTCGGGCCCCTTGAGGTACTCCGTCAGCTGGCGAAGCGCAGCGCCCCGGTGCGACACAGCCGCCTTCTGCTCGCCGGTCATCTCGGCGAAGCTCATCTCCGACGCCGGGTGCCAGAACACCGGGTCGTAGCCGAAGCCGCCCTCGCCGCGCGGCTCGCGCAGGATCGTGCCGCGGCACTCGCCGCGAAACAGCTTCACCAGCCTTCCCCACCTTCCGAGCGCCAGCACGCACACGAACGTGGCGCCGCGCCGCCCGTCGGGCACGTCCTTCATGTTGTCGAGCAGGTGCCGCCAGCGCACGGCGTCGTCCACCTTCTCGGGGGTGCCATAGCGCGCGGTGTGGATGCCGGGCGCGCCGTCGAGCGCGTCGACGCACAGGCCCGAATCGTCCGTCAGGGTGAGATCGCGTCCGTAGCGGCTGTAGTGCAGCACCTTGCCGGCGGCGATCTCCTCGAAGGTCTCGCCCCGCTCGACGTAGATGGGTGCACCCTGCACTTCCTTCAGCGCCATCACCGGCACGTCGATGCCCGACGCGGCCAGCGTGTCGCGCACCTCGACCACCTTGCCGGGATTGAAGCTGCCCACGAGGATCCGCTTCGCCGGCATCAGGCGGCTCCCGTGCCCGCCGTCTGAACGAGTCCTGCGAGGTGGTCGCCGAGGGCGCGGCGCTGGATCTCCACGAGCCGGTCGATCCCGCTGTCGGCGAGCTCCAGCATGGCCGTCATCTGCTCGCGCGAGAAGGGGGCCGATTCGGCGGTGCCCTGGATCTCGACGTAGCGGCCCGAGTCGGTGCGGATGATGTTCATGTCCACGCCGGCCTTCGAGTCCTCCTCGTAGCACAGGTCGAGCACGGGCCGGCCGCCGGAGATGCCGACCGACACGGCGGCGACCTGGCCGGTGAGCGGGGGCCGCATGATCATCGCGCCGCTGGCCTTCAGGGTGGCGAGCGCACGCGCCAGCGCCACCCAGGCGCCGGTGATCGAGGCGCAGCGGGTGCCGCCGTCGGCCTGAAGCACGTCGCAGTCGAGCCAGATCGTCTTCTCGCCGAAGGCGGTCATGTCCACCACGGCGCGCATGGCCCGGCCGATCAGCCGCTGGATCTCCGCGGTGCGCCCCGAGGGGCGGCCGCGCGAGGCCTCGCGGTTGGTACGGGTGTGCGTGGAGCGGGGCAGCATGCCATACTCGGCCGTGACCCACCCCTTGCGCTGGCCGATGAGAAACGGCGGCACGCGATCCTCGACGCTCGCCGTGCAGATGACCCGCGTCTCGCCCGTCTGGATCAGCGCCGAGCCTTCGGCGTACCGGTTGACGTCGATCGTGATGGTGGTGGATCGCAGGTCGGCGTCGCCGCGTCCGTCGATTCTGGCGCTCATGCTCTTGTCCCCCCTGAGGTGTCGGGCTCGTGGTGTGTCAGGTCCGCGAGGTGCGGACCGCTGATGTCGTGCCCCAGGAATCGCGCGCCCACCGCGCGGAACCGTCCCGGGTCGTCGGTGACGCAGTAGTCGGCCTCGGCCGAGGCCGGCATGGCTGAAGCTCCACCCGCCCCGGCGCCATCCGCCGGCGCCGCGATGTCGTGGCGCTCGAGCAACCGCGCGAGGTCGTGCGCCACGGCGGTGCCCGAATCGACCAGCGTGACCGGCGGGCCGGCCGGCACCAGCTCCGCGAGCGCGCGCTCGATCACGCCGCGCAGCAGCGGATAGTGGGTGCAGCCCAGGATCAGCGTGTCGATCCTCTCGCGCACGGGGCCGGCCAGGTAGCGCGCGGCGATGGCGCCCGCGATGGCGTCGTCCGGCTCGGTCCACCCCTCTTCGGCCAGCGGCACGAACATCGGGCAGGCGGTGCTCACGACGGTGAAGTCGGGCTTGATGGCGGCCACCGCGCGTGCGTAGGCGTCGCTGCGAATGGTGGAGGCGGTGCCGATCACGCCCACGCGTCCGTGACGCGACAGCCGGCAGGCCTCCACGGCTCCCGGCTCGATCACGCCCAGCACCGGCACGGACAGCGGGCCGAGCTGTTGGCGCAGATCGTCCATCGCCACAGCCGAAGCGGTGTTGCAGGCCACCACCAGCGCCTTGATGCCGCGCTCGCACAGAAAGCTGGCGCACTCGCGGGCATAGCGCGCAACGGTGGCGGCCGACTTGGTTCCGTACGGCACGCGTGCGGTGTCGCCCAGATAGACGAGCTTCTCCGCGGGCAGCCGCTCTGATACGGCCCGAAGCACTGTGAGGCCGCCGATGCCGGAGTCGAAGATCCCGATGGGGCGCGGATCGCTCACGGAGCCGCCGCGGGCGTGGCGAGTGACGCGCGCGCGGTGCGGCCGGCGGCGAACGGGTCGGGGGCGAGCGGGCGCGACAGGTCGAGGTGACCGCCCAGCGCGCGCACCTCCTGCCCGTCCACCAGGATCTTCACTCGCTGCACTTCAGGAAAGTTCACGGCCAGCGTGTCGGTGATGGCACGCACGGCGAGCAGCGCGTCCTCGGAGCCGTGCTCCAGTCCGCGCGCGAAGGCGGCGTCGAGGTCGACGTAGGCGGTGCCGTCGGGCTGCAGGTAAAGCGCCCGCAGCGTCGTGTCGGTCGGGATGATCCGCATCAGCCGCGTACGCGGCCCCTGCAGCAGCGCCTCCATCACCAGTCGCGCCTGCTCGCGGCGCTGCGTCTCGATCGCCAGGTCCCGCCGCTCGGGCGACAGCTCGCCGTCGGCGCCGCAGAAGTACAGCGTCACGGTGATCCGGTTCTCCTCGACGACGGGCGGCGGCGCCTCGATCGGCTTGGGAGCGACGGTGGTCTCAGCGGCGGCGTTTCCCGAATCGGCCGCCGGATTCGCAGCCTCCTGCTCGCCCGGTGGCGGCCCGCCGCAGCCGGACAGGTTCAGCGCCAGCACGACGGCCGCGGCGCCGGCCAGACCGGCCCCCCGGCCGCGCCGGCTCATCGGGGGACCCCCGCGGGTATCGACGACAGGGCGCTTTCCTCCTCGCGCACGCGCCGGCTGAACCGGTCGATCGCCGCAGCGATGGACCCGGCGATCCGCTGCCTGTACGCCTCGCTGGCCATGTCGCGCTCCTCGTCGGCGTTGCTGAGGAATCCGACCTCTATCAGCACGGCCGGCATGTCGGCCCCCACCAGCACACGGAAGGGGGCCTGCTTGACACCCCGGTCGGCGATGCCGGCGAGCTGGTTCATCTCGGTCTGGATCATGCCGGCCAGCATGCTGGAGCGGGAGAGGTGCTCGGCCTGGGCCATCTCCCACAACACGGTCTTTATCTCGCCGCTGCCTGCGCCGCCGGTGTCGCCCTCACCGTCGCCCCCGGGACGGTTCTCCGCGCGGGCCAGCGCCATCGCGTCGGCGTCGGTGGCGCCGTACGACAGGAAGTAGGTCTCCGCGCCGCGGGCGCTCGAGCGCACCGAGGCGTTGGCGTGGATGCTGACGAACAGGTCCGCGGCCTTGCTGTTGGCGAACCCGGCGCGGCTGTCGAGGTCGAGCGACCGGTCCTCGTCGCGGGTCAGGTCGACGGTGTATCCCTTCTGCTGCAGTGTCGAGCGCAGGCGCCGCGCGATGTCCAGCACCAGCTCCTTTTCCTTCAGGCCGCTGCGCCCCACCGCTCCCTCTTCGTCGCCGCCGTGGCCCGGGTCGAGCACGATGCGCCGGATCTCGCCCGGGCGGCGCTCGGGCAGCGGCTCGGGTGTGATGACCTCCTCACCACCGCCTTCCGGGGCGGCCGGGCCGGGCAGGCCGGGGGGCAGCCCCCCGGCCGCGGGCGGCGGCTCGGCGGGCGGTGTCTCGAGTCGGGCGCCCTTCGGCAGGAACAGCAGCACGATCCGGAATGGGTTGGACAGCTCGCTGGTGCTGAAGGTGCCGAAGTCCTCGCCGAAATAGAACATGATGTCGACGCCACGGCGCGTCCTGTCGAAGCGGATCCGGCGCAGCGTGGGCCAATCCATGTCGCGGTCGAGATAGGAGGCGTCGGTGAGCGGCTCGTCGATCAGCAGGTGCAGCCGGGAGCGGGTCTCCTCGAGGCGATACTCGACCTGGCGCGAGAAGGCCAGCGTGACGCGGGTGCCTTCGCCCTCCTCGCCGGCGAACCCCACCAGGACGGAGATCGGCTCGGCGCCGGCGGACTGGCGCGCGGCGGGGCGTGAAGCCGGCGTCAGCAGGGCCAGAAAGAGCATGACGGCGGCGATCCGGGGGAAGGACGGACGGGCCATGACGCGGTCAATATACACCGCGGGCGGCCCGGACGCGACCGTCCCGTCCCTCCCCCCGGACGGGCCCTAGGGGCAGGGCTCCGAGGCCAGCACGAGCTGCCCGGCGCGGTTGCTCGACGAGGGCCGCAGGCCGAGCGGGCTGACCGTGCCTGCGGTCTTTGTCGAGTGCGACACCTGGTACATGAACACCTCGCCCACCGCGGGGATGTCGTTGTCCGGGGCGCTGGCGTCCAATCCGAGCGCAGCCTGGGCCACGTCGGGCGCGAAGCAGGCCCCCGCGAAGACGTTGCCGGGGAAGACGTCGGTGCCTGCGGCGCCTACCGTCGCGCGATAGACATCGTAGCCGTCGACCCCGGGCGGCTGCGGCGACGCGGGCCAGGCGATGGTAGCCGCGGGGCCTCCCGTCACGGTCAGTCCGACCAGGTCCGAGCCGTCTCCCGTGTACACCTTCACCAGAACATCCTGCTGCGCGGTGCAGGCCGGGTCGGACGAGCATCGGGCGCTGACACGATACAGCGTGGTCGCCGCCGGCGAGACGGTGGTCAGACCCGACGGGGAGTACGGTGTGACGATGCGTGTGGCGGCACAGCCGGTGTCGAGACACGCTTCCACCTGGTACTGCAGCACGCCGTTGTCGCAGGCGCCCTCGGTGACGCCGGTCGTGGCCGGATCGTCGGCCGCGGTCGACATCCGGGTGTCGAGGGTGACCGGCTGTGTTGGCGTATCGAGGCCGAGCAGCGCGCGTCCTCCGTACGCCACGGTGCCGGCCACGACGAGATTCACCACACCGCAGGCGTCCGGATCGGGGCCGGGCACGCACTGCGAGAGGCCCGTGCCCGGGTCGGGGGCGATGATGGCGGGCAGCACACGCAGATCGGTCAGCCGGATGTCGTCAATCCACCAGCCGTCGTCGCCGTCGAAGTACTGGTAGGCGAAGCTGCCGGGCGCCGGCTCGAGCGCCGACCGGCTGGTGCCGAACGACCAGCCGCCTTCCACCATCCCGATCCAGCGCAGCCGCGCCACGCGGCCGGCGAACGGCGACAGGTCGAAGGCGGAGCGAGCCCAGACACCGGTGCCTATCGTCCCGTTCTCGGTGCAGCCCGGCCCGGGAGCGCAGCCCGAGTAGGCGCCGCAGTCCTTGTGGATGGGATCGTTGCCGTCGGTGTCGGTCTGGCAGGTGGCGTCGGTGCCGAAGATGTCGCCGAGGTCGGACCAGACAGGAGATTCGCACATCGTCTCGTCGTTCGGAAAGCGCTCGTCATCGCCCGGGTCGAAGCCGCACACGCTCGTGTAGCCCTGGTCGATCGAGTCATACCCGTTGAGGTTGGCTGTGAGTCTCCGCCATCGCTCGAACTGGCCGTTGGCGCCCAGCAGGCTGATTTGCAACTGCCCGCCACCGAACGAGTCCTCGAAGCCGAATCCGCTGGCGAAGTTTTCGTCGTCGGGCACGGAGATCATGTGCCAGAAATCGAGCGTGGTGCCCGGCCCGATCACGACGCCGGGGATGTTCGGGTCGCCCTGGCTGTCGAGCACGAAGGCCGACACCTGCCGGAACCGCAACGTATCGGACAGGGTGGTCGTGGCGTCGAGATGCCGTCCCATGTGCATCGACCGGGTGCCCCCGTGCGCCTTGCCGCCGTCGGGGGCGCCGATGCCTGGCGTGGGATCGTAGCCGTCACCCGGCCCCTCGGTGGGCGAGTGCAGGTGCCAGTCGTTCTCCTCGGCCACGGGGAAGCAGGTGCCGGAGCCCCGTCCGACGTCGTCCATGCAGGTGACCGCCCCCGTGCCGGACGGGCTCGCGCCCGTGCCCTGCGTGTAGCCGAGCACGTCATCGTTCGGGTCACCGATCGCCCGCAGCGGGTCGTTCGGATCCATGCCCACCGGCAGCCGGGTGAAGTCGTACGTGCCGCTCGCGTTGCGGTCGGTGTCGAACCCCTCGCACAGCACACCGGGCCCGTTGACCGCGGGCCGGTCGGGGCACGAGGCAGGGATTTGCGGCGCCTCGAAACGGTCCTGGTCGATGGTGAAGCCGAACGTCCTCTCCCGGGAATCCCCTCGATCCCGTCGGCCTGCGCGGTCACGGCGAATCCCGCCTCGGCATAGGTCGACACCGTGGACTGGCCCGGGCCCGGGTCGGCCGGATTCACGATGAACGTCAGCGCCCCGGCGGCCGTGGTGGTCGTGACGCCCGCGCCAAGCGTCCCCATGAAAACCTGCGCCTTCGGGACGCACCCGACCGACGCGGTCGTGGCCCGGATCCCGACCGTCAGGTTGGTGAGGGCCACCGGCAGGCCGGTCTGCCGGCTGACCGAGTCGTTGCGCAGGGTGAGCCGGACGCTCGCGGTCTCGCCCGGGTCGGCGACGCCGTCGGGCACCGCCTCGCACACGCCGCTGCCCGGCTGGCCGGAGGTGTCGCAATAGGCGTCGTTGTCCGGTTGCATCGGTGTCTCCTGCGGGCAGGGCTCCGGCAGCAACGGATCGTCGTTCGGGTCGGGGTCTCCGGCCGTGCAGAAGAAGTCGGCCGTGCCGTCGTCGGTGAGCGCGACCGAGTAGAGGAACAGGTCGCCCACCGTCGACGCCCCCTGGTTGACGTTGGTGAGGCCGTAGGCGGTCCAGTTGCAGTCCAGCTCCGAGGCCACCTGCAGCAGATCGTCGGGGAAGCCGTCGTTGTCGTCGTCGGCCGAGTCGGGGTCGCAGTAGGCCCGCACGCCGGGCACGGTGTCGATGCCGGTGCGGTCGTCGCCTCGCCCGTCGAAGTCGCTGTCGGTCTGGATGTGGAAGGTCGGGTCGGCCGGGTTGTAGACGGTGGGGCAATTGTCGAGCTGGTTCATCACGCCGTCGGCGTCGGCGTCCTCCGAGTCGCACTTGTCGCCGATGCCGTCCTGGTCGGTGTCCTCCTGGCCCGGGTTGTAGGTGGCGCTGTACGGGGGGTTGTAACACGGAAGGAGGTCACAGAGAACGTTCGGACAGTTGTCGTTGACCTCGGGGATGCCATCGCCGTCGTAGTCCAGCGTGGAGCTGCATATCGTGCCCTGGCTCGGATTGTACAGCGTCGGGCAGTTGTCCTGCGTGTTCGGCACGCCGTCGCCGTCGATGTCGGTCACCTCGCAGACGTCGCCGATCCCGTCGCCGTCGCTGTCGAGCTGGCTGGCGTTCGGCACGGCGGGGCAGTTGTCGCACAGATCGCCGAGCCCGTCGGCGTCCCAGTCGCACTGGCCGTTGGCGGCACGGCCGTGGTTCTCGCAGAAGGCGTCGCGCGTGCAGGTGGTGCCCAGCTTGCTGGCCGCCCCGGCGACGCAGACGCCGCCCGAGCAGACACCGGCCGGGTCGTTCGGGTCGAACGGCGGCTCGTTCGGGCAGTCCTCCGAGGAGACCGTCCCACCGCCGTTGTTGTCACGCTGGGGGATGCCGGCGGGATTGTAGACGTCGGTCATGCTCAGCGCGTCGTAGCAGTTGTCGTCGGGCGCGCCGTAGGCGTCCACGTTGGGGATGCCGTCGCCGTCCACGTCACGGATGTCGCTTTCTCCAATCTCCCCGTCGCCGTCCTGGTCGCACTCCGGGTCGGCGTACGACCCGGTGATGACGAAGTTCTCACCCTGTGTCGCGTCGACGTACAGGATGCCCGGGGGGTTCGACAGGGCGCTGACCTGGACGATCCCCGTGTAGACGCCGGGGCTCGCCTCGTCCAGACAGACGATCTCGCCGGCCGGCTCACTGCTGCTTCGCGCCAGCAGGGCCACCTGGCTGCCCGAGCAGCCCGAGGCCCCCAGCTCCGGGGTCATGTCGGTGACGGTGGCACGGATCCCGGTGGTGCAGTTGTGGATGGTGAGGCGCTCGAAGGTCACGGTGCCGCACTGGCGTGCCGCCGGTGTCCGCTCCCGGCCGGCTCGGGATGCTGGCGCAGTCGTTCCGGCTGTTGGCATCCTGGTCGATGGCGTGGCGCTCCGACCACTCGAAGTAGACGTCGTCGATCGTCCAGCCCGTGTCTCCTCCCTGGCCCCCCTCGCCGAGGAACCAGGAGAACTCGAAGCCGAACCGGTTGCCGGTGTCCGGATGGATGTTCTCGAACCCGTTGCCGGCCAGGTCGACCTCGCGGTTGCGCACCGGCCCCCAGGGCGTGGAGTGTCCGACGCGGGTACCGGCCCCCGTGCACTGGGAGCTCAGGGTGCATGCCGTTCCCATCTGGGCGTTGCCGCCCGAGGTGCAGACACCCGCGGTGCAGACGCCCGGGATGATTGGCAGCCCCGAGATCAGGTCGACCGAGGCGCTGGACTGGAACCCGAAGGTGTTCGGATCGACATCCACCGTCGGATACGACATCAGCAGCGGGTCGGTCGCCGTACCGGGGACACCCACCTCGTCACCCGTGACGCTGCCGGTCGTGAGCGACCCGTCGCTGTCGCGCAGGGGGCCGAAGAGATGTTGCCCATTGAAGCTGCTGGTCGCCGGGCCGGTGGTCGAGAACGTCACGTTGTATGCGTACGCATCGCCGAGCACGACATCGCTTCCGTTGTCGAGGTCCGGGTCGACGTCCATCCATGTGCGCGTGCCGGCGTCCGTGAAGCTCTGGCTCTCGTTCCACCCCACGGACTCCATGCGGATGTCGAACGCCAGGCCGCGGGCGTCCAGACCCGTGTTCACCTTGTAGAGGGCGGGCGACTCGAGCACGTCGTTGATGAACTCGGTCATCGGGGGCGTGTTCGGATCCGAAGGCACGGTGTAGGGCGGGCAGGCGTTCGGTGTGTTGTAGGTGCCTACCGGGCCGTGCCCCGCGTGCCACGTGCCTTTCGGGAGGTTTGCGTTGGCGGAGAACGGCGGGACGCCGTTGTTCTGGGTCTGCCAGCCGCAGCCGCCGCCCGTGCTGTAGAACCAGGCGAGGCTGTTCTGCGGTGACGGCCCCGGCTTGCTGGCCGCCGTGCGGAACGCCGTGAAACCACCGTTGCCGGCATCGAAGTGCCACGGCATCATGGCCGAGATCGACTGGTTGGGGTTGCCGGCGTTGTTGAGCGGCTGGAAGGTCCGGAGCTCGCGGTTCCGTCCCGACGCGCTGTCGGGCACGGTCTGGATCAGGCCGTCGCGGTTGCGGTCGGCGGCGAGCGTGCCGCCGCCCGGGAAGTCCGTGTTGTAGTACAGGATCTCGGTATCCGCCTGCACCGCCTCACGGAACGTGAATGACTGACTCGCGAGCCGGTCTCCGAAGTCCGAGCCGGTCGCCGAGAACGTCACGACGAAGTCGACATACCGGTCTGCCGTGGCCAGGCCCTTCACGTTGTCGTCCACGTGCAGCGTGAAGGCGGCGATCCCTTCCCTGCCCGGGGGCACGGCGCCCAGATCCACCGTCGTGCCGTTCGAGACGGGCGCGCCCCGGCTGGTGAGGCTGTCGCAGGCGCCCGCCTCCGGCCGAACAGCTCAGCGTCGCCCTGAGATCCGGGATGGCGTCGGTGTTCTGGTTGGCGAAGCCGACCTGGTAGACGACGTCCTCGCCGGCATCCAGGCTGAGATCGCCGCGGCTTCCCGCCACACGGCCGGTGTCGCAGCCGCCGGAGATGTTCGTGCGCCGCATCGGCTCGCCCGAGGCGACATTCAGGCGCACCTCGCCCAGAAACGGCTGGCAGATGACGCGTGCCTCGGTGACGGCCGGGTCGGGCGCGGGGCCGCCCTGCCTGGTGGGGGAGGTATCGGCATAGACCGCCCTCAGGGTCCACCCGTCCTTCACCTCGATGATGCCGTTTCCGGGGATGGGCTGCGGCGAGCCGGGCCGGTCGCCGGTGAACTGCAGCCGGTGGTCGTCGGACACATAGTGGTCGTATCTCGCCGCACGCAGCGTCGATCCTCCCAGGATCTGGGCCTGGCTCCGGAAGCCGAACCCGCCTTCCGTGTCCTGCACGACGCCGTTCGGGTCGACCGACTCGACGATGGTGTTGGCGCCGATGTCCGAGGGGCTCACCGCGTTCGGGTAGCCACCCGCCAGGACGCTGCCATCGGCCACGCTCAGCGACAGGGTCTTCTCCGAGCAGTCGTAGTTCTGACGGTTCAGAGCGATCGTGCTGCTGACATGGTCGCCGTAGATCGGGCCCGCCACAGCCAGACCGAAGGGCTGGCCGAAGCTGCCCTGCGGGATGAGCTGAGCGTCGCCTCCCGACGCCGCCGTGTTGCAGAGACCGTCGGCGCCGGTGCCGATGTAGCTGACACCGTTGGCCGTCAGCACCGTGTCGTCGCCGGCGGCCGCCGTGTGCAGCGTGACGTTGGGCCACACACACGGCGCGTTCGGCACCGGTGTGGCACCGGCCGTGTTCTTGAACTTCACCCGCACCCGGTACGGACCGTGGTCGCCGCCGCTCCTGGAAGCGCCGAAGATGGCCGGGTCGCCGAAGTAATGCAGGACGACCTGCTCGGTCGGGTTGCGCGTGTCCAGCGTGTTCTGCGGGAACGGACCGGCGGGGTCGTTCGCGTCGTACGGCGCGCCGGTGTTCGGGTCGCACTCGATGTGCAACGAGAACTGGTTGCTGAACTCCCGGAAGTTGTTGCCCCGCCAGATGATGACGTACGGGTTGAGACCCGACGCGTCGAAGTACGACGGGTCGTTGTCGTTGGCTGCGTATGTGCACTCGCCGCAGGCAAACGTGTACCCATACCCGCTGCAGATGCCATAGCCGGTGTAAAGACCCGGGTAGCCGAAGTCGGTCAGCTCGTAGTCGCCGCTGATGACCTCCAGGTCCAGGTCGTTCTTCAGCGTCTCGCCGACCGCGTCGTACCACGCCAGCGAGGCCCTCACCTGGTCCCAGCCGTCACGACGGTAGAAGTCGAACGACACCGAGCCGCCCACCGGCACCACGCCGATACCCGTCGTGCTGCCGTCCGCGCCCGCCCCGCGCGCGCCGCCGTCGAAGTACTCGTCGGCGACCAGCAGTCCGGGAGGAACGCTCGGAATCGGGTCCACGTTCGTCTTGTTCGCCGGACGACGCTCGATGCGGAACGTCGTCAGCGGCAGCGTGTTCGCCAGCTCCACCTTGCCGTAGCCCGACTCGTTGCAGAACTTGCCTGCGCACGAGGCGATCGGCGGGCCAAGCTGCGGGAAGTCGGTGCTGTTGATCAGCAGCGCCTTCACCAGCATCCCCGACACGTCTCCGATACGATGCGCCGCATCCGCCTCCGCCGTCGGGTAGAAGCCCTTGGCGAAGTAGTCGCGGATCTGCAGCGCCGCGCCGGCGATCTTGCCCGCCGAGATCGACGTGCCCGCCTGGCCCTGGATGATCACGTTCTCCAGCGGCGTCGGTGTCGTGTCGTTCGCGTTGTCGAACGATACCGTCTGCGCCATCGACACGAAGTAGTAGTCCGAGAAGCGGCCTTCACGACCCTCGAATCCGCCGCCGATGTCCACGCCCGGCGCCACCACCAGGGGCGCCACCCTCAGCGAGGAGTACGTCGCAGGACCCTTGCTCGTGAAGTTCGCCACGATCTCCGAGTTGTCCGTGCTCGCACGGCTGTCGTCCACCGTGTTGGAGCCCACCGTCACGATGTTCTTCGCCGTCGCCAGGTCGTTCACCTGAATCGACTGCGGACCGAAGTTCGGGTCCGACAGCGGGTCGATGTCGGCGCCCGTCTGCGGGTCCGAGCCATCGTTGCCCACCGGCTGCACGTGCAGCACCCGGCGGTTCGCGAACAGGAACGCGTCCACGCCGTTGGCGCCGTTGGTGTAGTTGCCCTGGCCGTTGGTCTTGATGTCGTCGAAGTTGACCGGGTTGCCGAAGGCAAACAGGGTCACCTTCGCGCCACGGGCGTTCAGCGTGTTGTTGGCAAGGTTCAGGTCACGACGATAGGCCATGTCCGCCAGACGGTCCGCCGGCACGTTGCCCGCATCCACGTCGCTGAGGAAGTTCACCGCACAGGCCGGCGGTGAAGACGGCGGCGTGTTCGCGATGTCCTCGAAGATCACCCTCGAGCCGCGCGCCTGTCCGTCCAGCGACAGGTTCGACTCACGCGTGTCGTTGAAAAACGCCACGAACAGGTCCACCGAGTCCACGTCGCTGTACTCGCGACCCAGACCGTTGATCCCACCGCTCGGGTTCGCCGCAGCACCTCCCGCCGCCAGCGTCCCGTGCGTCACGCCACCCGAACGGATACCGTCGCACGTCAGGAAGTCGCCCGCCGCCGTCGCGTCCAGGGAAACGCCCCGGATGTACGCCTCGACCTTGCGGTGCGTCGGGCCGACGTTGGTCACGACCGTGCCGTTGTCCATGCACGCCCCGCCCACGCACGGGTCGGAGTTGTCATGCGCGAACGCCGGCGAGTCCAGCGTCAGACCGTTGTCCGCCACGCCCAGAAACTGCGGCGCCACCTCATAGTTCGACAGACTTGAGTCGAAACCGGTCACCGAGCCGCCCGTGAAGTCCTTGTCGGCCGCCGACGTCGCCATCGGGATCCCGCTTCCGTCGATGCCCGCGTTGCGGTACGGCAGCACGAAGTCGCCGAATTCCCGAGGCTCCAGGAACCGGCCCACTTCCACCATCGCGCTCGTCACCAGGTTCATCATGACGTTCTCCGGCGCCTCGTAGATCCACTTCACCGCCGGATTCTTCGCCAGCTGAATCACCTTGTTGTTCCGAAGCTCCGCCGACACCCACTGCGTGTCCGCCACTTCGTGACGCTTCGTCACCGTGCCGCCCAACCGCTGCACGTCGCTCGCCACATCATCGGCGCTCTCGCCCGGCATCACCTGCACCACGATGCTGAACGTGTCCGACACCGCGCGCTCCGGATTCAGCAGCGGCATCCGGCCCAGCTTCGGGCTGATCTTGTCCGCAGGCTCGTACGGCGTCACGTACTGGAACTGTGAGGGATTGTCGAAGTTGTGCCGGTCCTTGCCCTGGATCTTCACCAGGAACGCGTTGTTCGGCACGTACTCCACCACATGCCCGCCCAGGTCGCCGATCTGCTTGCGCAGCTCCAGCGAGCCCCGGCCCGACGCCGCCGACGGCGCAAACTGCACGATGTAGTAGCCCGGCTTGCCCGTCGCAGGCGCCGCCGCGCGCAGATCCGCCGGCAGGTTGTCCCGCTGGCTTCCCCGCTTCACGTTGATCGCGCCCTTCGGCGTGATCAGAACGTCCGGCGAGCTCAGCTCAGAGCTGTCCACGTCGCCGTAACGCGCCAGACCCACGCCGTTCTCGTACGGCCACCAGTCGGGACGGCTGAACATCTGGCGCTTCATCTTGTCGATGAAACGCAGCTCCGTCTCCGCCAGCCCGGCCGGACGCTGGTCCTGGGCCGGGCGCACCAGCCGCCCCTGGCCGGGGCCTCCCGCCGGCGCGAGCGTGGCGGCGGCCAGCAGGATCAGACCGCAGCAGGTCAGTCGAACAAGAGCAACCCATCCCTTGCGTGGATCATCGTGGCTGGTGGACATGGACACTCCCCCCCCGAATCAGGGCGGCGCCACGGGCGTGGCGCGGCGGCGGAAACCGGGCGGTTCCCGATGGAGAGGTCGGCTCGGGTGCGGGCAGGCACCGGCCGGCCGGGCATGTGGGTGGCTGACGACAGTGGCACGCCGGGTTCAAAACCCGAATCGTGGCGCATGAGGCATGCTCCCCGGCGGAGAGGACGATAGTTATTATTTACCCCGAAAATACGAAAGGGTCAAGCATTTCGCATCTCCCTCAAAAGACAAAAAAAGGGGGGCCTTTCGGCCCCCCTTTCAGGGAATGCAGTTACCTTGCGCTACGCGTTACGGAGCCGCGACGCAGACCGTCGCCCTGTTGGACGAGGACGGCCTCATACCGTCGTGGTTCGGCCAGACTGGCTGATGGTACGGAGCCACCTGGTAGAAGAACACCGTGCCCGGGGTCGCCGGAGCTTCGGTGTCCTGCTGCGTAACGAGGATGGGCAGGATCGGGCCTGTGTGGACGTTGCTGAACAGGAGCGATCCAATGAATGTCGCCACACCCGTGCCACCGTTCGACTCGGGGAACAGATCCACCCCGGTGTTCACGCCGACAGAGGTGTAGCGCCACACGTTGTAACCCCATCCGTTCGGCCTCGGACGCGTCGGCCACCTGAGGGTCGCCGAGCTATCCAGGACCTCGAGCGCACCCGAGCAGAAGTAGTCGCCGGCCGCGCCGGTGGTGCAGGGCTGGTTCTTGAGGAACTTGTAACCAGCGGTGCACTTGCCGGCGGAGCAGGTACCACCCTCACCCGGGATATCCGTGAACTTCGCCACACCGGACGGGCCTGGAATGACGCTGCCCGTGGTGACGGAGCACGGAGGATACAGGGCCGTGTTCGGGTCATCGAACTCGGTCCCGGTATAGACGTTCAGTGCGACGGTCCTCGTATCAACACAGGTCAGGTCCGAGGAGCACCGCGCCTCCACCTTGTACAGGGTGTCCGCGCTCGGGGAGACCGTGATGGTCGCCGCGGGCGAGAACGCCTGCACGACATTGGAGCTCGCGCAGCTCGGATCGAGACACTCGCTGAACTGATACTGAAGCACGCCGTACTCGCAGGCGCCTTCGGTGATGCCACCCGTGCCGGGATCGTCTCCGGCAAGCGTGCCCCGCGCGTCGATCTGGACCGTCTGGCTCTGGACGTCAGCGTTCAGGACCAGCGCGGCGCCGAGATCCAGCGCGCCTGCGACGTTGATAGCCACCACTCCGCAGTTGTCGGCATTCTGGCCGACGACGCACTGCGAAAGACCGGTGACCGTGTCAGGCCCGATGGTCGAGGCTGCCTGCCTCAGGTCGGTGAGGACGATATCGTCGATCCACCAACCATCGTCACCATCGAAGTACTGGTAGCCGGCGCCACCAGCCGACGGCTCGAGAGCCGACCGGCTGATACCGAACGACCAACCACCTTCGACCATGCCGATCCACCGCAGTCTGGCCACGCGGCCGGCGAACGGCGACAGGTCGAACGCCGACCTCGCCCACACGCCGGTGCCCACGGAACCGTTCTCCGTGCAACCCGGACCGGGGGTGCAGCCCGAGTAGGCGCCGCAGTCCTTGTGTACCGGGTCGTTGGAGTCGGTGTCCACGGTGCAGGTGGCATCCGTCCCGATGATGTCGCCGAGGTCGGCCCACATCGGACCGGCGGCCTCGGAGCAGAACGTCTCGTCGAGAGGCGGCTGCTGATCGTCACCAGGGTCGAATCCGCAGAGGCTGACAGAACCCTGATCGATCGAGTCGTACCCGTTCAGGTTCGCCGTCAGCCGCTGCCACTTCTCGAACTTGCCGTCATTGCCCAGCAGACTGAGCTGGACCTGACCGCCGCCGAACGATGTTCCGTCCGGGGTAAAGCCGCTGCCGAAGTTCTCGTCATCCGGCACGGAGATCATGTGCCAGAACTCGAGAGTCGAAGCGGGGCCGATGACCACACCCGGGACGTTCGGGTCTCCCTGGCTGTCCAGGACGAAGGCCGAGACCTGACGGAGCCGGATGGTGTCACTGAGCGTCGTCGTACCGTCGAGGTGGCGCCCCATGTGCATGGAGCGGACACCACTGTGCGCCTTGGCGCTGGAACCGGTGGCGGGGCTGTTGTAGCCGACGCCGCCGGTCTCACCAGGCACGTTCGTGTGCAGGTGCCAGTCGTTCTCCTCACCCACCGCGATGCAGGTGGGGTAGCCACGTGCGTTGTCATCAGCGCAGGTTACCGCACCGGTACCGGTCGGAACGCCGCCCGTGTCGATCGTGAAGCCGAGGACGTCGTCCGTCTGGTCGCCGTTGGCCCGCAGAGGATCACTCGGGTCGGCGCTCAGAGGCAGCCTGGTGAAGTCGTACGTGCCGTTGAGGTTGCGGTCGGTGTCGAAGTCCTCGCACAGAACGCCGGGGCCGTTGATGGCAGGGAACTGCGGACAGGCCGCCGCGATCGGCGGGTAGTCCGTCCTGTCAACGTCCACGAAGAACTTGAACGCCTGTGCGGGGCTGATGCCTTCGACCCCGTCCGCCTGAGCCGTCAGGGCGAAGCCGGCTTCCGCCAGTTTCACCGAGCTGGACCGTCCCGGTCCCGGATCAGACGGATCCACGATGAAGGTCAGGGCTCCCGGGGGTGTCGTTGCCGAACCACCGGCACCGAGGTCACCCATGAAGACCTGCGCCTTCGGGACGCAACCGACGGCGGGCGTGGTCGCCCGGACGCCCAGGGTCAGGTTGTTCAGCGCAACCGACGCGCCGGTCGTCCTGTCCTGTGAGGCGTTGGCCACCGTGATCTGCATGGAGGCCATCTCACCCGGGTCCGCGATACCGTCAGGCACCGCTTCGCATACACCGGAGCCGGGCTGACCTGGCGAATCGCAGAACGCATCGTTGTTCGGCGAGCCGGGATTCTCCTGCGGGCAAGGCTCCGGGATAGCCGGATTGTTGTTCGGATCCGGGTCACCCGAGGTGCAGAAGAAGTCCGCGGTACCGTCGTCGGTAAGGGCCACCGAGACCACCGCCATCGAACCGACGGGCGTGCCGCCCTCGTTCGGGTTGGTGATGCCGAAGGAGGCCCAGTTGCAATCCAGCTCCGAAGCGACCTGTATCAGGTCGTCAGGAACACCGCTGTTGTTGTCGTCCGCGGAATCCGGGTCGCAGTAGGCCTGCGGGCCCGGGTTCGTGTCGATGCCGTTGCGGTCGTCGCCCAGCCCGTCCAGGTCGCTGTCGGTCTGGATCTGGAAGGTCGGGTCGGCCGCGTTGTACACCGTCGGACAATTGTCCACAGCATTCACGACGCCGTCGTTGTCGAAGTCCTCGGAGTCGCACTTGTCACCGATGCCATCGGCGTCGGTGTCAACCTGCTGCGGGTTGTAGGTTGCCGAGATCGGAGGAGCCGGAACACCGTTCTCCAGACCGCCGGTCTCGTTGGGGCAGTTGTCGCTGACCTCGGGAATCAGGTCGTTGTCCCGATCCTGAGTGTCGTCGCACACAACGCCCTTGGTTGGCGTACCGGCCTGGCTCGGGTTGTAAAGGCTCGGGCAGTTGTCGATGGTGTTGATGATGCCGTCACCATCGATGTCGTTGACCTCGCAGGCATCACCGACGCCGTCGCCGTCCGAGTCGAGCTGGCTGTTGTTCGGGACCGTGGGACAGTTGTCACACAGGTCGCCGAGTCCGTCGTTGTCGTAGTCGCACTGGCCGTTGAGAGCACGACCGTGGTCATTGCAGTCCAGGTTCGTCGTGCAGACCTCTCCCCGCCGCCAAGCCTGTCTGCCGAGCCGGCGGAACATGTGCCGGATGAGCAGACACCCGCCGGATCCTGAAGCGAGAACCGCGGACCCACCGGGCAGTCCTCACTCGAGATCGTCCCGCCGCCGTTGTTGTCGCGCTGCGGGATCCCGACCGGGTTGTAGACGTCGACGATGTTCAGGTCGTCGAAGCAGTTGTCGTCGTCGGTGACTCCCTGACCCTCGGCGTAGAAGTTCACCGAGCTGATGTCGTTGGAGACGCCATCCGCACCGAAGTTCCGGACGCCGTCACCGTCGAGATCGAGGAAGTCGTTCTCTCCCAGCTCGCCATCGCTGTCCTGGTCGCACTCGTCGTCCTTGTAGGACGCCACGATGGTGAAGTTCTCACCCTGGGTTGAGTTGACGAACAGAATGCCCGGCTGATTGGCAACCGCGCTGACCTGGGCAACCCCCGTGAAGACACCGGGGCCGGCCGGATCGAGGCAGAAGGTCTCACCGAGAGGCTCGTCCGTGCTCCTCACGGAGACCGCCACCTGGCTGCCACCGCAACCGCTGCCGCCCAGCACAGGTGTCGGGTCGGTGACCGTGACCTTGATGCCGGTGGTGCAGTTGTGGATCGTCAGTCGCTCGAAGGCAACCGTACCGCACTGACGTGCAGCCGGGTTCGCCCCCGGGCGATTCGGGATGTTCGCGCAATCGTTCGGACCGTTCGGATCCTGGTCGGTCGGATGACGCTCCGACCACTCGAAGTAGATATCGTCCAGGGTCCAACCGAGGTCGCCGCCCTGGCCGCCCTCGGTGAGGAACCAGCCCAGCTCGAACTGGAACCGGTTACCCTTCGACCCGCGGAATTCCTCGAACCTGCCCGCGGGAAGATCGACCTCACGGTTGCGTACCGGGCCCCATGCCGTGGAGTGACCGACGCGGGTACCGGGGCCGGTGCAGTCGGAATTGACCGCACAGGCGAACTCGGGCCAATTACCTGTGCATCGCCGCCCGGAGGTGCAATTGTGCGATGTGCAGATACCGGGGATGATGGGAAGACCCGTGCTCACGTCGACCGCCGTGTTGCTCTGGAAGCCGAACTGAGTGGAATCAACGTCAGCCGTCGGGAACGACATCAGAGGCCGCTGCAGGAAGTCCGACTCGATCCTCTGCGCGATAGGCTCGGAAACGCCCACCTCGTCACCCGTCGCACCACCCTTGGAAGCGCTCAGCGAACCGTCGCTGTCCCGCCTCGGACCGAATGTCCTCTGCGAGTTCGCAGCGCTGGTTCTCGGGCCGCCTGAACCGAACGGCACGCGGTAGCTGTACGAGTCGCCCAGGATGACCTGGTCGGCGTCATCGATGTTCGAGTCGACCTCGAGGTTCGTATAGGTCGCCGTATCGGTGAAGCTCTGCGTCTCGTTCCAGCCGATCGCCTCCATCCTGATGTCGAAGTCGATACCTCGGGCATCAGGCATGGTGTTGACCTTCTGCATCACCGGCGACCACAGCACGTCGTGGGTGTACTCCGCGAGAGGAGCGGTCGTCGGATCGCTGGGCATCGTGTACGGCGGGCACGCGTTGGCCGTGCGGAAAGCTCCCACCGGACCATGACCGGCATGCCAGGTGCCCTTCGGCAGGGTGGAGTTGACAGAGGCCGGCGGGACGCCGTTGTTCTGCGTCTGCCAGCCGCAGCCGCCGCCCGTGCTGTAGAACCAGGCGAGGCTGTTCTGTGACGAACCGGGGCTGCCGGGCTTGCTGTCAGCCGTACGGAACGCCGTGAATCCACCGTTGTTGGAATCGAAGTGCCACGGCATCTGCGCCGCGATCGTCTGGTTCGGGTTGCCGGCGTTGTTCAGGGGCTGGTAGGTCTGCAGCTCCCTGTTCCTCGCCGTCGACCCGGCCGGCTGCGTGCGGATGATGCCGTCGCGGTTGCGGTCGGCAGCCTGAACGCCACCACCCGGGAAGTCCGTGTTGTAGTACAGGATCTCGGTATCCGCCTGCACCGCCTCACGGAACGTGAATGACTGACTCGCGAGCTGGTCGCCGAAGTCCGAGCCGGCCGCCGCGAACGTCACGACGAAGTCGACATACCGGTCTGCCGTGGCCAGGTTCTTGACGCTGTCGTCCACATGCAGCGTCCACGCCGCGATCCCCTCCCTGCCCGGGGGCAGGTAGCCGAGATCGACCGTGGTGCCGCTGCTCACGGCGGACCCGAGGCTCGACAGGCTGTCGCAGGCTCCCACGCCTGCGGCGCAGCTCAACGTCGCCTTGAGATCCGGGATGGCGTCCGTGTTCTGGTTGGCGAAGCCGACCTGGTAGACGACGTCCTCGCCGGCATCCAGGTTGAGATCGCCGCGGCCGTTGACCACACGGCCGACGTCACAGCCACCCACGATGTTCGTCCGGCGGAACGGCTCACCTGCCGCAGCCGCCGAGGTGTTGAGACGCACTTCGCCCAGGAACGGCTTGCAATTGACACGAGACTCGGAAACGGCCGGGTCCGGTGCCGGGCCGCCGACCGTCGTCGGCGTCTGGTCGTTGTAGACCGCCCTGACCGTCCATCCGTCCCTCACCTCGATGATGCCGTTGTTGGCGTGCGGTGTCGCGCCCGTGAACTGCAGGCGCCGATCGTTGGACTGATAGTGCGTATAGCGTCCAACGCGCAGCCCCGAGCCGCCCAGGATCTGGGCCTGACTCCGGAAGCCGAACCCGCCTTCCGTGTCCTGCACGACGCCGTTCGGGTCGACCGACTCGACGATGGTGTTGGCGCCGATGTCCGAGGGGCTCACCGCGTTCGGGTAGCCACCCGCCAGGACGCTGCCATCGGCCACGCTCAGCGACAGGGTCTTCTCCGAGCAGTCGTAGTTCTGACGGTTCAGAGCGATCGTGCTGCTGACATGGTCGCCGTAGATCGGGCCCGCCACAGCCAGACCGAAGGGCTGGCCGAAGCTGCCCTGCGGGATGAGCTGAGCGTCGCCTCCCGACGCCGCCGTGTTGCAGAGACCGTCGGCGCCGGTGCCGATGTAGCTGACACCGTTGGCCGTCAGCACCGTGTCGTCGCCGGCGGCCGCCGTGTGCAGCGTGACGTTGGGCCACACACACGGCGCGTTCGGCACCGGTGTGGCACCGGCCGTGTTCTTGAACTTCACCCGCACCCGGTACGGACCGTGGTCGCCGCCGCTCCTGGAAGCGCCGAAGATGGCCGGGTCGCCGAAGTAATGCAGGACGACCTGCTCGGTCGGGTTGCGCGTGTCCAGCGTGTTCTGCGGGAACGGACCGGCGGGGTCGTTCGCGTCGTACGGCGCGCCGGTGTTCGGGTCGCACTCGATGTGCAACGAGAACTGGTTGCTGAACTCCCGGAAGTTGTTGCCCCGCCAGATGATGACGTACGGGTTGAGACCCGACGCGTCGAAGTACGACGGGTCGTTGTCGTTGGCTGCGTATGTGCACTCGCCGCAGGCAAACGTGTACCCATACCCGCTGCAGATGCCATAGCCGGTGTAAAGACCCGGGTAGCCGAAGTCGGTCAGCTCGTAGTCGCCGCTGATGACCTCCAGGTCCAGGTCGTTCTTCAGCGTCTCGCCGACCGCGTCGTACCACGCCAGCGAGGCCCTCACCTGGTCCCAGCCGTCACGACGGTAGAAGTCGAACGACACCGAGCCGCCCACCGGCACCACGCCGATACCCGTCGTGCTGCCGTCCGCGCCCGCCCCGCGCGCGCCGCCGTCGAAGTACTCGTCGGCGACCAGCAGTCCGGGAGGAACGCTCGGAATCGGGTCCACGTTCGTCTTGTTCGCCGGACGACGCTCGATGCGGAACGTCGTCAGCGGCAGCGTGTTCGCCAGCTCCACCTTGCCGTAGCCCGACTCGTTGCAGAACTTGCCTGCGCACGAGGCGATCGGCGGGCCAAGCTGCGGGAAGTCGGTGCTGTTGATCAGCAGCGCCTTCACCAGCATCCCCGACACGTCTCCGATACGATGCGCCGCATCCGCCTCCGCCGTCGGGTAGAAGCCCTTGGCGAAGTAGTCGCGGATCTGCAGCGCCGCGCCGGCGATCTTGCCCGCCGAGATCGACGTGCCCGCCTGGCCCTGGATGATCACGTTCTCCAGCGGCGTCGGCGTCGTGTCGTTCGCGTTGTCGAACGATACCGTCTGCGCCATCGACACGAAGTAGTAGTCCGAGAAGCGGCCTTCACGACCCTCGAATCCGCCGCCGATGTCCACGCCCGGCGCCACCACCAGGGGCGCCACCCTCAGCGAGGAGTACGTCGCAGGACCCTTGCTCGTGAAGTTCGCCACGATCTCCGAGTTGTCCGTGCTCGCACGGCTGTCGTCCACCGTGTTGGAGCCCACCGTCACGATGTTCTTCGCCGTCGCCAGGTCGTTCACCTGAATCGACTGCGGACCGAAGTTCGGGTCCGACAGCGGGTCGATGTCGGCGCCCGTCTGCGGGTCCGAGCCATCGTTGCCCACCGGCTGCACGTGCAGCACCCGGCGGTTCGCGAACAGGAACGCGTCCACGCCGTTGGCGCCGTTGGTGTAGTTGCCCTGGCCGTTGGTCTTGATGTCGTCGAAGTTGACCGGGTTGCCGAAGGCAAACAGGGTCACCTTCGCGCCACGGGCGTTCAGCGTGCTGTTGGCAGGGTTCAGGTCACGACGATAGGCCATGTCCGCCAGACGGTCCGCCGGCACGTTGCCCGCATCCACGTCGCTGAGGAAGTTCACCGCACAGGCCGGCGGTGAAGACGGCGGCGTGTTCGCGATGTCCTCGAAGATCACCCTCGAGCCGCGCGCCTGTCCGTCCAGCGACAGGTTCGACTCACGCGTGTCGTTGAAAAACGCCACGAACAGGTCCACCGAGTCCACGTCGCTGTACTCGCGACCCAGACCGTTGATCCCACCGCTCGGGTTCGCCGCAGCACCTCCCGCCGCCAGCGTCCCGTGCGTCACGCCACCCGAACGGATGCCGTCGCACGTCAGGAAGTCGCCCGCCGCCGTCGCGTCCAGGGAAACGCCCCGGATGTACGCCTCGACCTTGCGGTGCGTCGGGCCGACGTTGGTCACGACCGTGCCGTTGTCCATGCACGCCCCGCCCACGCACGGGTCGGAGTTGTCATGCGCGAACGCCGGCGAGTCCAGCGTCAGACCGTTGTCCGCCACGCCCAGAAACTGCGGCGCCACCACATAGTTCGACAGACTTGAGTCGAAACCGGTCACCGAGCCGCCCGTGAAGTCCTTGTCGGCCGCCGACGCCGCCACCGGGATCCCGCTTCCGTCGATGCCCGCGTTGCGGTACGGCAGCACGAAGTCGCCGAATTCCCGAGGCTCCAGGAACCGGCCCACTTCCACCATCGCGCTCGTCACCAGGTTCATCATGACGTTCTCCGGCGCCTCGTAGATCCACTTCACCGCCGGATTCTTCGCCAGCTGAATCACCTTGTTGTTCCGAAGCTCCGCCGACACCCACTGCGTGTCCGCCACTTCGTGACGCTTCGTCACCGTGCCGCCCAACCGCTGCACGTCGCTCGCCACATCATCGGCGCTCTCGCCCGGCATCACCTGCACCACGATGCTGAACGTGTCCGACACCGCGCGCTCCGGATTCAGCAGCGGCATCCGGCCCAGCTTCGGGCTGATCTTGTCCGCAGGCTCGTACGGCGTCACGTACTGGAACTGTGAGGGATTGTCGAAGTTGTGCCGGTCCTTGCCCTGGATCTTCACCAGGAACGCGTTGTTCGGCACGTACTCCACCACATGCCCGCCCAGGTCGCCGATCTGCTTGCGCAGCTCCAGCGAGCCCCGGCCCGACGCCGCCGACGGCGCAAACTGCACGATGTAGTAGCCCGGCTTGCCCGTCGCAGGCGCCGCCGCGCGCAGATCCGCCGGCAGGTTGTCCCGCTGGCTTCCCCGCTTCACGTTGATCGCGCCCTTCGGCGTGATCAGAACGTCCGGCGAGCTCAGCTCAGAGCTGTCCACGTCGCCGTAACGCGCCAGACCCACGCCGTTCTCGTACGGCCACCAGTCGGGACGGCTGAACATCTGGCGCTTCATCTTGTCGATGAAACGCAGCTCCGTCTCCGCCAGCCCGGCCGGACGCTGGTCCTGTGCCGCTCCCGGACCCGGCATGACCATTCTCTCGTCCTGCTGGGCCTTCCGGCCGGGACGGCGTCCTTCGTCGCCCCTGGTCAGCGTGATCGGCAGCACCAGGAGGCCGACGAGCGCCAGCCAACCAATGTGCCTCCAGGTAAATACTGAGGTACGCCTATCTGACATGTGCTTCCCCCCCACAGATGACGAACATTTGCCCGTCTCCAGCGACGGGCCGCGCGGAACTTGGACAACAGGTAATGGACAAGGTCTTGGACTCTCCTTGAAACGGACCACGCCCGAGCGATCGGGGCGTGAGATGAACGGGCAGGATCGATCTCATCGGTTGTCGCCACCTCCTGCTGCAATGAACGTGAGTGAAGTCAGTGACAACGGCTGCGCGCAGGAGAGGTCCCCCTGGCGACGACCGGTAAGGAAAGACGCGGGATGGTCGCTGAAATAGCAAACAGACGGGCTGGACAACTATCCCCCCCACTCGTGCGGACTAGGACCCGGACATGCGGAAATGAGCGACTGGGTGCTTAAATACGGTCTGGAACAACACCAGTCAAGGAAAATCTTTCCCCTTCGCTCCGCAAATGTTTGTTAGCACTTCAACCGGCCCAGCCCCACCTCCGGCCTGCAAAGCAGCGTTTCGCTCGCCACCCCGGAGTGCGGAACTGCTGACCAGTCATCCTCTTACCCCCCGCGTGATATGCCAAAAAAGAATATTCCGGCGACAAACCCGCCGGCCGTTCATCCGGCCGCCCGGCCCGACAACCCCGGCGAAAAAGAATTCGGGCTCGACCTGGATCGGGCGCTGCCGCCGAATCGTGCCGGGTTCGCACCTGATGTGCCGGTAGGCGGGAATATACGGCCATTTCACAGGCTGACGAGGGGGATTTCTTGATTCGGCGCCTCGTTTGGGCCAAGATCACCGGGTGATCACCGGCTACAACACGGACATCAAGCACCGGGACCGGGTCTTCCACGTCCAGACCGAGGACAAGGGGGCCGCCAACCCGGTGATCGAATCGCTCATCTACGCGGGGGGGAAGATCATCGCCTCGCGGCAGTATTCGTATGCCTGGCTTCTGCGCGAGAGCTACACGGAGCGCGCTGTCCAGGAGATGGTCGACGGCCAGCATCGCAAGATGATGCGGGACATCCGCGGGGGAAAATACGATCCGGAGGGCCCGCCGCCCTTCGGCGCCGGGATCATCACGGATCGCGGGTTCGACGAGCTGGTCATGGAGTTCCTCGAGGAGGCGGTCGCCGATGAGCGGATGGAGATCCTCCTCGCGCAGCCTCCGCCGCTGCATGCCGGCGAGCTGGCCGTGCTCGAGCTGTCGCTGCGCACGAGCGTGAGCGGGCGGCCCGTTCCCGACGCCGGGATCCAGATCCGGGCCGTCGGCGAGTCCGGCCTGAAACCGGTGATCCTGTACGAGGGGACCTCGTCGGGGGACGGCTCGGTCAAGGCCGGCGTGGAGGTCCCGCGCGAGGCTGCCGGGGGGCGGCTCACCATCGAGGCGACGGGCCGGCTCGGGTCCGCTGAAACTTCGATCGAGGTGTCCGCCGCGTGATCGAGATCGCCGTCAACGGGGAGAGGATGTCGGTGGAGGCCGGGCTCAGCGTCGCCCGGCTGATCGAGCGCCTCGGTCTTCCACCGGGCCGCGTGGCCATCGAGCGCAACAGGGCGGTGGTCCCGCGAGGCCGTCACGCCGAAGAGCCGGTCGAGGCGGGGGATCGTTTCGAGGTGGTGACGCTGGTGGGAGGAGGCTGAGCATGGACTCACAGACGCTGACGATCGCCGGCCGCACGTTCCGATCGCGGCTCATCGTCGGCACCGGGAAATACGCTTCGTTCGATCTGATGCGGCGCGCGCACGAGGCCTCGGGGGCCGACATCGTGACGGTCGCGGTGCGGCGCGTCAACCTGTCGGACAGGACAAAGGAGTCGCTGCTCGACTACGTGGACACGTCCCGCTTCACCCTGCTGCCCAACACCGCGGGCTGCTACACCGCCGACGACGCCGTGCGGACCGCCCGGCTCGGTCGGGAGGCCGGCCTCTCCGGGCTGGTGAAGCTGGAGGTCATCGGTGACGAGAAAACCCTGTTTCCCGACACGGAGGGTCTTCTCGAGGCGACCCGTACCCTGGTGAAGGAGGGGTTCACGGTGCTTCCCTACACCAGCGACGACGTGGTGACGGCCAGGAAACTGCGTGACGCGGGCGCCGCCGCGGTCATGCCGCTCGGCGCTCCGATCGGCTCGGGGCTCGGGATCAGGAACCTGGTCAACCTGCAGCTCATCCTGGAGGAGATCACTGACATCCCCGTGATCGTCGACGCCGGCGTCGGCACGGCTTCGGACGCTGCCGTGGCGATGGAGCTCGGGTGCGACGGCGTCCTGATGAACACCGCCATCGCCGGAGCCCGCGATCCGGTGAGGATGGCCGAGTCGATGAAGCTGGCGGTCTCGGCGGGCCGGCTGGCCAGGGAGGCGGGCAGGATTCCACGCCGGCTGTACGCCACGGCGTCGAGCCCGGTGGAGGGGCTGGTCGGCTGAGTCAGGGCTCGCGTCGGCTCAGGGCGGCGCGCGCCTCGCGGTCGAGGTCCTTCTCGCGCAACGCGGCCCGCTTGTCATAGTGCTTCTTGCCGCGGCCGAGGCCCAGCTCCACCTTTATGTGCTTGTCCCTGGTGTAGATGCGCAGGGGGACGAGCACCGTGCCCTTGATGAGGTCCCTCTCGAGACGAAGGATCTGGTTTCGTCTCAGCAGGAGCTTCCGGGGGCGCATCGGCTCGTGATTTTCCCTGTTACCATGTGGGTAGGGTCCGATGTGGCAGTTGTACAGCCACACCTCGCCCTCGTGGCACCGGGCGTACGAGTCCTTGAGGTTGCACAGACCGAGCCTTAGGGACTTGACCTCCGTGCCGAGCAGCACGACGCCCGCCTCGATCCGGTCGTCGATGAAGTAGTTGAAGCGGGCCTGACGGTTGGTGGCGAGCGTCTTCTCGTAGGTCATCTGCAATCTCTAGGGTGGGCGGCAACTATACCATCCGGGGATCTGGAGGGATAGAGGGGCATGACTCATTACGATCTCCTGGTCATCGGATCGGGGCCGGCGGGGCAGAAAGCCGCGGTACAGGCCGCGAAGATCGGCAAGCGGGTGGCTATCGTCGAGCGGCGCCACATGGTGGGCGGCGTCTGCATCAACACCGGGACGATACCGAGCAAGACTCTGCGCGAGGCGGTGCTGTACCTGACGGGCTTCGGCCAGCACGCGATCTACGGGGCCTCCTACGCCGTCAAGGAGCGCATCACGATGGAGGACCTGATGCTGAGGGCCTCCTTCGTCATCAAGCGCGAGATCGACGTGACTCAGGCACAGATGCGGCGCAACAAGGTGGACCTGATCGCCGGGGAGGCGACCTTCATCGATCCGGGCACGATCCAGGTGGTCAGCGCAACCGAGACGTCGCGGTTCTCGGCCGACGTCATCATCATCGCGGTGGGCACGCGGCCGGCGCCTCCTCCCGGCGTGGAGGGCGACGCGCCGTGGCTTATCGACAGCGACGGGATCCTGAAGCTGAAGGAGCTGCCGCGCACGATGACGGTGGTCGGGGCGGGGGTGATCGGCCTCGAGTACGCCTCGATGTTCCTCACGCTGGGGGTCGAGGTGACCCTCGTGGACATGCGCGAGCGGCTGCTCGAGTTCGTCGACGCCGAGATCATCGAGTCGCTCTCCTACCAGCTCAGACAGCACGGGGCCACGATCCGCCTCGGCGAGAAGGTCAAGGAGCTCTCCTCGATGGACGGCAAGGCGGTGGCCTCGCTGGAGAGCGGCAAGCGGATCGTCTCCGATGTCATCCTCTTCTCGGTGGGGCGGCTCGGCGCGACCCGCGCCCTCGACCTCGAGGCGGTGGGTCTGGAGGCCGACTCGAGAGGCCGGATCGCCGTGGACGAGCACTTCAGGACGAAGGTGCCGAACATCTACGCGGCCGGCGACGTGATCGGGTTTCCCAGCCTGGCATCCACCTCGATGATGCAGGGCCGGCTCGCGGCCGCGCACGCCTTCGGGATACGCACCTTTCCGATGCCCTCCCTGTTCCCCTACGGGATATACACCATCCCGGAGATGTCGATGATCGGGCCGACGGAGCAGGATCTCACCAGGCAGGCGGTGCCGTACGAGACGGGAATCTCACGGTACCGTGAGATTGCTCGCGGGCAGATCCTCGGCGACGATACGGGTCTGCTGAAGCTGATCTTCCACCGCGAGACGCGCAAGCTTCTCGCCGCCCACGCAATCGGCACCGGCGCCACCGAGATGATCCACATCGGCCAGGCGGTCGTCAGCCTGGGCGGGGGGCTCGATTACTTCCTCGACAGCGTCTTCAACTACCCCACCCTCGCCGAGTGCTACCAGGTGGCCGCCCTGGACTGCGCCAACAAGCTCTCCTGAGCGCCGACGGCTCCCCGGGCTGTTCTTGATCCTGTCCGTGACAGGGTCCATACTCCGGTGGCTGTTTCATTCCCGGCCCGTTGCGGGGCCGTTGACATAAAGAGGCGATCATGAGCTGCGGAAACGGCGCCTGCGCGTCGGGCGCTTCCTGTGGCTCCGGCGGCGGCTGCTCGACCGGTTCGTGCGGCTCGGGCGGATGCGGATCGCGCGGGTCCGGCGAGGCCCTGCGCGACGTCGTCGGCGTCAGGTTCAACTCCACGGCGAAGACCCACTACTGCGACTCCACCGGTCTCGAGCTGGGCAAGAGCGACCCGGTCATCGTCGAGACCGAGCACGGCGAGGAGTTCGCCACGGTGGTCCAGCCCACCGGCCCGTCACGCAAGTTCGCCGGCGCCCCGCTGAAGAGGATCCTGCGCGCGGCCACCCCGAGGGATGTCGCCTGGAACGCCCAGAACCGGCGGCGCGAGGATGATGCCTTCCAGTTCTGCGTCGCCCAGGTGCGCCAGAGACGCCTGGAGATGAAGCTCGTGTACGCCGAGGAGAGCTTCGATCGCAAGAAGCTGACGTTCTACTTCACCGCGGAGGGGCGGGTCGACTTCAGGGACCTGGTCAAGGAGCTCGCGGGGCAGTTCCGAAGCCGCATCGAGATGCGTCAGATTGGCCCGCGCGACGAAGCGAAGGTGGTCGGCGGCTACGGCATCTGCGGCCGGCCGCTGTGCTGCACGACCTTCCTGAAGGAGTTCTCACCGGTGTCGATCAAGATGGCGAAGCGGCAGGGCCTGAGCCTGAACCCGTCGAAGATCTCGGGACGGTGCGGCCGTCTGATGTGCTGCCTGAAGTACGAGGACACCGGAGAGGATCTGAGCGGAAGGCAGCGCCGGCCCGCTCCTGCAGCGCCACCGGCCGCGCCGCCCGCCTGACTCACCCCTTCACCGCGGCGTAGATCTCCCGCCTCGGCCGGCCCGTCCGCCGTGCCAGCACCTTCAGGGCCTCCCTGCGATCGATCCCGTCGCGCAGCAGCGCCTCGTACTGCCCCCTCAGGTCCTCTCCTCCCGCGGCGGGCCGCGGCGAGGAGCCGGCGGCCCGGCCGGCCACCACCAGCGTGAACTCGCCACGTGGCGGCGCGCTCTCGAGGCGCTGCGCCAGCCCGGAGAGCGTCGTCCGGACGACCTCCTCGTGCAGCTTGGTCAGCTCCCGGAACAGCGTCACCGGCCGGTCGCCGAACGCCTCGTGCATCGCCAGGACGGCTGCCGCGACGCGGTGGGGCGCCTCGTAGAACACCATCGGGCGCGCCTCCTCCCTGAGCGCTTCGAGCGACCGGCGGCGCGCCCCCGCACGGGCCGGGAGAAATCCGGCGAACAGGAAGGTCCCCGCCGTGAAGCCGCAGGCCGAGATCGCCGCCGCCACCGCGGACGGCCCGGGGACGGGGCTGACGGGCAGGCCTTCGGTGAGCGCCGCCTCGACCACGATCGACCCCGGATCCGAGACCCCCGGGCTTCCCGAATCGCTCACCAGCACGACGTCGCCGCCATTCCTGAGGACCTCCAGGATCGGCGCGGCCTGCCTGCGCTCGCTGAACTTGTGGCAGGAAATGACCCGCGGGGGTGAGATGCCGAACCGGCTCAGCAGCCCGCGGGTGCGGCGCGTGTCCTCGCAGGCCACCAGGGCCGCACGGCGCAGCGCCGCCAGCGCGCGCGGCGAGATGTCCTCGAGGTTGCCCAGGGGGGTCGCCACGACGAGCAGCGTGCCCGGGGGGCGGCCTGGGGTCATCAGGTGCCCCAGTCCCGGGGGTAGCGGAAGTCGATCCCGACGGTGCGGTCCGAGACCTTGGCGATCAGCGGCATCCGCCTCTTGTACTGCGACCGGGCTATCCGGCGCCTGACGCGATCCACCATCGCGCGCGGCCAGCCCTCCTCGATCGCCTCCTCCCGGGTTCCACGCTCGTCCACGAGGAAGTAGAGGAGCCGGTCCACTTCATCATATGTATATCCGATCTCTTTCTCGTCGGTCTGGTCGGGCCACAGATCCGCGCTCGGCGTCTTGCGCCTGATGGCGAGCGGGATGCCCAGGTGTCTCGCCATCTGGCGGACCTGGGTCTTGTACAGATCCCCGATCGGGTTGATCGCAGAGGCCATGTCCCCGTAGATGGTCCCATAGCCGAGCAGCAGCTCCGTCTTGTTGCTGGTGCCGAGCACCAGCGCCTCGTGCACGGCGGAGCGATCGTAGAGGATCGACATGCGCTCGCGCGCCATCTTGTTTCCCCGCCGGACCCGGCCCGCCTTCGGGTCGTTCGCGAACCAGGCTTCGATCATCGGGGTGATATCGAACCGCTCGGAGCGGATCCCCAGCCTGCGCGCCAGCGCCGTCGCGTCCTTCACGCTCGACACGTGGCTCGCCTCGTGCGGCATCAGGATGGCGATGACGCCGCCGGGCCCGAGCGCCCGCCGTGCGAGGGCCGCCGAAACGGCCGAGTCCACCCCTCCCGACAGCCCCACCACCACCCGTTTCATGCCGGCACGGCGTGTCTCCTCCGCGATGAAACCGGTCAGGACCCGCTCGACGAGCTTCGTGTTGATCTTCACCGACTCACTCCGTCCCGTAACGGTCGGCGGCGACACGCTCGAGCTCGCGGCGGACCAGGTCGAGCCGCTCGTCGCGCAGCAGCGGCGTGGCGGTGCGCGCCCGGCGCAGCATGGCGGGGCGCAGCCGCGCGGCGGGACGGTCGACTGCGAAGAGCCTGCCGTCCGCGAGCCTCTCGCCGGAAGGGGCGAGCGCGAACGAGCCGCCGCTGTAGCTCCAGCCGTCCTCGCAGCCGGCGCGATTCACGTACAGCACGAAGCACGACAGGAAGCGGGCCACCGCTGTGGACAGCGTGAGCCATGTGGTGCGGCTGCTCAGGTCCTCGCTGTCGTCCATCCCCTTGGTGGGGCTGCTCGAGATCACCACGAGCACCTCCATCCCCGCCTGGGCCAGCAGGTACGACGAGGAGAGGTGCCAGAAGTCCTCGCAGATTCAGGATGCCCGTGCGCCCCCAGGACGCTTCGAAGGTGCGGAAGACGTCGCCCGCGCCGAAGTACCGGCCCTCGTCGAACATCCCGTACGTCGGCAGATAGACCTTGCGGTGCACATGGGCGAGGCTGCCGCCGACGAAGCAGCCTGCGCTGTTGTACAGGACCATACCCGGACCGCGCTCCACGAATCCCGCTATCACCGCGATCCCCATCCGGCGGCCGGCGGCCGCCAGGCGTTTCAGCAGGCGGCTGTTCGCGGGATCCTGGGCGCAATCGGCTACCAGGTCCTTCAGCAGATACCCGGTCAGGCTCAGCTCGGGAAAGACGACCAGGTCGGCGCCGGCGCGGCTCGCGCGGCGCATCTCCTCGAGATGGATGCGCAGATTGCGTTCGGGGTCACCCAGGGCCGGGTCAATCTGGGCGAGCACGGCTTTCATTGGCTGCCTCCGTTGGTGTCGCGGCCCCGTCCCGAGGATCTCGAGGGGATTCACGCCGCCCATTATAGGAATTCGACGGGACGGCGGCGACCGCTCCGCCGCTTGCCTCAACCGGCCCCGGTTGCTACGATTCCGGGCGCGTCAGGACACGCGGACCGGGGCATCGGGTGATGATCAGGCAGCCTGTTTTCGCCGGGCAGTTCTATCCGGCCAACCCCACGGACCTGCGGGTCGAGGTGGAACGGATGCTGGGCGCCGCAGCGGTCCCCCCGCCTACGGGACGACCGGCGCTGGCCCTGATCGCCCCGCACGCAGGATACGTCTACTCGGGACGGGTGGCCGGCGCCACGTACGCGGCCGCCGAACTGCCGCACACGCTCGTGATCCTCTGCCCGAACCACACCGGGCGGGGGAGTTCGCTCGCCGTGATGAACGAAGGCTCGTGGGAGACGCCCCTCGGACGGGTGCCGATCGACGGGACGCTCGCCGATCGGATCCTCGAAGAGGTCGCGGAGGCCTCGGTGGACGCCCTGGCTCACCTGCGCGAGCATTCGCTCGAAGTGCAGCTTCCCTTCCTCCAGGTGAAGCTGGGGGAGTTCTCGATGGTGCCGATCTGCGTGGGAACGCAACGGCTCGACCTGCTAATCGAGGTCGGCCACGGGGTGGGGCGGGCGCTCGCGCGTCATGCCTCGCCCGCCGCCATCGTTGTGTCGAGCGACATGAGCCACTACATCCCGGCCGAGGAGGCCCGGATGAAGGACATGATGGCGATCGAGAGGATCACGGCCCTCGATCCCGAGGGGCTTCACCGCGTCGTGCGCGAGCACGACATCTCGATGTGCGGCTATGCGCCGGCGGTCGCGGGGCTCACCGCCGCCGTGGACCGAGGCGCCACCACTGCATGTCTCGTGGACTACGCCAACTCCGGCGAGGCGAGCGGAGACGAGACCCGGGTCGTGGGCTACGCGGGCCTGACCGTATCATGACCTTCGCCCGCGCGGCGGGGACGCTCGCAGCCTGCACTCTGCTCCTCCTGCCTCTCGCCGGACGGGCGGCCCGCGCCGACGATGAGCATCCCGTGACGGCGTCCGCCGATCAGCCCGTGATCTCGGCGGACCGCTTCGAGCAGGTCCCCGACGGCGACCTGCTGCTCACGGGCGACGTCGACCTGAGATACGGGGAGCTCCGGCTCCTGGCCGACCGCGTCCGGTACAACGACACCACCCACATGGTCCATGCCGAAGGCAACGTGGTCATGATGTTCGGCAAGAGCCAGATCAGCGGCGACCGCCTCGAGATGAACGTGGAGACCCGTCTGGCCACCGTCTGGAACGCCCATGGTTACATGGACCCGGACGTCATCTTCTCGGCAGCGCGGCTCGAGCGCATCGCGGACGACAAGGTGAGGATCATCGACGGCACGGTGACCACCTGCACCCAGCCGACGCCCTACTGGTCATTCCATGTGTCGAAGGCCACGCTGCACCTGGACCATTACGCGCACATGCGCAACGTCGCCCTGAAGGTGGGCAAGGCACCGATCGTCTACATGCCCTGGCTCGTCTGGCCCATGAAACGGGATCGGGCGTCGGGCCTGCTGCTTCCGAACCTGGGGTACTCGCGGCGGCGCGGCTCGTTCATCGGCAACGCGCTCTACCTGGTGATGGGCCGGAGCCAGGATGTCACGCTCTTCTACGACAGGTACGGCCAGAGCGGCACGGGGCTCGGGTTCGACTACCGTTTCGTGCCTGCAGAGAAAGGGCAGGGGGCGTTCACCGGGTACTATCTCGAGGACACGGTCGACGACCCGAACAACCCGGGGGATTCCGAACGCGAGGACGCGATACAGGTTCAACTTCAACCAGACGCAGCGGTTCGCGAACGGCTACCGGTTCATCGCCGACCTGAACGCGGTGAGCGATCTCGATTACTATCTCGACTTCGAGCGCGACATCACGCAGACGACCTCCCCCACCATCTTCTCCCATGTCGACATGGTGCGTAACTGGAGCAACTACGCGCTGAACTTCCGCGCGGATCGGCAGGAGCAGTTCATCACCACCTCGTCGGACCTGACCCTGCAGCGGCTGCCCGAGGTGGAGCTGCGCGGGCGCGGCATCCGCTTCGGCCACTCCCCGCTGTATCTTTCGTTCCAGACCTCCGCGGGGCTCTTCAACAAGAACCAGAGCTTCGACGACCCGGTGAACGGCCCCTATTCCCGCGAGGTCACGTACAACCGGTTCGATCTGTATCCTACGATCACCGCCTCGTTCACCCCCACGTCGTGGCTCGACATCTCACCCTCGGTGTCGGTGCGCGAGACCCTGTACGGCCGCACAGTCGAGGACCCGGGCGACCCGACCTCCGTCTCGACCGGCGATAACGCGAGGCGGCAGTTCGCGGCCTTCAACCTGAGCTTCGTGGGCCCGCGGTTGTTCAGGGTGTTCGGCGACCCGACGCGTCCCGAGACCACGACCTACAAGCACACCTTCGAGCCACAGGTCACCTACTCGTTCATCCCCAAGGTGCGCGGCGACGAGCACATCATCCGGTTCGACGAGGTCGATTCGCTTCCGGGCGACGTCCACAAGGTGGTCTACTCACTGACCAGCCGGCTGTTCAGGAAGCGGGGGACGAAACAGGAGACGACGTCCGATTCGGTGAAGGACGAGCCGTATGCGGCCGACGTCACGGGGCCGACACAGGTGCAGGCACCGGTCACCGAGCTGGAGGATCTTCCCGATGCTCTGAAGGAGGCGCTCAAGGACCGGGCGCGCGCGCCCTCGGTCGGGGCGGTCGAGATCGCGACGTTCGACATCTCCCAGGGCTACTCGTTCGACAAGCAGAAGCCGCTGAGCACGGCCACCCAGGTCGAGCCGGACGGCACCACGCAGCAGCTCTCGTCGCAGGCGAGCCCGTTGGTGGCCTCGGTGCGGTACAATCCGACCGCGGCGGCGAGTCTCGACGTGCGCACGGCGTACGACATCCTGTTCAACGACATCCGGTCGGTGAGCCTCTCGGCGGACCTGAGGAGCCTGCAGCACGGATATCTCCGGTTCTCGTGGTTCATCAACCGCGATCTGGCGGGATCGGTGTTCGACGAGTATCCGACCGACCCGAACAACGTCCTCGGGCGGACGTTCAACGATTCGAGCCAGATTCGGCTCATCGGCGGCACCGCCTTCCTCAGGCGGAAGATCACCCTCGACCTGGAAGGCTCCTACGATCTCGAGAACCACTCCCTGCTCGACCAGCGGTACCGGTTCGGGTACAACACCCAGTGCTGCGGGGTGATGATGGAGGTGGCTCGCCGCAACTTCGACACGATCGACGAGGTGCAATACCGCTTCGTGCTGAATCTGAGAGGGGTGGGGACCTTCCTGGATCTGCAGGGACGTCCCCGATAGCGGCATGTCCGTTGTGATAGCGTGAGGCGATGAGCCAGGTACCCCTGATCACCGGATGCAAGGGAAGGCTGGGACGCGCGATCGTCGCGACCATCGAGGAGGAGCATGCCGCCGCGATGCCGGCGGCGGTCTTCGCCACACGCGACGAGCTCGACATCACCGACTACTTCCGTCTCCGCTCCGAGATGGAGCGGATCGCGCCGACGGTCGTGGTCAACTGCGCCGCCTACGCGCACGTCGATGGGTGCGAGACCAATCGCGATCTCGCCGAGCGGGTGAACGTCGAGGGGGCGCGCAACGTCGCCCGCGCCGCCGCGGCCGTCGGGGCGCGTGTCATCCACATCTCGACCGACCTGGTGTTCGACGGCCGGCAGCCCGGACCCCGCCGGCCCTACCGCGAGGACGATTCCCCGAACCCGCTCTCCCACTACGCGGCGACCAAGCTGGCCGGCGAGAAGGCGATCGCGGCGGAGAACCCCGACCACACGATCCTGCGCAGCTCGTGGTTCTACGGCCCCTGGCCCGCGACCCGCTACCCCGAGTCGTTCCTCACCGCGCTCGGGGAAGGGCGCCGCCTGTCCATGGTGTCGGACCGTCTCGGGTCGCCCACGTACCTGAAGGACCTCGCCCGGGCCGTGGTCCGCTTGGTGCTGACGCCCTTCGTGGGGGTGCTGCATTTCGCCAACGCCGGCGAGCCGACGTCCCGGTACCATCTCCTCGCCGCGCTGGCGGCTCATCTCGGGGTCCCGACCGACGGGATGTCGCCCATCCTGGACCGGGACTGGACCGAGGACGTCGCCGCGCGTCCGATCTACTCCGCGCTCGATGCCTCCCGCTACGCGGGGCTGACGGGGCTGACGCCCCGCCCGTGGGACCGGACGTTCGACGATTACGCCGCCGAGCGCCGCGCATGAAGGTCTTCATCACCGGCGGCACCGGGTTTCTCGGCAGGCGGGTCGCCGCGCGGCTGTCCGGAGCGGGCCACGAGGTGCGCGCCCTGGTGCGCCCGGGCCGGAAGCGCCGCCCCATGCCGGACGGAATCGAGACGGTGCCGGGCGACGTGCTGGACCCTGAGAGCCTTCAGCGGGGAGCCGAGGGGTGCGACGCGATCGTCCACGGCGCCGCGCTGGTGAAGATGTGGGTCCGGGACCGCTCGCTGTTCGACCGGATCAACGTCGGCGGGCTCTCCAACGTTCTCGAGGCGGCGCGCCGCACCGGCGTGTCACGCATCGTGTACACGTCGTCCTTCATCGCGCTGGGCCCCACCGACGGACGTGTCGCGGACGAGAGCCAGATGCACGCCCCGACGGGGCACCACAACGACTACGAGCGGACCAAGGCGGAGGCCGACAAGGTGGCACGCGCCGCGGCGGCCGCGGGCGCACCGCTGACCATCTGCTATCCCGGCGTCATCTACGGTGCCGGCGAGCTGACCGACGGCAGCCTCATGACCCGGACCATCCGTGACTTCATGCGCCGCCGCGTGCCCTACCTGGGCAGTGGCGACCAGACGATCTGCTACGCCTTCATCGACGACGTGGTGGAGGGGCATCTGCTCGCCCTGGAGAAGGGACGGCCCGGCGGACGGTACATCCTCGGCGGGGAGAACGCCGACTACCACCATCTGTTCTCGATGCTTTCCCGGCTGACCGGAGTCGCGCCGCCGCGTCTTCACCTGCCATTCTGGCTGATGGGCTTCGCCGGCCGGATGCTGCGCTGGCAGGCCGGGCTGACCGGCATCGAGCCTCCGCTGACCGACGAGGTGGTGGCGATCTACCGGCACGACTGGGCCTACTCCTCGGCCCGCGCAGTGGAGGAGCTCGGATACCGGATCACACCGCTCGAGGAAGGGCTGAAGCGGACGATCGCGTGGCTGCGGGGACTGCCTTGAGCGAGCCGGCGCGCAAGGCGGTGCATGTCGGGGCCGGGTTCCTGGCGCTGCTGCTGCCCTGGCTGACTCGATGGCAGGGGGTCGGGATCTGCCTGGCGGCGATCGTCGTCAACTGGCAGGTGCTTCCGCGGCTCACCGGCCGGAAGCTCGAGAGACCGGACGATCTGAGCCGGGGCTACGCGCGCGGCATCATCCTCTATCCGATCGCCGTGGGGATGTTGTTCCTGCTGTTCGGCTCGCGGATGGAGGTGGTCGCGGCGGCCTGGGGCATCCTGGCGTTCGGCGACGGCTTCGCCACGCTGGCCGGCCAGGGTCTCGGCGGCCCGAGGCTGCCGTGGAACCCGGGGAAAACAGTCGCCGGGCTGCTCGCCTTCGTGGGGGCGGGTGGCGCGGCCGCCACGGCCCTGTATCTGTGGACCGCGCCGTCCGCCGCGGCGGGATCGGTCGCCATGCTCTGCTTCTGCGCGGCGGTGCTCGGCGCCCTCGTCGAGGGCGTGCCCACCGGGATCGACGACAACATCACGGTGCCGCTCATGACCGGCGGTTTCCTGTTCGCGATGGGTTACGTGCAGCCGGCGATCCTGCGGCAGGCCGCCGGCACGCTGACCTTCAGCCTGGTGGCGGGGGCGGTGGTGAACCTGGCGATCTCGGGGCTCGCGCTGGCCACGCGGACCGTGAAGCCGTCGGGCGCCGTGGTGGGGTTCCTGATCGGCCTGGCCGTCTACACCTTCGGCGGATGGCAGGCTTTCGTGATCCTGATGCTGTTCTTCGTGCTGGCCACCGGCGCGACCAGGGTGGGCTACGAGCGCAAGGCCGCCCGGCGGATCGCCCAGGAGGACGGCGGCCGCCGCGGAGCGCGCCATGCGGTGGCCAACTGCGGCGTGCCGGCTTTTCTGGCATTCATGGCCGCGGCCACGCCCTACACCGACGTCATGATGGTCGCGCTGGTCGCGGCGCTGGCCACCGCGGTGTCCGACACCGTCTCGTCGGAGATTCGGGCAGGTGTACGGCCGGCACCCATTCCTGATCACCACCTTCAGACCCGTCCCCGCCGGCACCGACGGCGCGGTGAGCGTGGAGGGAACCCTGGCGGGGATCCTCGCCTCCGCCCTGCTCGCGGCCGCCGCCCTCGGGCTCGGGCTGACCGGATCGCTCGGATGGCGCGGCGCGCTGGTGGCGGTGGCCGCGGCTTTCGTCGGGACCACCCTGGAGTCGTACCTCGGCGCCGCCACACGGTCGGTCGACAACGAGGCGATGAACTTCGCCAACACGCTCACCGGCGCGCTGGCGGCACTGGGCCTGTGCGCCCTTGTGCTATCCTGACCGGCCGATGACCTCAGGAAACCCGACCCTCGCCTCGCGTATCAGGACCTACGTCGACTTCACGCGGCCGTTCACGCTGCTGCCTCCCACGTTCGGCGTCATCTCGGGCGCGATCACCGCCTTCGGCTCGGCCTCCAACCCCGACCCGCTGCGCCGGGTGACGCTCGACGTCGTGCTGACGGTGCTGCTGGGCTCGCTGTGCGCGGCGCTGCTCAACGCCGCCTCCAACGGGATCAACCAGTACTACGACCTGGAGATCGACCGGCGCAACAAGCCGAACCGGCATCTGGTCACCGGCGCGATTTCGATGCGCAACGGGTATCTGTTCTCGCTCGTGTTGTACGCGGCGGCGATCCTGCCGACATGGCTGGTGGTGATCTATCCGCACACCGGCCTGGCGGCCAAGCTGACGGCGCCACTGAAATACCATCAGTGCACGGCGATCTATCTCGTGGGCCTGCTGTTCACCTTCATCTACTCCGCCCCCGCTCTGGGCCGCACCAAACGGCACGGGATCTGGGCCAACGTCACGATCGCCATCCCGCGCGGCTGCCTGCTGAAGGTCGCCGGCTGGTCGATGGTCGCCTCCGTCTTCCATCTCGAGCCGTGGTACATCGGCGGCATCTTCATGCTGTTCCTTCTCGGCGCCTCGACCACCAAGGACTTCTCCGATATGGAGGGGGACCGGGCTGGAGGGTGCCATACGCTGCCGATCCGCTACGGCATCCGGCGCAGCGCCTGGATGATCGCGCCGTTCTTCGTGCTGCCGTGGCTGCTGCTGCCCGTCGGTGCGCTGGTCGACAATCCGATCGAGCCTGGCGTGAAGATCCTCACCGGCAACCCGTATCTGCTCGTTCCGCTGGGGATCGTGCTGGCCGTATGGGGCTTCTATGTCAGCTATCTGATCCTCAAGAAGCCGGAGGAGCTTGCCGAGGTGGAGAACCACATCTCCTGGAAGCACATGTACCTGATGATGATGGCGGCGCAGATCGGCTTCGCGGTGGCCTACCTCCTCTAGCCCCGTCCCCGCAGAGCCTTCGGCACCGGGAGAGCCCGTTGAGAAAGCGTCTGGCTGCCGGTATCTCAATCCCCGCCGTCGTCCTTTTCATCGGCATCCTGATTGCGCTGCTGCTTCCCTCGAACCTGTACGTCATCACAGGGGCGCTCGACGCGCTCGGCCTCCTGGGAAGCCGCCAGCGGATCGAGGGGCTGGCCGCCGCGCCGCCCGGAGACGCCCCGCCGCCGCCGCTGACGATCGTCAACGGCACGATCTGGGATCCCCGCGACGGCGCGCGGCCCAACACGGCGCTGGGCCTCGAGGATGGCGAGATCGTCGCGCACCCCGTGGAAGGCGCCTGCGTCATCGACGCCACGGGGATGACCATCCTGCCCGGGCTGGTGGACATGCACGTGCACGCGGTGGGCGGCTCCTTCGCCGACGAGATGATGGTGGGCAACGGGGTCACCACCGCGCGGGATTCTCGGCTCCAATCTGGACGGGGTGCTCGAGCGGCGCGCCGAGGACGCGGCCGGCCTGCGTATCGGCCCGCGGCTGTTCGTCACCGGCCCCTACCTGGTGGGAGGCGCGGCGGCGTCGGATCAGGAAATCGGCGTCACGGGCCCCGAGGCGGCCGTCGCGGTGGTCGACCGGTTCGCCGACGCCGGGGTGGACGGCATCAAGGTGCACTGGGGGATTGACCTGCCGGTGCTCCGCGCGGTGGTGAAGGCCGCCCACGCGCGGGGACTGTGGGTAGCGGCGCATCTCGACCAGGTGAGCGCGGCCGATGCGGCCCGCGCGGGAGTGGACACGATAGAGCACCTCTCGGGCGTCGACTGGGACGATCCAGGCCCCGGCGAGACGGCCATCACGGAGCTGATCCACGTGCTGGTGTCGAACGGCACCGCCGTCACGCCGACACTCGTGGTGGCCGAGCATGCATTCACGCTGCCCGACCTGGTGCGCGGCGGTGACCCCGCTCTCGCCTACTTCCCCTGGCTGGCGCGCCGGTTCTGGATATCCAGCCAGATCGCCAACGCCTCAGCAAGCAACCTGACACAGGAGGAGATCCGAGCGCGACGGCGCCGCCTGGAGCGGATGATGAGCTTCGTGGGACGCTTCCACCGCGCCGGAGGCCGGATCCTGGCCGGGACCGACGCACCGGCGTTTCTCGTGGCCCCCGGCTTCGACCTCCATCGGGAGCTGGAGCTGCTGGTCTCCGCCGGCCTCACACCCTCGGCGGCACTGACGGCGGCCACCGGCGACGCGGCGGCCGAGCTGGGCGCAGCGGACAGGTTCGGCGGCACCCGCCCCGGGATGCGCGCCGACCTGGTGCTGGTGGAGGGGGATCCGCTTGCCGGAATCTCGGCAACGCGGCAGGTACGGATCGTCATCCAGAACGGCCGGGTCACGCTGGAAAATGCCCCCCATGGTTGTGAAGGGTGATGAGGCTGTCCCGCGGGGGTCATGTCAGGAGGAGAGCTGGAGAGGCCTGGGGAGGATGCGTCCGGCGTTGTGCCCGTGGTGGCGCCACCGGAGCCATTCAGCGAGGGAGAGTTTTCTCTGGGCCAGGCCGAGGGCTTCGGCGGGGCTGGCGGTGGCGGTGATGGTGACGCCGCGGCAGAAGTTGAACCATCCGGCCCAGGCGTGAAGGGCCCGCTCGAGCCAGGCGCGTCGTCGGGAGACGCACCAGGTGCGTCGGCGCAGGCGGGCGAGGCCATAGCGCGCCATGGCGTTGGTGTGGTTGATGGGGAACAGCGGGTTGGCGCGGTCGCGCCGTGCGGTGGCGTCGAAGGTCGTGTGGCGGAGCCGGTCGCCGAGCAGCCGCCGGGCGATGCGATGGTAGGAGGGTTTGCGGTCCGAGTCGAGCGGGACGTCGCCGGCGGCGTGACGGCTCAGGACGGCCAGACAGCGGCGCACGGCGAGGTCGGAGTGGGAGGGGCGTCGGCCGTGGAGCTTTTCGAAGGCGGCGCGGCGGGCCTTCTGGCGCGCGGTCATGCGGCCGCGCCGGCGCAGCGGGGCGGTGGCCAGCGAGGCGATGAAGTAGGAGTGCTTGTCGATCAGGATGGGCACGGTGACGGGCTGGTAGCGGTTCGACTCGAAGGTCTCCAGCTCGTCGAGCTGGAAATGACCGCGCAGACCATGCCGGCCCATCACCGCGCGCTGCTGGCGAAGGGCGTGATGTCCGAGCCGGGCGAGCTTGCGCGAGACGGTCTTGCGATTGACGCCGAGCAGCCGGGCGGCCCCGCGCAGACTGACGCCGTTGCAGAGAAGATGCAGGAGACGGGCGTCGACGTGGGGTTTTTTCTGCCGGTAGGCGTAGCGGAAGGTCATCAGCGAGAAGGTGAGTCGGCACGAGCGGCAGCGATACCGGACGAGAGGCCTGGGAAAGGACGCGGAGCGGTACACACCGTGTCGACGGGCAAAGCCTCGCTGGCGTCGTTGGTTGAAGGGGCAGCCACGGCGGGGGCAGAAGGGAGGAGTGAAGGCCATCGGGGAGGTACCTCCGGCGAAAGGGCGCCTGCGGGAGCGCAGGCGCACGACGCCGGTGGGCATAGAAAGGAACGTGCCAAAGGACAGCGAGCCCCGGCACAGCACCAAGTCATTCGTGAGACAGGGCTTGCCCGATCAACAGCCCACGGGCCCCTGTCCGCCGGCGGACAGGCCGGACACATCCGCCCCATACACCCGATCACATCGCTTCACACCCATGGGGGGCATTTTCCGTCCGTTGACACGGCCGGCGGTGCTCGGATAGATTTGACCCCGTGAAGCGGATCATCTTCGTTTACATCATCCTGCTGGCGTTCATGGCCGCCGTCGTCGTCATGTGGAGCTCGATCCACAAGGTGCTGATGGCGCAGTAGCGGTCTGCCGCACGATGCACGGCCTCCCCCCCGCGCCCGGGGAGGGCTGTGCTAGAATTTCCCGCCTGCAACGCTCCTGCACGCCGGGGAACCATGCCGTCCGAATCGTCTCGCCCGACCCGCGCAGGCGGACTGGTTGCGCCGCCGGGTGTGTTCTCTCGCATCCTCGAGCCGCTCCGGCGCGCGGAGGCCTCGTACCTGCTGCTGATCGTCACCGTGGGGATCATCGGCGGCATGGTCGGCCTCCTGTACCGTCTCGCGGTGCGTCTCTTCCAGGTCGTCTACTTCGCCTCCAACGAGAACATCCTCGTGATCGCGCAGGGTCTGCCCTGGGCCATCCGCCTCGTGGCTCCCGCGGGCGGCGCCCTCGTCGCCGCGCTGATCATCCGGTACGGCCTCCGCGGGCCGAAGGGCGAGGGGATGTCGGAGATCATGGAGGCGGTCGTCCTGCGTGAGAAGGTGCTCAAGGTGCGCTCGGCCCTGTGGAAGGGCCTCTCCACGATGGTGGCCATCGGCTCCGGCTCCTCGGTGGGACGAGAGGGTCCGATCGTGCAGATCAGCGCCTCCTCGGCCGGCCGGATCGCCGGGTGGGTGCGTGTCAGCGCCGAGCGTCGGCGGATCCTGATCGGATGCGGAACGGCCGCCGGCATGGCCGCGGCGTACAACGCGCCGATCGGCGCCTCCCTGTTCGTGATGGAGGTGATCATCGGCAACTTCGCCATGGAGATCTTCGGCCCGCTCGTCATCTCCTCGGTGGTGGCCACGCTGGTTACGCGCGGGGTCGTGGGGGGCGCCATCTACGAGACGCCGGGGTTCCAGCTCGTTTCCTCGTGGGAGTTCCTGATCTTCCTGCTGATGGGGGTCGCCTGCGCGGTGGTGGGCCGGCTCTTCATCGAGCTGCTGAACGGCACCGGCAAGCTCTTCCGCTCCCTGAGGATCCCCTACCCGCTCTCGGCGACGCTGGGCGGGCTGGGTATCGGCGCTGTGGCGATCTGGGTCCCGTACGTCTGGGGAAACGGATACGAGGGGGTGGACATGACCCTCAAGGGGGAGATCCCCTTCCAGCTCTTCGGCTGGATCCTCGCGGGCAAGATGGTCGCCACCGCGCTCAGCATCGGCTCGGGGCTGTCGGGCGGCGTGTTCACGCCGACCATCTTCGTCGGCGCCTCGCTCGGGGCGCTGATCGGAGGCGGTGCGCACGCGTTGTGGCCAGACCTGACGTCCCAGCCCGGAGCCTACGCCCTCGTGGGGATGAGCGGGCTGCTCGCCGCCACCACCCACGCGCCGATCATGTCCACGCTGATGGTGTTCGAGATGTCGCTCAACTACAACCTGATCCTCCCCGTGCTCGTGTGTACGGGGATATCCGCGCTCATCTCGCGCGCGATCAAGAAAGAGTCGATCTACACCGAGCGGCTCAGGCGCCGCGGGGTCGATATCGATCTGGCGATCGAGCAGACGGCGCTGCAGTCGATCCATGTCGAGGAGGTGATGTGGACCTCGCCGCCGACCATACGGCCCGACGCGACGCTGCGGGCGCTGATCGACAAGTTCCTCCACATGCGCGGCGGCGACATGATCCACGTGGTGGAGCGCGACGGCCGCTACGTCGGCATCATCGACGTGCAGGACCTGATGGCCGCAGCCGATCAGAAGGGGCTGGGCGACATCCTCATCGCGGGCGATCTCGCGCGCGTGGCGCCGCACGTGACGGTGGGGGATCCCGTCTCCGCCGTCACCGAGAAATTCTGGTTCAACGACCACGGCCAGCTTCCGGTGCTCTCGCGCGATGACCCGCCGCGGTTCCTCGGCGTGGTGACGCGGCGCGACGTGCTGCGGTCGTTCGACCGCGAGGTCCTGCAGCGGAAGCTGCTGGCCGTCCGGTACGCGCCGGGAGAGGAGGAGCCGGTCCAGCGCCGCAGCACCGTCGATCTTCCGGCGGACTGCACGATCGAGGAGCTCCCGGTGCCCGCGTCGCTGGCGGGACGCACGCTCATGGACCTCGACCTTCCGCACAGCTTCCTGCTCACGGTGCTGTCGCTCAAACCGTCCGGCGGCGGCCCCGAGCTGATCCCGCCGCCATCCGACGCGAAGCTGTCACCCGGTGACCGTCTGGTCCTGGTGGGGAAACGCCCGGACCTGCTGAGGTTCGCGAGGCAGTGAGCGGCCGCGGGCCTCGTCGCCCACGGCCCGTCAGACCTCCGGGTCGTGGTGGATCTCCTGCACGCCCGGCGTCCCGGCGAGGCGCACGAGGAACTCCTTGTGCTGCCGGTGGGCGCAGCAGTAGTCGAAGCTCACGCGGACGAGGCCCTCTCCGGCCGGGTCGAGCCTGCGTTCGGAGGAGGTGATCCGGGAGCCGTCGAGGATGTGCTCGAATCCGGACCAGCGTCCTGCCGCCTTCCGGCCGGAACAGCACCCACCCGCCGATGTGGACACACGGCCCGATATAGCGACGCTCGAGGGCCGCCACGCCACGCAGCACCGTGAGCATCAGCAGACTCAGGGCGAGCCCGGCGACGGGATAGCCGGCGCCCACCACCATCCCGATGGCCGCCACGGACCAGATGCTCGCCGCGGTGGTCATCCCGCGCACGCCCTCGCTTCCGCGCAGGATGGCGCCGGCTCCGAGGAAGCCGACGCCCACCACGACCTGTGAGGCGATCCGGCCGCGGTCCCCCTGCGATGCGGCCACGATGACGGACATCAGCGTGAACACCGCCGCGCCGACGCAGACCAGCGTGAGCGTCCGGAGCCCGGCGGACTTCTCCTTCACCTCGCGCTCGGCGCCGACCAGCAGGCCGCATATCGCCGAAATCATCACCAGGGTTACTGCCGCCCAGGGCCCGGGCAACAGGAGGTTCCAGTTCCCGGTCAGCCATTGCATCATGCGGTCACTCCACGCGGAAGGTCTCCGGAGCGGGCCGGACCGGCCGGCCCAGCCACAGCGGCCGACGCAACCCGGACGGGCCGGGCGCCGGCCGGCACAGCTTCAGCCATTCCCGGTACACCTCCATCGAACGATTGGTGTCGACCTCCACGTCGCCGTAGCGATCGCCGGGCGACGCCTTCTCGACCCGCACCTTCTGATGCCAGCAGTGCATGCCGGAGACCGGGTCGGGATGGACGGGGAAGGTCAGGTTCTGCGGCACGCCGGCCTCCCGCCACCAGATCCGGCTCGAATCCGGGTCGGTGCTCGCGAACGGGGCGATCCCCTCGAGCTGGCGCAGACGCCACCGTCCCTCGCCCGTTCGCTCGACGCTGACCCGCGCCGTCGCCCAGCGGCTGCCGCCGGTGTCCGAGATCCGGAACCTCCCCATGTGATGGGAGCAGGCCACCACCCCGGGACGGATTCCCTCGGTGACATAGGCTCGGTTGACGAAGTGCCCGATCTCGGTGGTGACGCGCACCAGATCCCCGGTGGACACGCCGAGCCGCCGTGCATCCGACGTGTGAATCGAGAACCGGGTTCCGGTGTGAAATCTCAGTCAGCCACTTCGCGTTGCCCGAGCGGGTGTGGATCATGGTGGGGAGCCGGAAGGTCGGCAGCAGCACGAACTCCCCCTTCGCGGGGTCGACCCGCTCCTGATGCACGTGGCTGTGATGGTAGCCCGGCACCGTCGCCTCGGGCCAGCCCCATTCCTTCATGGTGCCGCTGTAGAACTCGAGCCGGCGCGACGGGGTGGCGAAACCGGCGCGCGCGATGCCATCGATCATCACGCCGATCGGGGCGCCGTCCGACCGGACCACGCCGGTTTCCGGATCCACCTCCGTCCCGTGCAGCCGCTCCTCGCCGAGAGGCGTCTCGTGCTGCCGGTATACGTCCCTGCGAATCTCGAAGGCGCCGAAGCGCCTCATGTATTCGAGCGGCGTCATTCCCTTCTCGGCCGCCGCCTCGGGCAGGCCCGGCACGCCGTTCTCGAACAGCCAGCGGTAGTACTCCTCCACGGTGACCTTCTCGCCCGGCCGGTACGGCGACTCGAACCAGCGGCGCACGCCGAGCGCCCCGTCGGGATCGATGCGCCACGAGAGCTCGATCCAGAACTCGTCCTCCTCCCAGACCTCTCCCGGGTTGGTCTCCCAGGTGAACTGCGTCTTCTCGCCGCGACGCTCCCGCGCGGCCCGCAGGACCGGCTGGCGGAAGGAGATCCATACACCCGCCTGCGTCTCCTGGCTCTGCACGTCGTGCCGCTCGGGCGCGTGCCCCATCGGCAGCACGAAGTCGGCGAAGACGGTGGTCTCGTTCCAGGTCGGTGTGAGCGCGACGTGACAGCCGATCTTCTCCTCGTCGGCGAGCACCTCCATCCAGGTGAAGCCGTCCGGGTTGGTCCAGACCGGGTTGTAGACGCGGGTGAAATAGACATCGACGCGCCCGCGCCCTTCCTTGAGGAAGTGCGGCAGGAGGAACGACATCTCGTAGTGAGCCAGCGGCCACTCGCGGGGAAGAGCAGCTCGTTCCAGAAGCGTTGCGCGGGCGGCTCGGCGAACAGCTTTGGCGCATGCTTGTTCCAGGAGGCGGGCGAGGTGCCGCCGCGCGTGCCCACGGCGCCGACCAGCACGCTCAGCAGTTCCAGCGCGCGTGCCACCTGCCATCCACCCAGATTGCCGGACGCCGTGCCGCGCCACAGGTGGGCCGCGAAGGCGCTGCCGGCCTCGCCGATGCCCCGTGCCACCTCGATGATCCTCGCAGCGGGCACCCCGCTCTCCTCCTCGGCGAACCGGGGCGTGAACGAAGCGTACAGGCCCTTCAGCTCGTGGAGGAAGCGCTCGAAGGAAACCTCGACGCCGGGCCGCTCCTCCTTCAGGAACTGCTCCCAGTTCACCCAGCGCCTGACGAACTCGCGGTCGAGGAGATCCTCGTCCAGGATGATCCGCGCCATCGCCAGCAGTACCGCCGCCTCGCTGCCCGGCCGTGTCGGCATCCAGTAGTCCGCCATGCTGGCCGTGTTCGAGAGCCGCGGATCCATCACCGCGATCTTCGCCCCCTTCATCTTCGCCTCGATGATCCGCTGCGCGTGGGGGTTGAAATAGTGCCCCGTCTCGAGGTGCGCCGACAGAAGCAGCATGAACCGCGCGTTGGCGTGGTCGGGGGAGGGACGGTCCGACCCCGTCCAGAGCTGGTAGCCGAGACGCGCGGAGGCGGAGCAGACGTTCGTGTGGCTGTTGTGGGCGTCGACCCCCCAGCCCTTCAGCACCCGCTCCATGTACCGCTCGTGCCCGGGGCGCCCCACGTGGTACATGATCTCGTTGTGCCGACCCTCCTGCAGGGCCGCGCGGAGGCGGGCGGCGATCGCGTCGAGCGCCTCGTCCCACGTGATCCGCTCCCACTTCTCCTCGCCACGCCTGCCCGCCCGGCGCATCGGGTACAGAATCCGTTCCGGGTCCCTGACCTGATTGATGGTGGCCGGCCCCTTGGCACAGTTGCGCCCGCGGCTGCCGGGGTGGAGGGGATTCCCCTCGAACCGCCGGATGGTCCCCTCGCCCTCGTCGACGTACGCCAGCAGGCCGCACGCGGCCTCGCAGTTGAAACAGATCGTCGGCACCAGCGTGTAGCTCTTCTTCACGCGTCGCGGCCAGGCCTTCGCGTCGTACTCCTCCCACCGGTCCCAGCTCTCGACCGGCGGGTAGGGCGACAAGGGGCCGCGGGGAGGCATGCCGGGAATGACGAGCGGGGGGCGGCCGGTGAGGCGGCGTGTCAGCCGCTCGATCAGGCCGGGCCGGAATCCGCGGCGAGGGCTCATGACAGCGCCACCGACTGGCCCGCCCGCACGTACAGGTGCTCGTACATGGCGAGGCCCGCCAGCGCGAGCAGACCTGCGAGCGCGGCCAGGGGGGCACCGCCCGGCCCCTCCGAGAGGAAGGAGAGCAGGAAGAACGGCAGCGCGTGGCCGGCCACGAGGATCCCCCAGACCAGGACCTGCAGCCGGGCGCCGCCGCGAGCCCAGCGGGCCGCCGCCGTGGCGTCTTCGGTCTGGTGCGCACCGAAAATCTCGGCCATGATCAGCGCCGCATTGAGCGCGAGCCCGGCCTGCAGCCAGCCATCGAGAGGCACCGTCGCCCCCACCGGCCCGGGCGCCGCGACGACACGCGCCACGAGCATCGCCGACAGTCCCGCGAGCAGCGCCTGCACCAGCAGGTGCAGGGGCAGCAGCGGGCTCTGCCACAGGTCGCGTCCTTTCGACTGCCAGAAGAGAAAGGCGGTGTAGACGGCTGAGAGCGCCCCCACGACGACGGCCGGGGGGCCGAGCAACAGCCACAGGCGTTCCATGTCGAGGAGGCTTGCCGCGAGCGCCCCCATCCCGATGACCCCGAACGCCAGCAGGATGTACGAGCCCCGGGTCAGCCACGAGCGCCACTGCGGGCGTGTCAGCACCCAGAGGAAGCGCGACGGTCGCTTGAGGTCGGCCACGAGCAGGGCGCCGGTGGCCGCCAGAAAGACCAGAGCGAGCACCAGCGCCGTGGCGGCCCCCGCATCGAGAAACGGGTAGATCATCAGGCAGCCGGCGGCGATCGACTTGGACCAGAGGTAGGCCGAGACCTTCCATCCCCACGAGTCCTGATGCGTCTGCCCGGCATCGTAGACGCGCCGGGACGCGACGGCCTTCTCACCCATCACCGCGCGCACCCGCTCCCAGATTTCGTCCGTGACCACGCCTTCGCCGCCTCCGGCCGGCTCCCTGGGCGTCACGCCGTGCTGGCGCGCCTGGCTGAAGACATACGAGCTCTCGACGGCGGTCTCGCCCGGGACCAGAGAGGCCCGAATCGCCGTCGATGTAGAACACTTTCGGCTGCGTCCCCTTCTCGGGCTTGCGGACGGTGACCTTCTGCATCCTGACGAGACCGGTGATCTCGGACGCCGGGTCGTCGAGATCGCCGGCGACGATGGCGTGCTCGGGGCAAACGACGGCGCAGGGAGGCTCGAGGCCCACCTCGACGCGGTGCGCGCAGAAGTTGCACTTGGCGGCCGTGTGCGAATCCGGGTCGATGTACAGCGCATCGTAGGGGCAGCCCTGGATGCAGGCCTTGCAGCCGATGCAGCGGTTCGGATCGAAATCGACGATGCCGTCTTCGCGCGTGAACAGGGCGGTGACCGGGCAGATCGTGACGCAGGGGGCATCGGCGCAATGGTTGCAGCGCAGCACGCTGAAGAAGCGCCGTGTGTCGGGAAACGCGCCCTTCTCGATGTACTTCACCCAGGTGCGGTTGACCCCGAGGGGGATATCGTGCTCCGCCTTGCAGGCGACGGTGCAGGCATGGCAGCCGATGCACTTGCGATTGTCGATCACGAAGCCGTAGTTCACGCCGTCCTCCGGGGCGGGGCGCGGCCCCGCCGGAGCGGGGAGTCTATCAGGAGCGCGGGCGCCAGAGAAGCGGTCGCCCCGGAGTACCGGTTACAATGGCAGCGACATGTCCTCCTCGCGCACCTCCCGTTGGGGCACCGTCCTCCTCACCCTGTGCTCGGTGACCCTCGCCTGCGCCTCCTCGGAGCTGTATCTGCGGCTGTTCCGTCCCCAGCCTCTCGACGCCGGCATGATCTGGACGGACGGGACCTACCGGCACATCCCCCGGTTCAGCTTCACCTATGCGCGTCAGGAGTTCTCCTGCCGGGTGAGGTACAACAGCCTCGGGCTGCGCGGTCCGGAGATCGCGCCGTCGAAGCGACCCGGCGTGCCGCGGGTCCTGTTCATGGGCGACTCGTTCGTCGAGGAGGCCCAGGTTCCCGAGCGGAGCACCATCACGTCCGTGATGCGGCGAACCGCGGCGGATCACGGAAACCCGATCGAAGTGATCAACGCCGGCGTGTCGGGAGCGGGGACCGGCGAGGAGCTCATGCTGTGGGAAAGCGTGGGCCGCAAGCTCAACCCGGACGTCGTGGTGCTCGGCTTCTTCTATAATGATGTGCGCAACAACGCTGACCGGGGTCTTTACGCGCTGCGCGACGGCCGCCTGACGATCCTCAGGCGTCCCCGGCCCCCCTCGAGCTGGCGCAACCGGATGAGGGTGTACCTCGGCGCGCGATCCCACCTCTTCATGCTGCTGCAGATTGCCAGGCGCGCGCTCGGCGACCGGATGGAGCCGCCGGACCCGATGTCGATCCAGAACGACGACGTTCTGCTGGCCGATCCGACCGCAGAGGTCGCCTCGGGGTGGAAGTTGACGATGGCACTCGTCGACGAGTTCCGACGGCGGGTCGAGTCGACCGGGGCCAGGTTCCTGGTGGTGGTCGTCCCGGCGAAGTACCAGGTCTACGATGATCGATGGATGGCCATGCTGGAGCGTCGAGGGATGCCGGCCGGCGCGTTCGACCGGGAGCTGCCCGAGCGCCGGCTGGAAGAGTGGTCCCGCGTCTCGGGCGGGTCGGTGCTGCCGCTCCTCGAGGGGTTTCGCGCCCATGGCGGCGGCGACCCGCTGTACTACTCCATCGATGGTCACTGGACCGCGCGCGGGTGCGCGCTCGCGTCGGAGCTGATCCTGTCGGAGATGGAACGGCGCGGGCTGCTGGAACCCGACGCCCCCCGGTCGTCCGGTTCGGCGGAGGATCAGCCCGCCTTGCCGACCTTGACCTTGGCGGCGCGCAGCACCATGTCCCGCAGGCGGTAGCCGCGCTGCAGCTCCTCGATGACCAGATTGTGCCGCTCCGGCCCGACCGGCTCGAGCATGACCGCCTCCGCCACGTTCGGATCGTACTCGAGCCCCAGCGTCTCGATCGGCTCGACGCCCTCGTTCTCCAGGATGCCGAGCACATGCTGTCGTATCAGCTCGATCCCCCGGGCGATCGCCTCCGATTCGGCGGCCGCGACGCCGGAGGCACGGTCCAGGTTGTCCACCACCTCGAGCATCGCGCCGAGCAGGCGGGCGCTGCCCTCGTCGACACGCCGATCCACGTCGCGCTTGAGACGCTCGCGGACGGCGTCGAGCTCCCGCTCGGCGCGCGCCACGGCCTCGCCGGCGAGACGCTCCGCCTCCCGTGCCCTCGCCTGCAGCTCCTCGATGAAGGACGGGTAGGGGCTGCGCGACTCCGTCCCGGACGCCTCCTCCGCCGAGGCATGATGCCGCCGGTCGACGACGGTCACCTTCACCGGATGCCCTTCATTCCTTTTCGTGCTCTCCTTCATCCATCACCCCTCAGTCGAGATCCACGGTCACGTTGTACTGGAAACGGCCGCGGACGACCTTCAGCAGCACCGCGTCGCGCCCAACGATCCGCGCGGCAGCCTGGCTGAGATCGGCCATGCGTGCGACCCGGCTGTCGTCGATGCCCCGCAGAATGTCTCCCCGCTCGAGGCCGGCGAAGAATCCGCGGCTGCGGTTGCGCACCTGGATCACCACGACGCCATCGGCCGGAAGTCCGGGGTATCGTCTCAGCCATTCGGCGGGAATATCGCCGAACTCCAGGCCGAGCTGATCGGCCAGGTACTCCTCCGCGATGCTGTCGGGGAATCCGGCCGCGGTCATCTCGGTCTTCCGGTCCGCCGTGCCACGGCGATACGACACCGTGATCTTGTCGGCCGGCTTGAGCTTGCTCGCCGCCGTCTCGAAATCGGTGCGTGACGAGACCATCTCGTCGCCGAGGGCGGTGACCAGGTCTCCGACCTCGAGGCCCGCCGCCTCCGCCGGACCGCCCGCGTAGATGCGACGGATCGGCGCTCCCGGCGCGGGCACGGAGACCGCCGCCGGCTCGTCCTCGGCCGGATCGCGCGCCACGAGATTGGCGTAGTCCCGGTCGCTGAGGTCGCGCACGTCGAGGCCGAGCCACGCCACCCGGATCTCACCGTAGCGGATCAGGTCGTCGACCACCTTGCGCGCGCGATCCACGGGGATCGCGAAACCGATCCTCTGCCCCTCATCGAGGATCGCCGTGTTGATGCCGATCAGCTCGCCGTCGACGTTCAGGAGCGGTCCACCGCTGTTGCCGGGATTGATCGACGCGTCCGTCTGGATGAAATCGGAGTAGACGCGATCGCCGGCCTTGATCGACCTCGCGAGCGCCGAGACGACCCCGGTGGTCACCGTGTTGGACAGACCGTAGGGGTTGCCTATCGCGATGACGGTCTCCCCGATCATCAGATCGGACGAGGTGCCGGCGCGCACCGCGGTCAGGGGACGATCGCCCGTGTCGATCCGCAGGACGGCGAGGTCGGACCTCGGGTCCACGCCTACCACCTCGGCGTCGAACTTGCGCCGGTCGGACATCACCACATGCACGCGGGACGCACGCCACAGGACGTGCTCGTTGGTCAGGATATAGCCGCGCGGGTCGATGATGACTCCCGAACCGAGGCTGTTCTGGACGTACTCGTCGCCCGGTGGCCCCGCCGGATCGGGAGCCGAGGGATCGAGCATCTTGGAGAAGAATCCGTCGAGCCCCGAGCGGTGGAACGGGTTGTCCACCCGCTGCTCTGTGGAGATATTGACGACCGCCGGCGAGGCGCTCTCCACGACCCGCACGATCGGGCTGCGCCGGTCGGAGGACGGCAGGGGCGCCGTCGCCGCCGCGGTGGAGGCAGACAGGCAGAGTGCCGCTGCCGCCGCGGCAAGCGTGGTGACCGGCGCGCGCATGCCCTTACCGGCCGAGCAGCCGGCGGATCCGCTCCTGCGTCGGCGGGTGCGTGCTGAACATTTTCATGAGGCCCCTGCCCGAGAGTGGATTCGAGATGTAAAGATGGCTCATCGTCGGGCTGACGTTGAGCGGCGGCACCTTCCTGCCGTAGTCCTCGAGCTTCTGCAGAGCCGAAGCGAGGCCGTACGGGTTGCCCACCATCTTCGCTCCCGAGGCGTCAGCCTGGAACTCACGCGAGCGCGAAACCGCCATCTGGATCAGCATCGCGGCGATCGGGGTGACGATGGCCAGGGCGAGCAGCTCGAACACGCTGCCGCCCCGATCGTTGTCGCGCCCGCCGAAGCCGCCGAAGATCGCGCCCCAGCGTGCCATCGAGGCGAGGATCGAGATCGCCCCGGCGACGGTCGCGGCGACGGAGGAAATCAGGATGTCGCGGTTGCGCACGTGGGACAGCTCGTGCGCGAGCACACCCTCCAGCTCGGTGCGATCGAGGATCCTGAGGATACCGGTGGTGCAGGCCACCGCCGCGTGCGACGGGTTCCGACCGGTGGCGAACGCGTTGGGAGCGTCGGACTGGACGATGTACACCTTCGGCATCGGCACTCCGGAGCGTGCCGTCAGCCCTTCGAGGATCTCGTACAGCGCGGGCGCCTGCTCGCGCGTCACCGTCTTCGCCCCGTGCATCTTGAGGACGATCGTGTCGGAGAACCAGTAGGCGAAGAAGTTCATCGCCGCCGCGAGAACCAGGGCCAGGATCATCCCGCTCTGCCCGCCGAGCAGCCCGCCGATGAAGATCAGGACACCCGTCAGGGCGCCCAGCAGAACCACGGTCTTGATGGTATTCAATTCATGCCTCAGTCGTTCACCTCGACCTTGATCTGCTTCGGTCGGGTGTCCTCTTTTTTGGGAAGGTGAACCTCGAGCACGCCTTCCTTGTGATTCGCCTTGATCCCCGCCTGGTCGATGCTGCCCGGGAGCTGGAAGGAGCGGGAGAAGACTCCGTAGGACCGTTCGATCCGGTGATAGTCCTCCTCGGACGTTTCCTTCATGAACTTCCGCTCTCCGCGCAGCGTGAGCGTGCTGTTCTCGATCCGCAGATCGATGTCCTTCTGATCGACTCCCGGAAGGTCGGCCTTGAGCACCACCTCCTCCGGTGTCTCGTAGATGTCGACCGCGGGCGTCCAGGCTCCCATCGCCATCTCCTGATCGGTGGTCTTGGATCGGGCGAGCGAATCCTCGAACAGCCTGTTCATCCTCTCCTGCAGGCCCACAAGGTCACGAAACGGATCCCAGCGTGTCAGCGCCATGTTGAGAACCTCCATTCAGTTGAAGAGCATAGATTTGCCGTCCTGGGGCGTCAAGGAACCCGGGTCTCCGCCTCCTTCGGGACCCTGCGGGTCTCGAACGTGAGCTCCTTGCCGGCGGCGTCGAGCCCCACCACGACGGTGTCCCCCGGAGCGACCTCGCCCTGCAGGATCTTCATCGCCACCGGGTCCTGCACGCGCCGCTGCAGCACCCTCTTGAGCGGGCGGGCGCCGTAGTCCGGGTCGTACCCCTCCCGGGCCAGCAGCTCGGCCGCGGCGGGCGTGACCTCCAGCCCGATCTCCCGGTCGGCCATGAGCGCGGTCAGGCGTCTCACCTGGATCTCCACTATCCTCGCCAGGGCCTCACGGCCGAGGCTTCGGAACACGACGATCTCGTCGATCCGGTTGAGGAATTCGGGCCGGAAGTGCGAGCGCATCACCTCGTCCACCTTCGGCATGATCTCCTCGCCGCGCTCCTCCAGCTCGCGGATGAGGGCGCTGGCGATGTTGGAGGTCATGATGATGATGGTGTTGCGGAAGTTCACCGTACGGCCCTTGCCGTCGGTGAGACGTCCTTCGTCGAGGATCGACAGAAGGATGTTGTGCACGTCCGGGTGGGCCTTCTCGAACTCGTCGAAAAGGACGACCGAGTAGGGATGGCGCCGCACCGCCTCGGTGAGCTGCCCTCCCTCCTCGTATCCGACATAGCCGGGGGGCGCGCCGATGAGCCGGGCCACCGCGTGCTTCTCCATGTACTCGGACATGTCGAGCCGGATCATGTTGCGCTCGTCGTCGAACAGGAACTCGGCCAGGGCACGGGCCAGCTCGGTCTTGCCCACGCCGGTCGGCCCGAGGAAGAAGAACGAGCCGAGCGGGCGGTTGGGGTCCTGCAGCCCGGCGCGCGACCTTCTGAGCGTGCCGGCCACCGCGGCCACCGCGTCGTCCTGCGCCACGACGCGCTGCCGGATGTGCTCCTCCATTTTCAGGAACTTCTGGGCCTCCCCTTCGAGCATCTTGGAGACCGGGATCCCGGTCCAGCGCGAGACCACGCCCGCGATGTCCTCCTCGTCGACCTCCTCCTTGAGGAGGCGCCGGTCCTTCTGCATCTCGGTGAGGCGGGCATTCTCCTGCTCGATCTCCTTCTGCAGCCCGGCGATGACCCCGTATTTCAGCTCGGCCACCTTGCCGTAGTCTCCCTGCCGCTGGGCCTTGTCTTCCTCGATGTGCGCCGCCTCGACCTTCTCCTTCAGATCCCGGATCCGGTGGATGGCGTCACGCTCCGCCTCCCAGCGCGCCTTCATCGCGCCGGAGGTCTCCTTCAGCCGCGCCAGATCCTCCTCGACCTTTCTGAGCCGCTCCTTCGAGCCGCGGTCGCGCTCCTTCTTCAGCGCCTCGCGCTCCACCTCGAGCCGCCCCGTCTCACGGGTGATCTGGTCCAGCTCGACCGGCATCGAGTCGATCTCCATGCGCAGGCGCGCCGCCGCCTCGTCGACCAGGTCGATCGCCTTGTCCGGGAGGAACCGGTCCGTGATGTAGCGGTGCGACAGCGTCGCCGCCGCCACCAGCGCGGCGTCGCGGATCCGCACGCCGTGGTGGACCTCGTAGCGCTCCTTCAGCCCGCGGAGGATCGCGATGGTGTCCTCCACGTCCGGCTCTCCGATGAGCACCGGCATGAAGCGACGCTCGAGCGCCTTGTCCTTCTCGATGTACTTCTGGTACTCCGACAGCGTGGTGGCGCCGACGCACCGCAGCTCGCCCCGTGCCAGGGCGGGCTTGAGCATGTTGGACGCGTCGATGGCGCCTTCCGCCGCTCCGGCGCCCACCAGCGTATGCAGCTCGTCGATGAAGAGGATGACGGCGCCCTCCGCGTCGGCGATCTCCTGCAGGACCGCCTTGAGCCGGTCCTCGAACTCGCCGCGGTACTTGGCGCCCGCGACCATCGAGGCCAGGTCGAGCGATACGAGCTGCTTGTTCTTGAGGGATTCGGGGACGTCGCCGTCGACGATCCGGCGCGCCAGCCCCTCGACGATCGCGGTCTTGCCGACGCCCGGCTCGCCGATGAGCACGGGATTGTTCTTGGTCCGGCGGGCCAGCACCTGCACGACGCGACGGATCTCGTCGTCACGGCCGATCACCGGGTCGAGCTTCCCGCGTCGCGCCAGATCGGTGAGGTCGCGGCCGTACTTGCGCAGAGCCTCGTACTTCCCTTCGGGATCCTGATCGGTAACGCGCTGCCCCCCCCGGACCGACTTGAGCGCCGACATCAGCCCATCGGGACGCACGCCGGCTCCGGCCAGCACGTCGGCGGACGGAAGCCCCGAGGTGGCCGAGAGTGCCAGCAGGAGATGCTCCGTGCTGATGTAGTCATCCTTGAACTGTGAGGTGAGCTTCTGAGCTTCGTCGAACACACGGGCCAGGTCCTGCCCCATCGGGGGCTGGTAGCCGGGCTGGCCGCCGATCTTCGGCAGCGCCTCGAGCTTCGACCGGACCGTGCCGAGCAGCGTCTCGGGGTCGACGCCCAGCTTGCTCAGCATGCTGCGCGCGATCCCCTCCTTCTGCTCCAGCAGGGCATCCAGCAGGTGCAGGGACGAAACCTCGGCGTGGCCAGAACTTTCGGCGAGGCCCACCGCCTGCTGCAGCGCCTCCTGGCTCTTGACTGTCAGACGATCCCATCGCATCGGTTTGAACTCCTCTCCGTGCTCCACGCTGTGGACTGCCGCCCCGGGGCCGGCTCCGGCCGGGCGAGTTCGGACGGCGTTGCGGGGCGTACCGGTGGAGACGCGCTGGTCAATAACACCGGCCCCGCGGGCCTGTCAAGCGGGCCGGCAGTCGGGGAGAGGACGCCCGACCCGGGGGCTCAGACGCCCCGCAGGCGGGTGGCGGCCGCGACCCGGTCGACCGCGACCACGTATGCAGCCTGGCGCATCGGGATCCTGCGCGCCACCGAGAGCGACGACATCTCCTCGTACGCCCTGAGCATGGTCTTCTGCAGCTCCTCGTTCACCTTGGGCTCGTCCCAGAAGAACTGTGTCAGGTTCTGCGTCCACTCGAAGTACGAGACGGTGACGCCTCCGGCGTTGGCGAGGATGTCGGGCACGATCGGGATCTCGCGCCGCTCGAGGATCGCGTCGGCACGCGCCGATGTCGGGGCGTTGGCCGCCTCGATGATCAGGCGGCACCGCAGACGCTCGGCGTTGCTCGAGTTGATCACGCCTCCCACCGCCGCGGGGATCAGCAGGTCGCACTCCAGCAGCAGCATGTCATCGTTGGAGATCGGCGACGTGCCCGGCAGCCCTTCGAGCCTGTGGTTCTGCTGCAGGTGCGACAGCGCCACCTGCACGTCGATGCCATCGGGCGAGCAGACACCACCGAACTGGTCCGACAGGGCGATGACCCGGCATCCGGACTCGTGCAGACAGCGCGCGGCCCAGGAGCCGACGTTGCCGAACCCCTGGATCACGACGCGGGCTCCCTCGAGCGGCACGCCGAACTGGGCCGCGGCCTGCAGCGCGACGAACGACACGCCGCGGCCGGTGGCCTGCTCCCGTCCCTTCGAGCCGCCCAGCTCCACCGGCTTGCCGGTCACCACCGCCGGAGTGTAGCCGAGCTTGCGCCCGTACTCGTCCATCATCCAGGCCATGACCTGGGCGTTCGTGTTCATGTCGGGAGCCGGGATGTCCCGGTACGGGCCGAGGATCAGCGCGATCTTGGAGATGAACCGGCGTGTCAGCCGCTCGAGCTCCCACTTCGACATCGACGACGGGTCGCACGTCACGCCTCCCTTCGCGCCGCCGAAGGGGATGTTCACCAGCGCGGTCTTCCAGGTCATCAACTCCGCGAGGGCCCGCACCTCGTTGAGGTCCACCTCGGGATGGTAGCGGATGCCGCCCTTCTGCGGGCCGCGCACGCCGTTGTGCTGGACCCGGTAGCCGACGAACGACTCCAGCCGCCCGTCGTCCATCCGGATCGGGATCTCCACCCGCATCTCGCGGTGCGGGATCTTCAGCAGGATCCGCATCTCCCGGTCGAGGCCCATCCAGTCGGCCGCCCGGTCGAAGTAGTAGTTCGCCGTCTCGAACATGCTCATTCTGGCAGGTGGCATCATCGGCTCCTTGCCCGCACGGGACTGCCGAGATCGGCCTGCAGCTCGTCACGCAGGAACCCCTCGATGGCGCGCAGGCAGCGTTTCGTGTGCGTGAGGAACACATGATGCCCCGATGACGGGATGACTTCCAGCCGCATCCAGGGGTAGGCCCCGGGCAGCTCGCGCACGTTCTGGAAAGGCGCGACGCCGTCCCGCAGCCCGTGGATCAGCAGCACCGGCATCGGCGAGAGCCTCGGGAGCTGCTCGTCGAGGCGGTAGTTCAGCAGGCAGTTCTCGAGCGTCGAGGTCAGCGACCGCATGGTGAACTTGCGGCAGTCGGCCAGGACACCCCAGGGGAACTTGACGAGATACTTGAGGAAGAGGTCGACGCCGGAGCGCCGCACCTGGGAGATGTTCTGGGCGATCGAGTGCTCGTTGAGCAGCTTGCGGTACTGGGGCGAGCCGAGCCAGAACAGGCGATGAGCTTCCTCGGGCGACTGGAAACGTGGCAGATTCAGCAGCACCAGCGCCTGGACGTCGTCCGGGCGATCGATGGCGTACTGGATCGCGATGAGCGCGCCGAGCGAGTGGCCGATGATCACGCGGGGCCGGGCCGGCTCCCCCTCCTCGTCGAGGAAGGCGCGCACGCTGTCCGCGAACCGCGGGATCGTGTAGTCCACCGGCGGCTTGGGCGACAGGCCGAATCCCAGCAGATCGGGTATCAGGAGCCGGTGGGTCCGCGCCAGATGGGCAACGCGTCCCGACCAGTACCGGCGCGATCCGGTGATGCCGTGGAGGAACACCAGCGACGGCGCCGTCGTCGAGCCGAGCCGGAGCGCGTGGAGCGGGCCGTCGGCATCGAACCGGTGATGCTCGTGCACCCGCGGCAGCGTGCTCACCGGCCGGCGAGCAGGTGTTCGAGCTCCTGCCCTTCCTCCGACTCCGCCAGACCCGGCGTGCCGGCGAGCACCTCCCGTGCCCGGGAGATCATGTTTCGGCGCATGTAGGCCTTGACCATTTCGGCGCCATGGTGGATGCGGTCCTCGTCGCTGTGCAGATCGTCGGCGTAGGTGAGCGGCTCGACCGTGACCTGTCTCAGCTCCGCCGTGTTCGCTCCCCGCGTCTCGTAGTGCAGGCTCTTGGGCGCCCGGAACTCGATCAGGGCGTTGTCGTCGGTGTTGAGCGGCCCTTTGCCCGTGAACCGCGCCATCTCCTTCGTGCCGAACAGGAAATAGGAGAGGAGGTCCTCCGGGGTGTAGACGCGCACTCTTCTGAGGTCGACCATCGGCGACAGGTTCTCCATCCGAGCGGCCAGATCGTCCAGATCGAAGCGCAGGGGGCTGTCCGAGCCCACCAGTATCAGATCCGCGTCCTCGATCGTATTGAAAACCAGCACGTGCGGGAAGACCGAATGGAACGTCCGCATGAGTGCCTTGAGGTCGTCGGGGGACATGCCGTAGAGCTGGAGCCACTGGGCGAACACACCGCCGGGGTTGAGCCTGCGGTGGCCGAGCTGGAAGAACTCGCGTGTGAACAGGTTGGAGGCCACGGTCATCCAGGGGTTCGACGGCTCGGAGATGATCACGTCGAATGTCTCGTCGTTGACCAGCAGAAAGTTGCGGCCGTCGTTGCGCACGACGCGGACTCTGGGATCCTCGAGGGGGCGATGGTTGAAATCGTCGAACCAGTGCGACGCCTCCAGGATCGCCGGCTCGATCTCCACTGCGGTCACCTTGTCGACCGGGTACTGCGTCACGGCGCCGACGGTGATCCCGCTGGCGAAACCGATTACCAGCGCCGTCTTCGGATCCGGGGCGAGCAGCATCGGGATGTGGCCCGAGAGGAGCTGGGTGGGCAGGTCCCCTTCGGACGACGCGTCGATCTTGCCGTTGACCGCCAGCAGATAGACACCGGTGCTCTGCTCCTTGACCACCATGACGGAGGTGGTCATCCCCTCGCGGTAGTACTTCAGGTCGAGCCCTTCGACCATGAACCGCTGGAACCCCTCGGGCGTCAGGTCGGGCTCCTCCATGTCGTCGGCGTACTGGTAGACCCCGCTGTTCATCACGATCGTGTCCCACGGCGGCTTCGCCCAGGCGAGCCCCGCGCCGAGCAGCATGAGGAAGCCCACCCCCGCAAGACGGCGCGCCATCGGCCAGCCGGTCACCTCGCGCACGGCGCGCGTCGCTCCCCAGACCAGCACCAGAGCCAGCGCGAGGTCCGCGAGGATGGCGAGCATCAGGCTGTTCTGTATCCCGACCATCGGGATGAGGAAGAAGCCGGACAGGAAGGAGCCGAGTATCGTCCCGATGGTGTTGGACGAGTAGACGACACCCACCGAACGGCCCAGCCGGGAGAGGTGCGGCGAGCAGGCGCGCACGACCAGCGGAAAGATCCCCCCGAGCAGGAGCGTGGGCGGCAGCATCACGATGAAGGCGATGCCGTACTTGAGAGTGAAGATCAGCGCGTTGTGCCCGCGGACATCGTGATAGAGCCGGGCGAACTGGTACGGAAGCTCGTTGAACAGCAGCATCGTGCCGAACGCGGCCACCGCCGTGCCGGTCAGCAGCGCGATGAGCCCCTCGACCGCGAACCTCCCGCGCAGCCGGTCCGCGAGACGCGCGAACACCGCGGCCCCCACCGCCAGCCCCACGAGGAACGTGGTCAGCATGATGGTGAAGGCGTAGACGCTGCTGCCGATCACCAGCGCCAGGACCCGTGTCCAGGCGATCTCGTACATCATCGCCACGAAGCCGGAGCCGCCGAGCACCCACAGCAGCAGCCTCGCTTCCGCCGGCATCCGCTCCACCGGCTCCGCGGCGGCCGGCGGCGCGCCGCCCGAGACCGCTGGGGACCTCGCCGCCCGGGCGGCCATGCCGAGACCGAGCGCCGAGAGACCGACCAGGAGGTTCAGCGTCGCGGCGATGCCGATCGTCCCCTGCGTCCCGTACACGGGGATCAGCACGAAGCCGCTGATCGCGGTGCCGAGCACCGCCCCGAAGGTGTTGACGGCATACAGAGACCCGACCGAGAGACCGATGGCATCGTCGCGTCTCGTGACGAATTTGCTCAGGATCGGGAGCGTGCCCCCCATCAGCGTGGTGGGGAGGATCAGCACCAGGAGCACGAAGAAGAAGCGCAGCAGGCTGAAGACGAAGAAGTCGGGCGCGAACGACTCCCAGATCCAGCGATAGACCGGCACCAGGCCGTCGAACAGGAACGGCACGAGCAGCGCGTACAGGCCGATGCCGATCTCGAGATACCCGTACCATCGCAGCGGCTCGCCCCGCCGGTCGATCAGCCGCCCGAAGAGGAACGAGCCGAGGGCCAGACCGGCCATGAACGCGGTCAGGATCGTGCTGACCGCGAACTGTGTCGAGCCGAAGATGAGGATCAGCATCCGGAGCCAGAGGACCTCGTAGATCAGGCCCACGGCTCCCGAGAGCAGGAAAAGGAGAAATACCGCGGCTCTTACAGGCATGAGCCGGAAATGATAATGCAGGCCCACGAACGGGTCAACCGCAAGGGTTTTCAGTAACTTGGCCAGGCCGGCGGCATTGACAGCCAGGTCCGGCTGCGCGTAAGTTCATCCGGTATGCCGGCTACCGCTGCCCGCCCGGGGCGCCTCTGGCTCCAGCTCGTGCTGGTGGCTCTCGCGACCGCCGCCCTGGTGGCGTTCGTGAAGTCCGGGGCCCCCGACATCTACGGGTACGACGGCTGGTTCCACATCCGGTACAGCGAGTGGATCCGGACCCACGGCGTCGAGGGGAGATTCCCCTGGTGGCAGGAGACCTTTCTCCGTGACCGGTACGCCGACAAGGAACTGCTCTATCACCTCCTGCTGATCCCGTTCACCTTCGGCGATCTCGCGTCGGGAGGCAAGGCCGCGTCGATCCTCTTCGCGACGCTGCTGTTCACGGCGCTGTGCCTGGCCGCGCAACGGCTCGGCGCGCGTCAACCATGGGCGTGGACGGCCGCATGCGCCGTCTCCTCCGTCACGCTTCTGTATCGCGTGGGGCTGCTGCGCGCCATCGTGCCCGCCGTGGCGATCGCGCTGCTTGGCACCGTGGCGATCCTGAAGCGGCGGCAAGCCTGGATCGGCGTCGCCGCCGGTGCGTACGCCCTGACTCACATCGCGTGGCAGCTCCTTCCGGGGATCGCGCTGATCCACGACGTCGTGGCGGGACTGCGACGCCGGCGTCCCGTCTGGGAGGCCACACCGGCGGCCGTCGCCGGCACGCTGTGCGGCGTCATCCTCCATCCGGGCTTCCCGGCGAACCTGCGTCTCTGGTACGTGCAGAACATCTCGGTGCCGGGTCTTTCCTGGTCCGGTGCGGCCCGCGGACTCGGGGTGGGAAGCGAGATTCTCCCCGCCCCGGCGCTGCGCATGCTGCGTGACAATGCGGGGCCGTTTCTGTTCACGGCCGTCGGCCTGGCGGCGCTGCTCGTCGCCTGGCCCCGCCGCCAGCGCCGGCCATCCGACGGGGAGCTCACGCTCGCTGCGGTCAGCTTCGGATGCCTCGGGCTGAGCCTCCTGAGCCAGCGGTTCATCGAGTTGTGGGCCCCCTTTTCCGCACTGTTCGCGGCCGTGACGGTGTCCGGCCGCGTGCCGGAGAGCAGGGTCCTTCGGTGGATTGGGGCGACGGCTTTCGTTGCCGCGTTCGGGATGCTCTGCTCGAACGTGGTGCCGCGAACCCGGTCGATCATCGCCGAGGACCGCGGCAGGGTGTTCGATGTCTGCGCCTCGTGGATCCGCGACAACGTGCCCGACGGCGAGACGATCTTCACCACCGACTGGGACGAGTTCCCGGAGCTGTTCTACGTGGCGCCCCGGCAGCACTACCTGGTCGGTCTCGATCCCACGTTCATGTACATCACCGATCCGGATCGCTGGCGTCTCTGGCGCGACATCGTCGAGGGACGCGCGGCCGACATCGTGGATCCGATCCGCGACCGGTTCCACTGTCGCGTCGTCTTCGCCGACGCGGGGGCGGAGACGTTCGTGGAGCGCGCGGATCAGGATCCGATGCTGCGCCCCGAGGCGGCGAGCCCGGACTGCACGGTTTACACGATCCGCGACGCCGATCCGTCCGGTCCCTGGGACACGGAGCCGCTGGTGACCTGGAGCCTCGAGACGAGCGGGGAGCCGATCGTCTCGGGACCGCACGACTTCGTCGACGTCGGCGAGGCGGCGAGGCGGGCCGGTGTCGAGGAGAGCTGCGCGACGCTGTCGGGCCGGTTCGTTCCGGGCGGCGCGGGCCGAATGCGGTTTGCCGTCAGCACGGACGATCCGATGGAGATCGCCGTCAACGGCGTCGCCGCGTACGACAGCAGGAAGACGCCCGCACCCACGCTCGATGAACTCCTCGACGCGGAGGCATCGGGCGGTCACCGACGCTATGCCCGCGCGTTCGAAGCCACGGTCAGCGGCGGCTATAATGAGATTCTTGTTACCACCTGTCGATCGGGGCGTGTGTGGGGGTTTCACCTCGGAGGCGTGCTGCTGCCATGATCCGGATCCTGATCCTCAAGCCGGGATGCACCGCACCGGAGGTCCTCCGCGAGTTCGGTGACTACGATCGATGGTTCATCGACGCGATGAGCGGGCTGTCATGCTCGTTCGACACCGTCGATGCGACACGCAACCCGGTGCCGCCGCTTCGCGACTACGACGGCGTCATCGTGACCGGGTCGACCAGCGCGGCCTATCGCAGCGAGCCATGGATGGAGCCGCTCACCGCATTTCTCGCCGGCGGAGACGAGCCGCCCGTGCCGGTGCTGGCCGTCTGCTTCGGGGCCCAGCTCCTGGCTGCCGCGCGCGGAGGCGAAGTGGCGCTCAGTCCTGGCGGATGGGAGATCGGGCGGATCGAGGTCGACCTGACTCAGGCCGCCGCCGACGACCCGCTGTTCGACGGTTTGTGCGGGACGATCAGCGTGCTGGCGACCCACGAGGACCGCATCGAGCGGCTTCCGGATGACGCGGTCCTGCTCGCCGGCAACGCGCACGCCGCCGTGCAGGCCTTCCGCGTCGGCCGCTCGCGCTGGGGGCTGCAGTTCCACCCGGAGGCCACCGCGCCGATCCTGGAGCGGCTGATCCGGCTGCGCACGCAGCAGCTCGTTCTCGACGCACAGGAGCACGGACGCGACGCGGAGGGATGGGTGGACCGTCTCGTCGCGGATCTCGCACCGGACAACGCGGGACACGGCCGTCGCCTCCTGGAGAACTTCGTCAGGCTCTGCGGGTAGGATCGGACCGCTAGGGCGAGGGCTTCGTCAGGAACGCGCCGATCAGGATCTCCATCCTGTCACGGCTCATCACCCGCGACGGAGTGGTGGTCCTGATCCGGTAGCCGAGGCCGTTCAGCACCCCCACCGCGTCCGCCTCGGTCAGGGGCGTATCCAGCTCGGGCCGGACCTGGATCCCCTTCCTGAGGAGGAGCCATGCCGCACCCTCGGGGGTCATGGTGCCCCCATTGGGCTGCAGGCCGAGACCCTTGACCACGAGCACGGCGAAGTCTCCCAGGGTGACCGGCCCCGCGGCGGGAGCCTCGGCCTCCTGGGCCGTCGCCGGCCGGATCATGCCCGCCGGGAGGATTGTGATGCAGCACGCGAGGAGCAGGGCTCTTCTCATCAGCACCAACTTAGCACTGCGGCGGGTTCCCGGCACACAAAAAAACCGCCGGGTCTCTCGACCCGGCGGCTTGATGTCTATCTGCTCATGCCAGAAGCGCTGGCCGCGACCGGACTAGTCGCTGCCCGTCTGGCTGTTCTTCTTCTTCCTCTTGAACTTGCCGCCGCGACCGTTACCGTTGTTGAAGTCGTCGTTCGGGTTGGTCGGGTTGGTCGCCGTGATCACGCCCTCGTCTGAGGGGATGATACCCTTCTTGGACAGCTCGACCTGGAACGTGCCGACGACGCTGTCCGCCCTCTGCTTGTTCACCTTCTTCGAAGGGTCGGCGGTCGTGACGGCGATGCCGGCCTGCGAGAGGAGGTTCACAAGATTTCCCTCGGTCAGCTCGGTCGTCGGGCTCACGCCAAGGGAGATGCCCCGTCCCCTCAGGGCGGCCACCGCGCTGTCCACCGAGTCGGCCGGCAGGTTCATCGCATGTGCCAGCTGGACGGCGAACTCACCCACGGTATAGCTGGGGCCGCTAACGGCGCCGCGAGGCGGCGCGGCCAGCACGACGGCGCTCGCGAGGCAAAGGCACAGGGCCGACCCCAGGAACGCTCGAAGAACTCTCTTCATACCCCCTCCTTCACTGGAAAAACGGAATGTCGGACCGTCTCGACTTGGACCTTCTCGAAAAAGAGACTTCGCCCCCCCAATAGCAGCGACCTGGGACTCGGTGAATGTTCTGGAGCTATATACCTCGAACCCCGGTGCACGTCAACACGAAAAATCCCGTCGCATAAGCCTTTACGGCCTCCACCAGCCGTCATTTTCCGGCCTTTCCGGTCATACGGCTCCTTCCGCACCCCGTTCTGTTGACATCTCGCCTCGACTTCGGCTACATTAGACCGCCTTAGGAACGTTAGTCTTTTAATCCCTGAGACTTAGGAGGCCTCCTGGACGCCACCGAGCCTTCTTCCTCCCCTCCGGCGCCACGCGAATGGACCGTCCGCGACATCCCGCTGGCCGTGCGGATCGCCTTCGACCCCCGGAAGCTGTCCACGGCGGCTCTGGGTCTCGGGGCCGCCTGCCTCACCTACGGTCTCTTTGCGTGGCTCGGCGCGCTGACCGGCGAAAAGAGCGCCCACAGGGTGTTTACACTGCTCGGGGCCATCCTGGCCACCTGTATCTGCGTGCTCTTCTCCGGCCTCATCGCCCGCATGGCCACCACCCAGCTCGTGGAGGGCCGCAGGGCCGGGGCCGCCGAACTGCGGCAGTTCATCCGGGACCGCTGGACCACCCTGCTGGGAATCCCGCTCGCCTTCGGGGGTATCGCGCTGACCATGCTCGCCATCGAGGCGATGATGGCGCTGGTCGGCTCGGTCCCCGGGATCGGGCCGATCGTCTTCTCCGCTTCGTTCCTCCTCGCTGTCTTTCTTAGTCTTACCGCAGTCATGGCCGTGGCCGTTCATATGGTCGGCGCCTTTTTGTACCCCTCGATCGTGGCTCTGCGGGGGGTCGGGGCGATAGGAGCGATGATCGAGGTCGTGGAGCTGGCACGCCGCAAGCCCCTTCATATCATTGTTTACGAGGCCATTGTGGTCGCCGTGGGGTTCCTGATGACCCTGCTCATCGGCGCCGCCGCCTGGGCCAGCCTGCGCCTGACCACCTGGGCCGCCTCGTCGATCATGGGGGACCGGTGGGAGCAGACGGTGGTGGCCATACCGGGCTTCTTCCGGGTCCTGCTGAGACCCTTCTCGCGGATGCTTCCGATGTACACGGAGCCGATCGGCTCCGCCTGGCACTACGACCTGTCCGGGTTCCTGCTCGGCGCATCGTTTGTCGTGGTGGTGGTCCTCACGCTCGTCTACCCGTTCGTCTTCTTCACGTCGGCGGGCTCGATCACGTATCTGATCCTGAGGACCGACCCGGCCCCCGTCGAGCGCAGCCCGATCGAGGACCTGTGATCGAGCGGGGCTATTTCGGCCGCGCGATGCAGATCGTCGCCAGCGATCCGGCGACCTACGTTCTGGGTGGCCTGATCCTCTTCCTCCTGTCGGTGATTTCGCTCGGGATGCTGAGCGGCCCGGGGATCTGCGGGCTGGTATGGGTCACCCTCAAGCGGATCCGCGGAGAGGAGGTCACCTTCGCCGACCTGTTCCGCGGCTTCGACAACGTCACCAACACCGCCCTCACCGGCCTCGTCTTCTGGCTGCTGATCGGAGGCGGTTTCGCGTTCGGGATCGTTCCGGGCATCATCGCAGGCGCCCTGTTCTGCTTCGTCTTCCCGTTCGTCGTGGACCGCGACATGCTCCTGCCCGAGGCGATGACCGCCAGCCGCACCCTGAAAGCCGGCGAGGATCTGCTCGACCGCAGCCTCTTCTTCCTCCTGGCCTTCCTCCTCGGGATCTCGGGCACGGTGTTCCTGGTGGTGGGGCTGTTGTTCACGTGGCCGCTGATGTGGGCGGTGGTGGCGGTGGCCTACGACGACCTGTGCCCTCCGCCGCCTGCGCCGGACGCTTCTTGATCCGGCGGCGCCGTCTCGGATACCATGACCCACGGTTCTTCCCGTCGTGTCTCGCCGAATTCCCGGCTGCGCCCCGAACGACACCATGGCCCGAAGCAGAACGGACCTGACCCGGCTCGAGCTGGAACGGGACGAATGTGAGCGGCTCGCCCCCTGCGCCATGCGCAGCGCCGACGCGCGGCGCAGCGTGCCCCTGGACCGGGACGGCCGCGTGTTCGACTACAGGACGGAGTTTCAGCGGGACCGGGATCGCATCCTGCATTCGAGAGCCTTCAGGCGGCTGCGGCTCAAATCCCACGGCGGCGCCTTCCCCCCCGTGGAGCGGTACCGGGATTGGCTGAGCCACACGCTCGAGGTGAGCCAGCTCTCACGGACCGCGGCGCGCGGCCTGGGTCTGAACGAGGATTCTGGTGGAGGCGATAGCGCTGGGACACGAGCTCGGGATGCCGCCCTTCGCACAGGCGGGAGAAGCAGCTCTCGACGCGCTGCTGTCGCAGGCGGACGGCGGCTTCCGCTACGCCGCCCAGAGCCTGCGGGTCGTCGAGCGGGTCGAGAAGCGCTACCGGCACCCCGGCCTCAACCTCACCGATCTCACCAGGGAGGGGATCCTGAAGCACGCCGGGCCGGCCCCGGGCGCGGACGCGACGCTCCACCCCGGCTGGCCCGCGTTTCCCGAGGCGCAGCTCGTCGGCACCGTCGACCGGATCGCTTCCAGCGTGCAGGATCTCGACGATGGTCTGAGGGCGGGCGAGCTGGATATCGAGGAAGTGGAGGGGCTGCCGATCGTCAGGGAGCTCCTGCGGCGGATCGGCGCGCCGCAACGCGCGCGCCGCGGCGGCGCCTTCATGAGGGCCAACGCCATCAATCGCGGGCTGACGCACATGATGGTGACGGGGATCATCCAGCACTCACGGCGCGGCCTCAGGTCCTGGCAGCGTGCCGAGGGGGTCGACGCGCACGAGGCGTTCCTCGCCGCCCGCCCCCGCTTCGCTCCGGAGGCCATCGGGCTGACGGCGGCCGCGGCGAAGATGTACGATGGGTTGCGCGAGTTTCTTTCCCGCAGGCTCTACCAGGGGGCATGGCTGAGGGGCGTTTCGACCCGCGCGGCCGGTCTGATCGGCGGGTTGTTCCGCGCGCTGACCGACGATCCGCGCCTCGCCGACGATTACCTGCTCTTGCGCTTCAAGGAGGAGGAAGGCGGCCCGTATCTGCGCGACGTCACGCCGACGCAGGTCGAAGCCGAGATCACCCGGCGCTACCACGGCAACGCCCGGTTCGCGCGCCTCGTCGCGGATCACATCGCAGGGATGACCGACACGTTCCTGCTGGCCGAGCACGAGAGGATTCTCGGCCCGCCGGGCATGGGAGGTATGACACGATGACCAGAATCCGAATCGCCATCGGCAGCGACCATGCCGCTGTCGCCATGAAGGACGGCGTCGCCCAGTACCTGAGAGGAGCCGGCGCCGACGTCGACGACGTAGGGACGATCGGCACCGAGTCGGTCGATTACCCCGACTTCGCCCGCCTGGTCGGCGACAAGGTCGCCGGCGGCGCGGCGCAGCTCGGCATCCTGCTGTGCGGCACGGGGATCGGCGTGGCGATCTCCGCCAACAAGATCCACGGCATCCGCGCCGCGGTCTGTCATGACGTCACCACCGCGCGTCTCGCCCGGGAGCACAACGACGCCAACGTGCTGTGCATCGGCGCCCGCACCACGGGCGGCACGGTCGCCATGGATATCGTCCGTACGTTCCTCGAGGCCAGGTTCGAGGGCGGCCGGCACCAGCGGCGCATCGACAAGATCACGGCGCTCGAGACACGCTCCTCCGCGGCCGCCGGGACGGGCAAGGAGGCGACCCGATGAACGGGCATCTGGCCCAGGTCGACCCTGAGATAGCCGCCGCCATCAACGGAGAAGTGCGGCGGCAGCAGACCACGCTCGAGCTGATCGCCTCGGAGAACTTCGTCAGTCCCGCGGTGCTCGAGGCGGCCGGGACGGTCTTCACCAACAAGTACGCCGAGGGCTACCCGGGCCGGCGGTACTACGGCGGCTGCGAGTACGTGGACGTCGTGGAGACGCTCGCGAGGGATCGCGTGTGCCGCCTGTTCGGCGCGGAGCACGCGAACGTCCAGCCCCACTCGGGCAGCCAGGCGAACATGGCGGTCTACTTCACCGTTTGCAGGCCGGGCGACACGGTGCTCGGAATGAACCTCGCGCACGGCGGGCATCTGACGCACGGCCATCCGCTGAACTTCTCCGGCATGATGTACAACATCGTTCCGTACGGCGTGCGCAAGGACACCGAGACGATCGACTACGACGAGATGGAGGCTCTGGCGCGCGAGCATCGCCCGCGTCTGATCGTGGTGGGCGCCAGCGCCTATCCGCGGGTGATCGACTTCACGCGTGTGCGGGCCATCGCGGACGCCGTGGACGCGAAGGTGATGGCCGACATCGCGCACATCGCGGGGCCCATCGCCGCGGGGCTCCATCCCAGTCCCGTTCCCACGGCGGACTTCGTCACCACCACGACCCACAAGACGCTGCGCGGGCCGCGCGGCGGCGTGGTGATGTGCCGCAAGGCGTACGCGAAGGACCTCGATCGCAAGGCCTTCCCGGGGATCCAGGGAGGCCCGCTCGTGCACATCATCGCCGCCAAGGCGGTCTGCTTCCAGGAGGCGCTGCAACCGTCGTTCGCCGCCTATCAGCAGCGGGTCCTCGACAACGCCAGGACGCTCGCCTCCGCCCTGTCGGCGGAGGGGTTCCGGATCGTGTCGGGGGGCACCGACAATCACCTGCTGCTCGTGGACGTCGCGGCGTCGGGCGTCTCGGGCCGGCAGGCCGAGGAGACCCTCGAGCGCGCCTCGATCACGGTCAACAAGAACGCCATCCCCTTCGACACCCGGCCACCGCTCGACCCGAGCGGCATCCGTCTGGGCACGCCGGCGGTGACGACACGTGGGATGGGGGTCGGCGAGATGGAGACGATTGGCCGCATGATGGCCCGGGTGCTGAAGGCGCTAGCCGCCGGCAGCGGCGACGGGGTCGTGGACGAGGTGCGCGAGCAGGTCGTCAAGCTGTGCCGGGAGTTCCCGCTCCCGTACGAGCCGATTGAGGTCGGTTCCCGCCGGGCGCAGTCGACTGCATGACCTCCCGCCTCGCACGCTCGGTGTTCGGGGAGGGCGGGCTGCTCTCGCGCGCCCACCCCGGCTTCGAGCTGCGCCCGGGGCAGATACGGATGAGTGAGGCGGTGGCCGATGCGATCGCCTCCTCGCGTCACCTCCTCATGGAGGCCCCCACGGGCACGGGCAAGACCTTCGCCTATCTCGTGCCCGCCATCGAGTCGGGCCGCAAGGTCGTGGTCTCCACCGGCACGAAGAACCTGCAGGAGCAGCTCTTCTTCAAGGACATCCCCCAGCTGGAGAAGGCGCTCGACCGGCGCATTCCGGCGGCCTACATGAAGGGCCGCGACAACTATCTCTGCGTGAAGCGATTCAGGGAGTTCGAGGCGGAGCCGCTGTTCGACGAGGTGAGCGAGGTGCCGCTGCACCGCTCGCTGTCGCGCTGGAGCCTCACGACCGAATCGGGGGATCGCGCAGAGCTCGGAGAGCTTCCCGACCGGCTCCGTCTCTGGGATCGGATCAACGCCCGGGCCGACACATGCGGCGGGCAGCGGTGCCCCGATTTCGAGTCGTGCTTCCTGACGAAGATGAGACGCCGCGCCGCCGAGGCACAGGTCGTCGTGGTGAACCATCACCTCCTGCTGGCCGACCTGGTCCTCAAGGAGCACGCCTTCGGGCAGGTCATCCCCGATTACTCGGTCCTCATCATCGACGAGGCGCACGCGCTGGAGGACGTCGCCACCGCGCATCTCGGCCGGTCGATCACCTCGCGACAGGTGTCCGAACTGGCCGACGACGTGGAGCGCGCCGCCGCCGATGCGCGGATCCGCGTCAGGGCCGAGGCGGTCCGCGCCGCGGGCAAGGCCTTCTTCCCGCTCATGCCTTCCGAGGGACGTTTTCCGCTCGAGCCGTACACGCGTGACGCCGCGTGGCGCGAGGCCGGCAGCGCGCTGCGCGAAGCTCTCACCCTGCTCGAATCGACCCTGCGCGACCGCGACGCCGGAGACCCCGAAGGACCTGGCGCCACCCTGCCGGCGCGCGCCCTGGATCAGGCGGCGGTGCTCGAGCTGCTGCTGAGCACGGAGCGTGCGGCGCGGCTGGTGACGTGGGGTGAGGCCCGGGGCCGCAGCATCGCCCTGCAGGCATCCCCGATCGACGTGTCCGGGCCGCTTCGCGAGATGCTGTTCGGCCGCATCCCGGCCGTGGTCCTCACCTCGGCCACGCTGGCCATCGACGGCTCGTTCGATTTCGTGAAGCGTCGTCTCGGCGTCGAGGACGCCCAGGACCTGATCCTCGAGTCCCCCTTCGACCCGGCCTCACAGGCGGTGCTCTACATCCCGCGCAACTTTCCCGAGCCGAGACACGAGGCGTTCCTGCCGCGGCTCACCGAGACGCTGCGCGCGCTCATGGAGGTCACGTCGGGCCGCGCCTTCATCCTGTTCACATCGTTCGCCAACCTGCGCCGCGTCCGCGAGGCGCTGGAGGGCACCATCCCCTGGCCGCTCATGGCGCAGGGCGATGCGAGCCGTCACGCGCTGCTGGAGCGTTTCCGGTCCACCTCCAACGCCGTGCTGCTGGCCACATCCTCCTTCTGGCACGGCGTGGACGTGCAGGGCGACGCGTTGAGCCTGGTGGTGATCGACAAGCTACCGTTCGACGTCCCGAGCGATCCGATCGTCGCCGCCCGGATCGACGCGATCCGCAAAGACGGCGGCGTGCCGTTCAACGACTATCAGATCCCGGCCGCCGTCATCGATCTCAAGCAGGGGCTCGGCCGCCTCATCCGCAGCCGCCGCGACAGGGGGGTCCTGGCGGTGATGGATGCGCGGCTCGTCACCCGTCCGTACGGACGGGTGTTCATCAACAGTCTCCCCCCGTATCCGGTCCTACATGACCTCGAAGACGTCCGATCCTTCTTCGCCGCACCCGACTGATCGACCCTACCAGTGGGTCGATGACGCGGACCTGCTCGCAGGCCTGGTTGCCGATCTGTCCCGCGAGCGGATCGTCGGCATCGACACCGAGTCGGACTCGTTCCATCACTACCGTGAGCGCGTGTGCCTGATCCAGATCTCCACGCACCAGAGCGACTACATCATCGATCCGCTCGTGCTGACCGATCTCTCGTCCATGCGGCCGCTGTTCGCCGACCCGGCGCGCGAGTGGATCATGAACGGCGCCGACTACGACATCGTCTGCCTGAAGCGCGACTTCGACATACACTTCGCGAGGATCTTCGACACGGTGGTGGCCGCCCAGATGCTGGGGTATCCGGCGACCGGGCTGGCCGCGATGCTCGAGAAACACTTCGGGCTCAAGGTCAGCAAGACCTTCCAGCGTGACGAGTGGTTCCGCCGCCCGCTCACCGCCGACCAGATCAAGTACGCGCTCACCGATACCCGCTACCTCATCCCGCTGCGCTCCATCCTCAAGCGCGAGCTCGAGGAGAAGGGTCGCCTCGCCTGGGCGGAGGAGGAGTTCGCCGCGCTGTCGCTGCGGGAGTGGACGCGGGAGCCGTTCTCGCCCGATGATTTCTGGAGGATCCGCGGCGCGCGCGAGCTGTCGAAGAAGGAGCAGATCGTCCTGCGCGAGCTGGCTGTGATGCGGGACGAAAAGGCGAAGGAGAGCAACCGGCCGGTCTTCAAGATCGCGGCCGACGCGGCGCTCATCGCGGTCGCCCGCGCGCGGCCCCGATCCGCTGCCTCGCTCAGGAAGGTGCGCGGCCTGTCGGCGCTGATGATCCGGAGGATGGGGGACGATCTGCTCGCGGCGGTGCAACGGGGGCTCGAAGCGGACGAAACCACGCTCGCCCCACCGCGCCGCGGCGAACGGCGCCGGCCCGACCCCGGGGCCAGCCGGAGGCTCGACAGCCTCAAGGAATGGCGCAAGCACAAGGCCGCCGAGCTTCAGATGGACCCCGGGGTGCTCAGCCCGCTGAACTACCTGCAGGCAATCGCCCGCGCCAACCCCGGCACGCTCGAGGAGATGCTGGCTATCCCCGACCTGACGCGCTGGCGATCGCGCGAGTTCGGCCGCGAGTGGCTCGAGGTCATGAACCGGTAGTGTCCTGAGTCAGAAGTCCTGTGTCATACCGAGGACGTCGGAGCGCCCGGCGGGCAACGAGCGACGAGGGCGCATGCATTGTGCATGCAACCGAGGAACGACGCAGTCAGCCGGGATGATACGGCGGCCGAATATCGCAGGACTTCTGACTCAGGACACTAGGTGATCTTCTCCGAGGCCACTTTCGCCTGCGTGAAGAGCAGCAGGTAGTCCCGCCCGCCCGCCTTCGAATCGGTGCCCGACATGTTGAAGCCGCCGAACGGCTGTCCGCCGACCAGCGCCCCGGTGCACTTGCGGTTCACGTACAGGTTGCCGACGTGGAAGCGCTTCAGGGCCTCGTCGATCCGCTCGCGCGACCGGGTGTAGACGGCGCCGGTCAGACCGTACTCGGTGCCGTTGACGATGCTCAGCCCGTCTTCGAAGTCACGGCACTTGATGACCGCGAGCACCGGGCCGAAGATCTCCTCCTGCGCCAGCCGCGCCTTCGGCGCGACGTCGGCCACCACGGTCGGCATGATGAACCAGCCGTCTCCCGGGCCGGGCTCGCCGCCCGAGACGATGCGTCCCTCGCCGCGGCCGACCTCGATGTAGTCCATGATCGACTTGAAGGCCTTCTCGTTGACCACCGGCCCCATGTCGTGGCTCCTGTCGGTCGTCGCGCCCACCGTGATGGCGCGTGTGTTCGCCACGAGCTTCTCCAGGAACGCGTCGTACACTTTCTCGTCCACGATCACCCGCGAGCAGGCCGAGCACTTCTGGCCCTGGAAGCCGAACGCCGAGGCCGCCGTTCCCTGCGCCGCCGCGTCGATGTCGGCGTCGTCGGCCACCAGGATGGCATCCTTGCCGCCCATCTCGAGGATCGCGCGCTTGATCCAGATCTGGCCCGGCACGACGCGGGCCGCCTTCTCGGAGATCCCGAGGCCGACCTGCTTCGACCCGGTGAACGCCACGAAGCGGGTCTTCGGGTGCTGGACCAGATAGTCGCCTGCGTCACCGCCGGGGCCGCTCACGAAGTTCACGACGCCGGGCGGCAGGCCGGCCTCCTCGAGCACTTCCATGAACTTGTAGCCGATGGCCGGAGAGTCGCTCGAGGGCTTGAGCACCACGGTGTTGCCCGCCACGAGCGCCGCGGTCGTCATGCCGGCAAGGATCGCCAGGGGGAAGTTCCACGGCGGGATGACCACGCCGACTCCGAGCGGGATGTACCACAGCGTGTTCTTCTCTCCCGGGATCGGCGTGAGCGGCTGCTCCGCGGCCAGCCGCAGCATCTCGCGGCCATAGAAGTCGCAGAAGTCAATCGCCTCGGCCACGTCCGCGTCGGCCTCGACCCAGGACTTGCCGACCTCGTACACCATCCAGGCCGACAGCTCGTACTTGCGGCGGCGCATGATCGCAGCCGCCTTGAACAGCAGGTCGGCCCGCTTGTCCGCGGCCACGCCCTTCCAGGCCTCGAACGTCTTGAGCGCCGCCTGCATCGCCTGCTCCGCCTGCTCCTTGGAGGCCTTGCAGAAGTAGCCGATCACCTCGCCCTTGCGGGCGGGGTTCAGGCTCGGGAAGTATTCCTGGGTCGTGTACCGCTCCCCCCCGATCACGAGCTGGTAGCGCTTGCCGAACTGCGCGTGGACCTGGGCGAGCGCTTCCTCCATTCGCCGGCGGTTCTCCTCACGCGAGAAATCGGTCAGGGGCTCGTTGGAGAAGGGGGATGGTGTCGGGGCTTTTTCCGGCATGTGAGGGTCTCCTGATGGAAGTGATTGTCGAAAATGATATCACACGCGGCCCCCCGGGCGGGCCGGCGGGAACGTCCGGCGGCGCCGAGGCCGGTGGTAGAATGGCGCTCCGGCGGTCACGCGCCGCGCAGGAGGACCGGTGAAGGAACGCACCATCTATCTGGTCGACGGCACATACAACGTCTTCCGCGCCTACCACGCGACACCCCGCCTGAGCAACTCGAAGGGGCTGCCGACCAACGCGATCCTCACCTTCGCCCAGATCCTTCGCAAGCTGATCGTCGACGAGAAGCCCGCCTATCTCGGCGTCGCGTTCGACTCCGAGGCGCCCACCTTCCGTCACGAGGAGTTCGAGGAGTACAAGGCGCACCGGCCGCCTCCGCCCGACGATCTGGTCCTCCAGTTCCCCTACACGCAGCGTGTTTGCGAGGTGCTGCGCGTGCCCGTGCTCATGCTGGACGGCTTCGAGGCGGACGACATCATCGCCACGATCGCCCAGAAGGCGAAGGCCCGGGGGTACGACACGGTGATCGTCACCTCGGACAAGGACATGTTCCAGCTCGTCGACGCCCACGTGCGGGTGCTCAACCCGGCGAAGGGGAACATCCTGATGGACGCCGCGAAGGTGGAGGAGGTGTTCGGCGTCGCGCCGGAGCGGGTCCCCGACGTGCTGGCCCTGTGGGGGGACGCATCGGACAACATCCCGGGAGTGCCGGGCATCGGCGAGAAGGGTGCCAAGGAGCTGATACGCCAGTACGGCACGGTGCGGGAGGCGCACCTTCACGCCGACGAGATTAAGCGAAAGGCCTACCGCGAGGGCCTCAAGGGGAACTTCGACCAGGCCCTCAAATGCCTCGACCTGGTGACGATCCGGCGCGACGCTCCGGTGGAGCTCGACCTGGACGGCCTGCGCTACGAGTCCCCGGACGCGGAGGCCGCCTACGAGCTGTTCTCGGAGCTGGAGTTCACGAGCCTCCAGCAGGAGTTCGCGCCCCGCGAGCAGGCGGGCGACGCGGACTATCGCCTCGTCATGACCGACGCGGACCTCGAAGCGGCGCTCACGGCCGTCCGGCGCGACGGGATCCTCTCCATCGACCTCGAGACCACGGGCGTTGATCCGATGCGCGCCGCCATCGTCGGCGTGGCGATCGCGTGCCAGCCGCGGAAGGGGTGGTACGTTCCCGTGGCGCACACCTATCTGGGCGCCCCCGCGCAGCTCCCGCTCGAACGGGTCATGGAGCGCCTGCGCCCCCTGCTCGAGGACCCGGATCTCCCCAAGGTGGGGCAGAACGTCAAGTACGAGCTGATCATGTTCCACCGCCATGGGGCTGTGCTCGCCCCTATCGCCTTCGACTCGATGGTCGCATCGTATCTTATCGATCCGTCGCGGCGTCAGCACAACCTCGACGTGCTGGCCCTCGACTACCTGAACCATCGGACCATCCTGTACAAGGAGGTGGCGGGGACGGGCCGCAACGAGGTGACGCTCGACCAGGTCGATGTGGAGACGGTCTGCCGCTACGCGGCCGAGGACGCGGACATCGCCCTGCGACTGAAGGGAGCGCTCGAGCCGAAGCTGGCCGAGATGGAGCTCGACGAGCTGTGGCAGGACCTCGAGCGACCGCTGATCCCCGTGCTGGCGGGAATGGAGATGACGGGAGTCCGCGTCGACCGCGAGGCGCTGGCAGGGATGTCCGAGGAGTTCGGCCGGGAGCTGGCCCGGCTCGAGCAGGAGATCCACGAGCTGGCAGGCGGTGCCTTCAACATCAACTCCCCGAAGCAGCTCGGCGACGTGCTGTTCGAGCGGCTCGAGCTCACCAGCCGGCGCCGGACGGCCAAGACGAAAGCCCGATCCACCAGCATGGACGTTCTCGAGGAGCTGGCCTCTCAGCATCCGCTGCCGCGCAAGGTGCTCGACTATCGCAGCCTCGCCAAGCTCAAGTCGACCTATATCGACGCGCTGCCGCTGCTGATCAACCCCGACACCGGCCGCGTCCACACCTCCTACAACCAGACCGTGGCCGCCACGGGCCGCCTGTCCTCCTCGGACCCGAACCTCCAGAACATACCGGCCCGCACCAGCCAGGGACGGCGCATCCGGGGCGCCTTCGTGCCGGACCCGGGGCACATGTTCCTCGCCGCCGATTACTCGCAGGTCGAGCTGCGGATCATGGCGCACATGGCCGATGTCCCGGAGCTGGCCGACGCCTTCCGCAAGGGTGAGGACATCCACCGCCGTACCGCGGCGGAAATCTTCGGCGTCATGCAGGACCTGGTGACCGGGGAGATGCGCAACCAGGCCAAGACGATCAACTTCGGCGTCCTGTACGGCATGGGCGCGGTCAGCCTCGCCCAGCAGCTCGGCATCCCGCGCAAGGAGGCGCAGCGCTTCATCGACAGCTATTTCGAGCGGTTCCCGCGGATACGCGAGTACATCGACGAGACGATCGCGCAGGCCGAGAGGGACGGATTCGTCACGACGCTGCTCAACCGCCGGCGGTACTTCCCGGAGATCAACAGTCCCGACCGGATGGCGCGCCAGCAGGCGCTGCGTGCCGCGGTCAACACGACGATCCAGGGCACGGCCGCCGACCTGATCAAAAAGGCGATGCTGGATCTCGACGCCGCACTGCGCGAGGGGAGCCACCGCTCGCGCATGATCCTCCAGGTGCACGACGAGCTGGTGCTCGAATGCCCCGAGGAGGAGATCGAGACCATGAAGCCGGTGGTCCGCGGCTGCATGGAGGGAGTGGCCCAGCTCCGGGTGCCGCTCACCGTGGACATCAAGACCGGACACTCCTGGGAAGAGGTGACATGACCGATGATGACGACAACCGATAAACCCACGGGGAACCCGACGGTGCGCGTTGACGGAGCGCGGCCCTGCGTGGTACAAACGCGCGCCATTGCGTGGTTGCGCCTGCGGCATATATTGGCGCCATCGTCGATCTCTCGGGCGACGCGCCCGTCAACTCAGTCGGCTTTCGGCACCCACAGGGACGTCCTCATCACATGAAACCGAATCTCCTCATCGTCGACGACGAACAGGTCATCAGGGAAGTTCTCACCGAGAAGCTCGGCGGGTCGGGGTATGCGTGCGCCGCCGTGGGCAACAGCGCGGACGCGCTCGAAAAGCTCTCCAACGGCGGCGGGTACTCGCTGGTGCTGTCGGACATCGACATGCCGGGCCAGAACGGCATCACGCTGCTGAAGAGAATCAAGGAGATGAACGAAGAGATTGACGTCATCATGGTGACCGGCGTCGTGGACGTCGACACCGCCATCCGGTCGATCCGCATGGGTGCGAGCGACTACATCACCAAGCCTTTCAACCTCGACGACGTGCTGCTCACCGTGGAGCGCACGCTCGAGAAGCGCCGCCTGATCCGCGAGAACCGCGAGTACCAGTCCTCTCTCGAGCGGAAGGTCGAGGAGCGCACCGAGGAGGTGCGCCGCAAGAGCGGCGAGGTGGAGCAGCTGTACGGTGAGCTCAAGACCGCCTTCGAGCAGATCCGGGCCACCTACGACACCACCCTCGAGGCCTTGATGGAGGCGCTCGATACGCGTGACACCGAGACGCAGGGCCACTCGCAGCGTGTCTCGGAGTACACGGTGACCGTGGCGAAACGGATGGGAATCCAGGAGCCGGAGCTGACGCAGATGCGCTGGGGCGCCCTGCTGCACGATGTCGGCAAGATCGGCGTGCCCGACGCCATCCTCAGGAAGCCGGGGCCGCTCACGCCGCAGGAATGGGTCGAGATGCGCAAGCATCCCGAGCTGGGCCGGCGGATCCTCTCGGGCGTCAAGTTCCTCGAGGGCGCCATCCCGATCGTCTACTGCCACCAGGAACGCTTTGACGGCACGGGCTATCCGCGCGGCCTGTCGGGGGATCAGATCCCGCTCGGGGCCAGGATCTTCGCCGTGGTGGACACCCTCGACGCGATGACCATGAACCGCCCCTACCGCAAGGCCATGCCGTACGAGCGCGCGCGGCAGGAGGTGATCGACTTCTCCGGCACCCAGTTCGACCCGCAGGTGGTGGAGCACTTCCTGCAGGTCCCCCACGAGGAGTGGGAGGAGATCAACCACAGGATCAAGGCGAATCTCACGGCCCGCGGGATGGCGCACCGGTACTGAGCACCGGCCGCCTTGTCCGCCCCCCGCCGCGAGCCTATGATGCCGCCGTATCCGTGACCGGACCCACCGCAGGAGCGTCGTCTTGGACCATCGCGGGAAGATCCACGCCCTCAGGCAGAACGTCGAGACCGTCATCCGGGGCAAGGGAGAGGTCGTCCGGCTGGCGACCGTCTGCCTCCTCGCGCGCGGGCACCTGCTGATCGAGGACATCCCCGGCGTCGGCAAGACCACGCTCGCCTCGAGCCTGGCCCGGTCGCTCGGCTGCACCTTCCGCCGCATCCAGTTCACCAGCGACCTGCTGCCGTCCGACATCATCGGGGTGGCGATCTACGACCAGACGAGCAGGACCTTCGAGTTCCGCCCCGGCCCCCTCTTCTCCCACATCGTCCTCGCCGACGAAATCAACCGCGCCACCCCGCGCACCCAGTCGGCCCTCCTCGAGGCGATGAGCGAGTTCAGGGTCTCGGTCGACAGCGCGTCCCACCCGCTGCCCAGCCCCTTCTTCGTCATCGCGACCCAGAACCCGGTGGAGCACTACGGGACGTACCCGCTGCCCGACTCGCAGCTCGACCGGTTCCTGATGCGCATCCGGATCGGGTATCCCGACGCGACCGCCGAGAAGCAGATCGTGGTCGGCCAGGGGCTGGAGTCGCCGGTGGAGGGTGTCCGGCCGGTGCTCGCCGCCGAGGAGATGCTGGCGCTGCAGGCGCTGGTCCACGACGTGCGCGTCGACGAGGCCCTGCTGGACTACCTGGTGGCGATCGTCAAGGAGACGCGTCACGCGGAAGGGGTGGAGCTGGGCGTCTCGCCGCGCGGCACCGTGTCGCTGCACCGGGCGGCGCAGGCCATGGCGCTCGTTGAAGGTCGCGAGTACGTCACCCCGGACGATATCAAGCATGTCGCGCTGCCCGTGCTGTCGCACCGGCTCGTCCTGAGGGAGGGGTTCGCGCCGCGTCCGTCCGCCGGCCCGCACGGCTCCGCCTCACGGCTGGTCCTCGAGGAGATCCTCCAGCGGGTCGAGGTGCCCGTATGAGCCGGGCGTGAGCACGGCGGCAACCGCCCCTACCCCCGACCGGAGGGCCGCCGGGCGCATGGGGCTCAGGCTGGCCGTGCTCGGGCTGGCCATGGGGCTGGCCGCTCTCAACACGGGCAACAACCTGCTCTATCTGATGCTGTCGCTGGTGCTCGGCCTGGCCGTCACCTCCGCGGTGGCCTCCGTCTGGTCGTTGCGCCGTCTCCGCATCGTTCCCCACATGCCGGCCGAGGCGGTGCGCGGGCAGCCGTTTCTCGCCGGCGTGGAGGTCACGGGGCGCTTTCCGTTCCTGCCGCAGACCTGGGTCGACATCCGGATCCAGGGGCTGCCCCGGCCGGTGGAGCTGAGCGTCGCCGTCGCCGGGCGCGAGGCACGCGGATTCGGCTCCGTTACCGTCACGGTCGACCGCCGAGGCGTCTACGAAAGGCTCACGCTGACGGCCGCCACCGGCTACCCGCTCGATCTCGCGCTGTACCAGACGCGGCGCGCGATCGAGACCGACCTCGTGGTGCTCCCCTCCTTCCGGCCCCTTGCGTCGGTGAAGGTAATCGGGGGCGGGCCGGAAGGCGCCCAGGAGAGCGCGGCGCGCGGCTCGGCCGGAGCCGGCTTCGAGCTGCGCGACATCCGCGAGTACACCCCCGCCGACGACGCGCGGCACATCGACTGGCGCTCCTCGGCCCGCACCCGGCAGCTCATGGTGCGCGAGTTCGAGAGGGAGCGCGACCGCAGCGTGGACCTGGTGCTGGACCATGAGACCCCCGACGACGAGGCGTTCGAGGAGATCGTCGAGCGGTGCGCGGCGCTGCTGGACCTGGCCGCCCGCTCCGGCTTCGACGCACGGCTGCTGGTGCCCGGCCGCCCGCCGCTGCTTCAAGGACGGGCCGCGATGCATTACCTCGCCGAGGCCCGGGCGTGCCGCCCCGGCACCTCCGTCGAGCCGCTGGCCCGCACGGCGCGGCGCGCGCGGTCCGGCGTGCAGACGATCGTGCTGTCGGCGCTGCCGGGGCGCGCCACGCCGATCGAGGTGAGATGATGGGCGTGCGCAACGGCGTGACCGCCTGCATGATGATCGCCGCCGCCGCGCTGCTGGCCGTCGGGGCGATCGGGCCCGTCCACGGCCTGATCCTGGCGGCCGCCGTCCTGTACGGGCGATGGCAGCGAAAGCCGGAGACGCACGCGAGGCTCTGGGATCTCCTGGCGCTGCTGACGCTGATCCTCTTTCCGTTCGACCTGGTGGTGATCTCGAGGGATCTCATCGGCGCTGCGCTCCGGCTGCTCACCTTCGTCGTCGTGTACCGCTGCTCGAACCTGTCGGACCAGAGGGACCTGCGCCAGGCGATCTCGCTCAGCTTCGTTCAGATCCTGGCGGCGGCCGCCTCCACCACGGAGGCATACTTCTCGATCTTCCTCGCGGCCTACCTGCTGGTGGCGATCTGGACGCTGATGGCCATGGCGGCGAGCCGGGAGGGGGCGCCCGCCGCGGCGCGCCGCGTGCCCGGCGGCCGGCCCGCCCTGTCCATGACGGCCTCGACGCTCGCGATCGGCGGAGCGCTGTTCTTCGTCATCCCCCACTTCGGCACCGGCACATTCCACCCGGTGTCGATCCTGCGTGGCGAAGGGGACGGGCTGACCGGCTTCGCCGACCGGATCGAGCTGGGATCGATCGGCCGCATCAAGCAGAGCCGGGCCATCGTGATGCGCGTGCACGTCGGCGGCGCCCTCGACCCCGCGTCGCTCCCCGTCAGGTGGCGCGGGGTGGCGCTGGACACCTTCGACGGCCGATCCTGGAGCGCCTCCTCGGGGAGCCGTCGATGGGTCGATCGTGACGGCGATGGCGCGTTTCACATCGGCTCGCTCCCGCCGGACAATCGCGACACCTTCCGGTACGAGGTCAGCGTCCTGCCGGTGCTGGTGCCGGTGCTGTTCACCACCCCGGGCCCTTCGCGCATCGTTTCCGATGACATCACGTCGCTGGGGATCGACACGGACGGATCGATTCACCTGCCGGCGCCCCGCATCCGCCGCTTCAACTATCGCGTGGTGTCTCAGGCCCCCGACACGGCCCTGTACGGCTACGGGCGCGGCGGGACCTCACCGTCCGGGTCGGCCCGCTATCTCGCGCTGCCCCGCCTGGATCCGCGCGTGACCCGGCTCGCCGCCGCGGTCACCGAGGGGGCGGGCACCGACTTCGAGCGCGCGCGCCGCATCGAGGACTACCTCCGGTCCAACTACACCTACTCGCTGGATGTGAACGACGCGGGCGTCGCCGACCCGGTGGCACACTTCCTGCTCGAACACCACCCGGGACACTGCGAGTACTTCGCCACCTCCATGGCGGTCATGCTGCGCCACCTCGGCATCCCGTCGCGGGTGGTCAACGGGTTCCAGTCGGGAGAGTGGTCCGCGCTCACCTCGAGCTTCATCGTCAGGCAGGCCGACGCGCACGCCTGGGTGGAGGCCTGGATCCCCGAGCGGGGCTGGGTCACCTACGACCCGACGCCCTCGACCGCTCAGCTCGCGGCCCGCGCCGGCGCCCTGGGACGTCTCCGCGCCGGGCTGTCGCGGCTCGAGGTGATGTGGGACACCTGCGATCGTCGGGCTCGATCTGCTGGACCAGGAATCGGTGCTGGCCGGGTTCGTGGACACCGCCCGCGCCACCGCCGCTTCCGCGGCCCGCTCCCTCACCGGGCTCCTGGAGCGGGCGGTCTCCTCGACGAGTCGGCGTTGGGGCCGATCCACCGCGATCGCGGTGATCGTGGCGTTCCTGGGGATGGCGGCACTCGGAGGGGCGAAGCTGATCGGCGCGCTCCTCAGGCACCTGAAGCGGGGCGCGGCCCCTGTCTCCCCGACCGCCGCGCGGGCGGCACGCCGCTTCCGCCGGTTCGAGGCCCGGTGGGCGGCGCGCGGCGTGAGACGCGGACCCGGGCAGACGCCACGCGAGCTCGCCACGGCGATCGCACGTCACGACCCGGCCTCATCGGATACGGCTCGCGCCTTCATCGAGTCGTACTACGCGGCGCGGTACGGCGCGCGGGGCTGAGCCGGGGGGGCGCCTTCCCGACGTGCCGGCCCGTCGCGTCAGGGCCGAGCCACCTCACTGGTCAGGAATCCACCCCTCAGCCTCCCTCCGGCCCGGCGAGCAGGAACGCCAGCGGCACGAGATTGAACAGGTAGTGCGCGAGGACCGGCGGGTAGAGCGAGCCGCTACGCTCGTACAGATAGCTCAGGAAGATCCCCACCACGAACGACAGCCCGACCCAGGTGACCGCAGCCCCCCACGGGTACGACGGCTGTACCAGCGCGAGCTGTGTCGCGTGCCGGACGCCGAAGAACGCCGCCGAGACCACCGCCGCAAAGGCGAAACCGTGGCGCCTGCGCAGCGCCCCGTGGATGTACCCGCGGTAGAACAGCTCCTCGCCCAGCCCGGCCCAGACCAGGATCCCCAGGAAGTAGAGCGCCATGAGCGCGCGCGGCTCGGTGCCCCACGACGCGCCGCGGGACTCGAAGATGGTCGCGAGGGCGGCATCGAGCGAGTGGTACGGCCCGCTCAGCGTCTCGGCCGTGGCGCCGAACCAGCCGGCCACCGCCGGGTAGGCCAGCGTCGACCAGAGACCGCCGAGAACCTGCAGCAGCAACGGCCCCACCACGGCCAGGATCCAGATGGTTGCACGCGTGGAGGTGATCCTGCCGAAGGCCCAGGTGCCGGCCACGAACGGCAGGACCGTCACCGCGACGACGTACACGACATAGTAGGGCGCCCAGGGCGCAACGGTGTTCTCGGCCAGCGCAAGCAGCGTCGCGGCCGCGGCCACGATGGCGACACCCCGGTCCGAGGCCAGCCACCCGCGCGCCCCCATCTCAGGCCCCCTCCCAGCGTGCGTAACGGTCCTTCAGCCGTCCTGGGAGTCCCGCGATGCGCGACAGACGCGTCATCAGCTCCGCGCGCGCGGCAGGATCCCTTCCCGACGCCACGATCGCGGCGATCGTGATCCGCTCGTCATCGAAGGGCACGAGATCCACGTCGTCGCCGGTGCGGACCGATCCCTCCCGGATCACGCTCAGGTAGAAACCGCTTCGTCCGCTCTCGAGAAATTCGCGTATCATGCCGGGGCGGCCGAACCGCATCTCGAGCTTGTAGCAGGGAAGCCGCGGCTGGGTGACCATGAGCTCCGCGCCGCCGATGATCAGCCGGTCCCCCACGGCCACCGAGCTCTCCGTCAGCCCGCTGATCGTGAGATTCTCACCGAACATCCCCCAGGGGTACGGGGCCGTGGCCGCGTGCGCCTGTTTCCAGTAGTGGTAATGCTCCGCCGGATAGGCGTAGACGGTCTTCAGCGCGCCGCCGTGCACCCTCGGATTCCGCCTGACCGTCCCCTTCCAGACCGGTGGCTCGCACCGCCACCGGCCCGTCGACCGCGCTCTTGAGAATCCCGCTGAGGACCTTGCGCCCCTGCCACACCGATGTCACCGGCAGCCCCACGTTGACGGAGACGAGCCGCGTGGCCGGACCCGGGCCGCCGATCATCGGGGAGGCCCCGCGCCGCCCAGCCGCTCCGCCTCGGCGCGCGTCCTGACGGCGTCCGCGTCACGCCCGGCCGCATCGTACGCCTTCGCCAGCAGCTCCAGGTCGTCTCGATTCGCGTGCCGGGTCAGCTCGCAGAGCCTCTCCGCATAGCGCACGGCCGCGGCGGCATCGCCGCCTGACAGCCCGGCCCCCACGAGGCCGCGGTACGGATCGGGGCCATCCGGCTTGATCTCCAGCGCCTTCAGCCACTGCTCCTTCGCGGCCGCCACGTCTCCCGACCTCGCCAGCAGAACACCGAGCGTGTAGCGGTAGTCGGCCCGCGAGGGCATCGACTGCACCGCCTTGCTCACGTGGTCGATCGCCTCCTTCTCGTTTCCCGTCCGCGCGAGCAGCTCGCCGAGCGTGTACTGGAAGACGCCGTTGGCGGGCTGGGCCTCGACGGCCCGCCGCATGTAGCCGAGCGCCTCCTCGCTGCGTCCGAGCTGCGCGAGGATGTGCCCCATGTACATGAGCGTGGGGGCGTGATCCGGGTGCCGCTGCAGGACGTCCCGGTAGATCGCCTGTGCCTCGTCGAGCCGCCCCAGCTCGGTGAGCGCCAGCCCGAGCGTGGACTTCGCTTCCACGTTGCCCGGGTCGGCCTTCACCACCATCCTGAGCTGCTCCACCGCCTCCTCGAATCTCCCCTGCTGGGCAAGCAGCAGCCCCAGATAGTGGCGCGAGGTGGTGCCGGAGACATCGATCGCAATCGCCTGCTCCAGCGTATCGATCGCCTCCGTGATCCGGCCGCTCTGCACCAGACGCTGCGCCTCGTGTCTCATCATGACGGCGCTGCGCCCCTTGTTGAGCATGGCCGTATACAGGGGATCGCCCGGGATCCGCGCCTGATGCCCCTCGGAGGAGATCTTCAGGTGCTCCTGCGCGGCCTCCTTGTCGCCCTGCGCCGCCAGGATCATCGCTACGGCGTAGTGCGCCTCGGCATAATCCGGGGCCTTCTCGATCGCCTTGCGGTACCGCGCCAGCGCCTCCTGCCGGTCGCCGGCGATACGGGCGCAGTGGCCGAGACCGTACCAGGCGGGCGCGTTGTCCGGGTTCACCTCCAGGGCGTGCCGGTAGAGCGTCTGGGAGCGCGCCGGATCCTTCTCCAGCAGAAGGTCGGCGAGCCTCACGAGGCTGGGCCCGTCGTCGGGATCGATCGCGATGGCCGCCTCGTAGGCGGCGATCGCCTTGTCGGCATCGCCCACCCGCTCCTCGGCGAGACCCAGGAAGTAACGCCAGCGGAGGTTCTCGGTGTCGATTGCCGCGGCCCTCTCGAAGCAGGAGGTGGCCGCGAGGGGGAAGTCGTACACGAAGCAGAGCGCTCCGAACTCTCCTGCCGCGCTCGCGTCGTGGGGGGCGGCGACCGCGCGATCCTGCGCCGCCTGCACCTCGGCACGGATCGACTCGGGCAGCGTCGACAGATCGACATCTGGCAGGGGCGGGAGTCCGTCCTCGGGACCCGCGAAGGCGGCCATCGCGCAGCACAGGGCCAGCGCGAGCGGGACGGTTCTCATTTCTCCACCGTCGTCACCGACCCGGGCTCGAGCCCCTTCAACGGCTCCGGCTTGCCGCCCGGCATCGTGAGATCCACCGAGCGCATCTGCAGCGTCCCGGGCCAGGCGAAGTACACACGCGGATCCCGCGCCGACTGGTAGCTGCCGTCGGTGCCGACGAATCGCGTGAGCACCCGGCCATCCGACAGCGTGAGCCGCAGCCGCGCGCCGTACGCGTCGCGCTTTCTCGCCTTGTCCAGGACCCTCAGCAGCAGCCAGCTCTTCGTCGGCGGCCGCTGGTTCAGCAGCAGACGCACCGGCCCGTTGTTGTTGGACATCAGGATATCGGGATCCCCGTCGTTGTCGATGTCGCCCACCGCCACGCCACGGCTGACCTCCGAGAGATCCATCACCTTGCCGGCCCGGTCGGTGCGATCGACGTACTCGCCCTTCTCGTCGATCATGAGCTGGTTGGTCTGATGGTACGGGTAGACTCCTTTGGCGAGCGCCTCGACACGGTAGACGTCCCCGCTGGCGATGAAGAGATCCAGATCGGCGTCCCCGTCGAAATCCTCCCAGGCCACGCCGAATGAGGTGAACGGCAGGCTCGGCAGCCCCAGTCCGTGACGCAGCGTCACGTCCTCGAACACGGCGTCGCCCCGGTTCTCCAGCAAGGTGTTGGTCTGGCCGTTCAGATGCGTCAGGAAGATATCGACGTCGCCGTCGTTGTCGTAGTCGGCGGCCGCGATCCCCATCCCCGCCTCCACCTTGCCGTACTCGTCGAGCGCGGCCCCGCTCAGCATCGCCGTGTCGCTGAACCGGCCGCCGCGGTTCATCCAGAGCTGGTTCGCGTCGCCGTCGTTGGCGACGTAGACATCCACCCAGCCGTCCCCGTTGAAGTCGGCGGCCACCACGCCGAGCGCGTGGCCATAGGCGGTGTCTATCCCGGTCCCGGCGGTGACGTTCTCGAAACGGCCGTCACCCTTGTTGTGATACAGCCGGCAGGGAAGCGGTGGATACACCTTCGGATTGCAGTAATCGCGCGCGCCGGTGGGAGCGTAGCACTCCTTGTGCGTGGCGACCGTGAAGTCGGCGTACGCCACCACGAACAGATCGAGCCAGCCGTCCCGATCGTAGTCGAAGAACGTCGCGCTGGAGTCCCAGCGCGGGTCGCCCAGCCCCGCGGCCACGGACACGTCCGTGAAGGTGCCGTCGCCGTTGTTCCGCAGCAGGACGTCAGGGCCGAAGTTGGTGAGATAGAGATCCACGTCCCCGTCGTTGTCGTAGTCGCCGGTGGCCGCCCCCATCCCGTAAGCGGCGACGCCCGCGCCGGAGGAGAGCGTCACGTCGGTGAAGCGCAGCCTGCCGGTCGGCTTGCCGTCGAGAATCAGGTCGTTGCGGAAGAGACGCCCCGTGGGGGGCAGCGGCACCGCCGGGGGAAAGAGACTGTCCTTCTCCGCGACTCCCTTGTCGAGCAGCATCCCCTGCGGGAGATAGACGTCGAGATCTCCGTCGTTGTCGTAGTCGAGCAGGGCGCAGCCCGAACCCATGATCTCGGGAAAGTAGAGCTTGCCGGTCGCGCCGATGAAGTGGGTGAAATCGAGCCCGCCCGACGCGGCCGCGTCGGTGAAAACGGGCACGGGAGGGGCGGGCGGAGCCTCGCCCGCGCCCTGGCTTGCCCGGCCGCGGCCAGCGCGCAGGAGGCGATGCAGAGCACGAGGGCTGGTCGCTGGAACTCCACGAAATCAATACCCTTTCTCCGGAAGCGGCGCGCCACCCACCGGGGGCGCCCCCGCCGGTCCGGGACGAATGACATGAACATACGCACATCCTCCAGACGGGATCAACAGAGCCCGCCCGGTGAGACGGGGTTTCCCGGCCCGCCCGGAGCGATTTCCGGTATGCTGCGGCGCGTCGGAGGCGCGGTCGGCCCGTGCCGGCCGCACGCGAGGTGACCCGATGCGCACTCTCTGCCCGATCCTCCTCATGATCATGAGCCCGATTCTGGCCGCGGCGGGCACCGCCGCCGAGGGCCGCGAGCAGGCTGCCCCGCTTCCATCCGACCGCCCGCTCGCCGCCGGCTTCCTCGTCGTGGACGGCGTCTACAACTCCGAGCTGATGGCGCCCTACGACATCTTCCATCACACACGGTTCCACACGAAGCCCGGCATGGTGGTGTTCACTGTCTCGCCGGATGGCCGTCCGATCACCACGTTCGAGGGGCTGAAGCTGACTCCCGACCACGGTTTCGCCGACGCCCCGCCGATCGACATCCTGGTCGTCCCGAGCAGCGAGGGAAGCATGGACCGGGATCTCGGAAACACCGCGCTCATCGACTGGGTGCGGCGGGTCGGCGGGAAGGCCCGGTTCGTCGTCTCGCTGTGCGACGGCGCGTTCGTCCTGGCGAAGGCCGGTCTGCTCGACGGCCACGCCGCCACGACGTTTCCGGGGGACCAGGACCGGTTCGCCGCGATGTACCCCGACATCACGCTGCGCCGCGAGCCCAGCTTCGTCCACGACGGCCGGACCCTGACGTCACAGGGCGGAGCGAAGAGCTACGACGTGGCGATGTACCTCGTGGACCATCTGTACGGCACGGAGGTGGCACAGGCCGTGGGCCGGGGGCTCATCATCCCGTGGCCGATGCCAGCACCCCGTCCCTGAGCCGGCGCACCGTGTCGGCCCGACTCGCCAGCTCGGCGTTGTGCGTCGCGAGCAGCACGCACAGCCCGGTCGACGTCGCGAGCGAGCGGAACAGATCGAAAATCCGCGCCGCCTGACCTGAGTCGAGGTTCCCGGTCGGCTCGTCCGCGAGAAGCAGCGACGGGCTGTGGATGAGCGCCCGCGCGATCGCCACACGCTGCTGCTCGCCCCCGGAGAGCTGGTGCGGGTGGAATCGCCGCCGGGCGTCGATCTCCGTCCGCTTCATCATCGTCAGCGAGCGGCCGGCGTCCGCCTCGCCCGAGAAGGTCAGCGGCAGCCGCACGTTGTCCTGCGCGGACAACCCCGGGACGAGCAGGAAATCCTGGAAGATCATCCCGATGTGGCGGCGCCGGATGCGCGTCAGCTCCGCCTCCGGAAGGTCGTCGATGCGCCGCCCCCCGAAGATAACCTCGCCCCGGGTCGGGCGATCGATTCCTCCGGCGATGTTGACGAGAGTGGTCTTGCCGCTGCCCGACGAGCCGATGATTGCGGTGATGCCGCCCGGCTCGAGCTTCAGGTCGATGCCCCGGAGCGCCTCGACGGCCTCGGGCCCGCGGGTGTAGGTGCGGCGCACGCCTCTCAGCTCGAGCAGGCTCATCGCCGCGGCCCCGCACGCCGGGTCATCACGCCCTTCCCCCTCTCAGCGATCGCACCGCGGGGAGCAACGCTCCACGCACCGCAGGCCCCACACCCGCGAGCAGCGACACGCCCACGGCGCCGGCCACGCCGATCGCCGCCTGCCAGAGGCTGATCGTGATGAGATGTCCCGTCGCCGGCATGGGGGCGAACGGCAGCAGCTTCATGACGAACCGGTCCGACACCGAGCCCACGCCCACCGTCAGCACCGCACCGAGCAGGCCGCCCATCAGCCCGAGCAGCGCCGTCTCGGAGGCGACCACCGCGAAGACCTGCCGCGGCGAGGCGCCAAGCACCTTGAAGACGGCCAGCTCCTGCTGCCGCTCGGTCACCGAGACCAGCACGGAGTTGAACACACCGAGCGCCGCGATCACCACCGCCACCAGCGTGCCCAGCAGCATCAGGGCGCGCGCGGTGCCGAGCAGGTCGAGCATCGTCCCGCGAAACTGCGACACCGTGATCGCCTGCATCGACGGGATGTCGAAGGCACGGTCGAGGAAGCTGCCGATACGGGTCAGGTCGTTGAGCCGCACCCCGACGCCGGTGAGCTTTCCCTGCCGATCGAAGAGCTGCTGCGAGAATGCGAGCGGCAGGAAGATCATGCCGTCATCCTGGCTGCCCGACCGGTCGAACACGCCCCGGACACGCAGCGTGCGCCCGTAGCGCTCGACGGGAAGCGTGTCGCCCGGCGTCAGCCGGAGCGTCTCGGCCACGTTGTAGCCCAGGATCGCTTCGGCCGCCTCGGGACCCGAGAACCACTCCCCCTGCTGCAGCGTCATCCAGGGCTTGAGCTTCCTGAAGTCGTCGTCCACGCCGAGGAACACCGTGAACGTGCCGTCGCCGGCGTCGATCCCCTGCATGAGAAAGCGCGTGCCGATCTCGAACGCCGGGTCGCGCTCGAGCTGATCCACGAGCCGCTCGTCCACGTACATCGGGATGTCGCCGCCGCGCAGCACCAGGGTGGCGGTTTCGTACGGGCATCCCTTGGCGGTCACCAGGACGTGGTAGCCCATCCGCTCGACGCTGGTCTCCAGCGCCGCCGCGTAGCCGTCATGAAGTCCGAGAGCACCCAAAAAGAGCGCGGCGGCCAGCGCGATGGCCAGACAGGTGAGCGAGGCGCGCAGGGGATGCCGGCGAACGCCGGCCACGGCCAGCGCCAGGTATCGATGGGGGGCGAACCGCTGAGGCAAGAATCACTCCGAAACCTGTCCGATCCACGATAGTGTCCGCGCGCGGGGGGATCAAGGACGGTCCGGGGGCGCGTCCCCGCCCGCGACGGGCTCCTCGCGCTCGAGGACGAGGGTCCGGTTCGGCTTCGGGTCCCGGATCACCTGCTCGGTCCCGTCGGGCCACCGCACCTCCAGACGCTCCACTTTCGTCGCCTTGCCGATGCCGAAGTGCAGGATCGGCGGATCGGTGGACCCGAACCCACGGCCCGCGGTGACCTCCTGTGTCTGTCGCATCGTTCCGGCCACCAGCGTGACCCGCGCTCCGATGGCGTCGCGGTTGAGCTTCGGCTGGTGCAGCCGGACCGAGAGCCAGTTGTTCCGGTTGCCGTTCTCGTTCAGATAGAAGGCGCTCTCCCACAGATCGCCGTGGAAGAAGCCGCCCAGCTCGGCGTAGAAATCGAGATCGCCGTCGCCGTCCCAGTCCTGGAAGATCACGCCGTGCCCCTTGCCGAGATCCCCCAGTCCCGTGAAGCGTGTCATGTCCTCGAACTTCTCCCCATGGCGGTTGTGGAGGAAGATGTTGGGCTCCAGCCGCCTCAGCTCCGGATCGCCCGTGGCCAGCAGGATGTCCTGGTAGCCGTCGTTGTCGACGTCGCCGATCCCGCCCGCCATCACCCCGAGCGGGTAGCGCAGGCCCACGGTGAGCGACGAATCGGAGAAGGTCCCGTCGCCGTTGTTGCGGTAGAAGCGGGGGATGTTGTCCATCGGCCCGGTGCGGTAGTCTGCACGGTACCCTGCCAGCACCTGCTCCCAGGGGGCCAGACTGCCCGTCAGGATGTCGAGGTCCCCGTCGTCGTCGAGGTCGGCGAAGAACGCGATGTAGCCGTTCTGCGTGCCCGGGCCGGCGACGCCCGCCTCGTGCGCGACGTTGGTGAAGGTACCGTCGTGGTTGTTGCGGTACAGCCGGCTCTCGGTCAGGTGGCCGTGGTAGAAGATGTCGGGCCAGCCATCGTCGTCGTAGTCTCCGAGCGCAACTCCAATCGTGCCGTAGAACGGCTTCTCCTCGAGCCCGGCCTGTTTCGTGACGTTGGTGAACGTCCCGTCGCCGTTGTTGTGGAAGAGCTGGTTTGTGGAGCCGTCCACGTAGACGCCGTTGCTGACCACCAGATCGAGCCATCCGTCCCAATCGTAGTCGAACCACCCGGCGAAGAACCCCGAGCCGGGATCGTCCACACCCGCCTTGGCAGCCACGTCGGTGAAGGTCCCGTCACCGTTGTTGCGAAGGAGGCTGTTCGGCGCGGGCCCGTTCCAGCCATTGCGGGCGATGTACAGATCGGGATCGCCGTCGTTGTCGTAATCGGCCCAGGCCGCGCCGAAACCGGGCTGCGTCCGGGTGAGCCCGGCCTCGATCGTGGCGTCGGCGAACCCGTCCTTCGTCGCGCGGAACAGCGAGCAGAACGTGTCGCAGCCGCAGGCGACGAGATCGAGCCGGCCGTCGCCGTTGTAGTCGGCCCAGCCGCACGGCCCCGCGCCGGAGTACTTGTTGATGTGAAGCCGCGGCGCGATGTCCGTGAACTTCAGGCCGGCCCGCGCCCGGGGGTCGGTATCCTCGGGCCGCAGCACGAACCGGTAGCGCTCAGGCAGGTCCTTCGGATACCCGCCGAGGCCGTCGTACGCCATCTTCAGGTCGTACTGGTACTGGATGATCGGGTTGAGGTCGTAGGCCTTCGTGAAGGCGGCCACCGCGGCCATGTAGTCCTTCTTGCGGTACTCGCAGTGCCCCAGCGAGTTCCACGCGGGGGCGAGGTTCAGCTTGCGGTCGGGGAAGGCGGTCAGGAGATACTCGAAGGTCCCCTTCGCGGCGTCCCACTCCCCCATCCGGAACTGGACTTCGCCCAGCAGCGTCCGGGACTCGATGGCGATGTCGGACTCGCGCGGTGCGGTGTCGATCGCCTTCTCCAGGTGCAGCCGCGCGAGGTCCATCGTCCAGGCCGAGTCCTGCACCGTCCGCGTCGGGTCGCCGTCGATCGACAGCCTCACCTCGGCGCGCAGGAGGAGCTGCGCGAACCGCAGCCTGATGTCGTATCTCTCCGGGTGCGCGGCGATCGCCTTCTGGAACAGCTCCACCATCTTCTCGGGATGGAAGATGCCGGGCTTGCGCCAGCTGTAGATCTCGGCGAGCTGTACCCGGAAGACGTCGCGGCCGGGGTCGAGCCGGAGCGCCTCCTCGATCTCGGCCACCGCGCCGAACAGGGGCGCGTTCTTCTTCACCGCGACGTCGAGAAGGGAGCGGCCGAGCTGGTAGTGCGCGTCGGCGTCGTTGGGCACCACCGCGAGATACTTCTGGAACTCGGCCACGGCGGCCTCGGACAGTCCCTGCCGGGACAGCTCGAGACCGCGACGCAGATGCTCGCGCGCCTCGACCGACGCCGAGCCGGGCTGCGCCCCGTATCCCGCGCCCGTGGCGGCCGCCAGCATCCCCGCGGCGGCGAGGACGCCCGCGGAGAGGAACCACATCCCTGTTCTCGAGCGTCCCATGCCTCACTCCCCGAAGGATTTATACAGCGTGCCTCCTCATCAATCAAGCGGCGCCGGATGCGCTATGATTGGATTCATGTCGGCCGTCGCCGCCATTCTCGCGGGGGTTCTTGGCGCGTTCCTCATCGCGGAGCCGGGGCCGGCAGAATCCGGCTCCTACGAGGCCCTGCTGCAGCAGGCCGCCGAGGCACTCGCCCATCACGATCCGGCCTCCGGGCTGGAGGCGGTGGACCGCGCGCTGAGGCTGCAGCCCGAGGGACCCGGCGCCTTCATGCTGCTCGGGCGCAACTACATCGAGCTTCACCGCTACGATGACGCCGCCGCCGCGTTCCGCCGCGCAGCGGACATCCTGGGGCACGCGACGCCCGCCGGCCTCGACGCGCTGTCCGCGCTCGCCGACGCCCTGGCCCGCGAGGAGCTCAACCAGGAGGCCACCGCGGTTCTCGAGGAGATCCTTTCCATCCAGCCCGATCGTCCCGCCGTGCACTATGACCTGGGGATGATCCATCTCGTTCTGGGCCGGCTCGCTCCCGCCGCCGATGAGTTCCGCAAGGAGATCGCGCTGCACGCGGGCGAGCCCGAGGCGGAGACGGTCGCCGTCCCGGGCAACCCGCTCGCCGCCGCGTATCAGGGACTCGGCGTGGCCTCCTACCGTCTGGGAGACGACGAGACCGCGATGTCCGCCCTCGCCAGGGCGCCCGACACCATCGAGACCCGCTACACCCTGGGGCTGGCGCTCGCGCGGGAGGGACAGGACGAGAAGGCGTTCGCGCAGCTGCAGGAGGTGCTCTCCCGCGATCCGGACGATCGCGGAGCCCTGCAGGCGATGGCGAGAGTCGCCGGCTCCCTCGGCAAGGACCAGGAGCGCAAGGAGGCGCTCGACCGGTTCCAGGCGCTCTACGAACAGCACCAGGAGGAGCGGACCCGCACCAACAAGGTCGAGATGCTTCGCGACCAGGCGAACAAGAAGGCGATCGCCGGGGACGTCGCCGGAGCGGTGGCGGCGCTCGACGAGGCGGTGAAGCTCGTGCCGGACGACATCGACGTGCTCATGGATCTCGGCCGGTGGCTGATGCTGGAGGGCAACGCGAGCCGCAGCGAAGAGGTCTTCCGCGAAGTGCTCGCTCGCGATCCCCTGGAGGCCGACGCGTATTACAGGCTGGGGCGGATCCTCGCCGCCCGCGGCGACGTCGCAGGAGGGGATCGCCTCGCTGGAGAAGGCCACGCAGCTCGTGCCGATGGCCCTGTCGTATCACGTCTACCTCGCGCAGTTCTATCTGCGGGCGAACCGCGCCGAGGACGGCGTGCGCGAGCTGCGTCTGGCGCGCCGGCTCGCGCCGGACGACCCCGAAGGCTCGTACAACCTCGGCGTCGGCCTCGCGCAGGCGGGATCTCTGAAGGAAGCGGCGGTGGAGCTGGAGTCGGCGGTCGCGCGCGGCTACACCAACCCGCGCGTGCACCAGGTACTGTCGCAGATCTACAAGGCGCTCGGCGACACGGAACGCAGCCGGGAGGAGCAGGCTCTGTTCGAGAAGCTCTCGGCCGCCGACGGAGCCACGCCCTGATGGAGCGCCGGGGTCCGGAACACGCTTCGGGGCGGGCGCCCCTGGCGGCCGCCGTCCTCCTCGCGGCGCTCGCCCTCGCCGGCGCCCCGCCCGACCCGGCGCCGCCCCGGCCGCGCGTCACCTTCACCGACGTCACGCCCGGCTCGGGTCTCGATTTCGAGCATGTCACCGGCGCCAGCGGCCTGAAGATGTACATCGAGACCATGGGTTCGGGGGCCTGCTGGCTGGATTACGATCGCGACGGCGATATCGATGTCTATGTCGTCAACTCAGCGGAGCTGCCCGGCTTCAAGGCCGAGGTGAAGCCGATCAACCACCTGTTCCGCAATGACGGAGGCGGCCGCTTCACCGACGTCACCACGGAGGCCGGCGTCGGCAACGGCGGCTACGGGATGGGGTGCGTGGCGGGCGACATCGACAACGACGGCGACCTCGATCTTTACGTCACCAACTTCGGCCCCAATGCCCTGTACCGCAACGACGGTAACGGTCATTTCACCGACATCACCGCCGAGGCGGGGGCGGGGCTGGACGACCCCCGCTGGAGCGCCAGCGCCGGATTCGGCGACATCGACAACGACGGCGACCTCGATCTCTACGTGACCGCCTATCTCGACTTCTCGGTCGACAACAACAAGTTCTGCGGCGAGCGCAAGCCGGGGTACCGCGCGTACTGCCACCCGGAGGAGTTCAACGGCATCACGGATCGCCTGTTCCGCAACAAGGGAGACGGGCATTTCGAGGAGATCTCCGAGGCGGCCGGCGTGGGCGGACGTATCGGCAACGGCCTCGGGGTCGTGTTCACCGACGTGAACGACGACGGCTGGCTCGATCTGTACGTCGCCAACGACAAGACCATAAACTTCATGTTCCTCAACAAGGGGAACGGGACGTTCAAGGACGTCTCGATGACGTCCGGCGCGGGGTTCTCCGAGAGCGGGATGACCCAGGCGGGGATGGGCGTGGACACCGGGGATGTCAACGGCGACGGTCGGCTCGACCTGGTGGTGACCAACCTCGACTACGAGACAAACGAGCTCTACACGAACAACGGCGACCTGACCTTCACCGACGCCACCTTCCGCGCCGGGCTCGGTCAGCCGAACTTCCTCCACGTCGGGTTCGGGATTGATCTGCTCGACTACGACAACGACGGCGACAATGACATCATGATCATGAACGGACACATCCTGGACAACATCGAGCTGTTCAGGGATCAGGTGACCTACCAGCAGCCCCAATCCCTCCTCCTCAATGACGGCACCGGGCACTTCACCGACATCAGCGGCAAGGCGGGCGAGGACTTCTCCAAGGCGAACGTGGGACGGGGTCTCGCCGTCGGCGACTATGACAACGACGGCGATCTCGACTTCTTCGTCGTCAACTCGGGGCGCAAGGCCCAGCTGTTTCGCAACGACGGCGGCAACGACCCGGCGCACGGGGGCGGGCACTGGCTGACGATCACGCTGCATGGGGTGAAGAGCAATCGCGACGGGGTGGGCGCTCGTGTCCGCGTGAAGACCACCGACCCGAAGGGATCCGAGCGCTGGCAGGTCGACCTTGTCAAGACGGCGTCGAGCTATATGTCGCAGAACGACATGCGCCTGCACTTCGGGCTCGGCGCCGCGACCACCGCCGATGTGGTCGAGATCCGCTGGCCGTCCGGGATCCTGCAGACGCTGACAGGCGTCAAGGCGGACCGGTTTCTCGAGGTGACGGAGAAGGTCCCAGCCGAATGACCGCCCCGGCTCACCAGAGCGGCAGGTAGTTCGCTATCCGTGGGAGCATCTGCTCGAGGATCGCGGCGTGGCCCGCGACGATGTGCCCCGAACCCATGAAATCCTCGCCACCCGTGAAGTCGGTGACGAGTCCTCCCGCCTCGAGAACAAGAACAGCACCGGCGGCCATGTCCCACGGCGAGAGCGCCAGCTCGAAGAACGCCTCGGCCCTGCCGCAGGCGACGTACGCCAGATCGAGCGAGGCCGAGCCGGCCCGGCGCATGCCGCTGCTCGCCTTGAACGAATCCTCGAACATCGCCAGGTACCGGTGCAGGTACTGCTGGGCGCGGAACGGAAAGCCGGTCAGCAGCAGCGCGTCCCGAATGTCCCGCACGCCGCTCACGCCGATACGCTTCCCGTTGAGGAAGGCGCCGCCTCCCGCCTCGGCGGTGAACAGCTCGCTGCGCAGCGGGTCGAAGACCACGCCGAGCTTCATCCGATCCTGGTACGACAGCCCGATCGAGACGGCGAACATCGGGTAACCGTGGATGAAGTTCGTGGTGCCGTCGAGCGGATCGACGATCCAACGGTAGTCCGACCGGAACGGCTTCTCGGGCGACTCCTCGGCCTGGATATCGTGGTCGGGATAAATCTCCCGGATGACCGAGAGGATCCGGTCCTCCGCCTCGCGGTCCACGGCGGTGACATAGTCGTTATGCCCCTTCTCCCTCGAGGCCGTCAGCGATCCGGGATCGCGGCCTCGGTGGGCCCTGAGGATCACCTCGCCACCGGCCTGGGCGGCCGCGACGGCGACATCCAAGAGCGCATGTTCCAGCATGGTCTCCCTACCCGGCCGTTCGTCGACCCTTTCGGGCGGAGCGCGCGTCACGCATGTTCCGCTGGGCCGCATTGTAGACCGCCATCATCTGCTCGGTGCTGACATGGGTGTATCGCTGCGTTGTCTTGAGCGACGCGTGGCCGAGAAGCTCCTGGATCGCCCGCAGGTCGGCGCCGCGGTCCAGCAGATGCGTCGCGAACGAATGCCTCAGCCCGTGCGGCGAGATCTTCCGCTTGAGCGCCGCCTCGCGCACGTACCGCTCGACGATCCGGCGCACGCTGCGGTCGGTCAGCCGCGTTCCCAGCCGGTTGAGGAAGAGTGCGTCGGACTTCGCGGGCCGGTGCCCGCGCCGCGCCCGGATGTACCTGTCGAGCGCGCGGCGCGCCCTGTCGCCGAAGTAGACATAACGCTCCTTGCTTCCTTTCCCCATCACACGCATCTCGTTGTCCTTCGGGTGCAGATCCGACAGATCCAGCCCGGCCAGCTCGGAGACCCGCATCCCGGTGGCGTACAGAAGCTCCAGGATCGCGCGATCGCGCGCGCCGCCGAGGGTGGCGTCATCCGGCATCTCGATCAGCCGGATCACCTCGTCCTGATCGAGGAACCGCGGAAGACGCCGTTCCTGGCGCGGCGTGGAGACGTCGCGCGCCGGGTTGGTCTCCACCCACCCCTCACGGCGCATCCAGTCATAGAACGACCGCAATGCCGAGATCTTGCGTGCCACGGTGGAACGCTTCCGGTGCCGTTCGGACAGATCCGCCAGGAAGGAGCGGATACGGATCGGGTCGACGGTACGCGGGTCCGGCGGCTTCGACCGGCCCTGCGGTCCCGACAGGAACCGGATGAACTCCTGAAGATCGGCATCGTAGGCGCGGATCGTCTGCGGCGAGTAGTTGCGGACCCCGCGCAGGTGGGACAGGAACGCGCGCAGCTGCTTGACCATCAGGCCGAGACGGCCTCCGTCGGAACCTTGTAGCCGCAGCCTTCCGTGTTGCAGACGAGCATCTCGCCTTCCTTCTTGGTCTTCTTCTCCATGAGGAAGGAGGCGCCGCACTGCGGGCATGGCCGCGGCACCGGCCGGTACCAGACGACGAAATCGCAGTTGGGATAGTTGTTGCACCCGTAGAAGGTCTTGCCCCGCCGCGAGCGCCGCTCGACCACCGCGCCGCCGTCCTTCGGGCAGGCCACACCGACCTCCTTCAGCTTGATGTACTTGCAGTCGGGGTAGTTGCTGCAGGCGGTGAACTCGCCGAACCGGCCGTGCTTGACCGCGAGCTGCTTGCCGCACTGCGGGCATTTCTCCTCGAGCAGGCGGTCCTTCTTCGAGGTCACCTCGCCGTCCGCGTTGATCTGGATCCGGCGCGTGTTCTTGCACGCGGGGTAGCCGGTGCAGGCCAGGAACTGTCCGAAGCGGCCGCGGCGCACCACCATCTGCTTGCCGCACTTCTCGCACGTCTCTTCGTGCATGGACGCCGGCGAGATCTCCGGCTCGCCGCCGGCCTCGCCCTTGTCCCCGTTGCCCTTGTCGCGCAGCTCGGCCGTGTTGCGGCACTCCGGGTAGCCGGTGCAGGCGAGGAACTTGCCGTAGCGTCCCCACTTGACCACCATCGGCTTGCCGCACTTGTTGCAGGTGTGGTCCGTCGGGATCTCCTCCGTCTTGACGTTCCGCATCTGCTTTTCGGCCTGCTTGAGATCCTTGGTGAACTTCTTGTTGAACTCCCTCAACGCGGCGACCCAGTCGAGGCGGCCCTCCTCGATCTCGTCGAGCTCCTCCTCCATCTCCGCGGTGTATTTCACGTCGATGATGTCGGGGAAGGAGCCGACGAGCAGGTCGGTCACGAGCATGCCCAGCTCGGAGGGGCGAAACCGCCCTTTCTCCTTCTCGACGTATTCGCGGTTCTGGATCGTCGCGAGGATGCTCGCGTAGGTCGAGGGACGGCCGATGCCGTTCTCCTCGAGCGCCTTGACCAGCATCGCCTCGGTGAACTGCGGCGGCGGCTGGGTGAAGTGCTGCGCCGGGTCGAGCCCCTTGAAGGCGAGCGTCTGGCCCTTCTTCAGCGGGGGGAGCAGACCGGCCGCCTCGTCGGTGCCGTCGTCGCCTCCCTCGCCGGAAGCGCCGTTGCCCGAAGCGTCCTCCGGCGGATCCTCACGCTCGGAGGCCTTCTCCCGGTCCTTCTTCCGCGCCGCTTCGCTGTCCTGGTAAACCGTCAGCCAGCCGGGAAACTTGATGACCGCTCCCGTGGCACGGAATGTGTAATCGGCCGCGTCGATGTCCGCGGTGGTGGTATCGAACACCGCCGACTCCATCTGCGAGGTGACGAACCGGTTCCAGATGAGCAGATACAGATTGTACTCGTCCTTGCTCAGGTACCTCTTCACCGACTCGGGTGTCAGCTCCATGCTGGTCGGCCGGATCGCCTCGTGCGCCTCCTGGGCCTGCTTGCGCACGGCATACGTTCTCGGCTTGGCCGGGACGTACTCTGCGCCGTACTTCGAGCCGATGTGGTCGCGTACCTGGCCGAGCGCCTCGTCGGCGATGCGCGTGGAATCGGTCCTCATGTAGGTGATGAGGCCGATCGTCCCGCTCTCCCCGAGGTCCATTCCCTCGTACAGCCGCTGCGCCAGCATCATCGTCTTCTTGACCGTGTATCCGTGGCGGCGCGACGCCTCCTGCTGCAGCTTGCTCGTGATCAGCGGCGGAGCCGGGTGTTTCTTCTTCTCTTTCGCGACGACGTCCTTGACCACCCAGGTGGCCTTGTCGAGGTCCGCCAGGATCGTGTCCATCTCCTCCTTGTTGTGGACCTCGATCTTCTTGCCCTTCTTCTTCTGCAGCCTGGCCTCGAAGGAAGGAGGCTCGTCCGCCTCCAGACGGGCGTTCAGGCTCCAGTATTCCTCGGGCTTGAAGGCGAGCCGCTCGCGCTCCCGCTCGACAATCATCCTCAGGGCCACCGACTGCACCCGGCCGGCGGACAGGCCGCGGCGCACCTTGTCCCACAGCAACGGGCTGATCTTGTATCCCACAAGCCGGTCGAGGATACGGCGCGCCTGCTGGGCGTTGAACCGGTTCTCGTCGATCTTCCCGGGGTTCTCCATCGCGTGCAGGATCGCCCCCTTGGTGATCTCGTTGAACATTACCCGGTAGATCTTCTTCTTTGTGCCCTTGAGCTCCTGGGCCAGGTGCCAGCAGATCGCCTCCCCCTCCCGGTCGGGGTCGGGGGCGAGATAGATGGCGTCCACCTTGGAGGCCTGCTTCTTGAGCTCGTCGATGACCTTCTTGCGCCCCGCCAGGATCTGGTATGTGGGCTCGAAGGTCTTCTCATCCACCCCCATCTTGTTCTTGGGCAGATCCCGGACGTGGCCCATCGAGGCCTTGACGGTGTAGCCGCGACCGAGGAACTTTGTGATGGTGCCCGCCTTGGCGGGCGACTCGACGATGACGAGCGCTTTTGCCACGAATCAACTCCGTTTCATTGCTTTCTGACGAACAGCCCGCCCGGCAGCCGGGCGGCCAGTCCCCTGATTTCCAGTTCCAGAAGATGCCCCAGCAGCGCGCCGGGAGCAAGTCGGACCGACGACGAGAGATCGTCGAGGCTCCGGCCCGTTTCGAGGCTCAACGCCCCGAGCACACGTTCCGCCTCTGCCGGCAGATTGAGCTGAACCTCTGCGCCGGCTCCACCTGATCGACCCCGCCAGGCCGTCCGCGCCGCCTCGCGGGCCGCGGGCGGCAGCAGGTCGATCGCATCCTGCACGCCCCGCACGGGCGTGGCCCCATCGTAGAGCAGGTCGTTACACCCCATGCTGGTCTTCGATGTGACGGGACCCGGGACCGCCGCGACCGGCAGACCGAGATCGTCAGCCGCGAGCCTCGCCGTGATGAGGGATCCGCTGTCCCGGGCCGCCTCGACCACGACCACCGCCTCACTGAGCGCCGCGATCACCCGGTTGCGCACCGGGAAATGATGCGCGAGCGGCGGGGTGCCGAGCGGGAACTCCGTGACCAGAGCCCCCTGCGCCGCCACCTCGTCGAACAGGCGGCGGTTCTCCTTCGGGTAGACGACGTCGATTCCGGATCCAAGCACACCCACCGTCCTTCCGTCACCCGCCAGCGCGCCACGGTGCGCGGCGGTGTCGATGCCCCGGGCAAGCCCGCTCACGACCACCAGACCCGCCTGCGCCAGCCCGCGGCCGAGGTCCCCGGCCACCTTGATGCCGTACGGGGTGGCCCGCCGGGAGCCGACCACGGCCACACCGGCGTCCCCGACGGGTAACTCTCCTCTCACGTAAAGAAAGGGCGGCGGGTCCGGCAGGTTCCGAAGATGCGGCGGGTAGGTCGAATCCTCATAGGTGACGATCGCCACCCCCGCTTTTTCCGAGGCCAGGATCTCTTTGTCGGCCCATTCGGGAAAAGTGCCGGTGAATATAGCCCGCCCCTCCTCGGGGCGCAAGAACGGCGCTCCGAGGTCGGGCGGCACGCCGCGCTCGATCAGCCCGCCGGACAGGACCTTTTCGGGGGAAAAATGACCTTTCAGGCGCGGGTGAGCCGACAGCAACAGCCCTATCGCTACCCAGGACCGACGTCTCCGGGGCATGACACATCCCTCCAAGCTCCTGAAGATGAAGCGCTTGCCTGTGAGGGACGGACGGCCACCGAATCCCGAGATTAGCATATCTATCTTTTTTGTCAACATGTTGCGTAAATGTCGATTTGCCTGTGTCAGGTAGTGCTCGTATATTCACAACCAGGTCAACACTTATATGCACTTATCGATTCCTGCACAGTGGAGTGGCCGATGATCCCACAAGGCCTCTGGTTCCTTCTGGTAGGCGGGCTGCTCTGCGGCCTCGGGGCCCTCGGAGGTATCCGCTCCGAACGCCGCAGGCTCGGCTTCGTCATTCGCGACCAGGCCGCCCGCAACATCGAGATGTCGCGGCGGATCACCGAAATGGAACGGATCCAGATCGAGTCCAAGCAGGAGAATGAGGACCTGGCTTCGTTTCTCGTGGTGCTGCCCGACGTGGTACGCAAGATCAACTCCAGGATGTCGAAGCGCGAGATCCCCTCGCTTCTCGCGAGCAGCGTGGAACATCTGTTCGAGCCCACCACCTGCCTGGTCTACATCACCAGCGGCAAGGAGGAGCTCGTGCTCGCGCACGCCAAGGGGGCCCCGGCCGGGAGCGTCCCCGGCCAGCGGATCCGGTTCGGTGAAGGGAGGGTCGGCCTGGCGGCCAGGCACCAGATGGCGATGAACCGCGACGACATGCTCTCGGACTCCGTCTTCCGGCGGACATCGGAGGCGGGCTCCGACCCTGTGAGCTCCGGCCTCGATCTGATCGCGCCCATGACATACGAGGGGAAGACACTCGGTGTGATCGCGATCGCCGGGGCGGACAAGAAGCACAAGGACGAGAAACGGATGATGAAGCTCGTGGCCGACATCGGCTCGCTGGCGCTGACGAACCTGGAGCTGTTCGCGAGCCTCCAGAACACGGCAAACCGCGACTCGCTGACGAAGCTCTGCACCAAGAGGTTCCTGAACCTGTCCCTCGGGCAGAAGATCCACGACGCGGAGCAGACTCACGCGCCACTGTCGGTCATCATCTTCGACATCGACCACTTCAAGAAGTTCAACGACACCTGGGGACATCCGGCCGGCGACGAGATCCTGAGAGGCGTCGCGCAGATCATCCGCCGCCACCTGCGTGCGGAGGACATCCCCGCCCGGTACGGTGGCGAGGAGTTCGTGCTGGTGCTGCCCAAGACCTCCAAGGAGGACGCGCTGAAGAAGGCCGAGACGATCCGCCGGGCGATCGAGAGCTACCCGTTCGTCCTCGGCAAGGAAGAAGCGGGAAGGCCCGGCGCGGTGACGATCAGCGGGGGAGTGGCCAGTCTGCAGCTCGACGGCCGCAACAGTCAGGAGCTCCTCTCCGCGGCCGACCAGGCACTCTACATGGCCAAGGCCAAAGGACGTAATCGCGTGGTGCCGTTTCACACTCCCTATCTGTCCGACGAGGAGGAGGAAACGGAGACGGCGGCGCTATGACCCGGCCCAGGGACGCAGCTCGAGCGCTTCCATGACATCTCCCACGAGGTAGAGCGAGCCGCACACGACGATCGCATCGGTCGGGCGGGCCCAGGCCCGTGCCGCGGCGAGCGCCGAGGCCGGGTCGGGCGACACCTCGGGTGCCGCACCCAGCGCGCGCGCCGCCTCGGCCGTCTCCCCGGGCGGCAGGAATCTCTCCGACCTCCCCTTCGTGACGATCAGCATGTCCGCATGCGGCACGATCGCCGAGAGCATCGGCCCGAGCTCCTTGTCCTTGAGCGCGCCGAACACGATGGCGACCCTCTCGCAGGCGCGCGACTCCCGCAGATCCTTCAGCGCCCGGGCGAGCGCCACGCAGCCTGCCGGATTGTGGGCGCCGTCGAGGATCAGCAGCGGCCTCTGGCCGACGATCTGCAGCCGGCCCGGCCAGCGGGCCCGCGCAAGCCCCTCGACGAACGCCTCCGGCGGGATCGGATCCTCGAGAGCCCCGGACTCGACGAACGCCTCGGCGGCCAGGACGGCGAGCACGGCGTTCTCGACCTGGTGCCGCCCCGCGAGCGGGATGACGATCTCGCCGTACGGCCGGGTGCGGGTCCGGAGAACGAAACGGCCTGCCGACGTCACGGGAGAAGGGCTCACCTGTGCTTGGGTGAACCGCTCGATCAGCCTGACGCCACGCCCGCGCGCCTCCTCGCGGATGACACCGAGCGCCCCGGGGTCCGACTCCCCCGTCACCACCCAGCACCCCTCACGCAGGATCCCGGCCTTCTCGCGGGCGATGGCCTCGATGCTGTTGCCCAGATGCTTCGTGTGCTCGAGGCTGATATTGGTGATCACGGCCACCGCGGTCCTGGCGGTGGCGACCGCGTCGAGCCGGCCACCCATCCCGACCTCGAGCACGCCGGCGCGCACTCCGGCGCCCCGGAAATGGTGGAAAGCGGCCGCCGTGAGGATCTCGAAGTGGGTAGGGTGCGATTTCAGATCACCGCGCGGCAGCAGTCGGTCGATCGTCTCGCGCACGGCCGTCACAGCCGCGGCGAACTCCTCCCCGGAGACGGGCCGGCCGTCCACGATGATTCGCTCCTCGTACCGCACGAGGTGAGGCGATGTGTAGAGACCGGTGCGGATTCCGGCACAGCCGAGGATCGAGGCCAGCATCGCGCTGACCGACCCCTTGCCGTTCGTGCCGGCCACCACCACGGCGGGGAAGGCGTGCTGGGGATCGCCCATCCCGGCCAGCAGCCGCGTGACGTTGTCCAGACCCAGCTTGATGCCGCGCCCCTGAATCTCGTCGAGGTATCTCAGGGTCCGGGCGTAGTCCATCGGCCGTCCGGGGAGGGAGGCGGGCTCAGGCGCCCGCAGGGGCCGGCTCCGAAGCGAGCAGACGCAGGCACTTGATGAGCGTCGGCCGCATCTGCGACCGCTCCACGACCATGTCGAGCATGCCGTGCTCGAGCAGGAACTCCGAGCGCTGGAATCCCTCGGGCAACTTCTGACGGATCGTCTGCTCGATGACGCGCGGGCCGGCGAAGCCGATCAGAGCGCGCGGCTCGGCGATGTTGAGATCCCCCAGCATCGCATACGAGGCGGTGACGCCGCCCGTCGTCGGGTCGGTGAGGATGGAAACATAGGGGATTCGCGCCTCGTGGAGCCGGGCCAGCGCGGTGGAGATCTTGGCCATCTGCATGAGCGACAGGGCCCCTTCCTGCATCCGCGCGCCGCCGGAGGCCGAGATGATCATGAGCGGTCTGCGGTCCGCCAGCGCCCGTTCGGCGGCCCGGGTGACCTTCTCTCCCACGGCGGAGCCCATCGAGCCACCCATGAAGCCGTATTCCATGGCCGAGATGACGCAGGGCATCCCCCCCATCAGTCCCACCGCATTGATCACGGCGTCCTTCAGCCCGGTCTCCTCCTGGTAGGCCTTCAGCCGATCCTTGTAGTGCTTCGTATCCTTGAAGCCGAGAGGGTCGGTGGGCAGGATGTTGCGGTCTACCTCCTCGTAGATGCCGTTGTCGAACAGGGAGGCGAGCCGCTCACGCGCGGAGATGCGGAAGTGATAGCCGCATTTCGGGCAGACATTCGCGTTACGCAGCACTTCCTTCTTGTAGATGATCTCCTTGCAGTTCTCGCACTTGACCCACAGGCCGCCGGGAACGCGCAGCTTCTTGTCCTGGACGGGCTGCTTGGGCTGCTTTTCCTTCTTGAACCAGGCCATGATGAGCAGGATCTTATGCGCCTGTCTCGGCGGGTGTCAAACGTCCCCGTCCTGGGCGTGATCCCGACCGGGCTCGGGGATCCCTCGGCGCTTTCGAGCGGCGAAGCCGGGTGGACGGATCAATAATGTCGGGGACGCGCCACCGAATTCGAAACCCCCCGGGGGGACGGAACGTTAACCCATGGACCACGCAGGGCCTGGGTCCCTGTGTGCCTCGGGAGGCATGGACCGGCACAACGAAGACAGGACGGATTCTTGCTCCACCTGACCCGCATACACAAATCCTACGCTTCCGGGTCCTCGAAGCTGCATGTTCTCAAGGGGATCGATCTCTCGGTCGAGCCGGGCGAGTTCGTCTCGATCATGGGCTCATCCGGCTCCGGCAAGTCCACACTCCTGAACATCCTGGGGCTGCTGGATTCGCATGACAGCGGCGAGTATCGCCTCGACGGGCGTCTGATCCGGGGGCTCAACGAGACGAAAGCGGCTCGCTACCGCAGCGAGCTGCTCGGATTCGTCTTCCAGTCGTTCAATCTCATCTCATTCAAGACTGCGGCGGAGAACGTGGCGCTGCCGCTGTACTACCAGGGGGTCGGCCGGCGGAAGCGCAACGGACTGGCCCGTGAGTATCTCGATCGGGTCGGCCTGCTCGATCGGGCGGATCATCTCCCCACCGAGATGTCGGGGGGCGAGCAGCAGCGTGTCGCCATCGCTCGCGCGCTCATCAGCAATCCCAGGGTGATACTGGCCGACGAGCCGACCGGGGCCCTGGACACCACCACGTCGTACGAGCTGATCCGGACCCTGCAGTCGATCAACGACTCAGGCGTGACGATCGTGATCGTCACCCACGAGCACGACATCGCCGAGATGACCAAGCGGATCATCCACCTGAAGGACGGAATGATCGAGCACGACCGCGCCGGCGGCAACGGATCCGGCGAGCTGAAGAGGGTCTCCGATGCTTGACCTGGACAAATGGCAGGAGATCCTCGCCACCATCGCGAGCAACAGGATGCGGACGCTCCTGACCGGGTTTTCCGTCGCCTGGGGCATCTTCATGCTGATCATCCTGCTCGGCTCGGGGCAGGGGCTCAGCAACGGGATCGAATACCAGTTCCGCGACGACGCGATCAACAGCGTCTGGGTGCGCAGCGGCCAGACGAGCATGCCGTACAAGGGGCTGCAGCCGGGCCGCAGCATCCAGTTCACCAACGAGGACACGGCGGATCTGAAGACGATCGACGGCGTCGACCATACGACGGCGCGGTACTACATCCAGGGAACGGTCCGGGTCTCCTATGGGAAGGAGTCGGACAGCTTCGACGTCCGATCGGTGCACCCGGGGCACCGTTACGTCGAGAACACGATCATCACCTCCGGCCGGTTCATCAACGAGCTGGACATCGCGGAGCACCGGAAGGTGGCGGTAATCGGCAAGCTCGTGAAGGACGCACTGTTCAAGGACGAGCCGGCCATCGGGAAAAACATCAAGGTCAACGGCATCGCCTTCAAGGTGGTGGGGCTCTTCGAGGACGCCGGCGGCGAGGGGGAGATGCAGAAGGTGTATCTGCCGATCTCGACCGCCCAGCGCGCCTTCGGCGGCGGCAACAAGGTGGCACAGTTCATGTTCACCACCGGCGACGCCGACCTGGAGAAGACCAAGACGATGGCGGAGCAGGTGCGGCACGATCTGGCGCAGCGCCATACCTTCTCGCCCGAGGATCGACGCGCGGTGTTCATCTACAACAACAACGAAAACTTCGCGAGGTTCCTGAGCCTGATGGACGGGATCCGGATGTTCATCTGGGTGATCGGCATCGGAACCATCCTCGCCGGAGTCGTCGGGCGTCAGCAACATCATGCTGATCACCGTGCGGGAGCGCACCAAGGAGATCGGCGTCCGCAAGGCGCTGGGCGCCACGCCCTGGTCGGTGGTCGGGCTGATCCTCCAGGAATCGGTGCTGATCACGTCCGTGGCGGGGTACGTCGGCCTCGTGCTGGGGGTCGCGCTTCTGGAGGTTCTCTCGGGAAAGCTGCAGGCCGACTATTTCCGCAGCCCGGAAGTCAACCTCGGCGTGGCGATCTATGCCACGTTGCTGCTCGTGCTGGCCGGCACGGCGGCCGGGCTCTTCCCCGCCGTCAAGGCCGCACGGATCCGGCCGATAGAGGCTCTCAGGGACGAATGACATGACATTCATCGACCTGGATCGCTGGCGTGAGATCCACAACGCCCTGAGCGCGAACAAGCTGAGGACGTTCCTGACCGCGTTCGGCGTGTTCTGGGGGATTTTCCTGCTGATGATCATGCTCGGCTCGGGCAACGGGCTGCGCAACGGCGTGACACGCGACTTCGGCGACGGCGCCACCAACACCTTCTTCGTGTGGACCCGGTCGACGAGCAAACCGTACCGGGGGCTTCCTGAGGGACGAAGGTTCGAGCTGGACAACGGCGACACCACCGCGCTGACGGCGCAGATCCCCGAGGCAGCGGCGATCTGCCCGCGCAACCAGCTCGGAGGATTCCGCAGCGGCAACAACGTCGTGCGCGGCGACCAGGCGGGCGCCTTCAACGTGATGGGCGACGTGCCGGAGATCCGCGAGATCGAGGCGATGAAGATCGACCGGGGTCGGTTCCTCAACCGGCTCGACCTGAAGGACAAGCGAAAGGTGGCCGTCATCGGGCACCGCGTCCAGGAGGTGCTGTTCAAGCCCAACGAGGATCCGATCGACGGGAGCATCCGTATCAACGGCGTCTACTTCAAGGTGATCGGGACCTTCCAGCCCAGCTCCTCCGGCGACCAGGCCGATCGCGATGCGCAGACCATCTACATCCCGTTCTCGACCTTCCAGCATGCGTTCAACTACGGCGACAGGGTGGGCTGGTTTGCCGTCACCTCGAAGGACGGCGTTCCCGCCTCGAAGGTGGAGACGAGGGCACTGGCGCTTCTTGCCCGGCGACACACCGTGGCACCCGACGACGACCGGGCCTTCGGCCACTACAACGTCGAGGAGCAGTACAACCAGGTGCAGGGGCTCTTCACCGGGATCCGGATCCTGGTGTGGATCGTCGGCACGGGCACTCTCGCCGCCGGCATCATCGGCGTGAGCAACATCATGCTCGTCATCGTCCGTGAGCGGACCCACGAGATCGGCGTGAGACGCGCCATCGGCGCCACGCCGATGTCGATCATGAGCCAGATCGTCCTCGAGTCGGTGCTGCTCACTTCGGTGGCCGGATACCTGGGGCTCATCGGGGGGATGTTCCTGGTGGACGGGGTGTCGAGGTTCATCGAGAAGGCGGGCGCGGGAAGCCAGATGTTCACCCATCCGTCGGTGAGCCTGGAAAGCGCGATGCAGGCGCTGATGATACTGATCGTTTCCGGCGTGCTGGCTGGGATCATCCCGGCCCAGCGCGCCATTCGCGTCAATCCGGTCCAGGCGCTGCGGGCGGACTGAATGCATGAAGGACAGGGGCTGAGCTGATGAAGAGAATACTGGGTATCGTCGTGGGTGTGATCCTGCTCTCCGGTTTCGGCGGGACGCTGTACTACCTGTACAGCAAGTCCGAGACGCCACCGGTCGAGTTCAAGACGGAGACACCCACCGTCACCACCATCATCAAGAAGACGGTTGCCACCGGCTCGGTCGTCCCGCGCAAGGAAGTCGAGATCAAGCCACAGGTATCCGGTATCGTCGACAAGCTGTACGTCGAGCCGGGCCAGGTCGTGAAGGACGGCGATCTGATCGCGCGGATCCGGATCATCCCCAACATGGTCAATCTCAACAACGCGGAGAACCGGGTCAACCAGGCCAGGATCAACCTCGAGAACGCTCGCCTGGATTTCGAGCGCAACCGCAAGCTGCTCACCGACGGCATCATCGCCGAGGTGGCCTACCAGCAGTCCGAGCTCGCCTACAAGACGGCCCAGGAAGAGCTGGCCTCGGCCACCGACAACCTGGACCTGATCCGCAAGGGCTCCCGCGCCAAATCGGCCACCGAGACGAACACGCTGGTGCGCGCCACCATCGGGGGCATGGTGCTCGAGGTGCCGCTCGAGCAGGGCGACTCGTCATCGAGAGCAACACCTTCAACGACGGCACCACGATCGCCACCATCGCCGATATGGACGAGCTGATCTTCGAAGGGAAGGTGGACGAGTCGGAGGTCGGCAAGCTGAAGCCCGGGATGGAGCTCCTGCTCACCGTCGGCGCTATCGAGGACCAGAAGTTCGAGGCTACCCTCGAGCACATCGCGCCGAAGGGGGTCGAGGAGAACGGGGCGATCCAGTTCGAGATCCGCGCCGCGCTGAAGCTCCATGACAACGTGTTCGTGCGCGCCAACTACAGCGCCAACGCCGACATCGTGCTCGGACGCCGCGACGACGTGCTGGCGGTGAACGAGGCGCTGTCTGCAGTTCGAGGCGAGACAAGCCGTACGTCGAGGTCGAGACGGCCCCGCAGAAGTTCGAGAAGCGGTACATCGAGACCGGGCTGTCCGACGGGATCAACATCGAGGTCGTCTCGGGCATTGACCAGGGACGACCAGATCAAGAACCCCAACCAGCAGTCCACCTCTTGACGCGGCGGCGCCAGCCGCCGTACAGTGGGGCCTCATTCCGTTCTTTGACTGACACACTCATGGGCGCGGGTTGCCGCCGCATCGATGCGGCGGCTGAAAAGGGAAGAGGGTGCAAAGCCCTCGCTGCCCAGCAACTGTAAGCGACGACGAACGCCGCGGGATGGCCCACTGGGGACGGCTTCAGCCCCCCGGGAAGGGCCGGCACCACGACGCTGCAAGTAGGACCAGGATTTCACGTCGCGAGCCAGGAGACCTGCCCGGCCTGTCGTTCAACGAGCCTTCTAGGGAAGGGTCTCGCCACACCCCGGACTTCCCCGATTGAAGCTCCGGGGCTTTTTTTTCGGCACGGACAAACCCTGAAGGCCAGAGCTCCCCGCGCAGCCGGGGAGAAAGGAGATGCCGTGCAGCGCACTGCTCCGCTCGTTCTGGCCGCCATCACGCTCCTGTTGCTGTCGCCCGTCCCGCCAGCGTCGGCACAGGTCGTGGTCGCCGATTTCGGAACCGATCCGCTCCAGCCCCGTGGCAACAATCCGTTGTTCCTGCTGCGGGGCCCCGGGGCGGCACAGTTCGTCTACGACGCGGGGACCGCGCCGCGGTACCCGGGCGACCCGCGCGGCTCGCTCGCCGTCACCTATGACTCGGTCGAGCCGACGACCCGGCTCTTCTCGATGCTGCGCGGCGGATACACCGAGCAGCAGAACTTCGAGTTCGGCGCCGTTCTCACGGTCCGCCCCGACGGATTCGCACCCGACCCGGCCGGCTTCCATCCGATCGCGTTCGGGCTGTTCAACGCCTCGACCACCGGCGACGACCGCACGGGGGATCTGTCCGACTTCAGGGCCGACACCTTCGACACGGTCGAGTTCGCGTGGTTTCCGAACCTCTCCCCGTTGTTCGGAGGGCCGTATCTCTCGCCCGACGCCTTCGGCGCCGCCGTCAGCCAGGACGCGTTCGACCGGTTCGCATTCTCCACCGTGCCGCTCGATCTGCGGCCGGGCGTGACCTACCTGGTCCGGATGCGCCACATCGCCGCCGACCGCACCCTCACCTGCCGGATCTGGTCGGTCGCGGCGGACGGGAGCACGACGCCCGTGCCGGGCGGGACGACCACGGTGGATCTGTCGGGCATCGGGGGCTTCCTCGTCAACGGTCTCGAGATCACCTCCTACCTGGACGGATTCAATGTCTTCTCTCAGAGCGGGCGCTCGCTCCTGGCCACCGTCGACTACGACCTTCTGTACGCGGCGCCGCTCGTCGAGGGCCGGCTGCCGGGGGCCGTGTCGGGCGCCCTGAGAAAGCTCGGCCGCGCCGCGCGGTCGGCCGATCGCCGGCTCACCGACCGATGAGACGTCGCCGCCTCGAAGGCGTCCTGGTGCTCGCGATCGCGCTGGCCCTGCCGGCGCGCAACGCCCGCGCCGGGCTGGTCGACTGCTTCGCCGACGAGGTGGTCCGCTTCGAGGGGGGTTACACGCCGGCTTCCGCCGGACAGAGGGTCGCCGAACTCCCGGGGATCGTCATCGGCCCTCCGGGAGACTCGTTTCCCGTCACCGGCTCGGTCAGCACGGTGTCGCTCGGCCACAACGGCTGGATCCTGCTGTCGTTCGACGACAACCGGATCGTCGACGGCCCGGGGCCGGACTTCATCGTGTTCGAGAACGCGTTCTTCAAGTCGTTCGTCCCCACCGACCCGAATCAACCGTACACCGTGTTCGCCGAGCCGGCCTCGGTGGCGGTGAGCGACGACGGTGTCACCTTCCATCAGTTTCCGTATGACCCCTCCGCGCTGGCGCAGGTGGGGCAGGACGCCACGGCCTCGGCCGCGTTGCCGGCACTTCACGGGCTGGCCGGGATCACGCCCACCTTCACCGGCGACTGGACCGTCCCCGATGACCCCGGCGTCTGGGACCCGAACGGGACCGGGGGGGTCTCCGGCGCCGGCGGCGACGCCTTCGACCTGGCGGACGTCGGTCTGTCCGGCGCGCGCTACATATTGATCATCGACCTGGGTCTGGCGACGGGGTTCGCCGGCCCGGCGGAAGGTTTCGATCTCGACGCCGTGGTCGCGTTGCACGCCGTCCCGGTGGCGGCCGGCGCGGACGGTGACGGCGACGGCCTGCCGGACGCCGACGAGACGATCTGGTACGGCACCGACCCGGCGCTGGCCGACACCGACGGCGACTCGATCCCCGACGGCGAAGGAGATCGCCCGCTGCCACGATCCCCTCTCATCAGCGGCCGGCCCCTGGTTCGTCCCCGAGGTCGACCTGACGGCCGGACTGGTCGCCGGCACCACCGACACAGCGCTCATTTTCAGCTTCGTCTCGTCGACGGCCTCATACGACGTCGTCAGTGGCCTGCTCGACCCGAGCCCGGGGCCGCTGCCGGGCGACGTGGTCTGCATCGAGGACAACTCGCTGAACCTGACCAGCGCCGACCATCCCGATCCGACCATCCCGCCGCCGGGACGCGTGCTGTTCTATCTCGTCCGTGCCAGGGGGGGTACCGGGTACGGCCGATCGAGCGACGGGACGCCGCGTCTGTTCTCCACGGGCGACTGCCCGCCATGAGACGCGGTACGCTCCCGGCGCTCCTCCTGCTGCTCGCGGCGCCGGCCGCGGCCGCCACGGAGCCGGCCGAGACCGTGCGTGTCGAAGGCAAGGCCGAGAAGGCGCTGACGGACCAGACGGTCTTCGCGACCACGATACGGGCCTCGGATTTCGACTCCAGGATCACGACGCTGGCCGATCTGCTCGAGGAGACGGCGGGGGTGCGCGTGCGATCCTGGGGCGGTCTCGGCGCCTTCTCCACCGTGTCGATCCGCGGCTCCACCGCCGAGCAGGTGAGCGTGTACGTGGACGGGGTTCTGCTCAACACGGCGCTCGGCGGCGGTGTGAACCTCGCCGATCTCCAGCTCGAGAGCGTCGAGGCGATCGATGTCTACAGGGGCTTCACGCCGGCATGGCTCCCCTCGGCCGGGATCGGTGGTGCCATCAACATCAGGACGCGGGGCGCCGGTTCCTCGCATCCCGCAGCCACCGGCAGCATCGGCTATGGCTCGTACGACACGGCCCGGGCCGCGGCGAGCGCTTCGTGGACCGGCACACCCGGCGGGCGCGAGGCGGACGGAATCGTGACCTTCGAAGGCGTCGGCTCCAGCGGCGACTTCCGTTTCTACGACAACAACGGCACGCCGTACGACGCCGGTGATGACGGGTACCGGACCCGCATCAACAACCGGTTCCGGGCCGGCAATCTGACGGGGCGGGCCGGTTTCGCCACCAGCGGCTCAGGCCGTGTGGACCTGCAGACCGGCGTGACGCTGAGACGCCAGGGCGTGCCCGGCATCGACGCGTTCCAGTCCGAGACCGCCCGCTTCGACTCGAGTCGCGCCCTCTTCAAGGCTGGATGGTCCAACGACCGGCTCGCCTCGGGGAAGCTGCGGCTGGATCTGGACGCCCGTTACACCCGCACCGCTCAGGACTTCCGCGACCGCGCCGGCGACACCACCGGCGGCGTGTCGGTCGACACGAGAAACATCCTCGACTCGGTGGGGCCCTCGGTGCTGCTTCGATGGCGGCCCTCGGCCTCGGCCGCCGGACGTCATCAGATGACCCTGCTGGTCTCGGCGCTGCGCGAATCGGCCGTCCGGCGCGACGCGCTGAACCCGGAGCCGGATCGCGGCACCGCCACCCGTCTCACCTGGGATGCGGCGCTCGAGGACGAGATCCAGATGGCGGGAGGCCGGTTCCTGCTGAGCCCTTCGGTGCGCTGGACCCGTTACGCCAGCCGGTTCGACGCCCCGGCGGGGGTGACCCTGCCGCCCGCTGCCGACGACGCCGAGGCGCGCGCCTCCGGCCGGCTCGGCGCCGCCTGGAGGCCGATCCCGTCGGTGTCCGTCCGGGCCAACGCCGGGCGATTCTACCGGGTGCCGAGCTTCATCGAGATGTTCGGCGACCAGGGGTCGGTCAAGGGATCCGCCGGCCTGGAGCCGGAGACGGGCTGGAACTACGACCTCGGGATGACGTACGACCCGCCGGGCGGCTCCGTATTCCGGAGAGTCCACCTGCAGGCGGCGCTGTTCCGCAGCGACGCCGACAACCTCATCCAGTTCGTGCAGACCTCGCAGAGCCAGGTCACGGCGCAGAACACGGGCCGCGTGCGGGTCACCGGCCTGGAGCTGTCGGCAGCGTTCCGGTGTCTCTCGTGGCTCGACGGCTCCGTGGACTACACCTGGCAGGTGGCCGAGGATCGCAGCGACACCTACCGGTACGGCAGCGATCTCCCGGGCCGCCCGCGTCACGAGGTGTCGGCCCGCGCCTCGGTCACGCGCGACTGGGGCCGCCCTTTCTACCAGTTCTCGTACATCGGGCCGAACTACCTCGACACGGCAGCGGCCGCCGTCGCGGGAGGATCGCATCTGAGCCCTGAACAGCTGCGGCTTCCGGGCCGTTACATCCACGGCGCGGGATTCACGCGCCGCGCCGGACGCCGGACCGAGATGACGGTCGAGGTCGACAACGTCTTCAACGTCAAGACGGTGGACGTGGCGCGTTTCCCGCTGCCCGGCCGCATGGTCCAGGCCCGCGTGAAGGTGTCGTTCAGATGACGGCGGCCGGCGGCCGGCCGCTCCGGCTCGCGCTGCTCGCGGCGGCGATGGCTGCCTGCACCGCCTGCGGCTCCTCCTACACGCCGGACGTGTCCCGTCACCATGACGCCCGGCCGCTCGCGAGCGTCTACGACATCCTGGTGGTGGTACCCGGCATCTCCCTGCCGCAGTTCCCCGCCACCGGGCTGACCGTGGACATGACGCTCGAGATCCCTCCCGCGGGGCTGTCCTCCTCCGGATCGTTCGACGGGGAGGTGACGGTGAACCGCGTCGCGGCGGGCGGGCAGGATTGGCCGTTCTCCGCCGCCGTGCCTCTGTCCGTCACCGGAACCGCATCGGGCGCCGACTGGTCGCTCGACGCCGTCGGCCCGATCCTGGTGGGCGACGCTTCCACCGGTACGACGATGGTCATCCTGAGCCTCACCGGCACCCTCTCGAGCGACGGCCGCACCATCGACGGCCTGGCGGTCGTGACGTCGTCGGGCGAGACCGGCACCTTTCACGCCGTCAAGCAGCGGCGCTATCTCGTGGCGGGCACGGATTTCGGCGTGACCGGCACGGTGAGCCTGATCAAGGTCCGCTACGACACCACATTCGAGATCCGGCGCGACCTCGAAGTCGTGTCGGGCGATCCGGTGGTGCGCGCGGAAGGCAACGGTGTGTTCGTCGTCAACCGCTACTTCTTCGACAACATCCAGGCGCTCGACCCGGCCGCGGGCTTCTCCACGGCTCTGCAGTTCTCCACCGGCAACGGCTCGAACCCCCACGACGCTCTGGAGGTCGACCCGAACCGGCTGTACGTGACGCGATACGAGGCGCCCTACAACGACATCATGATTGCGGACCCGTCGGACGGGCATGCCACCGGGTACATCGATCTTTCCGCGCTCGCGAGCAACGCTTCCGGCACCCCGCGCGCCGACGGGCTGGTCGCCGCCGACGGGCTGGTGTTCGTCGGGCTGCAGAACATCGACTCCTCGTTCACCGACTACGGGCCGGGTATCGTGGCGGCGGTCGACCCGGCCACCGACACCCTCGTGCGTGCCATACCGATGTCGGGCCTCAACCCGTTCGGCCGGCCCGCGGTCCATCCGGTCACGGGGAGCCTTTACTACGCCATGGCAGGGATCTTCCAGGGGAGCCTGACGCGCGAGCTGTCCGGCGGGATCGAGGTGGTCGATCCGCGAACCCTCACCAGCCAGGGACTGTTGATCGACGACGACGATCTCGGCGGCAACGTCTCCTCGGTCGCGCTGTGGAACGCGGGAGGCACGACCCTCGGTTACTGCGTGGTGACCGACGCCTCGGGAGCCAACGCCGTCCGCCGGTTCGACGCCGACAGCGGCGCGATTGAGCCGGCGCCCGTCTATGCGTCCGCGGCGCTGCTGTCCGAGGTGGTCTCCGACGGCGACGGGTACATCCTCGTCCCCGAACGCGACATCTCCAACCCGCGGCTCGTGGTGCTGCAGGCTTCCACGGCCCAGGTCGTCGCCGTCCTCAGGCTCTCGCTGCCCCCCTTCTCGGTGGCCGTGCTGACGCGCGGTTTCGTGAGAAACTGATCCGCGGTTGGCGCCCGGCGGGCCCCGCGTCCATACTGTGGGTTCATGATGGCCGACCGACTCGATCCAACAGAGGAGAAAACATGAAGAAGCTCCTTGCCGTCGCCACCCTTTGCGCTCTGGCCGCGGTCACCGGCGCGCGCGCGGAGAGCGTCGTCATGACCCTCGATCGGGGCACGGCGCTGAACTTTCTCAGGGCCGCCACACCGTACCGGTTCGAGGTGACCACGGCCGGTTTCACCGAGACCTTCACGCTTTTCAACCCGAGGGAGCTGCGGTTCGAGCAGGGGCGCATACGTCTGAAGGTGGACTGCCGCGGAGAGCCGATAGGCGTCGATGCCGTCCTCGAGCCGACCCTGGTGCTGACCTTCGACCGGACGAAGAACGCCTACGTCGTGAAGGTGGAGTCGCTGCCGGTGACCGTCGGCATGTTCGGCACCGTCTACCTGGATCGCTACCTGGATCCGATCATCCTGCCCACCGCTTTCTCCAACACCCTGGAGGATGGGATCCCCGGGCTGAGAATCGACACGGTGATCCGCCAGCTCAAGGTGCTCGATGACTCGATCGAGGCACGCGTGGATCTGGTGTTTCGGAAGCTCCCCCCGGGATCGAGGGCCTCGGCGCGCTAGCGCGGGGTCAGCTCTCCTTGAGGTGGATCTTGTAGTTGCCGCGCGCCTCGTCGTAGTCCAGCCCGATCAGACTCAGCTTCTGGGCGTGCTTGAGGAGATCGGTGAAGCCGTTGTAGCCGTAGTAACCCTCGTTGAATCCCGGGTAGACGCGGCGGATGGTCTGCTTCACCAGGGATCCCCACAGCGGATCGTAGTCGATCTCGAGCGATCGCACGATCTCCATGAACCTGTCGAGCGCTTCCTGTTTGCGGTCCTGCTCCTTGGTCGCCCCCTTCTTCGGCGCGGGGCGCCCCTTGCGCGAGGCCCGGATCAGGTCGTCGTAGTAGACGAACTCGTCGCAGTTGGCGATCAGCAGATTCGAGGTGGAGCTCTTGACGCCGCAGCCGATCACCCGCTTGTCGTTCTCCTTGAGCTTGGAGACCAGCGGCGAAAAATCGCTGTCGCCCGAAATCAGGGCGAAGATGTCGATGTGGTGCTTGGCGTAACACAGGTCGATGGCATCGACCACCATGCGGATATCCGCGCTGTTCTTGCCGCTCACCTTGGTCTGGGGGATGTCGACCAGCTCGATCCCCTGTTTGTGGAAGTCCCTCGCGGCGTCACGGTAGTTGTTCCAGTCGCAGTACGCGCGCTTGTAGACGATCCTCCCCTTCTCGAGGAGCCGCTTCAGCACGAGGTCGATCTGGAAGTCGCCCCAGTTCATCTCGCGCACGCCCAGCGCGAGGTTCTCGAAGTCGACGAAAGTCGCGATCAACCGTTCATCAGCCATTGTCTCCCCTGATCGACGGGCGCCCGCCGCTACCGGCCGGCTCCACCCCTTCCCTCACTGCCGGGGGAAGGATACACCACCGCAGAGTCCGGCAGGGCGTACGGGATCCCCGACGGGGGGTCGGTCGAGACCTTGAGCGGCGTCTCGTACACCTCGGACAGCACGTCCGGGCGGAACACCGCGGAGGGCGGGCCGTCCGCGAGGATCACGCCGCCCTTCAGCAGCACGATCCGCGGGCAGAAGCGTGCCGCGAGATTGATGTCGTGGGAGGTGGTGACGACCGTGAGCCCCTCGTCGCGGCTCAGGCTCGACAGCAGCATGTAGATCTCCAGGCGGTGCCGGATGTCCAGAAAGGCGGTCGGCTCGTCGAGCAGGAGCACCCGGGGCGTCTGCGCCAGGGCGCGGGCGATCAACACGAGCTGACGCTCGCCGCCGCTCAGATGCGAGAGCAGCCGGCCCGCGAAGCGCAGCGTGCCGGTGCGCTCGAGCGCCCGTTGCGCCGCCGCGATGTCCGCCGGCCCCTCGACGCCGAAACGGCCGAGATAGGCGGTGCGCCCCATCAGCACCGTCTCCATCACGGTGAAGTCGAAGGTCATGCCCGTTTCCTGGGGAACCACCGCCACCAGCCGGGCCCGCGTGCGAGGCGCGAGATCGGCCATCCTGCGCCCCTCCACCAGCACCTCTCCGTCCTGCGGGATCAGCGCCCCGGACAGCAGCCTGAGCAGGGTGGTCTTGCCGGAGCCGTTGGGGCCGATCAGCGCGGTCATCCCGGCGAACCCGACCTTCAGGTCGACCCCGGCGAACACGGGGACCCCACGGTAGCCGAACCGCAGATGGCGCGCCTCCATGGCGGCGCTGGCGGGCGCGCTCACGCGGCACCGCCCCCGGCGGCCCCGCGCCGGGCGAACAGCCACAGGAAGCAGGGCCCGCCGAACAGCGCCGTGATGACGCCGACCGGGAGCTGGGTCGGCGCGAACATCGTCCGCGCGGCGGTGTCGGCCAGCACCAGCACCGTAGCCCCCAGCAGGGCCGAGGCCGGCATCAGCAGACGGTTGTCCGGGCCGAGGAGCACGCGGCCCAGGTGCGGCACCATCAGCCCCACGAACCCCACCAGCCCCGCCAGCGACACGGCGGCCGCCGTGATGAGCGACGCTGCCAGCAGCGTGACGAGCCGCAGCCGTGGGACGTCCACGCCGAGCTGCCCGGCCATCTCCTCGCCCCCGCTCATCGCGTTGAGCCCCTGCCCGGCGAGGGTCAGCACCACCAGACCCGGCGCGAGACAGCCGTAGATGAGCGCCAGCTCTCCCGGCGACGGAGAGGAAAGGTTGCCGATCAGCCAGTACATCGTGCCGGCGTAGCGGCTGAAATCCGCCATGGTGACGATGAACATGATGGCGGCCATGATCGTGGCGTTCATCACCACGCCCATGAGAATCATCGTCTCGGGAAGCACCCTGCCGCGCCATCGCGCCAGGGCGAGCAGCGCAGCAACCGCCGCGAGCGACCCGGCGAACGACGCCGTGGGACGCAGGATCAGGATCCCGAGCCCGGTGGCCGGCGCCAGCGCGCTCGAGACGATGGCGCCCAGGCCCGCGCCGCCCGAGATACCGAGGATGTACGGATCGGCCAGCGGGTTTCGCAGCAGCGCCTGGAAGCAGACACCCGCGGCCGAGAGGCAGGCGCCCACCGCCGCGGCGAGCAGGATGCGCGGCAGCCGCACCCCGAGGAGGATCGTCGCCGACTCGGCGTCCGCACCGTTGCGCGACAGCAGATCCAGCAGGCTCACCGGGGTCGAGCCGACCATGAGGCTGACGACGATGCTCGCCGCGAGCGCCGCCGCCAGGAGGGACAGGAGGGTCAGCGCGCGCGCGATGGTGAACCGCCGGCCTGTGCCGGCGTCTTCGAGCGGCTCGATGAGGGTTCCGGTGTCATGCATGGCGTCGTTCCGCGCGGGATCCTATCACGTCGGGGCCACGGCGCCCCGGGGATGCGCGGCGCCTTGACACGTGGTCCGGGCCGTCTCTACCATCCCGGTCGACGATGACTCTCCGTGTCGATACCGACCTGCTGCGCCGTATCCAGTCCGCCGCCCTGCCCGCAGGCGCCCGCGCGGCGGAGCTGTTCGTCGAATCCCGCATCAGCCTCCACGCCTGCTCGCGCCGACGAAGATGACACGCCGGCGCGCGCGGAGCGACGATGGGAGACCGGCGCTCATCTGAGACGCTTCTCGGAGGGTCGGCACGAATCGTTCGTCCTCGACGCACCGACCGCCGGCTCGCTCGAGGCGCTCGTGCTGCATCCCGAGGCCGTCGCTGTCGAATGGCTCGCCGGCGCGGCGCCGCTCGGGGTGGGCCGGGAAACCGGCGAGACTCCCCTGATGCAGGCCCATCTCAGCGACGCCTCACCGTCCTCCCCTGCCGGGCCCTGGTCTCCCGGCGCCCTCACCGGCGCGATCGAGCTTCTGGATCGATGGCTGGAGGCGGCCGCAGGAGCGGCGCGCGGTCTGGGTCTGGAGCTGGCTGTCGACGCTTCGCTCGAGGCGGACCTGCAGGAGATACTGGTGCTCGCGACGGATCGCGATCCGGCCCGCGACACCCGCTGTTTCGTCGACATCACGTTGCGCGTGCGCGCCGGCCGTGCCGGCCGCTCGCTGTCGATGGAAGAAACCCGCAGCGCCTCGTCGATCGAGGGGCTGGAGCGGATGGCGGCGGGCACGCATCCCGCGGCCGCCCTCGTCGAGCGGGCCGCACGCGCGATGGAGTCGGTGGTGCCTCCGCGCGGCGAGATGCCCGTCATCTTCGCCTCGCCTTCGGGCGGATTCCTGATGCACGAGATCTGCGGTCATCTGCTGGAAGCCGATCACGTCCTGCGCGGCGCCTCTCCTTTCGCGGGCGCGCGTGGGCGCGCGATCGCCTCCTCCCTGCTCAACCTCGCCGACGATGGATCGCTTCCGGGCATGCGCGGCTCCACCCTGTTCGACGACGAAGGCGTGGCGGCCCGCCGCACTCCGCTCGTCCTCGGCGGGACGCTCGTCGGCTATCTGTCGGATCGCCTCACCGCCTTCGCCACGGACGGGATCTCCACCGGCAACGGCCGCCGGCAGTCGTACCGGGATGCGCCGATGCCGCGAATGACCAACCTGGTGATCGATCCCGGCGAGGAAAGCAGCGAGGAGATCCTCGCGCGCACGGGACGCGGCCTGCTCGTGACGCGGCTCGGGCGCGGCCGGGTCGATCCAGCCACGGGCCGGTTCGCCCTCGCCGTGGAGGAAGGATGCCTCGTGGAGAACGGGACGCCCGGCCCGCCGGTGTCGGGCGCGGTCCTGCGCGGAACCGCGACGGACCTGCTGCCCCGGATCGACGCCGTGGGAGCCAATCCGTCGGCCGACACCGGAGCGCCCGCCTGCATCAAGGAGGGCCAGGCGCTGCCGTTCGGGATCCTGCAGCCGACCCTGCGGGTCGCGTCGATGATGGTCACGGGAGCCGGACGATGAAGGAGATCGCCGCGACCATGGTGGAGCGGTGCAGGCAGGCGGGTGCGGCGCAGGCCGATGCGCTGATCAAGACCGGCGTCACGCGCACGGTGAGCCTCGACGCGGGCGGAGCGGTCGTCTGGGCGCGCACGGCCGAGGGCGGGATCGCACTGCGGGTGTTCCTGCGCAACGGAGCATCGGGATTCGCTTCCGCCTGCGGTCCGCGGCCCGCCGACGAGCAGGCGGCGCAGCTCGTCGACGCGGCTCTCGACGCGGCGCGCTCCCCCGGCCCGCCCGTCGAGCTGCCGGCAGGGAAGGCAGGTGACGGCCGCGGGCTCGGTATCTTCGAATCCGAGGCTCCACACGGCCACACCGGCCGATCTCGAGGGCTGGCTCGATGAGGCGGCCACCGAGGCGCTGCGCTCCAATCCGCGCGTGCGGCATCTCGAGTCGGCGTCGATCGCCGCCTCCTCGTCGGAAGTGGTTCTTGCCAACAGCGCGGGGCTGGCGGGAGGCTATCGTCAGACTCTCGTGCATCTGGCGCTCGGTCTGACTGCCAGTGACGCCGGCACATCGGTGGTGGTGAAGCGCTCGCGCACGGCGCGCATGCTGGCGTCGTTCTCTCCCGCGCTGTTCGGGGACCAGAGTGCCCGCCTGGCCGCTCTCGCGCTGGAGGGCCGCCCGCCGGCACAGCGGACCTGCGCCGCGCTGCTCGCGCCGGCCGCCGCCGCCGAGCTGTTGCGTTCGTTCGCCCGCACGCTGCATCCTCCGGGCCCGGCACCCGGCACCCCGGTGGCCTCGAGGCTTCTGACAATCATCGATGACGGCAGGCTTCCGGGCGGCGTCGCGTCGGCTCCGTTCGACGGCGAAGGGACGGCCACGCAGCGCACCGTGGTCGTGTCGCGTGGGGTCTTCGGGGCGATGCTCCACGATCGAACGAGCGCCGCACGGCATGGTGGGGCCTCCACGGGCAACGGCATACGGGTTTCCTTCCGCGACCCGCCGCGCCGCATGCCGGGCAACCTCTTCATCGCGCCGGGAAGCGACGACCCCGAGGAGCTGCTCGCCTCGCTCGGCGAGGGGAATCTGGATCCACTCGCTGCGGCCCACCCCGGCCGTCACGGGTGACGAAGCGGGGTTCGCCGCGCTCGCCACCGGCCGATGGGTGACCGGCGGGCGTCCCGAGCGGCCGATCGCGGGAGCGCTCGTCACCGGCCCACTCACCAATCTCCTGCTCGGCGTGGAAGGCGTGGCCAACAATCTCACCTTCGGCCATCCCGGTGGCTCGCTCGGCTCCCCTTCGCTGCTGGTCCGCAGGCTCGATGTCGAGGCTCCCTGGAGCACGGGAGGATGACGTGGGAGTCCTGATCCTCTGCCTGGTGGCGGCCCTCGCGGCGGGGCCGCCCGATGAGGCGAAACAGACGCCGTCGGCGCCGGCCGAGCGGCTCGACGCACGCCTCGACGAGGCCGCGAGCCTGATGAAGGAGGACCGTTACGAGGAGGCCCTCGACATCGCGGGCTCCGTGGTCGAGGCGCGACCCGACAGCGCGAGCGCACACGTCGTGATGGCGGACGCGCTCTACCGCCGCGGCGACTTCGACGAGGCGGAGCGGCATTACAGGCGCGGCGTGGCGCTGGACGAGACCGATGCCGAAGCTCATTTCGGCGTGGGACGCATCCTCAGGACTCAGGGCCGCTACGCAGACGCGGCCGCCTCGTTCAGCCGCGCGGCGGCGCTGGACCCCGAGGTGCCGCGCTACCTGCGCGTGCTGGCCAACCATCTCGCCCGCCGCGAGGACACGATCGGGATGCTGGAGCGCTACCTCGAGCTGCTGCGGCTTCATCCCGACCCCGAGGAGGAGGAGAAGAAGGGCAACGTGGAGGCATGGCTGGCGCTGCTGCGTCGCGCCGGCGATGCGCCCATCTCGGAGCTGGTCAGGAAGGAGCCGGGCAGCATCCGGCTGCAGGTTCATCACGGCCAGGCCTACCTGAAGCTGAACCTGGGCGACGTGAAGAACCAGCGGTTCGTCTTCGACACCGGCGCCACGGGAGTGACAATCTCCCCGCGGCTGGCGAAGCGCCTGCGGCTCGAGCCGATCCGGCCCTTCACCATCACCGGGACCGGCGCGCGCCGGACCGAGTCGGGTGATCTTGTGCTGATCGGAGAGATCGGGATCGGCGAGGGGATTGCCATGAAGAACGTCCCGGCCACCGTGCGTGACCCGGGTGGCCCGGAGGAGGGGCTCATCGGGCCCTCGCTGCTCAGCGCCTTCGACATCACGGTCGATCTGCGCAAAGGGCTGCTCGTGCTCGACGCTCCCGCCCCGGGCCCGCACGCCGGCGTCACGGTCCCGTTTCGCAACGTCGGCGGCGAGATCATGATCGAGGCTCAGGTCAACGGCGCCGCCCTCAACGCCATGGTGGACACCGGGTCGGCGTCCACCATCATCGGACGCACCACACTCGCGCGGGTGCCGGATCTGAAGGCCGCGCCCGGACAGTGGTTCGCCGAGCGGACCGTCGGCATCGGCGGCGCGCTCGCCGACAGGAAGGTGGTGATCGCCGGGACGCTCGCGTTCGCGGGACAGCGGTACCCCGCCGACGGGCTGGTCTCGGGGAACCTCGACGGGTTCAGCCGCTCGATAGAGTCCGAGGTATACGTGATCCTGGGAGCGCCTCACCTCGGCGAGAGGCCGTTCACCATCGACTACCGGGCGATGACCGTCACCTTCGCGGCACCTCCTCAGCGGTAGTCGAGGGGTCCCTCGAACAGGGCGAGGACCTCCCTGTCGGCGCCGTCGGCATCGGAGCGGGAGAGACTGGCTCGAATCGAGTCGAGAGCCGGGCGGATGTACCGCAGATAGCTCTGATTGCCCCGGATCATGGCCTGCGACGCGTAGGTCCCCACCGCCTTGATGCTGCGCTGCAGGCACGTCCTGTCGAACGCGGCACGGAAGACCTCGGGCGGCTCCGGAGCGCGTGACACCTCACGGTGAAAGTCGATCAGCTCCTCGGCGAGCCCGGAAGGCATGTCGACGTATGCGTCACCGAGCAGCGAGACGAGATCATACGTGTAGGGGCCCAGCCGGGCGTCCTGGAAATCGACCATGTACAGCCGGTCCCCCTTCACCATCAGGTTACGCGAGTGGAAGTCCCTGTGGCAGAGGACCCGCGGATACGCGGCGACCTGTCGGGCCAGCGACACGAACCACTCCCGCAGCGCCGCGTCCTGATCCGCGGTCAGCGGTGAGGACAACAGCCCCCCGGTGTAGTGCTCCGCGAAGAAGCGCAGCTCGAAGAGAAACTTCTCCGCGTCGAGCGCCATGTTGGCGGCCGGCAGGTCGGGCGTCAGCGCCCGCGTCCCTTCCTGCTGCAGCAGCGCGATCATGCGCACGGCCTGAAGGTAGAGAAACCGCATCCGCTCCGGATCGCACGACTCCAGGTGCGTCTGCAGGGTTTCGTCGCCGAGGTCCTGCACCACCAGGATCCCCTCGGCCGGATACGACGCCACGATCTGCGGGACGGCCGCTCCGATGCCCTGGAGGAACCGCGAGTGCATGAAATAAGGGAAGCTCGCCAGATCGAACGGCTCGCTGTGCACCATGAGCACCATCGAGGAGAGGGATGGTGCGTGCAGACGGAAGAAGCTCCGGTCGGACGCGTCGCCGGCCATCCTGACGACGGTCGCGGACTCACCGAATCGCGCCCGCGCGAACGCGGCCACCCTGCCCTCGAGGGCGTTGTTCATGGCTCGGCCCGGAGCGGATGCACGGATGGAGCCGCGCCCTCGCCGCCCATGAGGATCGCGTCCTGCCAGGAGCCGTAGGAAGGAAGCGATACTCCGTCGGTGACGATGCATCGACGCAGCGTGGTCCACTCCCCGACGGTGACGCCGTCCCAAAGTACGCACTCGTCCACCACCGCCCCGCGCATCAGCTTCGTCCCGGCACCGAGCACGGAGCGCTGCACCCGGGCCTCCTCGTCGATGAAAAACCCGGGCCCCACGACGGCGTCACGGCCCGACCGGGCCAGCAGCGTGAGATTCAGCTCGAGGTATCGGGCCGGCGTACCTGCTTCGAACCACCAGCCCTCGTGCAGCCAGGCCCCGACGCACCCCGGGTCCTCGTCCAGAAGCCCCGGGTAGACGTCGGCGTTGATGTCGCAGGGACCGTTCGCGGGGATCGCCTCGAGCACGCGCGGCTCCAGCACGTGCACGCCGGTGAAGGTTCGCTCCACCGTGGACGTCCCGGTCGCCGTCCCCCATGTCCGGCCCGCGATCGCCGCCAGCCGTCCGGTGGGAGCGCCCTCGTCGGCCACCCGGACCGGGCGGTACCCGGACGCGGGATCGTGAGGGATGACGATCATCGTCGCGGCCCGCCCCGATCGGTCGTGCGCCTCCACCGCCGCGCCGAGATCGGCGTCGGTCATGCTGTCGGAGTTCACCAGGAAGACCCTCTCCCCTCCGAAGTGGCCGGCGGCCCTCTTCAGCCCGCCCGCGGTCCCGAGCAGCGCATCCTCCCTCGAGAACTTCAGCTCCAGCCCCTCGGGGACCCAGCGCTCGACCTGACGCTCCAGCTCGATGGGCAGGTGATGCGAGTTGACCACGGCCAGCTCCACGCCATACGACGCCAGGTGCTCGAGCGCGTGCGCCACGAGCGGCTTGTTCAGCACGGGCAGCGTCGGTTTCGGCTTGAGCTGCGTGAGCGGCCTCATCCGGGCCCCGAGGCCGGCCGCCAGCACCATCGCGCGTTTCGGCGTCATCCGAAGACCAGGTCCCCCTGCGGCAGACCGGCCCGCTCCAGCCAGGCCAGGTGCAGCGTTCGGTAATCGTCCAGGATGTAGTCCTCTTCGGTGAAGCCCATCCTCCGGGCGGCCGCGTCGATCGCCGGCTTCGGCCCCTCGAGCTCCACGTAGACTCCGATCGGCGTCTCGTCCACCGAGATGCTCAACACCGAGCCCGAGCCCGGGTCGGTCCATGCATGGTAGCTGCGATACTTCTCGTAGCGATAGACGGTCCGGAGGCCGAGACCCGTGAGGATGAGGCGCGTCGCCTCGGGGGAGCCCACCTCGGTCTCGACCTCGGAGCGCACCTTCGCGCGCAGGTCGGTCTCGACCTTCTCCTTGAAGGTGATCAGCGATCGCTCGGGGGTGACACGCAGACGCAGAAGCCGGCCGGCCGCCCTGAGCGCCCCGTCGGCTGTGTCGTAGATCTCATTGCGCTCGAACCCGCGTGGCTCGACGAGCGAGGCCGGCAGCCGCGCGAGACGTGACTGCGCGTCCTTTTCATCCCGAAGGCTCAGTTTGACCTCGATTTCGAGTATCATCGGATCATGAGTCACGCGCCGATGATAGCCATCGGCCTCGCATCCTGTCGAGCGGGTCGTCTGGTGCACACAACGGTCATCCGCATGGAGAATGTGTCATATATTGGCCCATTGACAAGCGGCCATGTGACAGGTAGATAAACACTAAGGATCATCCTGACTTCACGAGCCGACGAATCAGTGTTCATTCATTCACATCACGCGGCGTCTACGTGGCGCCCCACAGCCGACCCTTCACGGGCATGGAGACGGTTTCTATGAGTGTGCGCACTCTGCTCCGCTCTTCCTCGGTTCTGCTCGTGGCCGCCATTCTGGCCGCGCCGCTCGCCCTGCAGCAGGGATACACCGGACAGGCATGTCCCCAGGGCCTCGAGAAAGTCGTCAACACCGGCGAATGCGTCTCAGGACCGGTGGGACCGATCGTTCGCAACAAGGTCGGCAAGCTGATGAACATCAATCGGTGCGCCACCTACAAGGAGCGGGCGAGCGACGAATCGATCTACCATCAGTCGAACCCGAACCTGGCGGGAGGTCAGCTCACGGCCGCCCAGGCGGCGTTGACCGCCGAGAACTACGATGTCGGTGACATCGCGGTGCTGGTGGACAACCGCAACAGCATCATCTCCGAGGATGCCCTCGGGACCCGTATCGATCTGGTGGCAGCGGCGCAGCAGTACATGGAAACACACTCCGACAACAAGGACTTCCTGATCTTCTACCCTGATTTCAATCATGCCGAGGGTTCGTACCACATCCACGTGAAGAACGACGTGCAGGGAATCGGCGTGCCGATCCAGGACGACAGCGCGATATACGGCACGCAGTACCTCAAGAGCCTCGTTCTGATGCGCAACTTCACCGGCTGGCCTGACGTGGTGGTCGATGCGAACGGCGTCATCGATCCGGCCTCGGAGCTCACCCGCATCCCGGGCAACAACGATTCCCCGATGTCGCTGCTGGCGCAGGAGACGGGACACCGATGGGGCGCCTGGGTGAAGGCGGACAAGAATCTCGGCACCAAGAAACGCGCCCAGGCCGATTCGTTCCTGCTGGGACGCAACGAGGCACACTGGTGCTTCTACACGAGCGGGCCGGCAACGGGGCCCTCCTCGACCTGGAACGGCTTCTCCAGCATGGAAGGCAACTACTGGCTCGACAACCTCGACGGCACCTACACGACCGTGGGCCGCAGCGACGGCTACAGTCAGATCGACCAGTATCTGCAGGGGTTCCGCTCGCCGGGACAGGTCGACCCGTTCGTCCGTCTCGACACCGGCAACGGCAAGGTCACGCCCGATTGCTCCAATCGTCCGTTCACTCCGGGCGAGGACACCCCCTGGACGGTGAGCTATCCGCCGCTCACGATCCACGTCGACGACATCACCCGTGTCGAGGGGATGCGGGTTCCCGACGCCGGCACCTCGCAGAAGAACTACCGCGTGGCGTTCGTGCTGCTGGCCAAGGCCGGCACCACACCCTCGGCCGGCGAGATCAGCAAGCTCGACGCCTACCGCAGGGCGTGGGAGGGCTACTTCCGCGACGAGACGGTGCAGGGACGCATGTTCACCGCCCTCGGCCCGGTCGACATGGACAGCGACGGATACCTCAGCAACGTCGACTGCGACGATGGCGACAGCGACGTCTACCCCGGGCAGGTGGAAGTGTGCAACAACGTCGACGATGACTGCGACGGGGTCATCGACGAGGACTTCGACGCCGATGGCGACCTGTACACCAGCTGCAACGGCGACTGCGACGACAGCAACTTTTCGATGAACCCGGGCGCCGTGGAGATCTGGGACGGCCTCGACGACAACTGCGATGGCACCATCGACAACGTCAATCTCGTGGACAACGACGGCGATGGCTACTACGCGAACCCGTCCGACCCGCTGCAGGCCGACTGCAACGATTACGACCCTGCGGTGAGCCCCGGCGCCATCGAACTGGTCAACGGCATCGACGACAACTGCAACAACTACGTCGATTGCGAGGATCCCACCGTGGTCCCCGAGACCGACAGCGGCCCGAGAGGCAGCGATGGGCTCGACAACGACTGCAACGGCGTGATCGACGGTTAGCGCTGCGGGGCCTGACCCACCGGGCCCCGTGACAGCAATCGAAGCGGCACCATCCCCGCGCGGGATGGTGCCGCTTTCTTTTTTGTTTTCAGGATCTTGGAAGACAATGCCATTGACCTTCCGTCACATCGCCGTATAATCAGTCAACTCCCGGATATCCGGTTCGACGGCAGGGTATATGACCTCACATCGTGGCCTCATCCATCGCGCGGCGAGCGTCCGGGCGGGCCTGACCGGCGCGGTCCTGGTGCTGCTGCTGTCCGGCGCCCCGGCCGTCGCCAGCCCGAACACCTGCACGGGCTTCAGCCCCGCACGGTTCGATCTGCGCGGGGCGTCGCCCCAGATCGCCAGGCCGATCGCCACCCTGCCGGGGGACTTCGACCGCGACGGGATTCTGGACATCGCCGTGGTCAACAAGTACCTCGACGGCTCGCTGCAGACCGGGTCGGTCACCGTGCTCAAGGGGGATCTGGGAGGCGGTCTGTCGGTCATCTCCACGATCGCGATCGCCGGCGGGGCTGTCTGGGCCGCCACCGGAAATTTCAACGCCGACCTGAAGCCCGATCTGACGGTGGTGAACGACACCGGCATCACCATTCTGCTCGGCGACGGGATCACCGGCTTCCTCGCACCGACCACGATTCCTCTCGGTTTCAACCCGGTTCATGTCTCGGTCACCGACATGAACAGCGACGGCAAGGACGACCTGGTGGTCGTCGAGCAGGCGGTCGGCCAGGCGTCAGGGCGCGTCGTGACGCTGCTGGGCAACGGTGCGGGAGGGTTCACGCAGGCAACACCGGCCACTGTCGGGCAGAGCCCGCTCGGCGCCGTGGTGGGCGATTTCGACAAGGACGGCAAGCGGGACGTGGTGACCGGAAGCTCTCTCACGAACAGCATCACCTTCCTGCCGGGCCTCGGGGACGGCAACTTCGGCGCCGGCTTCACCAGCGCCGTCGGAGCCACGACCAGCTATCTCGGAGCGGCCGACCTCGACAAGGACGGCACGCTGGACATCATGGCGAGCAGTCAGGTGACCGGGCAGCACATCCTGAGCCTGCACGGCCTGGGCAATGGAGCCTTCAACGTTCTGCAGACGATCGCCGATGGCCTCGATCCCCGCAACCCCGTCTTCTGCGACTTCGATCATGACACCAACATGGATGTCGCGTTTCCCGACGGCAGCTCCAGCAACATCACCATGCTTCACAACCAGGGCAACGGCACCTTCAGCGCGCCGCTTCAGCTCGGCACCGACCACGGCCCGGCCCAGGCGGCCATCCTGGACATGAACGGCGACGGCCTCTGCGATGTCACGACGGCGAACGAGGGAAGCGACAGCGTCTCGGTGCTGCTCGGGGACGCCCTCGGCAGCCTCGGGGCGCCGACCACGGCGACGGGCCAGGTTCCGATCGGCGCCGCCACGGCCGACTTCAACCACGACGGCTATCTGGATCTCGCCGTGGCCAACCGCGACGACGATACCCTGTCGATCCTCCGCGGCGACGGGGAGGGCTCCTTCTTCCTCTCGCAGGTGCTGCCGGTCGGCATCGCGCCCGGGGCGGTGGCGGCGGACGATTTCAACGTCGACGGATACGCCGACCTGGTCGTGGCCAACCAGGGCCTGGCCTCCGACCAGACGGGGGACACGATCAACGTGCTGTACAACGACACGACCGGCAACTTCGTGCTCATGCACACCCTGACGGTCGGGGACCTGCCGCTCGACGTGAAGACGCACGACTTCAACGGGGACGGGATGCCCGACATCGTCGTCGCCAACGGACGCAGCGACAAAGTGTCGTTCTTCTTCGCCGAGCTGTTCAACGGGATGAGCAACGTCAAGAATGTCCGGATCGGTGATCCACAGAGGAGCCTCGCCATCGGCGATTACGACGGAGATGGCGTCGAGGACGTGGCGATCAGCCTCAACGGCCTGAACCAGGTTGTGACCCTGCTCAGCACGGGAGGCAACAACTTCTCGAAGGGCCCGGTCACCACGCTCCCGAGTCCCTCTCCCGTGGATCAGATCGTGAGCGGGGACATCAACGGGGACGGAGTCCCCGACGTACTCGCGATATGCAAGCCGGCGGACCCGCTCGCGCCCGGGGAGCTGACCACTCTGCTCGGGCTCGGCGAGCTCGGCCTGCTCAATCCACAGGCCTCCGTGCCCACCGGTACCCGGCCGGAGGCCCTGGCCCTGATAGATCTCGACGGCGTCGGCGGGATGGACGCGATCGTGGCCAACAGGCTCGACAACGACCTGTCGACCTTCATCCGGGGGCCGAGCGGCTTCATCCCGGACGGGCGGTTCGGCACCGGCAACGACCCAATCTACTTCGTCCCCGGCGACTTCAACAACGACGCCCGCACCGACATCGTCGTGCTGAACAGCGGCTCGGCCAGTCTCTCGCTGCTGCTCAACAACACCAAGGTTACCGACCCGATCTCCAATCTGACCATCGACGCGGCCGGCGAGATGACCTGGGCCTTCGTGCAGGGAGCGGTCTCGTACCGGGTCTATCGCGACGACATCGCGAACCTCCGGCCCGACAACTACGGCGGCTGCTACGCGGCCCCCCTCTACAACACCCAGTACACGGACGGGTTCACGCCACCGCCCGGCCAGGGCCTCTTCTACCTGATAACCGCTTCTTTGGGCGGCGGCGCGGAAACACCCCTCGGGTACAGCTCCTCGTGCCTCAAGCGGATCAACTTCCATCCGTGCCTGGTTCCCTGATCTGATATCCTGCGTTACCCTCTGATCAGGGCCTTCATGTCGCGATCACCAGCCTATTCCCTCGCCGGGTTCACCGTGCTCCTGTTTCTCGGAGTGCTGGGAGCCCTGTTCTTCCTCGCCGACCTGAAGCTGCTCGGCTCCGTCATCAGCAATCTGAGGACCTCCCTGCTGCTGCTGGCCGCGCTGACCGCCGGGGTGAGCTATTTCTTCAACTACCTCGCGTTCCGGGGCCTGGTGCGGGCCGCGGACTGTCCGGTCCGGGGAGGCCAGCTCTTCCGGATCGCGTTCGCATCGGCCACCGTGAGCTACCTTTTCTCCGCCGGCGGCGTCAGCGGGATGACCCTCCGTCTCTACTTCCTGAAACGTCAGGGGATCCGGACCCACACGACCCTGATCATCTCCCTCGTGTCCACGATGCTCAACAACGTCGTGCTGCTGCTGGTCGTGGTGGTGGGGTTCGGAAGGCTCCTGCTCAACGGGGCGCTCAACATCCTCCAGGAGGTTCTTTCCGGTGCGATCGTTGTCGTCTCCATGGGGCTGGTCGCCTCGGCGTTCGCCGGGCTCTACAACCGGCGTGTCCTCGACCTGGTGCTGACGGTGGGCATCCGCATCTTCAAATGGCTCGGAAAGACCCTTCCATCGCTTCCCGTCTTCCGCCGCCTCACCGACGAGAGCCTGGAGACATTCCGGCAGGAGTTCCACGAGGCGACCGCATTGATCACCTCGCACCGGCGCAAGATCGCCGTGCCGTTCCTCTACCTGACCGTGGACTGGGCGGCGGCGGCCGGCGTGCTCTACTTCTGCTTTCTCGCTACCGGCTACACGATCAACGTGGGGACGCTCGCCGCCGGATTCGCGGTGGGTGTCTTCATCTATCTCATCTCGATCGTGCCCGGCGGCCTCGGATTGATGGAGGTCTCCATGGCCGGTCTGTACGTCTCTCTCGGCGTTCCTCTCGAGGAGGCGCTCGTGGCGCTTCTGGCCTACCGGATCATCTACTATTTCCTCCCGTTCGGTCTGAGCCTGCTGCTCTGCGGGCCGCTGCTTCGTGAGGCCAGGGCGGACAATCCGGGGTGATCGACCCCGCTCGTTGATCGGTGCCCGTGCCTGATGTAGCATGCCTCGCTCCGGGTCGGACCCCGGCAACGAAAGGACACGATGGCCTGGCTGAAGAAGCCCACCTGGCGGCTGGTTCTCTGCTACCTCGGCATCCTGGTGCTGATCTACTTTTCCAAGCCGACGCCGGTCTCGCTGGCGATCGGCTTGATTCCTATCGTGGCCGGACAGGCGCTTCGCGTCTGGGCGGCGGGCCACCTCGTCAAGAACAAGCGGCTGACCACGACCGGGCCCTACGCCTATGTGAAGAACCCGCTCTATGTCGGCGCGATCACAATCGTGATCGGCTTCTGCATCGTGGGGATGCCTCCCTGGAATCTCACCCTCAGCCCGAGGAACCCACGGCTCTGGCTGTATGTGATCTTCCTGGCGGCGTTCTTCGTCTACTACATGCCCCGCAAGATGAAGATCGAGGGGGACCGGCTGCGGGCGATCTACGGCGACGCCTACACCCGCTACGAGAAGAGCGTGCCCGACATGATCCCCCGCGTTACGCCCTACCGAAGCGGCGACGACACCCGCTGGACCTGGCAGCAGACGGTGGACAACAGCGAGCACGGCACCATCATGTCACTCGGGGTGGGTCTGGCGCTGATGCTGCTTCGGACCTGGCTCGCGCGTCAGGGAATACTCTGATCGGATCCGGGAGCCAGGCGCCCGGCCGAATCGAGAACGTCGAGAATACGTCGCCTCGTCGCAGGATCGGCACCCGAGTCGAGCCACCGGCGCATGGCGCCCGCCGCGGCCTCGCGCACCGCCGGCTCATTGTCAGAGAGCAGCCGTGACAGGCGCTTGAGCGCCGAGGTCTCGCCCATCCTGCCGAGAGATCCGGCGGCCGCGGCACGCACCTGCGCGCTGTCGTCCTTCAGCAGCCTGAGCAGCAGCGAGGCCGCCTGGTCCCGCCTCTCGCTCACGAGGGCGAGGTCGGAGGCCGCCCGTGCTCTATCTTCCTCGTCGTCGCCTTCCAGGCGTGCGGCCAGAAGATCGAACAGGGGCCTCGGGCCGAATACCGCGTCGACCGTCCGGACCGTGCACCCTTTCAGGTCGGTCCGCCGCAGCTCCACCCTCAGAGCGCGTCGGCGGCCGTCTCCCGGCTCCCTCGTCGAGTCATACGCGAGATAGTACGACTCGAGGAGCCGCTCCCCGAGCCGGGCCACCAGCGCCGGGAGATCGTCGCTCGGGTAGACCCACCAGCCGCCGGTCTGGACGGCAAGATCCTGCGCGGCGAGGAACGGCCGCGCCGTGGGGCCGGGGACGATCGTGACGACCGTCACGTCGTCCTGAACCGCGCGGCGCACCAGATCGGCGAGATAGGTACTGGAGGACATGTTCCAGGCATCGGCGAAGACGTTGTCGAGCCCGTCCGTCAGCAGGAAGATCACCTTGCGCCCGCGTCTGGCGGCGATGTCGGTGAGTGTCTCGTCCACCGCGCTGAAGACCCGCGTCCCGCCCCCGGCATCGTCCAGCGTCTCCACCGTGGCGCCGATCAGCGCCGCATCGTGCGTGAAGTCCTGCAGGACGGTGACCTCGGTGGTGAAGGTGGCCAGTCGGATCTCGTCGACCGGCCGCAGCGCCGAGACCAGCGAGGCGCCAGCCTGCCTCCACTTGCCCATCTGGCGCCAGACGCTGCCGCTGCGGTCCACGAGGAACACCACCGAGAGGGGACGGTCCCGCCGGTCCGACTCGGTCCCGAAGTCGGCCAGCGTCTGAGGGACGCCGGCCTCGTAGACCCCGAAATCGGATGATTTCAGCCCGAGTACGGGCCGCCCCTGCGGATCCAGAACCGAGACGCTCAGATGGACCCGTTCGGGCGGGTCGCCCTCGACCCGGATTCGCTCAGGCGGAAACGAGCCGACACGGCGGGCGGCCTCGCCGGCCGGGGTGGACGCGGGCGCAGCGAGGACCGCAAGCAGGAGAGCCGCGAACCATCGGTATGGAGCCGTCATGACACGATCATAGACCCGGCGAAACCGCCCGGGATGCCCCCAAAAAACGCTTGACTGGGGAAAAACCTGCTGTTAGATTGCGCTTTGTTAGGGTAGTAGATCGTCCTGGGTTCGGCGGTTACAAGTACCACAGGATCCTACCGGGTTCTGTGGCTTTTTTTTTGGACCACCGTTCTTGGCACCACGACGACTGCTCCCGTTTGGCCCACCGGCACTCTCGAGTCGACGGTCCGGTGGTGATACCTCATGAAAGGAGGTCAGTCGATCGTGGCAGTAGGAAAAGTGAAGTGGTTCAACAACAGCAAGGGGTACGGGTTCATCGAGCAGGAGGGCGGTAACGACGTCTTCGTGCACTTCTCCGCGATCCTCGGCACGGGCTACAAGTCGCTCGAGGAGGGTCAGCAGGTGGAGTTCGAGATCACCCAGGGCCCGAAGGGCCCCCAGGCTGCCAACGTCCGAGTGATGTCCTAAGACAGAACCCCGGAAAGCCACGAAAGCCCCGAGGGCGCCCGCTCTCGGGGCTTTTTTTTTCGTCGTGACGTCAGGTCGACCGGGACAGCGATGCCACCACGGGATGCACCAGCGACTCGAAGTCGGCGAATTTCATCCGTATCGTCTCGGTGTGCGTGCCGGCGTTGAAGACGATCTCGGGGTCCTCGGCGAGACTGGCGTCGACATAGACCGGCAGGTCGTACAGATTGCCGAACGGCGGCTCGGCACCCAGCTCGCAGCCGGAGAAAATCTCCTGGAACTCCTCCTCCCTGGCGAGCTCCACGTCACGGGCGCCGAGAAGCTCCCGGACCGATTCCAGGCTCACGTGACGCGGTCCGGGGATGACGGCCATCAGCAGCTTCCCCTCGCCGGTTCTCAGGATCACGCACTTGGCGAACTCGCGCCCGCTGACGTGCACGGCGGCCGCCACCCCCTGCGACGTGTACGCTCTCGGGTGGCTCTGGACCTGGTACGGGGTGTGGTGGCTTTCGAGGAAATCCTTGAGCTTGCGGGCAGGCATGAGGCCCTCCTTCCTCGGCAGGCGGGGTCCATCCCATTATAGGACTGATCCGCTACCGCTTCAGCCCACCCCTGAGCAGTGCCGGGTAGTGTTTCCTGTCCCGGATGGCGAGCGCCAGCGCAAGAACGACGTAGATGGCGGAGACCGGCATCCGGATCTCCTTGAAGACGAGCTGCACCGCGAACAGGAGGAACAGGACCAGCGCTCCGTACCACGAGAGGCTCAGGTTGGCGAGGATTGCCACGGCGAAAAGGGACTGGGCCGCCGTCAGCCAGAGCTCGTGTTCCTGCACCAGGTCGAGGTGCAGGGCGCCGACGTGGCCCAGGCTGAACGAGTAGACGATCGGCAGCGTGCCGACGAGCAGCGTCCACTGGTTCACCTTGGAGGATATGAGCGCGCTGAGGCCGGCCTCGACGTCCCCCTTCCAGGTCCAGATGGCGGCGATCAGGAACTCGGGTGCCTCCGAGGCCAGCGGCGCCAGCCATTGCACCAGGATGAACTCGTCGATCCCCCATCCTTTCCCGGTGGCCACCAGCGACTCGGCGAAACGTTCGGCGGACAGGAAGATCACCAGGCCCGAGAACAGGAACAGACTCGTGGCGGCCAGGCGCCGTCTCACCGCGGGCATCTCACCAAGCCACTTGGCCGGCCCGATCAGGTCGGGCTCGTGCGACTCCGACTTGGAGACGTTGAGGGCGTATCCGACGAAGATCGCCAGCAGGAACAGGGCGTCCCACAGGTCGAGTCGCCCCTTGATCGGGATCACCACCGAGTAGCAGGTGGCCAGCCCGAGAAACAGGATCTCGGTGCGGTGCCCCGGAGCCAGGCGCACCCCGACCTTCTTGAACCTCAGGGCGAACAGCACGACGACAACCGGCCAGCCGAAACCGACCAGCAGGCGGTTGGCCCCGGTCATGTTGGCCATGGCGTAATGCGCATGGGCCGGGGTGGTGGCCGCCGTCCAGGCGAAGTAGAAGTCGACGGCGTATTCGGGCAGGACGGCGATCAGGGCCAGTATGGCGATCGCCAGGGCCTGGGAGATGTCCTTCTGGGCCACCTCGGCCGCCCAGGAAAGCAGGAAGGCGGCTCCGAGAATGGCCATCCCGAAGCAGAGCGCCTCCAGGGGAGGCTGCACATGAGCCCCGGCGAGCTTCAGGTAGATGCCGGGTACGGTCAGAAGCGTCGCCAGGGCCAGATAGAGTCGCGCCACGTCTCTCTCGTCTGCGGGCCCGGCTACGTCCGGCCCCACGCCGGTTCATTATAACGTCGACCACGCCAAATTGTCGGCCCGGCGTTGTATGCTTGGGGTGACCGTCACCCGAGCCGAACGAACGCAGCAGAGGAGGACCAGGAGGCCGCATGGAGCACCAGAGCCTGACCGTCGTCGACAACCGGACCGGCAAGAAATACGAGATACCGATCGAGCACGGGACCATCCGTGCGATGGACTTCCGGCAGATCAAGGAGTCGCCCGAGGATTTCGGCCTGATGACCTATGATCCCGCCTTCACCAACACGGCTGCTTGCAAGAGCCGGGTGACCTTCATCGACGGCGAAAAGGGGATCCTCTGGTACCGGGGCTATCCGATCGAGGAGCTGGCGGAGCGGAGCAACTATCTCGAGACCGCGTTCATGCTCCTCAACGGCGAGCTGCCGAGCGAGCGTGAGTACGAGGACTGGGTGTTCGAGATCACCCATCACACGTTCATCCACGAGAACCTCAAGAACATGATGGACAGCTTCCGTTACGACGCGCACCCGATGGGCATGCTCGTCAGCACGGTCGGCGCGCTGTCCACCTTCTACCCGGAGGCGAAGAACATCGCCGACCCCGAGACCCGGCGTCGGCAGGCGATCCGCCTCATCGCCAAGATGCCGACGCTGGCGGCATTCTCTTACCGCCACAGCATCGGGATGCCCTACTCGTACCCGGACAACGACCTGTCGTACATCGGCAACTTCCTCAACATGATGTTCAAGACCACCGAGCTGAAGTACGTCCCGCATCCGGTGATGGAGAAGGCGCTCGAGGTCCTGTTCATCCTGCATGCCGATCACGAGCAGAACTGCAGCGCGAACGCGATGCGCAGCGTGGGCAGCTCCCATCCCGATCCGTACGTGTCCATCGCGGCCGCCACCGCGGCGCTGTACGGGCCGCTGCACGGCGGCGCCAACGAGGCGGTGCTTCGGATGCTGCGGCAGATCGGGGCCAAGTCGAACGTCCCCGACTTCGTCAAGCAGGTGAAGTCCGGCCAGGGCAGGCTGATGGGGTTCGGGCACCGGGTGTACAAGTCGTACGACCCGCGGGCGAAGATCATCAAGCGGATGGCGGACGAGGTGTTCGAGGTCACCGGCAGCAACCCGCTTCTGGACATCGCGCTCGAGCTGGAGCGGATCGCGCTGGAGGACGATTACTTCGTCTCGCGCAAGCTGTATCCGAACGTCGACTTCTATTCGGGCCTGATCTACCAGGCGATGGGGTTCCCGGTGGACATGTTCCCCGTGCTGTTCGCCATCGCGCGCACGGTCGGATGGGTCGCCCAGTGGGAGGAGATGCTGCGCGATCAGGAGCAGAAGATCGCGCGTCCTCGCCAGATATACCTCGGCGAGCAGAAGCGCAGCTACGTGCCGACCGAGAAGCGCCGCTGAGGGCTGGACGGGGCGCGAAAGGAAGGCAAGACAACGAGGGGCCGCTCGCGCGAAAGCGTGAACGGCCCCTTGCTCAATGGACCGGAACGACTACTTCATGTGCTTCGAGACGAGCTTCGTCATCTCGAACATGCTCACCTGCTTCTTGCCGCCGAAGATCGGGCCGAGCTTCGAGTCGGCGTTGATCATCCGCCTGTTCTTGCTGTCCTGAAGGCTGTTCTTCTTGATGTAGGCCCAGAGCTTCTTCGTCACCTCGGTGCGCGGGAGCGGCTTCGAGCCCACGACCTCCGACAGTGCCGAATCCGGCTGCATCGGCTTCATGAAGGCGGCGTTCGCCTTGCGCACCGTCTTCTTCGCGGGCTTCTTCGCCGTCTTCTTGACGGCCTTCTTGGCGGGCTTCTTCTTCGCGGCCATTCCAGTCTCCTCTGAATTTTTGGACCGTGATTGTCGGCGGGCGGTCCTCCCGTCCGATCGACAGGATACCCGTACCCGGCCCCGTGAGTCCAGCACCGGGCGTGGCTCCGATCGTGAGTCTCCCCCCGGTCGGACCCGTAGTATACTGCCCCGTCGCGAGGGGGGATGGGCCATCGTTGACCCGAGGGCCGAATGGCAGGTAACATCCCGCGCCTCGGAACCTCAAAGCTGAAGAATCTGCGCCGCTGGATGGCTGTGCCGGGGGAACCCGCCCCGGGTATGGAGGTGCGACGTGAGGGATTTCAAGGCCTTTCTCCTCAAGACGAACGCTCTCGCGCTGGCGATCGGCGTGATCATCGGTGGTGCCATCGGCAAGGTGGTCGCTTCCCTGGTCAAGGACGTGCTGATGCCGCCCATCGGTCTCCTGCTCGGCAACGTCGATTTCAGCTCGCTGTTCATCAACCTCGGCTCGGGGCATTACGCGACGCTCGCGGAGGCCGAGGAGGCCGGCGCGCCCACGCTGAACTACGGGATGTTCCTCAACAGCGTGGTGGACTTCATCGTGATCGCCTTCTGCATCTACATCATCACGAAGATCGCCATGAGGCCGGCGCCGGCGCCTCCGGGCCCGGCGATGAAGGACTGCCCCCAGTGCGCCGAGAAGATCCTCGCCGCCGCGAAGAAGTGCCGATACTGCACGAGCCCCGTCTAGGCTCGCCTGATGATCATGGAGGTGGATCCGTGAATCGTTCGACCCGCTTTCGCGGCGTGGCCGTCACCCTGCTCGCGCTCGCATTGCCCTGGTGCGGGCCCGCCTTCGCCCAGGAGGACAAGAAACCCGAGGACAAGGGATGGCAGGACACCGCGGAGCTCAGTTACGTGCTGACCAGCGGCAACTCCGACACCAAGACGCTGGGCTTCAAGAACAAGCTCTGGCGCGAGTGGGAGAGATCGAGCTTCGAGCTGAAAGCCGGCGGCGTGCGCGCCGAGTCGACCACCACGGAATGGATTGCCTTCGGGGTTCCGAGCGATTACAACGTGGACAAGAACGAAACGACCGACCTGACGGCCGAAGCGTACTATCTCAACGGCCGGTACGATCACAAGATCACCGAAGCCTTCTTCTGGTTCGGACAGGGCGGCTGGGAGCGCAACCGGTTCGCCGGGCTCGACAACCGCTACTCGGCGGTCGGAGGCGTGGGCAACGTCTGGGTCGACACGGATCGGCTCAAGTTCCGGACCGACTACGCGCTCTCCTACACCAAGCAGGAGGACGTCGTCGAGGACCCCAACGTGAGCAGCACGTTCCTCGGCGCCCGGTTCTCCTGGGCGTATCTTCACAAGTTCGGCCAGAACACCACCTACACCAATGATTTCGTCGTGGACGAGAACCTGGACGACACGTCCGACGTCCGGCTCGACATGACCAACGGCGTGGCGGTCTCGATGAACTCGCACCTCGCACTCAAGGTCGCGCTGCAGCTCATCTACGACAACGTCCCGTCATTGATCAAGGTCGATCTGTTCGACGCTCCCGGCGGGACGAAGACAGGAACGGTTCTCGCCGAGCTGGATGAGCTCGACAGCATCTTCACGACATCGCTCGTCATCAACTTCTGACCAATCGCTCGACCAGGAAAAGGAGAACGACATGCGCAAGTACCTCCTGACGATGCTGGCGCTCCTGCTGGCGGTGGCGCTGCCCGCCCGGGCCGGCGGCGGCGAGAAGGGGGACTGGGAGATCGGCGCCTACGGCGGCCTCGCCCAGCCCGACGACTACCGCGGCCTCGACCCGGACAGCGACACCCTGTTCGGCCTCCGCGCGGGTTACTTCTTCACGGATCGATACAGCCTCGAAGGCTCGATCCAGCAGTTCTCGACACAGACCACCTTCCCCGATTTCACCCTTCTGGAGGACGTCGATTTCGACGTCACCTCGGTGCGGGCCAACTTCCTCTGGAACTTCCGTCCCGGCGGGGTGCTGCGGCCTTTCGCCACGGTCGGCCTGGGAGCCGAGAGAACGGACGCCACGCCGTACGTGAAGTCAACCGACATGAGCCTCAACGCCGGCGGCGGTCTGAGGTGGTACATCACCCATTCGTTCGGGCTGCGGTTCGACGCCCGCTATGTCTATACCGACGTGAAGGACCGGATCAACCAGGGCGAGTTCACGCTCGAGGAGACGGTCGGGGTCCTGTTCTCCTTCGGCGGCGGGCCGCCACCGGATGCCGACAACGATGGCGTCCCGGATCGCAAGGACGACTGCCCTGACACTCCGGTCGGAGCAAAGGTGGACGCGATGGGTTGCCCGTCGGACGAGGACGGCGACGGCGTGTTCGACGGCATCGACCAGTGCCCCGGCACCCCGCAGGGCTGGCCGGTGGACGAGAAGGGCTGCCCGACCGACAAGGACGGCGACGGCGTCCCGGACGGCAAGGACAAGTGCCCCGACACCCCGAAGGGCGCCACGGTCGACGAGAACGGCTGCCCGAGCGACTCGGACGGCGACGGCGTGCTCGACGGTCTCGACCGGTGCGCGGACACCCCCAAGGGCGCGAAGGTGGACGACAAGGGCTGCCCGATCGACAGCGACCACGACGGCGTGTTCGACGGGCTCGACCAGTGCCCCGATACGCCTCACGGCACCAAGGTCGACGAGAAAGGGTGCCCGATCATCGTGAAGGCGCCCCCGCTGTTCGAGATGGAGAAGAAGAAGCTCGTCCTCGAGGGGGTGAACTTCGAGACCGACAAGGCCGAGATCACGGCCGACTCGGCCCCGATCCTCGACAAGGTGGCCGCGTCGCTGAAGGACTGGCCCGAGGTCCGGGTGGAGATCGGCGGCTACACCGATTCCACCGGCAGCAAGGCGCACAACCTCGACCTGTCGCAGCGGCGTGCCGAATCCGTCAAGTCGTACCTCGTCGCGCGCGGCGTGGACGAGTCGCGTCTGACGGCCAAGGGGTACGGCGAGGCCAACCCGATCGCCGACAACAAGACGAAGGAAGGCAAGGCGAAGAACCGCCGTGTGGAGCTGACGAAGCTCGACTAGCACGGCGGACGAACGATACGACGCACGACTCGACAGCCCCGGGGGCGAAAGCTCCCGGGGCTTTTTTTCATGCTCGTCGCGGAGCGGCAGCGCCCGCGATCGGAGCGCCGCCCCCGGCCCGACCTGCCGTGACTCACGGCTCCGGCGTGACCTGCTCGCCGAACTTCCGGCCAAGCGACGTCAGATACGACTCGATCGTGGCCGTGTAGCCGAATACGAACCGGGATAGAAGGCGGAACATCGCCGGCTCGACGAACCCGTTCTCGGTGATTCGCAGAGTGCAGCCCCCCCCTTGGACCGGCGCGATCTCATAGGTCCAGGTCCCCCCGAACGGAAGCGTGTCGTCCGCGATACGTATCACCATGCGCCGCGGCGGTTCCCATGACAGGACACGCAGCGGCATCTCCCCGAACGAGCTGGTCTCGACCCAGCCGGGCAGGCCGTTCTCCTCGGGCAGCCGGCGGACCGACGTGACCCCCTCGCGCCAGGCCACCTGCCCCTCGGCGTCGGTGATCGCCCGCCAGACCTCTTCCGGCGGCTGCGCGTACCTCGCCGTCCGCGTCGCCACGTGCTCCCGCGGGATCATCGCACCGGCGACCCAGAGCAGGACACCGAGCCCGACCAGGATCCCGACGACGAAGAGCAGCCTCCTGAGCATGGGTCACCTCCCGGGCCCCGATGATAGCTTCAAGAGGCAAGGGCCCCGAAAGGGAAAAACCCCGGGGGGCCGGCTGGCCGCCCGGGGCTTTTTCATACGAGGGAGCACGTGCCGAATGCGTGGGCTGTGGCCGGCCGGCGGACGGCGCGCCGGCCGGCACGGGGACTCAGTCCATCTGCCGCCTCAGGAAGGTGGGGACATCGAGGTCATCCTTGAGGTTGGTGAAGTTGGGGCCGTAGCCTCCCTCGTCGGGACTGAACGCAGGTGCGCGGTTCTGCCCTTTTCGCAGAAACGGTGTCTCGGTTCGCTGATTGCCACCGGCCGCGGCCGGCGCCTCGGGCTCGCGGGACGGCTGGTGCAGCGCCTGCCGCCTCGAAGGAGCCGCCATCCGGGCCGCCTCCTCCCGCACGCGGCTCTCCCGGAAACCCGTGGCGATGACGGTGACCTTGATCGCGTCGCCCATGTTCTCGTCGATCACGGTGCCGAAGATGATGTTCGCCTCGTCGTGGGCCGCGTCGTGCACCAGGTTGGACGCCTCGGACACCTCGAACAGCGTCATCGACGGGCCGCCGGTGATATTGATCAGCACGCCGCGCGCACCATCGATCGTGGCATCCTCGAGAAGCGGCGAGGAGATCGCCCTCTGCGCCGCCTCGACCGCGCGGCTCTCGCCGGTGGCGATGCCGGTGCCCATCAGGGCCATCCCCATGCCGCTCATGATCGTCTTGACGTCGGCGAAGTCGAGGTTGATCTCGCCCGGGATGGTAATCAGGTCGCTGATCCCCTGGACGGCCTGGCGCAGAACATCGTCGGCGATCAGGAACGCCGCCTGCAGCGAGGTGTTGCGGTCCACCGTGCTGAGGAGCCGCTCGTTCGGGATGCAGATGACGGTGTCGACGCACTCGCGCAGCTCCCTCAGGCCCATTTCGGCCTGCTCGCGCCGCTTGCGTCCCTCGAACGAGAACGGCTTGGTGACCACCGCCACGACCAGCGCCCCGAGCTCCGAGGCGAGGTTGGCCACGATCGGCGTGGCGCCCGTGCCGGTGCCGCCGCCCAGGCCGGTCGTGATGAACACCATGTCGGTGTCCTGCAGCACCTCGAGCAGCTTCTCGGTGTCCTCGAGGGCGGCCTGCCGGCCCACCTCGGGGTTGGAGCCCGCGCCGAGCCCTTTGGTCAGCTTGCTGCCGATCTGCACGCGGATCGGGGCCTTGGCGCTCTTGAGCGCCTGGCAGTCCGTGTTGGCCACGAGGAAATCCACGCCGGTCATCTTGGACATGATCATCCTGTTGACCGCGTTCGACCCTCCGCCGCCGACGCCGATGACCTTGATACGCGCTCCCTGCACCGGATCGTCATCAAAGCTCAATTTCATCCCCCTTCTCGCTCCGTCGTCCCTGTCGTCCATCGTGATCATCGTCTCTCCCGATCCTGTGTTTGGGCAGCCAGAGGCAACCGCCGGCGCGTCACGTGCCGCCGCGCGGCCGTCCCAGCACTCCTGATTCTCAGAACAGTTCGCTGAACCATGACTTCATCTTCACGCCCACCTTCCCGAGAAGGAACGTGGGCACGGTCACTCTCTGTGAGAGGGCGGGCGACGTGGCCCCGTACATCACCAGCCCCACGACTGTGGAGTAGACGGGGCTGTTCACCCCGTCGACCAGTCCCCCGATGCCGGTCGGCGAGCCGCGCCGGACCGGAAGGTCGAATATCTGCTCCGCGATCTCCGGGACCCCCTCGAGGATCGCCCCGCCGCCCGTCACCACGAGCCCCGACGTGAGGCTGTGCTCGTAGCCGGCACGGGAGACCTCCTCCTGCAGCAGGTTGAAGATCTCCTCGGTGCGGGGCTGCAGGATCTCGCAGAGGATGTGCCGCGACAGCACGCGCGGCTTGCGGCCGCCCACGCTCGGCACCTCGATTGTCTGGTCGTCGTCGACCATGCTCGACAGCGCGCACCCGTACTTCACCTTGATCCTCTCCGCCTCGGGGATCGGGGTCCTCAGACCCACCGCGATGTCGTTGGTGAAGTGATCGCCGCCGGTCGGCAGGACCGCCGTGTGGCAGATCGCGCCGTGCTCGAAGATCGCCAGGTCGGTCGTGCCGCCCCCGATGTCCACCAGCGCCACCCCGAGCTCCTTCTCGTCGGTTGTGAGAGCGGTCTCGGACGCTGCGAGCTGCTCGAGGACCATCTCGGTCACCTCGACCCCCGCGCGGTTGACGCAGTTGGTGATGTTGCTCAGCGAGGCGATCGAGCCCGTGACGATGTGCACGTTCGCCTCGAGACGCGATCCGGTCATCCCGATCGGGTCGCGTATCCCGTCCTGGTCGTCGAGGATGAAGTCCTGCGGGACGGCGTGGAAGATCAGCCGGTCGGTGGGAAGCTGCACCGCCCGTGCCGATTCGATCACGCGATCCACGTCCTCCCGCGTCACCTCGTGGTCGCGTCCCGAGATGGCGATCACGCCGCGGCTGTTGAAGCCACGGATGTGCCCACCCGCGACGCCCACGAAGGCGCGCTCGACGCTGACACCCGCCATCAGCTCCGCTTCCTCGATCGCCGACTTGAGCGCGTCGACCGTCTGGTCGACGTTGACGACCACCCCCTTGCGCAGACCGCGCGAGGCCGACCGGCCTATGCCGATCACGTCCATGTCGCCGCTTTCCTTCTTCTCGGCGATGACACAGCAGATCTTCGTCGTACCGATGTCGAGGCCGGCGACGAACCGGTCGTTCTTTCTTGCCATTACCTTCCTCCGTTTCCACTCACGGCCGTCGCGGCAGGCATCACGGCAATGCGATCCTGCCACCGAAGGTCGACATACTCGATGTCATCCTCGTCCCCGTCCTTGATCCGGTCCCTCAGCGCGAAGTAGTTGTCGAGATTCATCAGATAGCTCCCGCGCGAGAGACGCAGGTCGTACCCTTCTCCCTCGAGCCGCAGCACCACCATGCTCGGCTCGGACATGTCGATCTCGGAGACCTGGTCGAAGAAGACCGGCTCCCGGTCGGCCAGCGTGCGGGTCACGTCCACTCCCGTCGCCAGTGTCTCCTGCAGGGCGTGGCGGCTCTCCGGGTCCGAACCGAGCAGACTGTCGACCCCCTTGATGATCGGGAAGTCGTACTCCGAGTAGCGCGGCCCGTACAGGTCGATCGGCAGCCCCGCGCCGTCCGAGCAGGAACAGGTCGCCACCGACCAGCGCGAGCCCCTGCGGCTCTCTCTCGGTCACGGTGATCACCAGGGTCGACGGCAGGCTGCGCCGGATGCGCACCCGGCCGGACGTCGCGATCCATGGATGCTCCCGCACCTTCTCTTCGACCCTCGACAGCGTCACGCCGAAGATGTTCTCGCCGACGAACTCCCCCGCCAGCGCGGCGATGTCCTCCGGGGCCGCGTGGCTCGCGCCGCGCACGTCGATGCGCGCCACACGGAACCGCGGCGACGTGGCGGCCCAGCGCAACGTCAGCAGCACCCCCGCCAGCATCGCCACCGCGAGAGCCGTTCCGCTGAGGATCCCGAGCCCGAGCCTGAAGGCGGACCGTCGACGGCGCTGCGCGCGGACCTTGCGGTTTCCCTCGCGCCGCAGATATCGAAGCTCGTCCTTGAACTGCACCGGCCGCCGCATCGTCATCCTTCATTCGAGCCAGAGGATCACTTCCTCTTCGAGCGCCACGCCCGCCTTCTCCATCACCTTTTTCTTTATCAGGTCGATCAGGTTCAACACGTCCTCGGAGGTCGCATCCCCCCGGTTCACGATGAAGTTCCCGTGCACCTGCGACACCGCCGCGCCGCCGACGCTGAGCCCCTTGAGACCGAGCGCGTCGATCAGCCGGCCGGCGGAATCGCCCGGCGGGTTCTTGAAGATGCACCCGGCCGAACGCTCTCCGGGCGGCTGCGACTTGAGCCGCCGCTCGCCGATCTGCTTCAGACGCGCCTCCAGCTCGGCCGGGTCGGCGGGCGTCAGGTGGAAGACCACTTCGACGATCACCTCCTCGGAGCTGAAAGGCGACTTGCGGTACGCGAAGTCCTCGGGCCCCACGGCCCTGCAGTGAAGCGTGCCGGTCGCGTCGAAGTAGGCGACCTCGCGCACCACGTCGGACATCTGGCCACCGTACGACCCGGCGTTCATGTAGACGGTGCCGCCCACCGTCCCCGGGATCCCCTCGGCGAACTCCAGCCCCGCCAACCCGCGCGCGACGCAGCCTCGTACCAACCGCTTGACCACGACGCCGCACCCGGCCCGCACCCGGTTGCCCTCGAAGATCGGGCCGTGCTTGATGCCGCGTGTCAGCACCAGCGGTTGCTCGAACGGCCCGGGACCGCCGATCATGTTCGCCCCGCCCCCGAGCACGAGCGGACTGTGGCCGGCGCTCTTCAGCTCGGCCAGCACCCGGCCCATCGACTCGATGGTGGCGGGGCGCAGGGTGTGCCTCACCGGCCCACCCACGCCGATCGTGGTGAAGTCGGCCAGCGACCGGCCCGTCTCGACCGGCACGCCGCATCGCGATGCGATCGCTTCCACCGTCTCGGTCTCCATTCAGGACGCTTCCTTGACGAACTCTTCGGCGACCTTCCACACGTCGCCCGCGCCGAGCGTGATCAGCATGTCGCCCTTCTCGACCCGCTGCTTCACCAGCCGCAAGCGCCTCGTCGAGATCGGGGGCGTATGACGTGTCCCGGTGGCCATGCAGCTTGATCGCCTCCGCGAGCGCCTCTCCCGTGACGCCGGGGATCTCTTTCTCGCCGGCACGGTAGATCTCGGTCACGATCAGCACGTCGGCCTGGTAGAAGGAGCGTGCGAACTCCTCCATCAGCGACTGCACGCGCGAGAACCGGTGCGGCTGGAACACCACGACGCGGCGGCGATCCCACCCGTCCTCGCGCCGCCGACAGAGTCGCCCGGATCTCGGTCGGATGATGCCCGTAGTCGTCGATCACCATGACGCCGCCCGCCTCGCCACGGAGCTGGAACCTCCGGTCGGCGCCCGGAGAATTCGGCGAGATGACCCGCGATGTCGTCGAACTTCAGATCGAACTCCAGCCCCACGCCGATGGCCGCCAGGGCGTTGTAGACGCTGTGACGTCCCGGGACCGCCAGGGTCACGTCGCCGAGCCACCGGCCCCGGAAGATCACTTCGAACCGCGAGGAGAATTCCTTGAGTGAGAGGTTCGTGCCCACCAGGTCGGCCTGCGAGGCCAGGCCATAGCTCATCAGCGGGCGCGTGAGCCGCGGCATGATGGCCTGCACCTGCGGATCGTCCAGACAGACGATCCCCATTCCGTAGAACGGCACCTTGTTGAGGAACCCGGTGAAGGCGTCGACCAGCTCACCCATCCCGCCGTAGTGGTTCAGGTGCTCGGCGTCGATGTTGGTCACCACTGCGATGGTCGGCGTCAGCCTCAGGAACGAGCCGTCGCTCTCGTCGGCTTCCGCCACCATCAGGTCACCCCGTCCGAGCTTGGCGCTGCTTCCCAGGATGTTGAGCCGTCCACCGATAACGATGGTCGGATCCAGCCCTGTGCCGGAGAGCACCTGCGCGACCATCGACGTGGTCGAGGTCTTGCCGTGCGACCCGGCAATCGCCACGCCGTACTTCATCCTCATCAGCTCGCTGAGCATCTCGGCGCGCGGGATGACCGGTATCTTGTGCTGGCGCGCCTCGACCACCTCGGGATTGTCCGGGCCGACCGCCGAGGAGATGACCACCACGTCGGCGCCCGAGATGTTGGCCGCCGAATGCCCGTACGCCACGCGCGCGCCCAGCTCGCCGAGACGCCGCGTGACCGGCGTGTTCGCCAGATCGGATCCCGATACGGTGAAGTTGAGGTTGAGCAGCACTTCGGCGATGCCGCACATTCCCGACCCGCCGATGCCGACGAAATGGATGTGTTGCGCCTTGCGGAACAGGGGGTTGAGCGGTGCGTTCATGCCACCCTCCCGCGCGCCAGAAGCGCCGCGCATCGTTCGGCGATCCGCCCGGCCGCCTCGGGCCGGCCCAGCGCCCGGCTCGCCTCGGACATCCGGGCAAGCCGCTCCGCGTCGGCCGCAAGCTCCATCACGCATCGGGACAGGGCGGACCCGTCGAGCTGGGTCTCCGGGATCAGCAGTGCCGCCCCCGCGCGCTCCAGCTTGCGGGCGTTCCATGTCTGATGGTCGTGGGTGGCGCGGGCGAAGGGGATGAGAATCGACGGGCGTCCCGCTGCCGTCAGCTCGGCCACGGTGGTGGCTCCGCTGCGGCAGACGACGAGGTCCGAGCTCTCCACCACCTGCGCCATGTCGTCGATGAAGGGACGCACGTCGGCCCGGTGCGCGCCGAACCCGGCGTGCGAATACGCCGCCGCCACCTCCGCGTGCTGCGCCGGCCCTGTCTGGTGCACGACGTGGAGACGCTCCTTCATGGATGCCAGCATCGGCAGCGCCTCGCACATCGCCCGGTTGATGACCCGGGCCCCCTGGCTGCCGCCGAACACCAGCAGCCGAAGCCCGCCCGGGTCCGTCACACGCGGCCCGATCCGGGTGAACTCCGGGCGAACCGGATTGCCCAGCGCGACACCGCGCCCGCGCAGATACGGAATCGTCTCCTCGAAGGTCACCACCACCTCGGTCGCGAACGGCGCGATCCAGCGGTTGGTGACTCCGGGAATGTAGTTCTGCTCGTGTATCAACGTGGGCACCCTTCTCAGCACCGCCGCGGCCAGCACCGGCCCCGACGAATATCCCCCGACTCCGATCACGAGGCGGGGCCGTTCCCTTCCCAGCAACGCGAGGCTCTGTGCCAGCGACAACGGGATGAGCGCCATCCCCTTCAGCCTCGCCGTGATCCTCTTGCCCGTGATGCCGGCCGACCGGATCGTCAGCAACCGGAACCCGGCGGCCGGGACGATCCGCGTTTCCAGCCCTCTCTGCGTGCCGACGAACGTCACCTCGACGTCCGGGACCCTCTCCTTCAGCGCCCGGGCGATCGCCAGCCCCGGGAATATGTGCCCGCCGGTCCCGCCACCGGCCACCAGGACCGCGGGCATGTCAGCGGGCGTACTGGCTGATGTTCAGCAGCACTCCCGACGCCGCCAGCCCGGCGACGAGCGATGATCCTCCGTAGGAGACGAACGGCAGCGGCAGCCCCTTGGCCGGCAGCATTCCCAGAGCGACGCTCATGTTGATCATCGCCTGCACCACCAGGAACATCGTGACGCCCGCCGCGAGATACGCGCCGAACCGGTCCGGGGCGCGCGCCGCCACCCTCAGACCGCGCCACATCAGCACCAGAAACGCGGCCGCCACCGACACGGTCCCGACCAGCCCCAGCTCCTCACCGATCACCGAGTAGATGAAGTCGGTGTAGGGATAGGGAAGGAAGAACAGCTTCTGCTGCCCCTCGCCGAGGCCGCGGCCGGTCTGACCGCCGGCGCCCACCGAAATCGTCGACTGGCGCACCTGATAACCGGCGCCGAGCGGGTCCGCGTCCGGGTTCAGGAACACGGCCAGCCGCTGCATCTGGTATCCCTTCATCGGCACCAGCACGAGCAGCACCAGCAGCGCCGCCCCCGCCATCCCCCCGAGATACTTCAGCTTCACCCCCGCCGCGAACAGCATCACGCCGGTGAAGATGGTGAGCGACACCGCCGTGCCGAGGTCCGGCTGCAGCACCACCAGGAAGATGAAGAAGCCGGAGAGCACCAGACATGGGATCACGGTCTTCTGCAGGTTGTTGACGTCGTCAGGGTCGCGCTGCAGCCGCCAGGCCAGAAACAGGATCAGCACCAGCTTCGCGAACTCGGAGGGCTGCAGCGACAACGGGCCCAGCTTCATCCACCGATGGGTCCCGTTGACCGCCGGGCTGACCAGCGCGCCCACGAGCAGGAGAGCCGTCAGCAGGAAGAGCGTGTAGACGACCGGGGCGCGGCCGAAGGCGCGGTAGTTGGCCTTCATGGTGACGGCCATCACGCCGAGCCCCACGACCAGCGCGAGCACCTGACGGATCAGAAAGTGATACGCGCTTCCGTACTGCTCCGCCGCGATCACCGCGGAGGCCGAGTAGATCATGACCAGCCCGGCGACGCACAGCAGGATGATCGTCACGAAGAGCACCTTGTCGAAGGCCAGCTTGCGCGGCATCAGGCCAGCCCTCCCCTCTGGGAGGCCAGCCGCCCGACGATGGCGCGGAAGTCCTCGCCGCGCTTCTCGTACCCGGTGTAGGCGTCGAAGGATGCGCATGCCGGCGCGAGCAGAACGATGTCGCCCGGCTGCGCGCACCCCGCGGCGGCTCGCACGGCCTCGGCCAACCCTCCGGAGCGCACCGTCCTCGGCGCCGCCGCCTCCAGCCTGCCCGCGATGTCGTCGCCCGCCTTGCCGAAGGTGACCAGGGCGCGCACGCGGCCCGGCCGCGCGATGGCCTCGCCCAGCAGCTCGAACTCGCCGCCCTTGTCGTACCCCCCCAGCATCAGGACCACCGGCGCCTCGAACGCCTCGAGCGCGCGCATCGTGGCGCCCACGTTGGTCGCCTTGGAGTCGTTGTAGTACCGGACGCCGCCGTGCTCACCCACCATCTCGAGACGGTGGGGCAGTCCGCTGAACCCGGCGACGCCCCGAGCGATCGCCTCGACCGAGACCCCGCAATGCGCGGCGATCGAGGCGCTCGCGAGCACGTTCTCCAGGTTGTGACGTCCAGGCAGCGTCACTTCGGACACGGCCATGATCGGCTCCTCGCGATCGGGATGACGCAGCACGAGGCGTCCGTCCTCCATGACGGCGCCCTCTTCGAGGTCCTGGGTGAGGCTGAACGGAAACAGCCGCGCAGCAAGACGCTCGGCCATGCCGATCGACGGTGTGTCGTCCCAGTTGACGATGGCGACGTCGTCACCGGTCTGGTTCATGAAGATCCGCTCCTTGGCGGCGTAATACGCCTCGAGGTTCGCGTAGCGATCCTGATGGTCGGGGCTCAGATTGAGCAGCGCGGCGATGCGCGGGCTGAACCGGTCGATCCCCTCGAGCTGGAACGACGACAGCTCCACCACGTAGTGCACCTTGCGGGCCTCCTCGTCGGTCAGACTCAGAATCGGCCTCGGCCACCTCGGTCAGGGGCGTGCCGATGTTGCCGCACACCCAGGTCGTCAGCCCGGCCCGCTGCAGGATCCTGCCGGTGAGCGCAGTCACGGTGCTCTTGCCGTTGCTGCCGGTGACGCCGATGAGCACGCCCCGCAGGAAACGTGCGGCCAGCTCGACCTCGGCGATGACCTGCGTGCCCCGCCGCCGCGCTTCCGCCAGCGGCGCGACGTCCGGGGGAACGCCCGGGCTGGCGATCACGATCTCGCATCCCTCGAAGACACGCGGGTCCGCGCCGGCCGCGGCGCCGAGCCGCAGCTCCACGCCGGCCCCCTGCAGCGCGCTGGCCGCCGGAGCGAGCCGCTCCGGGGCGCCGGAGTCGGCGGCCACCACGCGGGCGCCGCGCCGCGCCAGAAATCCCGCCGCGGCGGAGCCGGACGCGCCGATCCCCATCACACCGGCCGTCCGCCAGGGAATTTCCACGGAATGCGTCACGACGGATTCACCTCAGCTTGAGCGTGCTCAGCGACATCAGCGCGAACAGAATGGCCAGGATCCAGAAGCGGATAATCACCTTCGGCTCGGCCCATCCCTTCAGCTCGAAATGGTGATGCAGGGGAGCCATGCGGAAGACGCGCCGTCCGGTCAGCCGGAAGGAGGCTACCTGGATGATCACCGATGCCGCCTCCATGACGAACAGGCCCCCGACCATCACCAGCAGAACCTCCTGCTTGGTGAGCACGGCGACGGTGCCGATCGCCCCGCCCAGGGCCATCGACCCGACGTCGCCCATGAACACCTCGGCGGGATTGCAGTTGAACCAGAGAAAACCGAGACTCGCCCCCACCATCGCCCCGCAGAAGACCGTCAGCTCCCCGGTGCCCTTCACGTTGATGATCCCCAGGTAGCTGGAGGCCACGGCGTTGCCCACCACGTAGGCCAGGATGGAGAAGGTCGCGGCCGCGATGAGCGCCGATCCGATCGCCAGGCCGTCCAGCCCGTCCGTCAGATTCACCGCGTTGGCCGAGCCCACCACCACCAGCACGATGAAACCGATGTAGAAGATGCCGAGGTCGGGGGTCCACTGCTTGAAGAACGGCAGCGAGAGCTGCGTCGTGAACAGCCCGATCTGCGCCAGCCGCACCAGTACCGCGCCGAGGATGACGCCCAGCAGAACCTGCCATCCGAACTTCGCACGAGCGGTCAGCCCGAGGTTCTGCTTGCGCGTCACCTTGCGGTAGTCGTCGTAAAATCCGATCAGACCGAACGACACCATCGCCGCCATCGCGATCCAGATGAACAGGTTGGCCAGGTCCGCCCACAGCAGCGTGGGGATCACCACCGAGATGATGATCAGGATGCCGCCCATCGTGGGTGTGCCCTTCTTCGAGTAGTGCGATTCGGGCCCCTCCTCCCTGATGTGCTGGCCGACCTGGAGCTGACGCAGCTTCGCTATCAGGAATCGGCCGAGACCCAGCGACAGAACCAGCGCGGTCAGCGTGGACAGGGCGGACCGGAACGTGATGTACCGGAAGACATTGAACGCACCGATGGAGTCGTGCAGGGGGTACAGAAGCCAGTACAGCATCCCGTGTCATTCCTCTCCGAATCGCTCCGTCAACGCCTTCACGATCCTCTCGAGCGCCACGCCGCGCGAGCCCTTCACCAGCACGACGTCGCCCGGACGCGTCTGCTCCACCATGTAACTCCGCCGCCTCGATCGAGGTGGCGAAGTGGTGCGTTTCCCGGCCACGCCCCTCGATCGCATCGACCGTTTCCTTCGCCAGCGCGCCGACACCCACCACCACCTCGATGGGTGAGGCGGCGATCGTGCGGCCAATCTCACGGTGAGCCTCGACTTCTCCCGGGCCCAGCTCCAGCATGTCGCCGAACACAAGGACGCGGCGTCCGGAGGCGGCCTGGGGCTCGGCGCCGGCCAGCACCTGAACGGCGAACCGTGCGGCGGCGGGGTTCGAGTTGTACGAGTCGTCGAGAACTCTCACCGACTGGTTCAGACGCAGCACCCGCCCGCGCATCCCCAGCGGCACGAGCTGTTCCAGCTTCGTCGCCATGTCCTCCAGGGCGATGCCGAGCATGTATCCCGCGCTCATCGCCGCCAGCGCGTTGTAGACATGGTGCAGTCCCACGAACTGCGTCCTCACCGCGACGCGCCGCGAGCCGCCGTTGTGCTCGTGCCGCACCTCGAAGGTGGCCCCGTCGAGCCCGACCGTGCGATAGTCGGCGGCCGTCAGATCGGCGGCGTGCTCGATGCCGAAGGTGAACGCGTATCCCTTGAACGAGCCCATGATGCGACGGCACCGCTCGTCGTCGTTGTTGAAGATCCCGATCGAGTTCTCCCTCATGCCCGCGAACAGCTCGCCCTTTGCCGAGGCGACGTCGTCGAGCGACTCGAAGTGGGCCAGATGCGCTCCCGAGACGTTTGTCAGGATTCCGATGTCCGGGTCGGCGACCTCGGCGAGCCGCGTCAGCTCGCCGTGGTAGCTCATCCCCATCTCCAGCACAGAGATCTGGTGCACGGGCTGCAGCTCGAGCAGCGAGAGCGGGCAGCCGTACAGGTTGTTGAGGTTTCCCCTCGAGGCGTGAACGGAGAAGGCCGCCTCGAGCACCTGCCGCGTCATCTCCTTGGTCGTGGTCTTGCCCGCGGAGCCGGTAATCGCCACCACCTTCACCGGCAGCCGGCGGCGCACCCCGGCTGCGAGATCCTGCAGCGCGCGCAGCGTGTCGCCCACCACGATCGCCGCCGGGGACGGACCCCCGGCCGGCAGCGCGGAGACGTCCGAGACCACGAGACCCGCGGCACCCTTCGCCGCCACGTCGGCGACGAAACGATGTCCGTCGTGGTTGGGTCCGACGATGGCGAAGAACAGATCGCCGGGCCGGATCGTGCGCGAGTCGATCGAGAAACCCGTGGGCACGGCGTCGCCCGGCCCGCGCAGCGTCCCGCCGACGGCCTCGGCGATCTCCTTCAGCGTCATGCCCTGCGGGCGCTCAAGGGACATCGGCGCCCTCCTGGCCCAGGCGCTTCTCGAGGGCCGCACGGGCGGCCTCCCGGTCGTCGAACGGTAGTACGCGGCTGCCGATGATCTGCTGAGTCTCATGCCCCTTCCCCGCTATGACGACCGTGTCGCCCGGCCGCGCGGCCCCGATGGCCGCCTCGATCGACCGGAGTCGATCCGGATCCACCCGGATCCGGCCGGCACCGGCTTCGTCCTGCCCGCCACTTCCCGGCATGCCTGCCAGGATCTCCTCGATGATCGACTCGGGCCGCTCGCTGCGCGGGTTGTCCGACGTCACGAACACCAGGTCGGCCAGCCTCGCCGCGTGCGCGCCCATCAGCGGCCGCTTGCTGCGGTCCCGATCCCCGCCGCACCCGAACACCACGATCACCCGGCCGCGTGTCATCTCCCGGACGGTCTCGAGCAGGCCTCTCAGCGCGTCGTCGGTGTGCGCGTAGTCGACCACCACCGAGAACTTCTGTCGTCCCGTGTCGGCGGCGACCGCAACCGGCTCCATCCGGCCCGGCACGCGCCGCGCGGCCGCGACGCCCGCCTCGATCGCCTCCCATCCGATCCCCATGGCCCTTCCGGCGGCCGCGGCCGCCGTCACGTTGTACCCGTTGGGCCGTCCCAGCAGCGACGAGGCCAGCCGGCGCTCCCCTTCGGGAGCCTGCAGCGTGAGCCGGCACCCGCCCTCGTCGAACACGAGAGACGTCAGCCGTATCGTCGCGTCGGGCGCCGCGCCGTAGCCGATGACCCCGACACGCTTCGCCGCATCGTGCGCCGCCAGCTCCGTCGCCAGCCGGCGCCCGTAGGAATCGTCGACGTTGACGACCGCCACGGCGGGCGGCTCGAGATCCTGAAACAGCGTCGCCTTTGCCCGGTAGTACCGTTCCATGTCGCGATGGTGGTCCAGGTGATCCCTGGTGAGGTTCGTGAACACCGCCACCGCGAACTTCATCGCGTGAACCCTCGCCAGGTCCAGCGCGTGCGACGAGACCTCCATCACGCAGGCGCCACATCCCGCGTCCGACATCGCCGCCAGGTAGCGGTGGATGTCGGGCGCTTCGGGCGTCGTGCGCCCCGCCGCGATCTCCTCGCCTCCGAGCCGATAGCTCACCGTGCCGAGCGTGCCGGCCCGGATTCCCGCCGCCTCGAGGATGGACGCCAGGATGCTGCAGGTCGTCGTCTTGCCGTTCGTCCCCGTCACCCCCACCACCGGAAGCGTCTCGTCGACGCGACCGTAGAGGTTGCGGGCCATCACGGCCAGCGCGATCCGCTGGTCCTCCACCTCGATCAGCCGGCCCGCCCCCGACAGCTCCGGGGCCTCCTCCTGCCGGCGGCCGATCACCACCGCCGCTGCGCCGCGCGCCAGCGCTTCGCGCGCGAAACGCGCGCCGTCCGCCTTCGCGCCTTCGACCGCGACGAAGACGGCGCCCGGCGCCGCCTGCCGCGAGTCGTGCGTCACGGCCGTGATCTCCACGTCATCCTCGCCGCGCAACCACCGGTGCGGCACCCCGGACAGCAGCTCCCGGATGAACATCTTCAGCGCATCGAGCGGCGGGCCCGCGCGACCGCGGCCCGTGCCGCGGGATCCCCTGTCTCGATCTCCTCGTCTGCTTCCTCCGGCGGGACGAGTGCGAATCGTCCGGGCCGCAACGTGACCTCCCCGCCGGGCGCCATCAGAGCGCCGGCTTCGGGTTCCTGGGCGACGACGACGCCGTCGTATGCATCGGTTCCGTCGCCCGGCTCGATTCGCGCCCGCAGTCCCGCGCGCGACAGATACCCCACCGCCCGCCGCAGCGAGTAACCCTGCAGATCGGCCACCAGTACGCCGTCACCGCGGACCATGGCGCCGGGGGCGGGAAGCGGCTTCTTCGCGGGCACCACCATCGTCTCCGAATCATCATCGTCACCGCGGGCGCGGTTCTTCTCGCGCTGCTCGGCTTCGCGGCGGTGCCGCTCCTGCTCGGCCCTGCGTTCCTTCTCGTCGATCGGGAGCGGCTCGATCCAGCGCCGGGCATGCGCGGACGCCGTCAGTGTCGGCTCGTCACCCTCCTCGATCAGCCGTCCGTCCTCGGGAGGCACGCCGAGGTACCTCAGCGCGGGCAGCGCGATCCGGCGAAACACCGGCGCCGCGATGTCGCCGCCGTGGTACATCGAGCCGCGCGGCTCGTCGAGCACCACCAGGATGGTCAGCGCCGGCCGCGACGCGGGGACGAACCCGACGAACGACGCCACGAACCGGTTCGGATCGTATCCGCCGCCCGGGCCGATCTTCTGCGCTGTGCCGGTCTTGCCCGCGATCGAGTAGCCCGGCATCCGGGCGGCTTTCGCCGTCCCGTCGTCCACGACCGTCATCATCATCCGGCGCAGCGACTCGGCGGTCCGCTCGCTGATGATCCGGCGTGGCTCGCGCGGCTGCGTGGCCTCGATCACGCGGCCCTCCGGGTCGAGCGTCCTGAGGATCGCGCGTGGCGGCTGCAGCACGCCCCCGTTCGCCACCGCCGCTATCGCCGTGACGAGCTGCAGGGGCGTAACCCCGATCTCCTGGCCGAACGACATGGTGGCCTGCGACAGGCCGGACCAGTCGTCGGGGGCGCGGAGGATGCCGCGCGACTCGGCGGGCATCTCGATACCCGTCTTCTCGCCGAAGCCGAAGCTGCGGATCGTGTCGTAGAAAGCGTCCTGCGGCAGACGCAGGCCGATCTTGATTGCGCCCACGTTGCTGGAATGCTCGAGGATCTCGGTGGCCGTGAGCATGCCGAACGGCTTGTGGTCGTGGAGCACCGCCCGGCCCACGCGGATCGCGCCGTTCTGGCAGTCGATCACCTCCGTGGGGCGCACGAGGCCCTGTTCCAGCGCCGCCGCCATCGTCACCACCTTGAAGGTCGAGCCGGGCTCGTACGCATCGAGGATCGCCCGGTTCCTGCGCTGCTCGGCGGTGGACTCTCCCGGCTTGTTCGGGTTGTACGTCGGCTCGTTGGCCATCGCCAGCACGTCGCCGGTCGCCGGGTCCAGGACGATCGCCGTGCCGGCGGCGGCCCCCGTGTCCTCCATCGCCTGGTGCAGCTCCCGCTCGGTGATGTGCTGAATCGCCTCGTCGATCGTCAGCACGACGCCGTCTCCGGGGGTCGGCTCGCGGCGTGTGACCTTGAGGAACTTCTTGCCGCGCGCGTCACGCAGCGCGAAGAGCTGGCCGTTCCGGCCCCTGATCCGGTCGTCCAGGTACAGCTCCAGGCCCGCCATCCCCTTGTTGTCCATCCCGGCCCAGCCGATCGCATGGGCGGCCAGGCCGCCGTGAGGGTAGAACCGTTTGTGCTCCCGCACGAAGGTGATCCCCTTGAGGTCGAGCTGCTCCACGGCGGCCCGGACACCGGGATCCACCTTCCGTCTGACCCAGACGAACATACCGTCGCCGGTCAGCCTCTCGGTCAGGGCCGCGATCGCCTTCTGCGTGCGGCCTCGCGCGGGGTCGAGGACGGGGGAAAGCCGGGCGGCCGTGGCCGCCGGATCCTCGATCGCGGAGGGCACCGCCACGATCGAGTCGACCTCGATGCTCATCGCGAGCTCTCGGCCGTCGCGATCGTAGAGCAGACCACGGCGCGCATCCAGCGAGATCACCTGTTCCTGCTGCCGGCGGGCCTGGGCGCGCATCTCGCCGGAGCGGAGAACCTGCAGGTCGACCAGCCGGTACCCCATGCAGAGGGCCCAGCAGAACACCCCCATCGCCAGGACGACGATGCGGCGTCTCACGGCGGCGCGATCAATTCGTACCGATGTCTGAAGCATCGCGCTCCCCCCCGTCCGCTCCCGTTCCGGATCCCGCACGGGCCAGCCTGCCGTGCGCGGGCGCCGGCGCCGGTTTCAGATGCTTCGTGTCCACGAGCAGGACGGTCCCCACGGGCGGCTGCGCGAGACCGAGTTGCCCGGTGGCCACCGCCTCGATGCGTGTCAGGTTCTGCAGCGATGCCCGCTCGAGACGGAGCTGATGCTGGGCCTCCACGAGGTGGTCCCGCTCGTTCTTGAGCTGCTCGAGCCGGTAGCCGCTCTGAATCCACTCGGTGTTGAGCCAGACGTATACCAGCAGCGGCAGGAGCATCAGCGCCGATAGCGCGACCACCATCAGCAGCTCGCGCACGCGTCCGCGGTCGAGCTCCATCACGAGTCGGCCGTTGAGTGCGGGCAGGCTGCCGTGGCTCTTCATCGTCGGACTACCTCGCGGTCGCTTCAGATCTTCTCGGCGGCGCGCAGCTTCGCGCTCCTCGAGCGCGGATTGGACGCGACCTCCTCGTCGGAGGGACGCAGCGGTTTGCGATTCAGCAGAACGACAAGGTCGGGCGTGCCACAGGCGCAGCGGGGGAGGCTCCGGGGGCAGGAGCAGCGGTGACTGAGCTTGCGCAGGGACGTCTTGATGAGGCGGTCTTCGAGGGAGTGAAACGTGAGAGTGACGAGCCTCCCCCGGGCCTGTAACGCCTCGACCGAGTCGAGAACGAAACCTTCGATGCCGTCGAGCTCCTGGTTGACGGCGATCCGCAGCGCCTGGAAAACGCGCGTTGCGGGGTGGATGCGGCTGCCTCGCCGCGGGTTGATGCGTTCGACCAGACGAGCGAGATCGCCGGTGGTCCTGATCGGCTCGTCGCGCCTGCGGGCCGTGATGCCCCGCGCGATCCGGCGTGCGTGACGCTCCTCGCCGTACTCGAACAGGATGCGTGCGATCTCCTCCTCGGGCTCCTCCGCGAGGATGTCCGCGGCGTTGCGGCCGCCCGAGCGATCCATCCGCATATCGAGCGGCTCGTCACGCTGGAACGAGAAGCCCCGTCCTTCGGCCGCGAGCTGGTACGACGAGATGCCGAGATCCGCCACGACGCCCGCGAGACATCCGCTGTGGCCGCCCGCGACCCTGTCGAGCACGTCGGGCAGGCTCCTGTAGTCGTCGTGGACCGGGATGAAGCGCTCCTCGAAACGGGCGAGACGCTCGGTGGCGATCGCGAGCGATTCGCGATCTCTGTCGAGACCGATCACCCGCGTGTCGTCGGCCGCCTCCAGGATCATCTCGGCGTGGCCGCCCATCCCCACCGTGGCGTCGGCGTACAGCCCGCCACGCTCCGGCGCGAGCTGCGAGAGGACCTCGCGCGGCATGACGGAGCGATGGATGGAAGGTGAGTTGCCGGGGGAGTCCGGATATCCGGGTTGCCTCGCGGGTCCCGCGCCCTGATCCCCGTCTCCCCCGGCCAGCCTGAAGGGCTCACGGTAGGTGAAAGAAGTCAGCGATGTCTGTGCGACAGCGATCTCCTGATGCACGTTCCTCTCATGCCGCCTCGATCAGATGCCGAGGCTGGCCAGTTCGTCGTTGTCCTCGTCGCTCAAAGGATTGCCAAGGAGATCATCCAGGAACTTCTTGTGGTTCCAGACTTCCAGGTGGTTGTTCTGGCCCAGGACGATGACCTCGCCGTCGATCCCCGCGGCCTCGCGGAGACGGGGATGGATCAGTACCCGCCCTTGCTGGTCCATCGAGGCGGGCTGGCCGTAATAGCTCGTGGCGCGCCGGAACTTGGCGACCGACCGCCTGGAAGGAGGGGCCGTGCTGATCCGCTCGAGGACGTCCTCCCAGACGCGGATCGGATAAATAAGGGCACATTTGCCATCGGTGCTGGTAACATGGAAGGACGTGTCGTCGTACCGGTCCAGGATCCGGCGGCGGAACTCGGAGGGCACCTTGACACGCCCCTTGTCGTCCACTTTTCCGGTGAAGCTGCCATCAAGCATGAGGTCCCGCCCCGCCCCATCCGACCACTACACTCCACTTTACTCCACCACGTGCGGGCTATCGTACGCGGCAAGGCCCGGCCTGTCAAGCCCAAAACCGCCACGACCACATGGATTTACGCTGTGCTCGGTGTCGCTAGATGCGGGGCTGCCTTCACGCTCCGCCACCACATGCAGGGGCTGATTCCGCGGTTCGTATATCCGCCCGACCCATCCCTCTGGTAGACTGCCACCATGCCATTCGATCTGGACGCCCTGCTCTCCGAAGCGGTCACCCGTAAAGCATCGGATTTACTGGTGGTTCCGGCCGCCAGACCGACGGTTCGGGTGAACGGCGACCTCCACCCCCTCGAGGCGCACCCCGAGGTGGGCGCCGATGACGCCACCGACATGCTCAACCCGTTTCTCACGCCGCACGACAGCGCCGCCTTCCGCCGGGGCGATGCGGTGGATTTCTGCTTCGACCGCGCGGGGATCGGACGCTTCCGTTGCAACCTGCACCGGACCCAGGGCGGCGTGGCGGCCTCGCTGCGGATGCTGCCCGAGGGGATCCCCGATTTCGCCAGCCTGAACCTGCCCGCCCAGGTCGGCCGTTTCGCCGGGATGCACACCGGGTTCGTCCTGATCGTCGGGCCGACCGGCGCCGGCAAATCCACCACGCTGGCCACCCTGATCGACATGATCAACACGCAGCGGGCCGCGCACATCGTGACGATCGAGAACCCGGTCGAGTACCGGCACCGACATCGCAGGGGTGTCGTCGAGCAGATCGAGATCGGTGTCGACGCTCCCAGCTTCGCCGACGCGCTCAGGCAGTCTCTTCGACAGGACCCGGACGTGATCCTCGTCGGGGAAATGCGCGATCTCGACACGATCGCGATCGCGCTGACCGCGGCGGAGACGGGTCACCTGGTCTTCTCCACCATGCACACCAACGACACCAGCCAGGCGATCGACCGGATCATCGACGTCTTCCCCGCGCACCAGCAGAATCAGGTTCGACAGCAGCTCGCCCTGTCGTTGACCGGCGTCGTGGCTCAGCATCTGGTGCCGACCACCGGGGGCGGCGTGCGCGTTCCGGCCGTGGAGATCCTGCTCGCCAACGATGCCGTGCGAAACCTGATCCGCACCTCGAAGACGCACCAGCTCTATAGCGCCATCGGCACCAGCAAGAGCACAGGCATGCAGACGATGGAGGATTCGCTCGGCGCTCTCGTGCGGGCCGGCCGCATCAGCCGCGAGGCGGCCCGGGCCCGCTCCGTGCACCGCGACGAGCTGGAGTCTCTACTGCGATGACCCCGAGGGAGATCCTCGACGCCTACCGCATCTTCGCCGTGGTGGGTCTGTCGCCGGACGCGTCGCGGCCATCTCACTCGGTGGCGGCGCTGCTGCAGGATCGCGGCTACCGGATCGTGCCGGTGAACCCCCATCACACCGAGCTGCTCGGCGAGACCTGTTATCCCGATCTCGCATCGATCCCGTTTCCGGTGGAGGTGGTGGATATCTTCCGCCGAAGCGAGTTCGCCGGGCCGATCGTCGACGAGGCGATCCGCATCGGCGCGAAGGCGGTCTGGATGCAGCTCGGCGTCATCGACCACGACGCTGCGGCGCGGGCGAGGGCCGCGGGGCTCGAGGTGGTGATGGACCGCTGCCCCGCGATCGAGCTGAACCGGGGATGAGGCGGTCGGGCCCGCCTACGCCTTGAGGAACGTCCCCCGCTCCAGCTCCTCGAACGCCTCCTTGAGTTGCTCGCGCGTGTTCATGACGATCGGGCCGTACCAGGCCACCGGCTCCCTGAGCGGCCTGCCCGAGACGAGCAGGAAACGAATTCCCTCCTCGCCGGCGTGCAGGGTGACTTCGTCACCGCTGTCGAAGAGCACCAGCGTGCGATTGTCGGCTTCCGAGGGGGGCGTCGTGTCGGACCATCCCGCCGGCTCGGTCGGCACGGCGAGCGGGCCCGAAGCGTTGCAGAAGCGGCCGGCGCCCGCGAACACGTAGGCGAAGGCATGACGCGCGTGCTCGACAGCGAGCGTTTTCTTCACACCTGCCGGCACCGATACATCGAGATAGATCGGGTCGGCAGCCACCTGATCCACGGGGCCCCGCGTCGACGCATACCTGCCGCAGATGACGCGAACGCGGGTGCCGTCGTCATCGACATGCTCGGGGATGTCGGCCGCCTCGACCTCCTGGTACCGTGGCGCCGTCATCTTGAGCGACGAGGGGAGATTGGCCCAGAGCTGGAACCCGTGCATGCGGCCGTCCTCCTCGCCGCGGGGCATCTCCTGGTGGATGATCCCGCTGCCCGCGGTCATCCACTGCACGTCCCCCGCGCCGATCACCCCCGAATTGCCGATGCTGTCGCCGTGCTCGACGCTCCCCGCGAGCACGTACGTGATCGTCTCGATGCCGCGGTGCGGGTGCCACGGGAAGCCGGCGAGGTAGTCCTCCGGGCGTTCGTTGCGGAAGTCGTCGAGCAGCAGGAACGGATCGGTCTCGGATGTATCACCGAAGCCGAAGGCGCGGCGCAGATGCACACCCGCGCCCTCGATGGTGGGTCTGGAACGCACGAGCCGCTTGATCGGCCGGATCGACATGGTCGCCTCCTTCGGGTCGGGTTGCTGGCGACGACTCTAGCAGACGGCGGACGGGCTCACCCGCGAGGGGATGAATCCGGAGGATCGCGGTACAATCCGGCATGCGCTCCGAGGTGCTGCTCCAGGATTCCCGTTTCACCCTCACGCGGTTCGACCACACGCCGTGCGTGCCTCACCAAGACCCGGAGCGCGAGGAGGCGTCGGGCTACGCGATCAGCATCGTCGAGCGCGGGACGTTCGCCGTGCATTCCGGCGGCGGCTCATGGCGGCTGAGGCACGGCTCCGTGTTCGTCACATCTCCCGGCATGCGATACCGCTGCACCCACGACAGCGTGACACCGGACGACGTCTGTCTCTCGCTGCACTGCTCGCCCGATCTGGTCGAGGAAGCCGCCCGCGCCGCCGGCCGTGGCTGGGACGAGCGCGTCCCGGTGGCTCCCCTCCACAACAGCCTCGCCTATCGGATGCTCTCGCTGGCGGCCGCGATCGATGGAGGGATCGGGGCGATGGCGGCGGGCGCGCTCGCCGGCGACGCTCTCGACGCGCTGCTCGGGCCGGCCCCTGCGGGTCCGCCTCACCGGCCGCGGCAGCTCGCCTGGTACGCCGAGCGGATCGACGCTGTGCGCGACCTGATGCGGCGGCGGTTCGCCGAGCCGCTCACGATCGAGGCGCTCGGCCGCGAGGTCGGGATCAGCCCCTTTCACTTCAGCCGTGTGTTCCACGATCTCGTCGGCGTGCCGCCGCACCGTTATCTGGTGACGCTGCGGCTCGACGAGGCCGCCCGTTTGCTTCGGGGCGGTGCGAGCGTCACACAGGCCGCCCTCGACTCGGGGTTCGGCAACCTCGGCCAGTTCATCCGGCAGTTCCACCGCGCCCGCGGCATCAGCCCCGGTCGGTACCGGCGCGCCGCGAAATAGCAGGAAACCGCAAGATCCTGGCCTCCCGGCCGGCGTACTCTTCCCGCCGAACGCATCATCGACAGGAGGAGTGGATCATGTTCGACCATGTCACGATCAGGGTGAGCGACTTCGGCAAGGCGAAAAGATTCTACGCACAGGCTCTGGCGCCGCTCGGGTACGAAGTGCTTCACGAGTCGGCCGGCTCGATCGGGCTCGGCGACAATGGCGAGCCGAGCGTCTGGATCGTGCGCGAGGACCCGGTGACCTCGGGACTGCATCTGGCTTTCACGACGGACGACCGGGGCAGGGTGTCCGCTTTCCACGCGGCCGCGCTCCCGGCCTCGGGAAGGGACAACGGCGCCCCCGGGCTCCGTCCCGATTATGGGTCGACCTACTTCGCCGCCTTCGCTCTCGACCCGGACGGCAACAATATCGAGGCGGTCTGCCACAAGGGGTCATAACCGGCGGGCGCCCGCCCGGCGCCACCTGTCGAAGTCCCTGATCTGCGGTATATTTGGGGCATGACGGATGGAACCGGGCGGTTCGAGATCAACTGTCCCTGCTGCGGCGCCCTGATGGTGATCGACGCGCAGACGCAGTCCGTCCTCCGCCACGAAGCCCCCAAGCGCGTCGGCGCGTCGTTCGAGGAGATGCTCAAGGACGTCGGTGAGTCGAAGAAGAAGACCGAATCGAAGCTGGCGCGCGCGATGGAGGAGCAGCGCAAGCGGGACCAGATCCTCGAGAAGAAGTTCCGGGAGGCGGTCAAGAAGGCCGAGACCTCCGACGAGGCGCCCCCCAAGCCGTTCGACTTCGACTGACTCGCGCCGCCCGAGCAGCGCACCGGCCTCGCGCTCCCTCGCCGCCGTGCCCCGGCGTGGGTTATCCCGCCGGCGCAGGAGCATCAGGCGCAGGAAGGCAGTGCCGACCCGGGGGGAGTCTCGTTCGCCGGGTCGGTGGATCAGAGGGCCGAGAGGATCTCGTCGGGGGTGGCGGTGGCGGTGCCGACCTTGCCGACCACGACACCGGCGGCCACGTTGGCGAGCATCGCGGCCTCACGCAGCGAGGCGCCGGCAGCAAGGCCGAGCGCCATGCCGGCCACGACGGTGTCGCCCGCGCCGGTGACGTCGAACACCTCGCGCGCCAGGGCGGGGACGGTGAACGGGGCCTGCCCTTCCTCGAGCAGCAGCATCCCCTTCTCGCCGCGGGTCAGCAGCACGCCGCGGCAGCCGAGCGTCCTGCGGATCGCCTCCCCGGCGGCGATCTGATCCTCCTCGCCGCGGAGACGCACGCCGCTCATGGCGGCCGCCTCGGTCTGGTTCGGCGTGATGGCGGTGATCGGCGTGTACGATCGCCAGTGGCCGGGCTTGGGGTCCACCAGCACGGGGATGCCTCGCCCGCACGCCGCCGGCAGCACGCGCTCCAGCAGCCACGGGGTCACGCAGCCTTTCTCGTAGTCGGAGACGACCAGCGCGTCGGCGCGGCCGATGAGCGCCAGGGCTGCCTCCGCCAGGCGTGCGGCCCGGCCTTCATCGAGCGGGTCGTCCTGCTCGCGGTCGAAGCGGACCACCTGCTGGTTGTGGGCGACGATACGGGTCTTCACGGTCGTGGCGCGGCCCTCGACTTCGAGCACGCCCTCCGTCGCGATCCCGCTCTCCTCGAGCGTGCGGCGCAGCCGCGCGGCGTCGGCGTCGGCCCCGGTCACCCCCACCGGCCACGCCTCGCCCCCCAGCGCGGCGAGGTTGCAGACGACATTACCCGCTCCGCCCAGGTGCAGGCTCTCGCGGCCGACCCTGACCACCGGCACCGGGGCCTCCGGCGAGATCCGCTCCACCGTCCCCCAGATGAACTGGTCGAGCATCAGGTCGCCGAGCACGACGACCTTGAGGCCGCGCGCCCTGGAGAGGATTTTCCCGGCGGCGTCGCGTGAGATCATCGGCCGGGTCAGGGCTCGGTGGTCGCCTGGTCGACCAGCATGACCGGGATGTCGTCACGAACGGGATAGACGCGGCGGCATTGCCCGCACCGCAGACCGGCCGCATCGGCGGTCGGCTCGACGGGGGTCTTGCAGACGGGGCAGGCGAGGATCTCGAGGAGCTTCGGGTCGACGGGCATGGAAGGCTCCGGCACCCGGGGGAATCCGTCCGTCCGGGGCGAGGGCCACTCTAGCACGGGATTCCGGCTTTGCCAACCGGGCCGAATTGGAGCATAATAGCCGTCCGAACCGCCCTGCGGGCGGCCTATTCGAGGTGACCGACCTCTTGCGAATCCTGCTGATCCGCCTTTCCGCGATCGGCGATGTGGTGCGGACGCTTCCCGCGCTCACCTGCCTTCGACGGGCCTATCCCGACGCCGTGATCGACTGGGCCGTGGAGGACGCCTCCGCGTCGCTCCTGCAGGACCAGCCCGATCTCGATTCGGTGCTGGTCTTCCCGCGCCGGGCCCTGTCGCGCGTCTGGCTGCACCCCGACGAGATCGGCCGCGCTCGCGACGCGCTCGCGGACTTCGTCCGAAGGCTGAAGGAGGCGCGTTACGACGTCGTGATCGACTTCCAGGGGACGCTCAAGACGGGGCTGATGGCCCGCATGACCGGAGCCGCCCGCCTCGTCGGTCTCGGCCGCGGCCACGCCCGCGAGATGGCGCACCTGTTCTACAACGAGCCGGTCGCGCTGCCCCGACGCCGCATGAACCGGATGGAGCGGTCGCTCGCGCTGGTGGCGCACATGGGCGCCGCCATCGACCGGCCCGAGGCCTCGATCCCGCCGCGGCCCGAGGACGAGGCGTACATCGACCTGTTCCTCTCCTCCATCGGCCCGGCCGGAGCGGCCCCGGTGCAGCCTGCCGTGGTGTTCCCCGGCACGAGCCGCACGCAGGCGTACAAGCGATACCCGCCCGATCATTTCGCCCGCGCCGCCGACCTGGTGGCCGAGCGGACGGGTCTGCCGGTCGTGGTGGCCTGGGGCCCGGGTGAGGAAGAGCTGGCCGGCGAGGTGGTGGAGAGGATGCACGGCCCTGCCACGCTCGCCCCGTCCATGACCCTCGGGCAGCTCACCGCCCTGATCCGCCGGTGCGGCGTCTTCCTGGCGGGCGACACCGGGCCGATGCACATCGCCTGGACGGTGGGCGCGCCGGTCGTGGCCGTGTACGGCCCCACGGACCCGGTGGTGAACCGCCCGGGCGGCCCGCACAGCGCCGTCGCCTACCGCAAGGTGTTCTGCAGCCCCTGCCGCAACCGGGGATGCATCGCGAGGACCTGTCTGGACGAGCTGCCACCCGAGACGGTGGCGGACGCCGCCTTCGACGTACTCGAGCGGGCCGGACGCCTGCCAGCGGACACGACGTTCACGGGCGGGCCGCACGCGCGCGACCACGGCGCGGGATCCTCCCGGGCGGCCACGGGCCCGGGGTGGAACGCGACCGGGATCGACTCCTGAGTCGATGGAATTCCCCCGTCAATCCATAAACCGGATCCTGGTGCGCGCCAACAACTGGATCGGCGACGTGGTGATGATCTCCCCGTCGCTCCGCGCGCTGCGCCGCGGCTACCCGGACGCCCGCATCGACATCGTGGCGCGCCCCTCGGTGGCCGGCTGCTTCGAAGGGCATCCGTATGTCGACCGGATCCTCGTCCATGATCCGAAGGGGGCCCACCGGGGCCTGTCCGGCTTCCGCCGCTTCACCGCCGAGCTGGCTTCGAACCGTTACGATCTGGCTGTCCTGTTCCAGAAGGCCTTCGGCGCGGCGTTGATGGCCTGGATGGCCGGCGTGCCCAGGCGCGTGGGGTTCGACACCGATCGCCGCGAGCTGCTCCTGACCCATCCGGTGAGGGAGACACCGGAGCTGCGCCGGATCCATCATGTCGAGTATTTCCTCCGGGTGGCGATCGCGGCCGGCGGCGACCCGGGCGACGTCCCGCGACCGGTCATGTTCCACCTCGAGGAACACGACCGCGAGTTCGCCGAGGCGTTCCTCGATCGGGCGGGAGCGGACCGGTTCCGGTTCCTCGCCGCGGTGGCCACCGGAAGCTCCAAGCGGCCACGCGCCTGGCACCCCTCCCGGTTCGCCGAACTGGCGCGCCGGCTGGCCGACGGTCAGGGGGCGGGGATCCTCCTGGTGGGGGGCCCCGGTGATCGCGCCGATGCGGATCGCGTGCTGAAGGCGGTGGGCGACGCGGGGATCGACGCTGTCGGCACGACGACCGTGAGGCAGATGGGGGCGCTCATCGAGCGGTGCGGCGTCTTCGTCGGCAACGACAGCGGCCCGATGCACGTTGCCGCCGCGCTCGACGTCCCGGTGATGGCGATCTTCGGCCCCGGCGTTCCCGCGAAGACCGGGCCCTGGATGCCCCGGGACCGGCGCGTCGTCGTGACCAACGCCTTTCACTGCGCGCCGTGCCGTCAGGACTTCTTCCGCGAGTGCGCCCCGTCACCCGCGCTCAAGCCGGCGTGCCTCGAGACGGTCACGGTGGATCAGGCGGCCACGGCCCTCAGCGGTCTGCTGCGGCGTTCGGTCGCGACTGCCGGGCCCGCCGGGTCTCCGGCCGCGCCTTCCAGCTGAGCCGGTGCATCCGCAGTGACGCGCGGTGGCGCGCCGCCTCGGCGAGGTACTTCCTCACGGCGCCCGGCTCGCGGCCGGTGTAGGCCCTCAGGAAGTAGACGATCTCCCGGGAGCGCCGCCGCGCCCCGGCGTCGTCGATCGCGGGGAGCCACTTCTCCACCGACCGGTACAGCCGCACCAGGTTGTCCACCCGCGGCCTGAAGTTGAGCACGCCCCCGAGCGTCGAGTGCGACAGGTCGATCAGCCACGCGCCGTACTCACCCTGCTCGGACCGCACCACGAGGATGTTGCCGAGGTTGAGGTCCCCGTGCTTGAGACCGCGGTTGTGGGCCCGGTTGAGCGCCTGGGCGGTGGACGCGATGACCGCGCGCCGCTCGGTCTCGTCACCGGTGTCGGAGAGCCACTCCATCAGGTTTCGTGCTCCCGGCACCCTGATCGAGGCGCTGTAGCCGCGCCGGTAGCTCGCCAGCCTCCCCTCCCCCGCCGGCGCCGACATGGCGAACGCCATCAGCGCCACCGGCACCCCTTTCTTCCAGGCGCTCTCACACAGGATGATCTCGCCGATCGCCCCGTAGTCGGTCCTGTGGATGTCCCCGAACAGGCGGCCGTACAGCCCACCGCGGCGGTTCTTCTTGAGGATGAGGGTCTCGCCCCCTTCGCCGGGCAGCTCGAGTCTCGCCCCGCGCCCGCGCATCGGCTCCTCGGGTCCCCGTTCGGCCGCGAGGAGGTTCTCCGGGTCGCTCTGAGCGATCGACATAGCGAGCTTGTAGTAGACCGGACGCGTGACGATCTGAAAGCCGTTCGCCTCGGCCCTGACGAAACCTGTCGGGATCTCCACCCGCGGCCTCCCTCGACTGTGCGGTGTTCAACGGACGAGACGAAAGTATAACTCCTCGGCCCGGTCCACCATAGCCCGCAGCCCGTAGCGCTGGACCTTCAGGCTGCCCGCGTGGGCCATGCGGCGCGCGAGCTCCGGGTCGCGTCTCAGCTTCATGATGTTGCGTGCCAGCGCCTCCGGGTCCGCCGCGGGCACGATCAGGCCGTGCCGGCCGTTGTCGATGATCTCGCGGATCCCGGTCAGATCGGTCGTCACGCACGGGAGCCCGATCGCCATCGCCTCGCGCAGGGAGACAGGGAAGCCGTCGCCCGCCGGGCGGGGATGCACGTAGACATCGAGCGCGGGCAGCAGCGCGTCCACCTCCTCCGACCAGCCGGTGAAAACGGTCGCGCCCCCGGGAAACTCCCGCGCCACGGCCGGCTCCAGGGCGCTGCGGGCCGGCCCGTCCCCGATAGCGACGAGCCGGATCGCGGGCTCGGCGGGCGGGAGCTCCCCCGAGCGAATCATCGCACAGGCCCGGGCCAGCCCTTCCAGCCCGCAGCCCCTCTCCAGCCGCACCATCGTGCCCACCACGAACGCGCCGGGGGGGAGCCCCAGCCGCTCACGCGCCGCCTGCCGGGCGGCCGGCGCCTTCGCCGGATCGAGGGTGAAACGCGGCAGATCCACGCCGGTGTGGAGCACCGCGATTCTCTCCTCGGGGATCCCGTCCCTCACCAGGGCCGACCAGACCCATTCGGACACCGCCCAGAAACGCGCGACCTGCGCGAGGGGCAGCCCCCGCGGCAGCGCCCGGTCGCCCTGACCGGGGTCGGCGGCCACCGTCAGGATGAAGGGGGGCCGCGACAGGCCGATCGTGGCCCGGGCCGCGGCTGCCAGGGAGCCGGTGTCGTGCAGATGCACGGCGTCGGCCCGCGCATCCCGGATCCGCCGCCGCAGGGTGAGTCTTCTGGCGAGCCAGCCGCCGGGCAGCGGCGCGGCCGCGATGCCTCGCTGCGCCGCGCGCGAGACCAGCCCGGAGCCGGCGTCCCCCGCGAGCTCCACCTGATGTCCCTTCGTGGCCAGTCCTTCCATCAGAGCCAGGGCCTGCATCGGCACCGAGCCCCATTCCCGTCCCGAGGCGATGTGCAGCAGCCGGAGCCGCCGTCCCGGCGTGGGCGCGGTCACGCCGAGGAGCCGGCGCGCGGCGACCGCATCTCCTTGGGCAGGAAGGCCCAGGAGACCAGGATGCTGAGCAGGTACAGCAGCGTCATGGGGAATCCGACGAGGGCCATGGAAAGGACGTCCGGCGGCGTGAGGAACGCCGCGAGGAACCAGATGGCGAAGAAGGCGTAACCGAAGTAGTGCCAGAGGAATGCGGGTGTGACGATCCCGATCCGGGTGAGGAAGAACACCAGCACCGGCAGCTCGAAGATCGCGCCGGTGGCCAGGATCATCTGCATCACGAAGGAGAACACCTCCCGTATCGTGATGACCGGCTGGAACCCGGCCTCGGTCCCCAGCCCGATGAAGTACTGGCAGGCGTAGGGCACGATCACGATGTAGGCGAAGATCGCCCCGAGAAAGAAGAAGAAGCTCGCCACCACGACGAAAGGGATCGCCCACCGCTTCTCGCGCGGGTAGAGCCCGGGCGAGATGAACAGCCAGAACTCCAGCAGCGCGTAGGGCAGTGCGACGAACACCGCCGCGAACAGGGAGATCTTGGTGTACAGAAGGAACGGGTCGGAGATGCCGGTGTAGGCCAGCTTCGTCCCCTCGGGCAGGGCGCCCTGCACCGGGCGGACCAGCACGGCGTAGATCCTCTCGGAGACGGGCCAGGCGGCGAAGAAGCCGACCACGAGCGCGATGACCGACCGCATGAGCCGGAACCGGAGCTCTTCGAGGTGCTGGAGGAACGACATCTTGTTGGGATCAAGCCTTCGAGGCGTCATCCCCCGTCCTCTTTTCCTGCTCCTTTTCCTCCGGCTCGAGAGACCCCTGCTGCTTCGCTTCCTCGAGCGCCGCGCGGGTCTCCTTCAGCGCCTCGCGCGGCTCCGCGAGGACGTTCCTCTCGAAATCCTCGCGGATCGAGCGGGTCGTCTCCTTCATTTCCTCGATGTTGATCTCGCGCTCGATCGAAGTACGCAGCTCGGTCGCCGCCTTTCGGAACTCCATCATCGCCTTTCCGAGGGTCCGGCCTATCTCCGGCATCCGCCTCGGACCGAACACCAGCAGCCCGATCGCCATCAGAACCAGGATCTCGAAACCGCCGAACGGCCCGAACATAGGCACACCAGGAAGAAGTAAACCGTTATTTTACGCGTGTTTCCTCGACACCGTCCGTACAGGGTAGTATATTTCAGACCGATTCCCGGCATCCGGAGGCAACACGTGAGACATCGCCTTGCATATCTTGCGGTTGCGATGGCCGCCCTCGTGGCTCTCGTCGCCGCTCGCAACACCCCCCGAATCACGGCCGCGACCAACGACGAGGAGTCTCTGCAGACCTTCACGCAGATCCTCGACCTCGTCGAGCAGAAATACGTCGACGACACCGACTCCAAGGAGCTCGTCTACGGGGCCATCCGGGGGATGCTCTCGACGCTCGACCCGCACTCCACCTTCCTGGATCCGAAGAGCTTCCAGGAGATGCGCGAGGAGCAGAAGGGCTCGTTCTCCGGGCTCGGAATCGTCATCTCGCTCAAGGGCGAGGACAAGGAGCTGACCGTCATCAGCCCGATCGACGGCACTCCGGCGCAGCGCGCGGGCATCCGCGCGGGGGATCACATCTCCTCCATAGAAGGGAAGAGCACCCACGGGATCAGCATCGACGACGCGCTCGACAAGCTGCGCGGGCCCAAGGGCTCGAAGGTCACCATCGGCATCGACCGTGAGGGGTACGACCAGCCGCTCGAGTACACGCTGGTGCGCGATGACATCCCCACGGTGAGCATCCCGTTCGCCTACATGATCCGCCCGGGGGTCGGCTACATCCGGATCAAGAACTTCACCCAGACCACCGACTCCGAGCTCGAGGAGAAGCTGGCCGCGCTGCAGGCGCAGGGGATGCGGAAGCTCCTGCTGGACCTGAGGTGGAATCCGGGCGGACTGCTCGAGCAGGCCGTGAGGGTCTCCGACCGTTTCCTCAAGCCCAATTCGATGATCGTCTACACGAAGGGCCGGCTGCAGCGCGAGTCCGATCGCGAGTACCACGCGGTGTCCCGGACGCAGAAGTTCGACATGCCGATCGTCGTGCTGGTGAACAAAGGCAGCGCGAGCGCATCGGAGATCGTCGCCGGCGCGCTCCAGGACCACGACCGGGCCCTGGTGATCGGCGAGACGACATGGGGCAAGGGTCTCGTGCAGACGGTCTACCCGCTGGGCGGAAACGCCGGTCTGGCACTCACCACCGCCAAGTACTACACGCCGAGCGGCCGCCTCATCCAGCGGGACTACGAGTCGTTCGAGGACTACATCTCCGGCAACAACATCGCCCCCGCCGATGAGCGCGAGACCCGTTACACGGACGCGGGCCGCAAGGTGCTCGGCGGTGGAGGCATCAGCCCCGACGTCGTCGTCCCTCTCGACGAGTCGAGCCAGTTCGCCGACATGCTCGAGCGCAAGACCGCCTTCTTCGACTATGCGCTCACCTACACCACGAACCACCCGAAGCCGCCCGCGAAGGACTCCTTCAAGGTGACGTCGGACATCATCTCCGACTTCAAGAAGTTCCTCACGAGCAGGAACATCGAGTTCACCGACAAGGACATCGCGGACAACCTCGAGTACATCAAGGTCGCGATCAAGGCCGAGATCTTCGCCTACCACTTCGGCCTCGAGGAGCGCCAGAAGGTGCTCTCGGAGAGGGACACGCAGATCCAGAAGGCGCTCGACCTGTTCCCGCTGGCCGACAACGTGGCGATGGTGGTGGATCACCCGGCCGCGGACGATGCGGCCCCGGCACCCGACAAGAAGAACTGAGCCGGCTGTCGTCTACTCCCGGTCGCGCGCGGGCGTGCGGCGCGCCGCCTTGGTGCGTGAGCGGCGCTTCTTCTCCTCGAGCCGTTTCTCCTTCGAGGCCTTCGTCGCCCGTGTCGGGACGCGCGGCTTGCGCCGTCGCCGCCGCTGCGCGAGCCTGAGAGCCAGCCGCTCCAGGGCGACGGCCTTGTTCTGATGCTGCGAGCGACGTTCGGTGGCCACCACCACGACGCCGGTGGGCCGGTGGCGGAGCCTGACGGCGGACTCGCGCCTGTTGCGATGCTGGCCCCCGGGGCCGGAGGCGCGGAACGTGGTGACCTCACATTCGGCCAGCAGCCGGGCGAGACGCTTTTCACGGGCGTCCTGCCGGGCGGAATCAGCCGTCCCGACGGTTTTCTCGGTCATGACACGGCTCCAGGAGCGCTATGGAAAAACGGCCCGAAAAACCCCATAATAGGCTCACCATGACAAACTATCATCCAACGGGTTTCGCCGCTCCGCTGCTCATCACCATGGGCCGCGCCGAGTCCCACGATCCGCCCTCTCTCTCCTGAATCCGTTCCACCCCCGGCATCGCATCGCAACCAGGCATCGATCCATCCTCACGCACGTCGCGCATTCAGGAGAACGACATGATTGCACCGGACAAAACGATCCCCACTCTGAAGAAGCATATGCTCGTCGACGGGCTGGACGTCGTCATCGATTTCGAGAAGAGCCGCGGCAACACCATCGTGGACGCCCGCAGCGGTCGCTCCTTCCTCGACATGTTCTCCATGGTGGCCAGCCAGCCGCTCGGGCTCAACCATCCCGCGATGACCGAGGAGGCGTTCGCGCGCCGCATCGGCCGCGCGGCAATTCACAATACGACCAACTCGGACATCTACAACGCCGACGTGGCGGAGTTCGTCGATACCTTCATGACCCTCGCCGCGCCGAAGTCGATGAAGCACCTCTTTCTCGTCGCGGGCGGCGCCCTCGGGGTGGAGAACGCCCTGAAGGTGGCCTTCGACTGGAAGGTGCGCAAGAACTTCGCGAAAGGGTACAAGGAGGAGAAGGGCCACCAGGTCATTCACTTCAAACAGTGCTTCCACGGCCGGTCCGGCTACACCCTGTCGCTCACCAACACCGACCCGAACAAGACGAAGTACTTCCCGAAGTTCAACTGGCCGCGGATCGTCAATCCCAAGGTCACCTTCCCGATCGAGGGTGAGAACCTGAAGAACGTCGAGAAGGTCGAGGCCGAGGCGCTGTCGCAGATCAAGAAGGCGATCCACGACAGCAAGGACGACATCGCAGCGCTGATCATCGAGCCGATCCAGGGTGAGGGCGGCGACAACCATTTCCGCGGCGAGTTCCTCCGCGCGCTGCGGACGATCTGCGACGAGTCCGAGATCTTCTACATCATGGACGAGGTGCAGACCGGCGTCGGCCTGACCGGGAAGATGTGGTGCTACGAGCACTTCGGCTTCGAGCCGGACGCCATCTCCTTCGGCAAGAAGACGCAGGTGTGCGGCTGCATGGTCTCGGCCCGCGTGGACGAGGTGGAGAACAACTGCTTCGTCGAGTCGTCGCGGATCAACTCGACCTGGGGCGGCAACACCGTGGACATGGTGCGCGCCTCCCAGTACTTCAAGGTCATCGACAAGGACGGGCTGGTGGAGAACGCCGCGCGTCTGGGTACCGAGGCGGTGGGCAAGCTGCGCGACCTGCAGAAGCAGTTCCCCACGGCCCTGACCAATCCCCGCGGGCGCGGCCTGTTCCTTGCCATCGACGTCGTGGACGCGGCGATCAGGCCGGCGGTGCTCAAGGGCATTTTTGACCATGGGATGCTGATGCTCCCGTCCGGCACCAACACCCTCAGGCTGCGACCGAGCCTCATCACCACCAGCGGAGAGATTGACCAGGCGGTCGAGATCCTGTCGAAGTCGGTGGCCCAGGCGACCGCCGGCAAGCCGGTGGGAGCGGCCTAGCAACAGCACGGCTCCATCGTTCCGGCCCCCGCCCCTCCCGCCGAGGGGCGGGGGATTTTCTCTCCTCTCGACGAGCCGGGCTGGTGGAGCGCCGCCGTCGCGCCCGGGAGGACTCGATGGATGCTGAGTGGCTCGAGCCCGACGGCCTCGGCGGCTTCGCCTCGGGCACGGCGACGGGCGCGAGGACCCGGCGCTATCACGCGCTGCTCCTCTCAGCGCGCACGCCGCCCACCGGGCGGTTCGTGATGGTCAACGGGTTCGATGCCCGCGTGACGACACCCTCCGGGTCGTTCGCCCTCAGCTCCCAGGTCTATGCGCCCGACGTCGTCCAGCCCGAGGGGGCGGGCCGGATTGCCCGCTTCACCCGGGATCCCTGGCCACGGTGGTCGTACCGGCTCGAGGATGGCACCGTCGTGAGCCAGGAGATTATGGCCCTGAACGGGTCGCCCACCGTGGCGGTCCGATGGCGCCTGACCTCGCCTGCCGCGGGCGGGGCGAGCCTCGCCGTCAGGCCGTTTCTCTCCGGACGCGACTACCACGCCCTGCATCACGAGAACAACGCCTTCCGCTTCGAGCCGGAACGGGCGGGAAGCCGGCTCACCTGGCGCCCCTATCCGGGCCTGCCGCCGATCGTCACCGACTCCAATGGCGTCTACGAGCACGACCCGGTCTGGTACCGGCAGTTCCTCTACCACGAGGAGCGCGCCCGGGGGCTGGACCACACCGAGGACCTCGCGTCGCCCGGCACGCTGAGCTGGGATCTCGGGCGCGGCGAGGCGATTTGGATCCTCTCCACGGCGGAGAACCCGCCCGCGCCGGGCGAGCTGGGCGGTCTCCTCGGCAGGGAGGCGAGGCGCAGGGACGCCCTCGGGTCGGCGTTGGATTGGGCGGCCGACGCCTTCCTCGTCGCACGCCCCCCCGGAAGGACGATTCTCGCCGGGTATCCCTGGTTCACGGACTGGGGGCGGGACACCTTCATCGCGCTGCGCGGGCTCTGTCTGGCGAGAGGCCGTCTCGAGGAAGCGTGCGCGATCCTGCTCGAGTGGGCCTCGACCCTCTCCGGGGGCAATGCTCCCAAACCGGTACCCCGACGACGGCGGCGACCCCGAGTACAATTCGGCGGATGCCTCCCTCTGGTTCGTCGTCGCGGTTCAGGACACCCTGTCGGCCATGGAGGCGGCGGGCCGCCCGGCCGCCCCGCGCGATCAGGATGTGCTGCGATCCGCGATCGAGACGATCCTCGAGGGATACGCCCATGGAACCCGGTTCGGCATCCGCATGGACATCGACGGGCTGCTCGCCGCCGGCGAGCCCGGAGTCCAGCTCACATGGATGGACGCCCGCATCGGCGACCGCGTCTTGACGCCGCGCATCGGCAAGCCGGTGGAGGTGCAGGCCCTGTGGGTCAACGCGCTCGCGATCGGCGCGCGGACATCCCCGCGATGGCGGGAGCCTCTCGCTCGTGCGATGCGTACCTTCCCGGGACGGTTCTGGAACGAGGAGCGTGGATGCCTCCACGACGTGGTCGACGTGGATCATCGCCCCGGCACCACGGACCCCTCCCTCAGGCCGAACCAGGTGCTGGCGCTGGGAGGCCTCCCGCTGGCGCTCGTGGAAGGCACGCCGGCCCGACGGGCACTCGGTCTGATCGAGCAGCGTCTGCTCACGCCGTTGGGGCTGAGGTCGCTCGCGCCGGGCGAGCCGGGTTACATGGGGCGCTACGCCGGCGGGCCGGAGCAGCGCGATGCCGCCTATCATCAGGGCACGGCGTGGCCCTGGCTCCTCGGCCCATTCGTCGAGGCCTGGGTGCGCAGCCGGGGAGGCACCGCGAAGTCGAGAGCCGACGCCCGGAAGCGCTTCCTGGACCCGCTGCTCTCACGGTTGAGGGAGGCCGGGCTGGAAAGCGTCCCGGAGATCGCCGATGGCGACCCGCCGCACGCGCCGCGCGGGTGCCCCTTCCAGGCATGGTCGGTGGGCGAGGTCATACGCATGGATCGCGTGATCCTGAAGGAGCCGTGATGAAGACCGCGGAGGACCGGAGGCTCGCCGAGGCCGCCCGGCGCGAGAAGAACTGGAAGCGATGGGGACCCTATCTTCCCGCCCGGCAGTGGGGCACCGTGCGCGAGGACTACTCGGCGGACGGGACCTGCTGGGACTACTTCCCCCACGACCACGCGCGCAGCCGCGCCTACCGCTGGGGAGAGGACGGCCTTCTCGGGCTCACGGATCGCGAGTGCCGTCTCTGCTTCGCGCCGGCGCTGTGGAACGGCCGCGACCCGATCCTCAAGGAGCGGCTCTTCGGCCTGAGCGGGCCGGAGGGAAACCACGGCGAGGACGTCAAGGAGGCATATTTCCACCTCGACGCCACGCCGACCCACTCCTACATGAAGGCGCTGTACAAGTACCCGCAGGCGGAATACCCGTACGACCGCCTCGTCCGGGAGAACCGGAGGCGCGGGCCGGGTGACCGGGAGTTCGAGCTCGAGGACACGGGCGTCTTCGATGACAACCGTTACTTCGATGTCTTCGTCGAATACGCCAAGGCCGGCCCCGACGACATCCTGATCCGGATCACGGCGGCCAACCGCGGGCCCGAGGCGTCCAGGCTGGATCTGCTGCCGACGCTCTGGTTCCGCAACAACTGGTCGTGGGGATGCCGGCACGAAGGGTACGGCGGGGGGATGCCGCGTATCGAGGCCGAAGGCTCCGGTCTGCGGGCGACCCACGCCACTCTCGGCGTCTTCCGCTTCGATGCCGCCACGGCGGACGATGGGTGCGCGCCCCGGTTCCTCTTCACCGACAACGAGACGAACGTGCGGCGGCTGTTCGGCGTCGAGGGAGGCAATCCGCATGTCAAGGACGCCTTCCACGCGTACCTGGTGGAGGGACGCGAGGAAGCGGTCAACCCGGATCGGACCGGCACCCGGGCGGCCGCCTGGTACCGGCTCGATATCCCGGCCGGCGCGGCGGTAACGGTACGTTTGAGACTGCGCCCCGGCGGCGACGCCCTGGACCCGTTCGGACCCGGCTTCGAGAAGATCTTCGCCGAGCGGATCGGTGAGGCGGACGCGTTCTACGCCGCGCGTCTGCCCGAAGCGGCCACCGCGGAGGAGGCCGCCGCCATCAGGCAGGGTTACGCCGGCCTGCTCTGGTCGAAGCAGTTCTACCATTACATCGTCAGGGACTGGCTCGACGGCGACCCCGCCCAGCCCGCGCCACCGGAGAGCCGGAAGGCAGGCCGGAACCACGACTGGGAGCACCTCTACAACCGCGACGTGATCTCGATGCCCGACAAGTGGGAGTACCCCTGGTACGCGGCCTGGGACCTGGCGTTTCACATGCTGCCCTTCGCCGTCATCGACCCGGATTTCGCCAAGGGTCAGCTCGAGCTGTTCCTTCGCGAGTGGTACATGCACCCCAACGGGCAGCTTCCGGCCTACGAGTTCGCCCTGTCGGATGTGAACCCGCCGGTGCATGCCTGGTCGGCCTACCGCGTGTACAAGGTGGCCGCGGCACGGGGTCATCGCGACCGCCTCTTCCTGGAGCGGGTCTTCCAGAAGCTGCTGATCAACTTCACCTGGTGGGTGAACCGCAAGGACCCGGACGGGCGGAACCTGTTCGCGGGCGGATTTCTCGGTCTGGACAACATCGGCGTGTTCGACCGATCCCGGCCGCTGCCCACGGGCGGCCACCTCGAGCAGGCGGACGGCACAGCCTGGATGGCGTTCTACTGCTCCACGATGCTCGGGATCGCGCTGGAGCTGGCGCGCGAGAACCCCGCGTACGAGGACCTCGCCTCCAAGTTCTTCGAGCACTTCGTGAGGATCTCGGACGCCATGAACACGCTCGGCGGCACGGGGCTGTGGGACGAGGACGACGGCTTCTATTACGACCAGCTCCACGCCGGCGGCACGCACCGTGCGCTGAAGATCCGTTCGATGGTGGGCATCATCCCGCTGTTCGCGTGCGAGATCCTCGAGGACGAATCGATCGAACGACTCGCCGGGTTCGCGAAGCGCACCCGGTGGTTCCTCGACAACCGCCCCGATCTCTCCTCGCAGATCGCCTACCTGGCGTCGGCCCCGGGCCACGGCCACCGCCTGCTCGCGATCCCGTCACGCGACCGTCTCGAGCGCGTCCTGCGGCATTTGCTCGACGAGAACGAGTTTCTCTCCCCGTACGGGGTGCGGTCGGTGTCACGGTTCCACGAGGATCATCCCTATTTTCTGCGGATCGACGGACACGAGTACGAAGTCCGGTACACGCCGGGCGAGTCGGACACGGGGCTTTTCGGAGGCAACTCGAACTGGCGCGGCCCGATCTGGTTCCCGTTGAACTACCTCCTGGTGGAGGCGCTGGAGCGGTACCATCGCTTCTACGGCGACACGCTGAGGGTCGAGTGCCCGACCGGGTCGGGCCGGATGATGAACCTGAAGGAAGCGTCGGAGGAGATCGCCGTCGCGGTTGTCGAGGATCTTCCTGAAGGACGGCGAAGGGCGCCGGGCGTTCGCCGGCGATCGGCAGAAGCTCCACTCCGATCCGTTCTGGCGGGATCACCTGCTCTTCCACGAGTATTTCCACGGCGACACGGGCCGCGGCATCGGGGCCAGCCACCAGACGGGGTGGACGGCGCTGGTCGTCCGGTTCCTCGAGGACCAGGCGCGGCGTCGCGGTCAGCGCTGAGTCCCGCTCTTGAGCCCCGCGGTCCAGTTCACCACCAGGGTCAGCGGAACCGCCGACACCTGCTGCGTGTTCCTCGCCAGCAGGATGCGCTTGCCGTCGCGTGCCGGCGCATAGCTCTCGGCGAGCGTGTCCGTGAGGAGAAGCTGCGGCTTGTCCACCGTCAGCGTGTCGCCCGAGGCCGACACCCGGACCGAGAACAACCGTGACTCCGAGTCCGCGTAGAGGATCTCACCCGAGTCGAGCCACTTCGGCGCGAACCCTCCTTCAGTGGAGATCTGCCACTTGCGGCCCGGCCCCGGAAAAGGCGCCGCGTAGATCTCGGTGATCCCCGACTCGTCGGACTGGTAGGCGATCCAGCGGCCATCCGGCGAGAAATCCCCGTTGGCCTCGTTGGCCTTGCTCGTGAGGACCGGCACCGGATCGCCTCCGGCCGCCGGCAGCGCAACGATGTCGACGCCGCCTGTGTCCTTCCCCACGGTCGAGACCAGGATCCACTTGCCATCACGCGACCAGGCCCGCCCCAATTCCGACTGGTCGGTGGGGTGGAGCGGCTCCTCGACCCCCGTGCCGCCGAGCGACTTGACGAACAGGTTGCGCGTGCCGGTGCGCTGCGACGTGAAGAGGATCCTGTTGCCGTCGGGCGACCAGTGCGGGACGGCATCATCGGCCGGGTCGAATGTGAACCGCGTCCTCACCCCGCGGGCCAGCTCGACGATCCAGATGTCGTTACCCTCCGATTCTCTGATCGTCCACGGTGGCGGCGACGTACTTGCCGTCGGGCGAGATCTCCACGTCTGCGTAGACCGCCTTGTCCCCGACCGTGCCGAGACGCTTTCCCTCCCGGTCGACCCAGACCAGCTCGCGGCCGGGATTGACCGTCCCCTCCAGGTACGAGAGCACGCCGTTGGTCGACACCGAGAAGACGCCGAGCGAGGCGCGCGGCTCGTAGCGGACACTCTCGGCCACCGGGAAGGCGCCTCCCTCCAGCTCGAGGCGATCCGTGTCGAACGTCTGCGCCATGAGGCTGCCATCCTTCATGAAGAGCATGTACCCCTCGGCGTACTCGGCGTTGCTCTGCGCGTTGGTGAGCTTCCTGGTCTCGAGTGATTCGAGCGAGCCGAGCCGGATCTCGCTGTCGTTGGACGAGCTCATGCGCACCAGGAACAGGAAGTGCTTGCCGTCCGGCAGGAACCAGGGGAAGCGGTGCGATGTCTCCTTGCCCGATTCGTCCAGCTTCGTCACCTGCTCCGGCTCGCCGCCGATATCAGCCACCTTGAAGATGCCGGTGTTGTGCGCGGGCGCGAACAGGATCGTCCCGTCGGCGGCCCAGCTCGCCCCCTTCATGTTGGACGCGTCGCAGATCGTCTGCGGCGGCCCCCCGGAGGCGGACATCTTCTTGAGCTTTCGGTCGCCGGAGAGGAATCCGATCATCGTGCTGTCGGGCGACCAGAACGGATAGGCGCCACGCTCCGTGCCCGGCAGCGGCCGCGCCTCCAGCTCGTCGACGCGCCTCACGTACAGCATCACCTCTCCCTTGGCGTTTCTCGCGGCAAAGACGAGCATCGTCCCGTCGGGGGAAATGCTGACGGGGCCGGGCTGGGCAGAGCTCAGGTTCATCTGCGCGTCGGGCGGCATCGGGACGTAGGCCCGCACGATCCGCGCGGGGACGGGCGCCGGACGGGTCCAGATGAACCCCACCGCCGCGGCGCAGGCGACCAGAGCCGCCACCGCGATCGCCCATGCGATCCGCTCCCGTGAGCGGCGGTGCCGTGCCACGGGCGCGGGCACGCCGGCCTGCGATCCCCCCTCCACCACCCAGCGGAGCTCCAGCAGCAGGTCGTGCGCGGTCTGGCGCCGCTCGTCCGGGTCCTTGGCCAGGCAGCCGCGCACCAGACGCTCCAGCGCCGGCGGCGTCATCGGCGCCAGCTCGGCCAGCGGCCGCGGCTCCTCCTTGAGGATCGACGCGATCAGGCTGGCCTGCGTGCGGCCGCTGAAGGTCCTCTTTCCGGTCAGCATCTCGTAGAGCACGGCGCCGAAGGCGAAGATGTCGCTGCGTGCGTCCGCCTCACACCCTTCGAGCTGCTCGGGGGCCATGTACTGGAAGGTACCGACGAGTGACCCCTCCGCCGTCAGCGGGCTGGTCATCGTGGGCGTCGCCGTGATGCCCGAGGGTCCGGCGGCCGGAGCCATCGTGCTCTTGGCGAGGCCGAAGTCGAGCAGCTTGGCGCCCGTCTTCGTGAGCATGATGTTGCCCGGCTTGAGATCCCGGTGTACCAGCCCCTGCCGGTGCGCCTTGTCGAGCGCGTCCGCGATCTGGATGGCGTAGCGCAGCGTCTCGTCGACCGGCAGCGGCCCCGCCTCGAGGCGGGCGGCGAGTGTCTCGCCTTCGAGGAGCTCCATGACGAGGTAGTCGGTCTCTCCCTCGCGGCCGATGTCGTGCAACGTGCAGATGTGGGGGTGGTTGAGGCTGGAGGCCGCGCGGGCCTCGCGCTCGAACCGCTGACGCAGCGTCGGGTCATGCGACAGGTGAGACGGAAGGACCTTGACGGCGACGGTGCGGTCGAGCCGCGTGTCGCGCGCCCGGTACACCTCGCCCATCCCGCCGGCACCGATGGCGGCGAGAATCTCGTACGGGCCGAGACGGTCTCCGGCGGAAAGCGGCATCCTCAGCCCGGCCTCGTGGTCGCGGTGCGGGCCGTACGGATCGCCCGTTCCATTTCGCCGCTCAGATCGGTGAACATCTCGATCTGGCCCGTCCCGCCGGGAAGCGACACCGGACGCGCGGTCCAGCGGATGACGCGGCGGTCGGGCCGATGGATGACGAACTCACCACGCACGGCGAAGGGGCCGATCTCCGGGGCCTGCAGCGCCCGGACGCAGTCGGCCGGCCGGTCGGAGAGCTTTGCGATCCTCAGGACGAACTCGTCGCGCGAGAGTCCGACGAGCCGGTCCTGCGGCAGGTCGAACAAGTCGCCCAGGGTGCGGCTCGCGAAGACGAGCTTGCGTTGGCCGTCGACGACCACGAGCCCGCTGTCGAAGCTGGAGCTGATGCCATCGAGCAGGGAGAGCCAGGCCGACAGCCCGGTCTGCCCTCCCTTGTTCTCCTCCAGCCGGCGTTTCAGCGTCTGGATCTCAGCGGCCTGATGCGCCGCCATAGCTCGCATCTCCAGCTCGCCCGCCACGCGGCGCGCGAGGACGCACAGGTGATCCAGGTCCTCCTTGTCGATCCCCAGGGGCTTGCTGTCGATGATGCAGAGGGTGCCGAGAACATGCCCTTCCGGGGTGACCAGCGGGGCGCCCGCGTAGCTGCCGACCATCCCTTGCTTGACCATCGGGTTGCTCGCGAAGACCGGGTGCTTCGTGGCATCGGGGACCACGAGCGGCCCCGGATGATCCCCCTCCACGATGTGGCGGCAGAAGCTGAGCTCGCGTGGCGTTTCCCGCGCCGCCGCGACCTCCTCCGGAAGCCCATAGTACGCCTTGAACCACTGGCGGTCCTTCAGGATGATCGAGACGAGGGCGATCGGGACGTGGAACGCCTCTGCCGTCTCCTTCACCAGGCTCTGCAGGTCCCGGTCGGGAGGCACGTCGTCGACGATTCTCATCGCCTCGATCACACCCAGCCGGGCCCTCTCGTCGCGAAGCATCGCTTCGAGCCGCTCATCGCGCTCCGGCATGGGCACCTGCTTGCCGGCGAGGGCCTGCTCCACCGCGGAGCCGACCGTCTCGACGGCGGCATCGGCCGGCAGCACCGCGGCGATGCCGAGCTGGTCCTTCAGCGAGAGGGCCGTCTCGCGGAACTCGGGGAAGCCCGACACCACGATGGCTGGCGCCCGGCCGGCTGGCGCGACGGCGCGCAGCTCTCCGAGCAGCGTGAATCCGTCGGCATGGGTGAGCGACAGCTCGGTGATCATCAGGGCGGGGGCGCCGCGTTGCTTCAGCAACGAGCGCACCTCGGCCCCGTCATGAGCCACCACGGACTCGAGCCCCTGGCCGGACACGACCCCGGCATAGTCCGGCACACGTTCCGGCTCGAACCCCGCGAGGAGTGCGTACTGCGACATGAGCTGGCTCCCTTGTGGCATCAGGCTACCGGAACATCGGCATCCGGAGCAAGGCCAATCTGGCCCCGTCTCGTAGACAGGTGGGGATGTGCTTCAATACGGTGCCATGCCGCCCAGGACCGGAACCTGCATCCGACATGCGCTGCGCAGCCTGGCCTGCCTGGCCGCCGCCGCGGCCCTGGCGGGCCTGTCCCGCCCCGCCGAGGCGATCGTGACCCGCCATGACCGGGAGGACGCACGGTACCTTGCCCTCGGCGGAAAGTATCCCGAGGTGGTGCCGGTGGCGCTCGGGCAGGGCACGCTGGTCGCCCCGGACTGGATCATCACCGCGGCGCACGTCGTCGACGGCGGGCTGTCGCCCGTCTCGGGCTCGGTGACGATCGGTGGGGAGGCGTACCCGGTGGAACGGATCGTCCTGCATCCATCCTGGGTGGGGGATCTCGGCCCAGGCCGGGCGGAGCTCGACTGGGTCGACATGGCCCTGGTGAAGCTGGCCCGACCCGTCGCCGGCGTCCGCCCCGCCGCGTTGTATCCGGGTCACGACGAGCAGGGCCGGACCATCGTCTTCGTCGGGCGGGGGCGCACCGGAGACGGACGAGCCGGGCCGGTCCGCGACGACGGCAGGCTGCGCGCGGCGCAGAACACCGTGACCCGCGCCGAGGGCGCGTGGCTCTCGTTCACCTTCGACGCGCCGCCTGCGGGCGACGACCTCGAGGGTATCAGCGGCCCGGGCGACAGCGGCGGGCCGGCGCTGCTTGCGATCGACGGTACCCGTTTCGTCATCGGGATCAGCTCCCGCAACGATCATGACGCCGCCGGGCTGCCCGAGTGCGTCTACGGAACGACCGAAGTGTATGCAAGGGTGTCGGCCCAGTACGACTGGCTGCGTCGGACGATGGCTTCGAAGGACGGACCGGGCTCCCTGCGCCCGCTGGGCGGCCACGCCGGCTGGCCGGCAACCCCGGCCGGCAGGCTCGCGTCCGCCTTCTTCCACGCCTACAATGAACCGGGACGCGACGCGCTTATCGCGTTCGCCCGCTCCTCGCTGTCGAACGAAGCCGCGAAGATGCTGCCGGCTCCCGAGTGGGCGGCGCTGTGGAGCCGGCAGGCGGACAGGACGGGCACTCTCGCGCCATACCGCTGCGTGGAGCTGAACGACTACAAGATCGTGGTGCTGGCCGCCTCGGCCGACCGCTGGCGCAGCTACCGGTTCGAGCTGGAAGGACACGAGCCGTACGGGCTGCGCGAGTTGGAGGTCGGCCGTGAAACCTCGGCGCAGGGGGTGCCCCTGCCGGACCCGGCCCGATACCTGAGCACGCTTCACCCACCGGAGGCAGACCCATGACACGCGCATCCGATCCGAAATCACTCGCGGTCTTCGCCGCCATCCTGACGCTGCTGGGCACCTGCCTTCCGGCCGCGGCCGCACCACCCGACAACGACAAACCGTCCGGATGGTCGGCCGATCCGAACGCAGGGGAAGCAGCTCCGAAAGGGTCGATGGAGGCGCCCGGCCTGACGGCCGCCGAGCAGAAGCGATACGACGCCGTGGGGCTGGCTCTCGTCAAGACGCTCAACGCCGGTGACAAGGAAGCGTACCGGAAGCTCTTCACCGACGAAGCGTGGGGGTCGGCGATCCCCTGGTGGCGCGACATGTTCGCGGTGCAGATGAAGCGGTTCGGCAAGATCGAGAAGGCCTGGGCGCCCAAGCGCGGGATCATCGTCGTGGGCAAGATCGGCGTGAACGGGGAGGGTGAGGGCGCGGGAATGCTCGTGAAGTTCGAGGAGCCGGCCGGCGGGCTGCTCACATTCACCCTCGACGACCATGACCGGATCGCCGCAACCCGTGTGTTCGTGAAGGAGGAGCTCGGGTACGCCGAGCCGGAGGGGATCCCGCTGCTGTACGACGGCAAGTAGCCGGCGAAGGCTCAGGCCGCCCCGAGCTTGCGACGCAGGGCCGCCACGATCGCGTCGGCCGCGGCATCGGGAGGCAGCGAGCCCAGGTTCAGGATCAGATCGTACCCTTCCGGATCGTCGATGTCCCTCTGGTAGACCTGCCGGATGAACGCGGCCAGCTCGACATCGTCCTCGTGGATGCGCCGGCGAGCCCTGTCGGGCTCCAGCCCCTCGCGTTCAGCCAGCCGCGCCGCGCGCTCCGGGGCCGGCGCGATCATCCGGACCCTCAGCCCGAATGCCGGCTCGAGCAGCCAGTTGGCGCCGCGTCCCACAAGGATCGTGCGCCCCTGTCTCGCCAGCGCCAGGATCACCTTGCGCATCTCGATCAGGAAGGTCGGCTGGCCCGGATAGTCGGGCGCCGCGAGCCGGGACAGCGTGTCCTCGAGCCACCAGATCCCCTTCTCGTCCAGACGCGACAGGATCGCCTCACGCGCGTGCGAGCGACGCGAGATCGCGTCGAGGATCTCGTGGTCGAACACCTGCCACCCGAGATGATCGGCGACGAGACGCGCGACCTCCTCCCAGCCGCTCGCGCGCGCCTTCGACAACGTGATCCAGGGGCCCTGCTCCAGGTGCGCCAGCTCGCGACGGGCCGGCTCGCCCCCCTCCGCGGCCAGCCGTTTGCGGATCTCCCACAGGTTCATCTGACGATCGAGCAGCCGGTCGATCTTCACCGAGTCGGATGTCTTGTCCATGACCGTATGCCCCCGATGGTGGTAGGATCACCTCTCTGTTCATTGTAGCCCAGCGGCATCGCCAGGGCATTCGCCGGGGGAAGCCTTCATGAACGAACGGCACCACACTTCGGCACTCATCCTCGGAGCGCTGCTCGCGATCGGGCTGGCCGTGGCGGGATGGTTCGTCGGCAACGGACTGCTGCAGGCGCGTTCGGCCGACCGGTACGTCACCGTCAACGGCCTTGCCGAGCGCGAGCTGCCCGCGGATCTCGCCCTCTGGCCCGTCGTCTTCAACGTGACCGCCCCGGATCTCGAGACGCTGCAGAAGCGCGTGGAGGTCAGCGCGCAGAAGATCCGCGACTTCCTGAGCCGCCGGTTCGAGGGAGACGAGATCACCCTGTCGGCCCCCAGGGTGACCGATCGCGAGGCCCAGGGGGCCGGCATGCCCGGGCGGCCGATGGAGCGGTACGTCGCCGAGGGCACGGTCACACTGCGCACTGCGAGGGTCGAGGACGTCGGACCGGCCATGGCCGCATCGGGCGAGCTGGTCAAGGAGGGTGTCGCCCTCATTCGCAGCTACGAGTTCAACACCCGGTACATGTTCACCGGTCTCGACAAGGTCAAGCCGGAGATGATCGCCGAGGCCACCCGCGACGCGAGACGCGCCGCGCAGCAGTTCGCCGCCGACTCGGGCAGTCATGTCGGCGCCATCCGGAACGCCCGCCAGGGATATTTCAGCATCGAGGATCGCGACCCGTTCTCGCCCGAGATCAAGAAGATCCGGGTCGTGACGACGGTGCAGTATTTTCTCGTCGGCGACTAGGGAGCGTACTTCAGCGCCGCCTCGAGCACCGGATCGCGCCCCTGGCGGTATTCCTCGAACGTGAGGTCGACCGGCAGGTCGAGCGGCACGTACGGAGCGTCGCCGAGCTGGGGCGCATGATCCTTGACCCGGTTCGTGTAGTCGACCCGCAGCCCGGAACGGGGCAGGCGCATCGTCTCCATGTTGTCGGTGCCGTTCGGACGGCTGCGCGAGTTCTCGCCGATCAGGATCGCCTCGGTCGTGTACTTCAGATCGATCTCCGCGACCGTCGCGGCCGAGAAGGTGCGGCGGCCGATGAGGGCGAACAGGTGCCCCCTTCGGTTGATGGCCGGCCTCTTCCGGATGCCGTCGATGAGCGGCGGGTTGAGCTCGTAGTTCCCCCCGGGGTTGTGCCGCAGATTGAGGACGAAACGGTCGACGGGATGAGAGTCGACGAAGGCGAACAGCTCCCGCGCGAACTTCCTGATGCTCGGCCCCTTTTTCTGGTTCTCGCACCGGTTGTACTCGACGAAGACGGTCCTCGACTCGGGCAGCCACTGGTACCAGTAGTTCTCGTCGAGCCTCTGCAGGTAGAGCGGTGCGGCCACACCGGCCACGTCCCGGGCGGTCTTCCATTGGATCTTCCCGTACTCCCGAGCCGTCACCGGGTGCAGGATCACGGTCGACTCCTTCCCGTCGAGCTCGAGAGCCAGGGTCACCGTGTCGGCCCGCTTCGCGATGCCGATGGCATGCAGGATCTTCCGGAATCTCGAGGTAGGAGGGGGCCGCATACCAGTACTCCATCTCGTTGTCGTGCGCCAGCAGCGGTTTGACCCTCTCGAACGCTTCCGCGGCCGGCACGCCGTCGAAGCTCAGGATCCGGGCGCCGATCAGCGACTCATTGCCGGGCCCCGCGGCCGTGATGCGCAGCTCGCCGCCGAAGAAGTACAGCAAGACCGGGTACCGGTGAAGACCGGTCCGCGGTCGGGCCAGCCACAATTCCGTGTGGCCGTCGCCGGCCATGGCGACGATCCGGGTCAGGCCGATCTCGATCTCCGGACCCGTGAGCGAGGGGATCTTCGCATCGAGCTCATCGACCGCCTCGCGGAACTGATCCTCGGTCACGGCCCGGTACAGGTCCGCATGCCGTTTCGGCAGCTCCCTGGCCAGGAACGCGAGATCGGCCCGCCAGTCATCGGCGGTCATTCGCTCGAGCGGCACCCCGGCAGCCAGGGAACTGCAGGTCATCGCGAGGACACACAGCAAAGCAAGGACGTTACGCATCCGGCACCTCCTGGTCATTCGGTCTTCCCGAGTCGGGCGCTGATGTCGCCGACCTCGATCCATGCGAGGATCGAGTCCCGCCCGTGGCCCTTGACCGAGACATGTGTGCCGGGTCCTGGTTCAGAGGGAACTTCGAAGTACCTGTCGTCCAGCCGCAGGGAGACCTTTCCGACTTTCGAGCCGAGCCGGATGTCGCCGATCTCCGCGGAGTGATCCGTCAGGGTGAGCTTTCCCACCTTGATGGAGACGTCGAGACCGCCTCTCGGCACGTCCACCACGATGCCGCCGACGCCGGCGTCGATCGTCACTCCGCCCGTGATGCCCGTGATCTCGGCCTCGGTCGCGTCCATACGCATGTCGAGCGCCATGCGCGCGGGGAGCGTGACCGTCCATTCCTCGGCAACGCGCGACTCGCGTGTCCTGCCGGACGGCAGCAGGGAGACCTTCAGCGCGCCACCGAAGGTCCGGCCCGAGTCGATCCGCACCGCGGCGATCAGATCGTTCACGTCCTCGTACTCGGATGTGAGGAACCACTGCAGCGCCTTCCTCCACGGTTCGTCGTCGGTCCACCGCTTCGGCGTGACCCGCACGGTGACGTGGATTCGATCGTCGTCGCCCGCCGTGACTCTCGCCGAGCCGTTTCCCGCCACGAGGCGGAGCGTCTCGATGCCCTCGGCTGGGAATTCCTGCTCGAGCACCCGCTCGGACGCGCGGGCGATTCCGCAGGCGGACACGAGCGCGATCAGGACCGCCGACACCGACGTTCTCAACCGGCGGCCGCTCATCGTCCACCTCCGGGCAGCCGGCGCCGGAGCGCCCCCGCCAGGACGCGGACGTTGATGAGCACGAGCCTCACCGAGAGAAACCCGAGAACCAGCAGCACGAGCCCCGCCGCGATCACCACCACCTGCGGCAGACCGGCCCGCAGCGTCGGGTCGAGCCAGTCACGCGGGATGAACGGCGCGATCGCCCCGAAGAGCACCGCCGCCGCCCCCGCGAGCGCCAGTGTCGCTCCCAGCGTCCCCATGACGATCGCCAGGAGCGCGGCAGCGGCCGCGACTCCGGCACGTCCGGCGAGGTGGCCCGCGCGGCGGAGCGGGGTATCGGTGGTGCGACCCGGCCGCGGGTTGAGCATCAGCTCAACGGCGTACGTGTCGGCCAGATCGGCCGCCGGGCCCAGTCGCTCGATCGCGTCGGCCAGCGGCACGCCCGAACCGGCCGACTCGGCCAGATGGCTCTCGATCTCGCCCAGGATGTCGGCCCGCTCCTCGTCCCGCATCGCGACCCGTCCCAGCTCCGCGTCGAGCTGCTCGAGGTATCTCCGCACGAGAGGGTTGGTGTCCGGCGTCATGATCGGTCCCCTTTCTCGACGAACGAGCCCGCCGCGGCCGTCAGCTTCTTCCACTCCCGCCGCAGGGCCTTGAGGTACTCGCGGCCGGCGGCGCTCAGCCGGTAGTACTGGCGCGGCGGCCCGCTTGCCGATTCCTGCCAGAAGGTCTCCAGCCATCCGAGGCGCCGCAGCCGTCTCAGCAGCGGGTAGACCGTCCCCTCGCCCGCCGCCAGGATCGGCGCCTCGCCCAGCCGGGTGACGATCTCGTAGCCGTAGCTCGGAGCCCGCTCCAGCAGTCCCAGGATGCAGAGCTCCAGGAGCCCGCGCCGCATCTGTGAGTTCCACTCGCCCACCTCCGGCATGCATCCGTCTCCCAATGGCTACAATGTACCGCACAGTACTATGCGACGTCCAGTACCTTTCGCAAAAGAAAAGGGCGAGCCGGATCGCCCGGCCCGCCCGTCAGCTCATCCGGCCGAGGCCGGTCAGTTTCCTTTGCAGCTGCCGTTTCTGCAGTTGTTCGAGCAGCAGTCGCTGTTCACGGAGCACGAATGCTTGTTGCCGAAGCACATCGGCGCTGGCACGCATTGATTGCCCGTCTCGTCGCAGGTCTCGCCGGCCGAGCAGGGGCTGGTGCCGGACTGGCAGGTCCCGTTGTTGCAGGTCTCCGATCCGTTGCAGAACTGCCCGTCGTCGCACTCGCTGTTGGAGGTGCATCCGCCGCCCCCGCCACCCTGCGGGTCGAGGTAGGTCGACACCTGGTCGAAGTAGTACGCCAGCGCGCCGTCCACCGTCGCGTTGCTCGAATCGCAGGCGTCGCCGGGGTTGAGGCCGCACGCACCCGAGAGCTGCCCGACGACCTGGCCGGCGGCATTGAGGACCGGCGAGCCGCTGCTGCCGCCGTCGGTGGCGCCCTCGACGTCGTGGCTGTAGATCCGCTCGCCGCGCGGCCAGCCGCTGCAGGTCCCCGCCGACGTGTCGACCTGATGGTGCGAGTAGGCCTGCGTCCCGAAGTTGGGGTGGCTGATGCGGAACAGATCCGCGCCGTCGGTGAAGGCGATCGGCTCGCTGTTCCAGCCCATCATCACGGTGCCCGAAGGCGGGTTCTGGTTGAGCTGCATCAGTGTGAAGTCGCCGCCGCGGCCCGTCGCCCGGATCGTCGCGCCCATGACCTTGGGGAACGACGCGTTGGAGGGACAGGTCTGGCTGCTGCAGCTCTGAGTGCGATAGAAGAAGAACGCCTCCATGTTCTTCGCGTCCTTGCCGCGGCTGATGCAGTGATTGGCCGTCAGGAAATACGGGATCTGCGAGGAGCTGTCGGTGTCGGCGAGCAGCCCGCCCGTGCAGGTGTAAATGTATGGCCCGGAGATCCACTCCATCTGCGCCACGGCGTCCTCAGCATCGCTCAGCGCGGGCTCGTTGTAGCACGACGCGTCGAGGACGCAGGTCGGGTTGCCGCAGAAGCCCGGTCCGGCCTGTTCCACCGGCTTCGGGAACTGCCGCCCGATGTGCCCGACCGCGAGGATGACGAACGACATCGAGCGCAGCTCGTCCGGGGTGGCCGGCCCGTGCTGCACCACGAGGATCGTCGCGTTGGAGTCGAGCACCGAGTTCGTCCAGAAGTCGCCCACGTCTCCGGGTCCCTTCCGCTGGTACGGGCCGTACGCCTCGCCCGACCGGCTCAGGATGTACATCCCGGCGTTGTCCGGCAGATTGAACCCGGCGATGTGTACGCGCAGACCGCCTGCGGCCTCGGACGTGACCGGGATCGCCCAGACGAACCCGCCGTCATCGGTAGCCTGCAGCGTGCCGCGCGCGAAGGGCGCGCCGCCGCGCGACATCGACTGCGACTCGAGCCCGTGGAACACGACGGCGGGCGAGACGCCTTTGACCAGCCCGATCTTCAGCGGACCCGGACCTCGGCGGCCCGGACGCTCGAACTCCGCGCGCTCGGAGGCGGTGAGCTTGAAGTGGATACCGGCGGCAGTCGGCCCCGACGGCAGCAGCGTCACGAGGCGGTCGTGCAGGTCCGCCTGTCTGATCAGATAATCCGCCTGCGAGGGTCCGCCGGTCACGACCTCCGCCGGCGCCATGCGCGCGGCGAATGCGAGACCGGTCGGCACGGAAACAGCCGCGACGGCGAGAACGAGACCCCAGGCAAATCGTGCCCGGTGGCCGGGACGTAGGAACATGAGCGCCTCCTCTCCCATGATGTGCCGCCAGGCGCGCGGGGCGGGAAGAGACACGCCAACCCCTGTGTGCCCGGTGGCGAATGAGTGCTTCGAGCGGCCGCGGGGCGCCGTGGCACCCGCTCCGGCTGGAATGAGGGGAATTCCCTTGGCTCGGCTGTGAGCCACGTGTGACTCTACAAGGGCCATCCTCCCGGGTCAAGAAAAAATCCCCCACGCTCGTCTACACTTCGCAGCGATGCTCCCGAACCTGGTCGATGCGTGGCTGTGGCTGACCGCCGCCGCCTGGGTGCTGGCCGCGGCCGCATGGCTGGCCGGTCTGCGAACCGTTCGGCTGCTGCCCGGGCTCCCGGCCGCCGCGGCCGCAGGTACGCCGCCCCGTGTCTCGGTGGTGGTGGCCGCGCGGAACGAAGTGGACAGGATCGAGACCACCGTGCGGCGTCTGCTGGATCAGCGCGGTATCGACCTCGAGCTGATCGTCGTCGACGACCGATCGGAGGACGCCACGGCGGCCGTGCTTGCCCGGCTGGCGTCCGTCCATCCCGCGCTGCGCGTCATGCGGGTCGACACGCTGCCGGCTGGCTGGCTCGGCAAGTGCCATGCTCTGCACACCGGGGCGGCCGCCGCCACCGGAGACTGGATCCTGTTCACCGACGCCGACGCCTGGATGGACTCCGACGTCGTGTCGCGGGCGGTCGCCGCGGGCCGGGACGCCGGAGCCGCCCATGTCTGCCTGATTCCTCACCAGCGAATCCGTTCCATCTGGGGGCGCGCCGCGAATCTGGCCTTCGCGCTGGTGATGATCGGACAGGCGGCGGGAGCGAACCGGGATCGACGGGGCGCGTTCGTCGGCATCGGCGCGTTCAACCTGGTGGCCGCCGATGCCTACCGTACGATCGGCGGTCACGAAGCGCTGCGCATGGAGGTGATCGACGACCTCAAGCTCGGCCTCCTGCTCCGGCGCGCCGGCTACCGGACACGCATCTGGTTCTCGGGCGACGCCATGGAGGTGGCATGGGCCGCCACGGCGGCCGGCATCCTGCGCGCGCTGGAGAAGAACAGCTTTGCGGTGTTCGCCTACAGCCTGCCACGCGCCCTGGCCGCGACCGCTTTCAGCGGCGGGCTCTGGCTGTCCGCGCTGCTGGGGCCGGCAACGGCGCGGCCCGCGGGGTTCGCCGCTGCGGCGGGGCTCGTGTCGCTGATCATCCCGGCGGCGGTCGCCTGTCGCGAAGCGGGCTGGGGCCCATTGCCGGCGATCCTGACGCCTCTCGCCATTGTGCTGATGCCCCTGTCGGTCACCCGCTCGACCTGGCTGGCGCTGCGACGCGGCGGCGTGACCTGGCGCGGCACCTTCTACCCGCTGGCAGCGCTGCGCCGCGGCGTCGTCAAGTAACAACTCACTGCATGCCGAGCGTCTGGCGGAGCACCGACGCGAGATCCTCGGCGATGGGCGGGTCGAGGTTGGCGAGCACGACGATCGTCCAGGTGCCGTCGCTCTCGACGTCGGCGTTCAGTCCGGGCGCTCCTCCGGCGATGCCGATCGGAGCGTCGATGAGACCCGGGGTCGTTCCGCTGGCCGACCGACCCTGGCCCGGCGCGACACCGGTGAAGACCCAGCGGCTCCAATCCGGATTCAGCAGCACACCGGAGCGAAGCGCCCGGTCCAGCGCCACCAGGTCGGCCGCAGTGTGCGCGCTGCTGCCGGCAGGGCATCCGCGGATCGGGAGCATCCCCGTGTTCGGCCTGTCATCGGGACCCGTGTAGCCGATCGCGAGCTTCGGCTCGGAGCCGTCCCGCATCGGAAAGCCCGAAGCGCCCATCCCCGCGGGGATGAAGATCCGCCGCTCGACGTAGTCGTTGTACGGCCGACCCGACACCGCCTCCACGATCGCCCCGAGGACGATGTACCCGGCGTTGGAGTATCGCTGTCCTGTTCCCGGCTCGAACAGGAGAGGCCTGCCCGTGAACAGGGGGAAGAAATCGCGTGGCGAGAGCAGCTTCCCTTTGGGCATGGCGTCGAACTTCTCGCCGAAGAAATCCCCGAGCCCGGACCGGTGCTCGAGAAGCTGCTCGATGGTGATCCGCTGCGCCGCCGGCCGATCGGGATAGTCGGGCAGCCGTCTGGCGATCGTATCGGCGAGCGCCAGCTTCCCTTCCTCGGCGAGCTGCCCGATCGCCACCTTGGTGAGGAGCTTCGTGATCGAGCCGACGTCGAACATCGTGTCCGGGCCGATCGCGGTCTTCGTCGCACGGTTGGCGAAACCGTGCGCCGCCTGGAAGAAGGGCTTTCCGTTCCGCGCCACCAGCACCACTCCCGAGAAGACACCGTCATCCGCCAGCCGTTTCACATAGGCGCCGAACGCCGCGGCGCGCTGCGCGTCGGTCGCGTCCGCGGCGATCTCCAGGGGCGGCAAACCGCCATCGCCGGGCTCCGGCTGACCGATGTTCACCGAGAAGCCGTCGATCATCCCCGTGTCCGGATCCAGGTCGAAGGTGAAGGTCACGGGGTCGGGAACCCGGTCGGAGCCGGCAAGGACGCGCCACCGGCCGTCGGGCCCGCCGGTCGACTCGTGCACCTCGAGTCGGCCCAGATCGGACCGGAGCCTGCGGTACAGGTCCCGGCGCGCATCCTCCGGGCGACGCGCCCGGAACCGCTCGGTCGTCTCACGGGCGCAGAACGCGAGAAACTCCCTCTCGCCCGAGTTGTACGCCTCGAAGAAGGCGGCCACGCGACCGCCGGCATCCGCTGGCCTGTCCTGCGTGCCGGCTGCGGCGAGCAGCGCGCAGGCCGCGACGATGATGACGATTCGATGCGTTCGGCTCATGGAAGCCCCTCCCCGCCACCCCGCGCGGGGTGACGGGGTTCATAACGCACCCGGCCGCCCCACAGTCGCGTTTTTGTCGACCTCGAGGGCCCGGCGCCGGCGCGCGCTCAGCGGGGCCAGAGCCATCCGAACACGCCCGCCGTCAGCAGGGCATACACGAGGCCGTCGAAGACGTTCTTGAAGGTCGTGCTCCACTTGCGGCCGACCCAGATCGAGTTGACCGGCTCGGCTCCCGCGTAGGCGAGGAGGGCGACCGCACCGGCGACGCGGAACACCTGCAGGTAATCGGTGCCCGGCCCGAGCGTGCGCCCGGTGACATACGCCACGAGCACGCCCACCACGATCATGTAGACGAACCACTGGGCGAGATTGCGGCCCATCGAGGGTGCGCCGTTCGGCTTGATGGTGAGCAGCCCCACCGGCCCCTGCTTGCACTTCTCTACGAACTCCGGCGACCCCATCTCGGACATGCTGCCGGCATACGGCATACAGTAGTCGCCCGGCGGCACCCCTTCCTTGCGGATCGCCGCCGCGATGTTCGACTCCCCGGGCATCCGTGCCCAGTCCCCCTTGTGATAACCGAGCGCCATGTGGATGATCGCGCTGGCGACGAACGCGATCACCGCGGCCAGCAGGATAGGCAACCAGAGTGCGGTCAGGCCAACCATTGTTTCCTCCTCTGTGAGCGGTCCAGGACAATAGGTCTCATCACCCTCCGATCGGATTTCCGTCCGGGTCGAGGTGAACGATCTCCCCGTAACCCAGCTCCCGGATCCCGGCCTCGACCTTGTCGAGATCCCCCACCACGATCCAGACCACCTTGTCGGGATGGATGAACGCCTCGGCCGCGGCGGACAGATCCTTCTCGGTCAGTCCGCGCACGTTGCCGGCGTAGTCGTAATAGAACGCGGGCGGATAGCCGTAGCTGATGAGCTCCTCGGCGGCGCTCTCGAGCGAGCGCAGCGTCTCGAACCGGCCCGGCAGACGCGAGACCACGTTGCGCTTGATGCTCTCGAACTCCTCACCCTCGATCGGCCGCGCGCCGGCGATGTCCCGGATCTCCTTCGTCACCTCGGTCATCGCCTCCTTGGTCTTGTCGGTCTGCACCGGGGCGAGCACCACGAAGGGACGCGGGCCGCGTGCGTCGTACAGTCTTCCGCGCACGCCGTAGCTCCAGTGCTTGTCGAGCCTCAGGTTGCGGTTGAGCCGCGACGTGGCCATGCCTCCGAAGTCGGTCATCACCGTCTCGATGGCCAGATCCATCGGCGTGCCGCCGCGCCTGGACAGGTGCATCGCCATGATGACCGACTGCGGCGCGTCGGGCTTGTCGATCAGATACACCGTCCCCGGCTTCGCCGCGCCCGGGCCCGTCTCCCCGATGCTCTTCACGGGAGCCTTACCTTGTTTCCATTCACCGAAGGCGTGCTCCAGCTTCGGCGCCAGCTCGGCCATCGTGATGTCGCCCGCGACGACGAGGGTCGTGTTGTTGGGGAGAAACCAGGCGTCGTGCCACGCCGCCAGGCTGCCCCGCGTCATCGCGGCCACGCTCTGCTCCGTGCCCGACCCGGTCAGCGGGTTGCCGTACGGGTGGCCCTGGCCGTAGAGCAGCCGCGGCGCCAGACGAAGGACGGCCCCCACCGGTGAGGCCTTCTCCTGGCCGATCCGCGCGAGCTGACGCCGTCTGCCGAGCGAGACCATCTCCTCCGGAAACGACGGCTCGAGGGCGACGTCGGCGAACAGCTCCAGCGAGCCGTCGAGATTCGCCTTCAGCGCCCTCAGGCTCACGAACGACAGGTCGAGATTGTTGCCGGTGGCGATCTCGGCGCCCAGGGCGTCGAGCGCATCGGCGATGGCGAACGCGTCACGCGTCTTCGTCCCCTCCTCCATCATGTCCAGCGCCAGCTCCGAGGTTCCCGCACCATTTGCCGGGTCGGAGGCGTAACCGGCATCCACCGCGAGCGTCAGGTTCACCATCGGCACCGAGTGTCTCTCCAGCAGCATCACCTTGAGTCCATTGGAGAGCTGGCGGGTCTGCACGCGGGGGAAGGTCACCTCGGGGGGCGAGCCGAGGCCGGGCAGCACCTTGCGATCGAGGTGCGCCGAGTCGTCCTTCTTCAGATCGGCGGCCGGACGCACCACCATCGTGTAGTGATGCGCGCCGAGCCAGCGGCGGCTGGTCTCCTTCACCCGGGCCGGTTCAGCCTCGTTCATCCAGGTGAACCGCTGGAGATAGGCGTCCGGGTCGCCCCCGTAGGTCATGTTCTCGGCCAGGATGTCCGACCGCCCACCGAAGCCGCCCAGCCGCTCGATCCCGCGGATGAACGAGGCGGCGATGCGGGTTCGGGCGCGCTGCAGCTCGTCCTGCGTGGGACCTCCTTCGAGGTATTCGGCCAGCACGGCGTCGGCCTCCGCCTCGACGGCCGCCGGGTCGACACCGGGCTTGACGGTGAGGATGATGTAGATCGCCGACGCGATCTCCCCGTCATCGACGTAGATCCCCACCGAGGTTGCCAGCTCCTTCTCGTACACGAGACGGCGATCCAGGCGCGCGCTCTTGCTGCCGCTGAGCACCTCGGTGGCAAGCTGCAGGTCGGCGAGCTCGCGGTCGCCCCACGGCGGCGCGTGCCAGACACGATAGATGCGCGCCTGCGGCACCCGGTCGACCATCTCCTCGCGGATGTCTCCCGACAGCCGCGGCACCCAGACACGGTGACGTGCCAGCGGGGGGCCCGGCGGGATGGCGCCGAAGTACTTCTCCACGAGCGTGCGCGCCTTCTGCGGCGTGATGTCGCCCGCCAGCGAGAGGACGCAGTTGTTCGGCCCGTAGTAGGTCGTGTACCACTCGCGCACGTCGTCCAGGGTGGCGGCCTGCAGATCCTCCATCGAGCCGATGGTGGACCAGCTGTACGGATGCGAGTACGGGTAGATCGACTCGGAGATCCGGCTGAAGACACGGCCGTACGGCTGGTTCTCCCCCTGGCGCTTCTCGTTCGAGACCACGCCGCGCTCGCGCTCGAGCATCTCCTGCGAGATGTAGTTGTACAGGAACCCCATCCGGTCGGCTTCGAGATACAGCGTCCGCTCCAGCGCCGAGACAGGCACGTCCTCGAAGAAGTTGGTCCGGTCGTTGTTCGTCGTGCCGTTGCGGTTGTTCGCGCCCAGATCGTCCATCGCCTCGCGGAAGCCGTGCGGGTAGTTCTCGCTGCCGTTGAAGAAGAAGTGCTCGAAGATGTGGGCGAATCCGGTCTTGCCCCGCTTCTCGTTGCGCGAGCCGACGTGATACCAGAGGTTCACGGCCACGATCGGGACGCTGTGATCCTCGTGCACCAGGACGGTCAGGCCGTTCGACAGGACGATCGTCTCGTGGGGGATACGGAGCTGGTCGATATCGATCCGCTCGGCAGCCGTCGTGGAGCCGGCTGCCATGAGCAGCACGGCCGCCAGGCCGAGAGCGCGGGACGGGATTCTCATCTGTAACGCCTCGTGGAGCCGGAGCAGGCTGCGACGCGAGACCCGGTGCCTCGCCCGGCCCGCCCGATGATCGATGCGCACGGATTGTACCCCAGGCCACCCGTTCTGGTAGATTGGGCCCCCTATGGCACTGCAGCCCGGCTCGAAGCTCGGTCCCTACGAGGTCTCCGGCGCCCTCGGCGCGGGTGGGATGGGAGAGGTGTACCGCGCGCACGACAGTCGTCTGAAGCGTGACGTCGCGATCAAGGTGCTGCCCGAGGCGCTGGCCGCCGACCCCGAGCGTCTGGCGCGATTCGAGCGCGAGGCGCAGCTGCTGGCCTCGCTGAACCACCCCAACATCGCGGCGATCTACGGGGTGGAGGAGTCGGCCGGGGTCCGTTGTCTCGTGCTGGAGCTGGTGGAGGGAGTGACGCTGGCCGAGCGGATCAAGGCCGGGTCGATCCCGCTCGATGAGGCGTTGGGCCTCGCGTTGCAGATGACCGAGGGGCTCGAGGCGGCCCACGAGAAAGGAATCATCCACCGGGACCTCAAGCCGGCCAACGTGAAGGTGACGCCGGAAGGCAAGGTCAAGATCCTCGACTTCGGGCTGGCCAAGGCGTTCGACACCGAGACCAGCCAGGCGCCCGACGGCACGATGTCGCCCACGCTCACCATGGCCGCCACGCGCGCGGGCGTGATCGTCGGCACCGCGGCCTACATGAGCCCCGAGCAGGCGAAGGGCAAGCCCGCCGACCGGAGGGCCGACATCTGGGCGTTCGGGGTGGTGCTGTTCGAGATGCTGAGCGGCCGGCAGCTCTTCAAGGGCGAATCGATCTCGGAGATCCTGGCCGCCGTGCTGATGAGCGAGGTGGACTGGAGCCTGCTGCCGGTAGGGGCACCATCGCGGGTGAAGCGGTTGCTGGCGAGGTGTCTGGAACGGGACCCGAGGCGGCGGCTCCGCGACATCGGTGAGGCGCGGATCGCCCTCGAGGAGGCGATCGCGCAACCCGGAGACGACGCGACCGCGGCGAGGGGCGCGGTGATCGCCGCCCCGTCGGGATGGAGGGCACGTCTGCCCTGGATGATCACAGGGGCAGTGGTGCTGGCGCTGCTAGCGATGATGGCGTGGATGCCGCGGGGCGGCGCGCCGGAGCCCGCCGCGCCCATGAACGTCTCCGTCATGCTGCCCCGGACGGTCTCCTTCTCGTCGGGACAACTCGCGCTCGCCGTGTCGCCGGACGGGCAAGAGCTGATCCTGGTCGGCTCGACCGCGCACGGCACCCGCTTTTCCGGAGACGGCTGGATTGACCGGACGCCGAGCCGATGCCCGGCACCGAAGGCGGAACCAATCCCTTCTACTCGCCGGATGGCAAGTGGGTCGCCTTCACGAAAGACGACCAGCTATTCAAGATGTCGCTGGACGGGGGGCCGCCGGCGGTCCTGTGCGAGTCTCGCTGGGGTGGTGGAACGTGGGGTGACGACGGCTCGATCGTCTTCACGAAGTCGTACAACGACGGTTTGTCCCGCGTGCCCGACACCGGCGGCGCCGTGGAGGTCCTCACCACACCCGACCGCGAGCGGGGCGAGCTGGCCCACTGGTGGCCCGATCTCCTGCCCGGCAGCCGGCAGGTGATCTACACGGCGTTCGTGACACCGCTTTCCAGGTCGCGCATCGACATCCTGTCGCTCGACACGCACGAGCACCGGACGCTGATCGAGAACGCCTTCTTCGCCCGGTATGCGGCCAGCGGCCACATCCTCTTCATGCGTGGCAAGACGCTGTTCGCAGTGTCGTTCGATCTCGACACACTGCAGGTGACCGGCCCCGCCGTGCCTGTGCTGGATGATCTGCCGATCGCCCCATCCGACGGCCTGGCGCAGTACGCGGTGTCGCGGGCGGGGACGATGGCCTACGTGCCGGCCGACGTCATGCAGATCCGGAGCGATCTGGTGCGCGCCGACCTGGACGGCAGGGTCACCCCCTATCCGGTCCCGCTCGATTTCTACGGCAACCCGCGTCTGTCTCCCGACGGCAGCCGGTTGGCGGTCACGATCAGCACCGACAACAACCTCGACATCTGGACCATCGATCCGGCCACAGGCATCCGTTCCCGTCTCACCTTCGGCCCCGCCAGCGATTTCAATCCGATCTGGACCCCGGACGGCCAATGGATCGTCTATGACACCGAGACGCCGCTCTTCGACATCTACCGCGTGCGCGCCGATGGCGGGGGAACACCCGAGCCGGTGCTGACAGGTGAGGTGGACAAGGTCCCGTACGCCATCTCGACGGACGGCCGGCTGCTCGTCTTCACGCGATCCGCTCCGGAGACCGCCCAGGACATCTGGATCCTGCCGATGGAGGACGGGGCGAAGCCCCATGTCTTCCTGCAAACGCCGTTCACCGAAGAAGCGCCGGCGTTCTCCCCCGACGGGCATTGGCTCGCCTATCAATCTGACGAGTCGGGCCGGAAAGAGGTGCATGTGCAGGCGTTTCCCGAGGGCGGGCGCAAGACACGTCTGTCGATCGACGGCGGTGTCGAGCCACTCTGGACCCGTGACGGGAAGGAGCTCGTGTACGGCTCGGGCGATGATTTCTACGCCGTCCCGATCGACACGTCCAACGGCTTCACCGGCGGGACGCCACGCAAATTCCTGACGGCGCACATCCCGACCGTAGTGACCGGTCGGGCCTATGATGTCGACCCCCGTTCGGGGATGCTGGTGCTGGCACGTTACCCCGACGGGGCGGCGCCGCGTCAGGCGAACGTGATCCTCAACTGGTTCGAGACGCTGCGCCGGCTGGCCCCGGCGTCCGGGAGGTAATCCGCAACGTGTCATTCCTGAGATACGTCCCGCCGATGGGGATCTACGAGACGCTCTACGCCTTTCTCGGCGCGTTCGGCACCTACATGGGCGAGCCGGGCACCCATCCCTGGAGCCAGGGGTTCCCCCGGACGGTGCAGCTTCCCGGCGGGCCGCCGATGCCGCAGACGGTCACGGTCATGCCATCGAATCTGCGCTACCCGAAGGCGTGGGGGCTGCCCGCGCTTCGCGAGGCGATCGCGTCGTACTACGCACGACACTACGGGGCGAGAGTGACGGCGGACAACGTGATGGTGTTCGCGGGGGGCAGGCCGGCGATCATCGCGGTGCTGCTGTTTCTCGAGCCCGACATCACGGTGCGGATCGCCTCGACCGAGTACACGCCCTACTACGACATGCTGACCCGGCTCGGGCGCCGGTACACTCTGGCGCAGAGCGGCGTCGAGAACCGGTTCCGCCCGGCGGTGGAGAGCTATCTGGAGACCGGCGGCAACGGCGACGGACACGCGCGGACCCTGATCGTGGCGAGCAATCCCTGCAACCCGACCGGCGTGACGCGCGACGACGACGAGCTGGAGCGGCTGGTGGCGGCCGCCGGGCCGGACGGCGACGGACGGACCGGCTTGCTGATCGACGAGGCGTACGAGCTGTTCCACGAGCCGCCCCTCAGCGCGATGCGATACGCCCGTGACATCGACGAGAGCCGGCTGTTCGTCGTCGGCGCCGCCACGAAGGGGCTGCAGGCGCCGGGCATCCGGATCGGCTGGGTGGTCGCGCCGAAGCGCGCGGTGGAGATCCTGGGCAACTTCTCGTCGTTCGGCATGGGGGGCGTGTCGCAGCCATCGCAGTGCTACGCCATCGAGCTGCTGCGCGAGGAGCGCGTCGCCCTCGCGCGGAAGGCCGTGCCGGAGTACTACCGGCGCCAGCGCGACCGGTACGGCGAGGCGTTCGAGCGGCTCGGCCTGGAGCTGTTCTCGGGCGACGGCGGCTTTTACCACTGGTGCCGGCTGCCCGAGCCGCTCGGCCTGACAGCGGCGGAGCTCAACCGGCGGTTGTTCCCCCGCGGCGCGGCCATCCTGGAGGGCACCGACTGCGACATGGCCCGGCGCGGCGAGGCCTCGCCCCTTCGCTCGTTCTTCCGCTTCTCCTTCGGCCCGCTGGACCCCGACTCGTTCGAGAGCGACATCGAGATCATGAGGGCGGCGCTGGGGGGGTGAGGGGGACTTCGATGATCGACCACCGTGACGAGATCGCCCGCTACGGATGGGAGTCCAGCTTCCCACAATTCAGGGATACGGGCCCGCGTATCATACGCGCCCGGTTGCAGGAGTTTCTGCCTGACTCCGGTTTCGAACAGGTCCGTGCTTGGGACGACTCGATACCGAGACTCCAAACCGAGGTGAAGGAGGTTCTGGACGAAGAGCCCGACGCCGGAGTGTACACCACCATACTCGAGTACGAACTCCCGATGGAGTCGAGGCGGCCCGATGTTATCCTCCTCATCCGGGGAGCCGTCGTTGTCCTGGAGCTCAAAGGGAAGACCGAACCAAGCCAGGCAGACCTAGATCAGGCTGCCGCGTATGCGAGGGACCTGGGTTGCTACCACAGGTCGTGCTCAGAGCAACCTGTGCACGCCGTCCTCGTGCCCACGAAGGCGCAAGGGCACGTCGCCGTCCGGTCTGGTGTTCATATCGTTGGTCCCGATGCTCTTGACTCTCTCGTCCAGACACTCCAGCACCCACCGCCTGGAAAACCGATCGATCCGATTGACTTCCTCTCCGCAGAGGCATATTGCCCGCTGCCAACCCTGGTACAAGCTGCTCGCGAGCTCTTTGCCAACGGTGAGCTCCGCCGGATCAAGCGCGCAAGGGCGTTGACCGACCCCGCAGTCGGTGAGGTCACACGAGTCGTCCATGAGGCAGCACGGACACGAACGCGTCGGCTGATTCTCATCACGGGCGTGCCGGGAGCGGGGAAGACTCTCGTTGGTTTGCGCGCCGTCCATTCCCACTACCTCGACGATCTGTCCATCCCCCGTACTGGCGGCGTCAGCTCCGCACCCGCTGTCTTTCTCTCCGGGAACGGCCCCCTCGTGGAGGTTCTCCAGTACGAACTTCGAGATGCCGGTGGTGGCGGTAAGACCTTCGTCCGAGGGGTCCGCGATTACGTCAGGCGCTACTCGGGCCGAAAGGATTCTAGTGCCTCCCGAGCAGGTTCTCGTATTCGATGAGGCGCAACGTGCCTGGGACGGCAAATGGCTTGCCACGAAGCACAAAGTCAATCACGGTCACTCCGAGCCCGAACTCTTTGTCGAATTCGCCATGAGAATCCCTGAATGGTGCGCGATCATCGGGTTGATTGGAGGGGGTCAGGAAATACACACAGGGGAGGAGGCAGGACTGGTCCAGTGGCGCCATGCGATCGAGCAGTGCAGCGACCCCTCGCAATGGACTGTCCATGGCCCGGCCGCTGCGCTCGAGGCATTCGGAGACACACCCATCGGCCTGGCTCCTTCCTCGGCCTTGAGCCTCGACACCGAGATCCGGTTCCACCTTGCACGGGATGTTCACGCGTTCGTAACTGCTTTGCTCGAGGCGGGTGATCCACATCAATGCCGCGTTCTCTCCAGCAAGCTCGAGGACGCAGGCTACCACCTGCGTCTTTCACGAGAGCTGGGTCAGGCCCGCAGCTACCTCCAGGACAGATATCGAGAGAATCCTGCGGCTCGCTTCGGATTGGTCGCATCATCCCGCGACAAGGACCTCGTCACCTTCGGCGTGGCGAACGACTTTCAGTCGACCAAGCGACTACGGTACGGCCCCTGGTACGGGGACGGAGAGGAGAGCCCGTCTTCCTGTCGCCATCTGAGGGACGTCGTCACCGAATTCGGCGCTCAGGGGCTCGAGCTGGATGCGGTGTTACTCGCTTGGGGAACGGATTTCATCAGGAAGGAGTGTTCCTGGGACAACAGCCGCGCGAGGCGCTATAGAGGAGCCGTGGTGAGTGATCCGTTCCGTCTCAGGCTCAATTCCTACCGAGTGCTATTGACCCGAGCACGGGATGTGAATGTGTCATTCGTGCCCAGGCTCGCGGAGCTCGAAGAGACGGCCAGATACCTCGAAGATTGCGGTTTCAGGCCACTCTAGGTCGAGCGACAGGAGGCCCCCTGCGTTCCTCACTTCTCCGCCGCGGCGTCATCCTCGAAGCGGCGACGATCCTCTGGAACGTCATCGAGGGTGTCGTGGCGGTGACCGCCGGCACGCTGAGCGGCTCGGTGGCGCTGGTCGGCTTCGGCATCGACTCGTTCGTGGAGACGGCGAGCGCGGCGGTGGTCGGGTGGCGGCTCGAGTCCGAGCGGCGCGGCCGCGTCACCGAGGCGGCCGAGGCGATCGAGCGCCGGGCCGCCCGCATCGCCGGCTCCCTGCTGCTGGCCCTCGCCGCCTTCATCCTGATCGAGGCGGGGCGCCGGCTTGCCGGCTTCGGCTCGCAGGCCGCGCCGAGCCGGATCGGGATGGCGCTGACCGCCGTTTCCCTCCTCCTCATGCCGTTTCTCGGCTGGATCAAGCTGCGCACGGCGACGGCCCTGCAAAGCGGGGCCCTGCGCGCCGACGCGTTCGAGACGATCGCCTGCGCCTGGCTGTCGCTCACCACGCTGGCGGGCCTCGTCCTGAACGCCGTCTTCGGCTGGGCATGGGCCGACCCGGTCGCCGCCCTGATCCTCGTTCCGCTGATCGTGCGCGAGGGGATCGAGGGGCTGAGGGGCGAGGAAGGCGAGGACGACTGATCGGTCGACCTCATGATACCGTTGCCGCGACGCTCGCCGGCGCCTCCGCCGGCACGTGCGGGGATCGCCAACCTCGGGGAGGGTCTTCCGACGATGGACATCAGAGACTGGATCGACTTAAAGCAGATCGGAACGATGGTGCTTCAGTTCCTGCCCAGGCTCGCCGTGGCGATCCTGGTCATGATCGGGTTCCTGATACTGTATCGGGCGACCCAGCGCTCGCTGAGCAGGCTGCTCGAGCGGATGGGAATGCACGAGACGCTGACTCGCCTGCTGGTGAAGAGCATCTACCGGTACGCGCTGCTGCTCGTGGGCTTCGTGATGGCCCTCGACCAGGTGGGGGTGAATGTCGGGGCGGCGCTCGCGGGCCTGGGCATCGCCGGTGTCGCGATCGGCTTTGCGGCGCAGGACTCCGTGGCCAACGTGATCTCGGGGATCATGATCTTCTGGGACAAGCCGTTCATCGTCGGCGACTGGATCGAGACCGACGGGCACTACGGGGTCGTCAACGACATCACCCTGCGCAGCACCCGTATCCGGACGCCGCGCAACACCTATGTCGTCATTCCGAACAAGAGCATCATCGACAGCGTGCTCGAGAACTACAGCAAGCACGGTGAGCTGCGGCTCGACGTGCCGATCGGGATCGCCTACAAGGAGAAGATCCCCGAGGCACGGGCGGTGCTGCTGGACGCCGTGCGGCAGGTCGAGCACGTGCGGCAGGATCCGGCGCCCGATGTCATCGCGCACGAGCTGGGCGACTCCAGCGTCAACCTGAACGTCCGGGTCTGGATCGACGACGCGGCGCACCAGCAGAGCACGACCTTCGCGGTGGTCGAGACGGCCAAGATGGCTCTCGACGCGGCGGGTATCCAGATCCCGTTCCCGCACCTGCAGCTCTTCGTCGACGACGTGAAGGATCGGGTCTGGGCCGGAGCGAAGTGCATAGCGGGCACATCATAGGGAGCAGGCACCCGAGAAACCTCTTGCAAGAGTACATAGCTCATCGTATATGTATTCAGAACACCTCTGCGACGTGCCAGGTCGTGCTACCGGTTGACGCGTCGCATGACCCTTGGGGCTGGCTTGACCCATGTGGCGATTCGTATCCGCAGCCGGCGCTCTCTCGATCATCTGCTCGGGGCTGATGCTCGTGGCCGGAAACCCATCCGGCAAAGGCAACCGTCATCCAACCCGCCATGCTAAAACCTCCCTACCAGCCTGCGCGCCCGGCGAATTGCTGGTCAAGTTCCACGAATCGGCCAGTGTATCGGCCGGGCTGGATGCCCGGGGCCGGCTCAACGCGAGGCTGCGCCGGCGGCTCCACGGAGGGGTGGAGCAGTGGAAGCTCCCGCCGGGAACGTCGATCCACGAGGCAATCGAGCGGCTTCGGCGCCGCCCGGATGTGGAATACGCGGAGCCGAACTACGTTCGATACCCCACTCTTGCGCCGAGCGACGGCGATTACCCGTCCTTGTGGGGGCTGCACAACACGGGCCAGTCAGGTGGTGTGCCGGGAGACGACATCGACGCCGAGGCGGCCTGGGACATAACCACGGGCAGCCGGGACGTACTCGTGGCGATCCTCGATACCGGTGTCTCCCTGTCACACCCGGACCTCGCCGCCAACATCTGGACCAATCCCGGCGAGATCCCGGGAAACGGGATCGATGACGACCGGAACGGGTACGTTGACGACGTCCACGGATGGGATTTCGCCGACGACGACAACGACCCGACGGACTTCGACCGCCATGGCACGCACACGACCGGCACGATCGGGGCCGTCGGCAACAACGGCACCGGCGTCACGGGAGTGAACTGGAGTGTCAGTCTCGTTCCGATCAAGCTCTTCAAGCCGAATCAGGGCGCCTATGACGCCGACGCGGCCGAGGCGCTCGACTACGTCGCGCGCCTCGGGGTGCGGGTCACCAGCAACAGCTGGGGGGGCCCCGCGTACTCCTTCACCCTGCGAGACGCGATCCAGCGTGCCGCCGACGCGGGTGTCCTTTTCGTCGCCGCCGCGGGCAACGAAGCAAGAGACATCGACGCGCTCCCGTTCTACCCGGCGAGCTTCAAGCTGACGAACGTGCTCTCGGTGTTGGCCACCGATCCGTCTGATCAGCTCGCCTCCTTCTCCGATTATGGGCTCGAGTCCGTGGCCCTCGGCGCGCCGGGGGTCTCGATCCTGAGTACCGTCCCGTCGGGCTACTCCCTGTTGAGCGGCACATCCATGGCAACGCCCCACGTGGCGGGCGTGGCCGCGTTGCTCCTCTCGGTCGCGCCAGGCATGAGCCCCGAGGAGCTCAAGACGCGATTGATGCAGACGGTCGATCCGGTTCCATCCCTGACGAACAGGGCGGCTGCCGGCGGCCGCGTCAATGCGTTCCAGGCCGTCTCGGGCCGGGACACCGTCGCCCCGGACCCCATCCAGGATCTGACCGCCACGGACGCCACGAGCGACACCATTTCCCTGGAATGGACCGCGGTCGGTGACGACGGCGCCACCGGGACGGCCTCGAGCTATGACCTGCGGTATGCCCTGATTCCGCTCGACGAGACGACCTTCGCCGGTGCGAAGCGTGTCCATCAGACCGCCTCTCCCACCCCTCCCGGAAGCCGGGAATCGAGCGTGGTGAGCGGCCTGCAACCCGACACCACGTATTATCTCGCTGTCGAGGCGCGAGACGAGTGGGGCAACCATGGCCCCATCAGCAACCTGGCATCTATCTCGACCCTCGGACCGCCATCGTTCAGCCTATCACCCGGCGCGCTCACCGCCGAGCTGGCGCCGGGCGATTCCGTGGTCGCAACCGCCACGATCGCCAATACGCTCAGCGGGACGCTCGACTGGTCGATCCCGCCTCCGTCCGCGACCCGGGGCCTCGATCCATCCGGCTACCGGTTCGAGGACAGCGACAGCCCCGGAGGCCCGACCTTCGCCTGGCACGACATCTCCCAGACGGGATACGCGATCTCCTCGCTGGAGTCCCGCGACCCGGTTTCACCCGCCATCTCTCTCGGGTTCCCATTCCCGTTCTATGGTCGCGAGTACGAGAGTGTGTATGTTTGCGCCACGGGGGTGTTGAGCTTCACCAACCCCAGCTGCCCGGCCGACCCCGTGGCGTTGCCCAGCTCCTCGGCCCCGGACAACCTCATCGCACCGTTCTGGGCAAGGCTCGCGTTTCATGCCTCGAGTGGCGTGAACTTCGTGCGCGACTCGGAGAGCTTTACCGTGCAGTTCACGGACCTGCCGACTCCCGACAGTGTCTACACTTTCATCGGTATTGACGATCAGATCCTCCTCGTCACGTTCCAGGTCACATTGCACCGGTCGGGCGAGATCGACTTTCGCTATCTGCGCGCGGACGATCTGGGAAAGGTCGCCTCCATCGGTTTGCAGGATCTCACGCGGAGCAACGGGTTGAGCTATTCCTACCGGGAGCTCTCCATCCACGACGGCCTGGCGATACGATTCACTTCCGTGCCCGCGATCGTCAGCGCGACGCCGATATCGGGGAGGGTGGAGGCGGGTGACAGCTTCGAACTTCCGGTTCAGATCGACGCATCCGGGCTCGATCCCGGCCGTTACGATCGCGTGCTTCCGATCCGGAGCAACGATTCCGCTCATCCGCTTAACGTGCTGCCGGTCACCCTTTTCGTGACGGGCGACGCTCCGCTCGACCTCTCGCCGGCCACCGTCAACTTCGGTGACGTCTTCGTTCGGCAGACAGCGCGCCGGACCGTCCATGTCACCAACAACGGCTCGGGCATCGTGACCCTCGACGGTATGGTCTCCGTAGCCGGAGTCGATCTGCAGCCTCGAACGGTCGCCATTGACCCGGGTTCGACGACCGCCCTGGAGATCACGTTCGATCCCACCGCTCCCGGTACGCTCTCCGGCAGCCTGGAGTTTCGTGTCAATGATCGGCATTCCCCGGATCTCGAGATCGCCTTGTCCGGGCGCGCTGTCGGGCCGCCCGTCCTGGCGGTGGATGCCGGCGATCTCGACAGGACTCTTCACCCGGGCGGTCGGGAACAGGTGACGGTCCACTTGAGTAACGCGGGGCTCAGCGATCTGCGGCTCGTGCTGTCGGCCGACCGCGGGCCCTCTCCGGGTACCCGAAGCCTCGGCCTGCCCACGAACGGGGGATTCGAGCAAGGAGATCTCACCGGCTGGGATTTGACGAGCACCATCTATCCTTTGTGGGAAGCCTCTCCGGCCGGTGGGGGCTTCTTCGGCGACAGCCAGCCGTTGGAGGGGGCGTTCGATCTGCTGGGCCTTCTCGACGGGTACGTTGGAGACGAGGCCCGTCTTTCGCAATGGCTCACCCTGCCCATCTTCACCTCTCCGGCCGAGCTCGTCTATCACGAACGGATCCAGTTCGACAGCTTCGGGGTGCCGAGCAGCCAGCCACGTTCCTTCTGGGCCTACCTCCTGGACGGAAACGGACTGCTCACGACGATCGCGTATGAGTCATTCTCGCTGAACGGGTCGTCGTTCATGGACACCGGCTGGCAACGTCGGTCCTTCGACTTGAGCCCCTTCTCCGGTCAGACAGTACGGCTGGAGTTCCTGGCGCGGATCCCCCAATCGTTCACCGGCCCCGCCACCATCGAGCTGGACGGACTGCAGGTGGTACTGGACGACGTTCCTCAATGGCTCGCGATCGAGCCGGCGGGTCCGCTCATGATTCCTCCAGGAGGTTCGCGGGATGTATCCGTCGTGTTCGATGCGTCCGATGTGATCCAACCCTCCCACACGGGGGCTATCCGAATCGCCACGAACCTCGGGACGGATGACATCGTCCTGCCGGCCAGCCTGACCGTCAGGGACGCGCCGGAGCTGGTGGTCGAGACTACGCCGCTCGACTTCGGGCGAGTGGCAGTCACGGCGAGCGCCTCGCTGAACCTCGCGATAGAAAACCAAGGCACGCTCCCGCTCGACGTCACCTCCATCATGAGCGATGATCCGGCCTTCCATCCGGGCGTGACCAGCCTCACCGTCCCGCCCGCGGGATCCGCCGTCGTTCAGGTCCTTTTCCAGCCCGGATCCGCCGGGACGCACGAGGCGGTCCTTCGGATCATCTCCAATGACCCGGACTCGCCCGAAACGAGCGTCCCGCTCCTCGGGGCCGGCTATCTGCCGCCGGAGATTCGCGTCCAGCCGACGGCCTTCGAAGTAGCCCTTCCACCGGGGGGTCGGACCGAGCGCACCCTTCGCATCACAAACACTGGCGGGGAGATCCTGACCTGGGACGCGGGTGGATCGCTCCCACACTGGATCTCGGCGACACCACCTTCAGGATCGATCGCTCCGGGTGGCACCGCGGACGTAATGCTCGGCTTGGCCTCGGAGGGTCTGGCGGATGGTGACCATTCGGCCACGATCCACGTCTCATCCGACGATCCCCTGCATCCCGGCCTCGAGCTGCCGATCGTACTTCATGTTGGACAGGTCCGGCTCACCTGGCTGAGCGTTTCGCCCGCCACGCTGAACCTCTCGTCCAACGGGAAGACGATCCGGGTCTCGATTCAACTGCCCCTTGCGTATGATCCTCACGCGATCGTCATCGGTAGCATCTCCATCGACGGGACGCTGACCGCCGATCCTAGGCCGGTATCCTTCGGGGACGAGAACGGCGACGGGATCGAAGAGATAACCGTCAAGTTCGACAGGGCATCCTTCGAGGCAATGCTCGCAGGGCGGAGCGCGGCAGTCGTCACCATCACGGGCGAGGTCGATGACACGATTTGGTTCATCGGCACCGCGACTATCAGGCTCGTCGGTGGAATCATGCCCCCGGGCGGGGATCCGGCCGGCCACGCAGAAGGTCTGCACCGGATCTCACCTACGGACCCAGCACCACCGCCTTCGTCTCCGGCAGCAGAACGTCGAGCCCTGCGTCCCGCGCTTTGACGCGGAAGGCGGCCACGTCGGTGTCGAACAGTGTGTTGGCCGAAGCGAGGGCGTCCTGGAGCACGGCCTCCGCCTGTCGCAGGTACGTCTTCTGCGCCTCGTCGGGCGCATCCCACGACGACTGGAGCGAGCCGAGCACGTAGCCTATCTTCGACAGGGCATCGGTCTCGGGCGGAATCCCCTTCGTGTCGGGAAGCTGCCAGAGCTTCTTCTCCGCCTCCGTGAGCGACTTGCGCAGCTTCTCCGCGTCCTTGATGAGCGGCTTGTTGGAGCTCTTCTCGTCGTCCGTTGTGTCGGCGTCCTGGTCGCGCTGCTTGAGCTTGGCGATGATCGTGCCGATGTCGTCCTTGGCGCGCTGGATCCGCTCCACCGCCTTCGTCAGCGTCTCCTGATCGGCGCCGGCGCGCAGGATCATCTTCTGCTTCGCCTCGCGGTCGGCGCGTGCGATGTCGAACCGCGGATCCTCGAGCACGCGTACCGGTTTGCCGGCGGTCTGATCGCGGAACTCCACCGTCACCGTGTAGTCGCCGGGCACCACCTCCACGCCACCACCGCCGAAGAACTCGGCGAACGGGTTCGTGCCGGGCCGCTTGAACGCATCGCGCGTGAGGTTCCAGACGATCCGGTTGATTCCCTGATGCACCTTCGCCTTCCACTTGCGGATGACCTTGCCCGAGGCGTCGGTCACGCGGATCTCGGCCTCGACCGCCTTCGACTTGTCCTCGCCCCCCTCCTGCTTCTTTTCCTCCGCCTTCGGCTTCGCGGCGGCCCGCTCCGCCTCCTTGCGCTCCCGCTCCAGCTTCTCGTTCGGGTGCGGAATCCCCTCCCCGTGAACCGAGAAGGCGACGAGTGCTCCGTACGGCTCGTTCTCTCCGAGGAACTCGCCGGCGCCGGGGATGATCTCTCCCGGCGGCTGGGACTTCATGTACTGCTGCGCGTCGGCGATGTCGAACATGTGGAGCGGCTCGCCGAGGGTCGACGACGTCAGACGCCGCAGCGGTCGGATGTCGTCGATGATGTAGATGCCGCGCCCGTGGGTGGCGACCACCAGGTCGTTCTCGCGAGGCTGGATGGCCATATCCATGACCGAGACGGTCGGGATGCCGTGCTTGAACGGGAGCCAGCCGGCGCCGCCGTCGAACGAGACGTACAGCCCGAACTCGGTGCCCAGGAACAACAGGTTCTCGTCGACCGGGTCCTGCTCGACCTTGAGCGCGTAGCCGCGCACGCCGTCGGTGGACAGGGCCTTCCAGCTCTTCCCGTAGTCGGTCGTCCTGTACACGTAGGTGCCCAGGTCGGAGCGGCGGTGATTGTCGAACACGGCGAAGGCGGTGCCGGCGTCGAACGGCGAGGCCGTGATGTGCGGCACCCAGGTGTTGGCCGGCACGCGCGGCACGTTCTTCTCCACGCTCTGCCAGGTCGCGCCGCCGTCGGTGGTGAGCTGGATCCGGCCGTCGTCGGTGCCGACCCATATCACGCCCTTCTTGACCGGGCTCGGCTCGATGGCGACGATGGTGGTGAAGTTCTCCGCGTCGGTCACGTCGAGCGTCAGACCGCCGCTCTCGTCCTGCTTCTGCCAGTCGGGGTTGTTGGTGGTCAGATCGCCGCTGATGATCTGCCAGGTCTCGCCCCGGTCGGCCGACTTGTGGACGAACTGGCTGCCGTAGTAGATGGTCGCCGGGTCGAACGGGTCCTGCGCGATCGCCGCGTTCCAGTTGAACCGCAGCTTCGTGCCGTCGGGCGCGTCGGGCCGGATCGTCCTGGATTCGCCGGTGCGCAGGTCGTAGCGGGAGAGATGCCCGCCCTGGCTCATGGCGTAGCCGCGCATCGAGTCCTCCGGATCGGGCATGGTGTCGAACCCGTCACCGAAGTCGACCATCTGCCAGTGCAGGTTGCGGATGCCCCGGCTCAGTCCCCCTTCCCAGACCGACGCGGGCCCGCGCCACGAGCCGTTGTCCTGCAGGCCGCCGTAGACGTGATACGGCAGGTCGTCATCGACCCGCACGTGGTAGAACTGCGCCAGCGGCAGGTCGCGAACGAAGCGCCAGGTCTCGCCCCGGTCGTGGCTGATCCCGACGCCGCCGTCGTTGGTCAGGATGATGTGCTTCGGATCGTTGGGATCGATCCACAGCGCGTGATGGTCGGGATGCAGGCTCAGGAAGCGCACCAGGGTGCGGAAGGTCTTTCCGCCGTCGTCGGAGACCGTCACCACCGAGTGCAGGCTGTAGATCCGGTCCGGGAACTCCGGGTCGACGTGGATCTCGGCGAAGTAGAAAGGCCTGCTGCCGATGTTTCCTTTGCTCGTCGACCTTGTTCCAGGAGTTGACCGCCGTCGGACGACCGCAGCAGGACGTTGTCCTTCGCCTCGACCAGCGCGTACACGACCTCGGGGTGTGACGGGGAGAACGCCACGCCGATGCGGCCGAGCTCGCCCTCGGGCATCCCGTCCTCCGGCGTGTAGCGCTTCCAGGTCTCGCCCCCGTCCACGGTGACGAACAGGCCCGAGCCGGGCCCGCCGGAGCGGAAGAACCAGGGCCAGCGGCGGTAGTCCCACATGGCGGCGATCATCTTCTGCGGGTTGGATGGATCCTGCGCCAGATCGGCGCATCCGGTGCGCTCGTCGACGAACAGGATCTTCTTCCATGTGGCGCCGCCGTCGGTCGTGCGGAAGACGCCGCGCTGCTCGCTCTCGCCCCACGCCTTGCCGGTGGCACACACGTACGCCGTGTCGGAGTCGGCCGGATCGGTCAGGATGCGGGAGATCCTCTCTGTCTGCTCCAGACCGAGGTGGTTCCAGGTGCGGCCGGCGTCGAGCGTGCGGTAGACGCCGTTGCCCACCGAGACGCTGTTGCGCGGCGTGCTCTCGCCGGTGCCCACCCACACGATGTCGGGATTCGCCTGGAAGATGGTGACCGCGCCGATGGCCGCCACCGGCTGATCGTCGAAGATCGGCTGCCAGGTCAGCCCGCCGTTCGTGGACTTCCAGACGCCGCCGGTGGCCGCACCTATATAGATGGTGTCGGGGTCGGCCACCACCGCGTCCACCGCGGCGGTGCGCCCGCTCATGCCGGCGGGGCCGATGGAGCGCGCGCTCATGCCGGCGAGCATCTCCGGGTCGATGTCCTTTGTGGCCGCGAACGACGCGCCCGAGATCAGCATGCAGACGATGACGACGGAAACGGCTGGATGTCTCACGATTCCTCCCGACTCTTCGATGGATGCACGGTGACCGTGGAATCCTCACCTGCACGGACGTGTGGTGTCAAGGGGAGGGGCGTGGTTCCGCGGTCGCGTGCTGCCGGGCATCACCCGGCGACCCGGGAAAGGGCGCTCGGCCGGCCGGTTATGCGACGACGGGGGAGGCTACTTCGCGAGCTTGATCAGGGTCGACGGGACCCACCCCTCGTTGCCCAGCTCGTCCGAAACCTTCCACCAGATGCCTTCCTTCTCCCCGGTGGGGTACAGCAGCATCCCCGGATCCAGGTCGCGCACGACGTCGGCCTTGAGATCGGGCTTCGCGTACATGCGTCCGGGCTTCGCCATCTCCACCGCCTGGGTGACGTTGTCCGCCTTGGCGTCCGGCTGGATCTTCCTCACCTCGTCGACAAGCTTCACGAAGGCATCGTAGTAGGCCTTGGTCACGACCTGACCGATCTCGGTGTTGGCATAGCCGCTCGCGCCGCCCGCGGCGAACCCGCCGTAGAAGGCACCGCCGCCACCGCCCCAGCCGATGTCGGTCTTCTGGGCGTGCCCCTCCTCGAGGGCCACCTGCTCGGTGGAACGCACGTCGGTCAGCGTCAGGACCACGTCGGCTGTCTTCTTTTTGAGGCTGACCCCGCCCGCGATCGCTCCTGCGGTGTGGCCGAACATCCCGCCGACGATCCCGCCGAAGTTCTTGCCGCCGGCATGCGCGTTCTTGTTGACGATGTCCGGCACGAGGACGTAGTCGGCCGCCTTCATCTGGCCCTTCCCCATGTTCGATCCGCCGCGCAGCTCACCGCCTGAAGCCAGCGCGCGCTCCTGCTGCGCCGCCGCCAGTCCCTTGCCGCGGTCCACCAGGGTGAAGCACTTCGACTCGGACACGAAGATCTTGATGAGGGCCTCGGGCGACTCGAGGTTCAGGTCCCGCCACCAGTTGTTCTCGGGCTCGGCCACCGCCAGGGTTCCGATCTTGGCGTCGCAGACCGGGATCTGGGGAGCCGGCTCCTCCTTGGCGACAACTCCGCTCACCATCACCGCACCCGTCAAGAACACCAGACAGCAATCACGCAGCTTCCTACCGGCACCGAACATGCTCTGCACCTCCTTATTGGCGGCTTGAATCTACCACCATCGGGCGTCCGCGCCAAGAGTCCGTCACGGGTTGGATGTCACGTGGGGGGCCAGGGAGGGGGCGGGGCGGTGCAGCGTGAGGACCGGCTCGGCGGAGCGCGTCGTGCGTCCGTCACGCTGTCACCGCTTATCGAGATCGTAGCACACGTGCGTGTCGGTGCATCACCGGATTACCAGCCGCCGTCGAGCTGCCAGCGGCCTTCGGGGTTGTCGTTGCGCAGGGCGAGGTTGTGCTTCTTCGTGATCGGGAAGATGCCGGCCCGCGTCACCCGGACCTCGTACGGCACGTACCAGCCGGCGTAGTTGCCGGCCCGGAACGGCTCGCCCAGCGAGACGATCTCGATGGAATGCGTCATGAACCAGTCCACCAGGCCAGGCGAGGGGACGTACGACTCCAGCGTATCCCGGTCCTGTCGCGCCGCCGCATCGAGAATCCGTTCGGCCGCCTCGCCCGGCCCCAGACCGACCTGGTCGGGAGGAAGCGGCCGACCGCTGAGGCCGCCGCGGCGCACGTCGGGGGGAAGATCCAGCCGGAAGACCGCCTCGTCGAACCGCGGCGCGTAGTCGATCGTCACGACCTCGAGATACAGCCGCCGCTCGCCCTTGTACTCGACCCAGCGGCGCATGTCCTTGAGCCTGTTCGTCGCGACATTCCAGATCACCTCGGTCTCACGGTCGAACTGGTCGAAGAACGACGGCTCGAGTGGCGACGTCGGCACGCCGCTGGCGCGAAGCAACATCCGCTCCTCGTTCCCTCTTCTTTCGTGGGCCAGCACCTGAACGTTCACCGGGGGCAGATGCTGAAGCTGCCGCACCCACGCGCCGGGCCGGAACAGATCGCTGTCGAAGCCGGTGTCCTCGTACACCTCCTTGCGCCCGGGCAGATACAGCAACGCGTGTTCGCCGTCGAAGTCGTACACCCGGTCGTTCTTCACCAGCCGCGCCCGCCCCGAGTCGTTCGGGCCCTGTGGATCCTGCAGCCAGACCTCCACGAGCTGCAGCTCGTCGCCCTCCAGGTTCACGAAGCTGAAGTCCTCTCCGTCACGCGTCAGCATCCGAAGAACCATGTGCACCGCGCCGGCGCCGCTCGTGGCGTCGGCGACCGGACCCAGCACATCGGCGAACACTACGTGAGTTCCAACCGTGCCCACCGCCATCAGGCTCACGACCCAGATGATCGCACCCGCGGCCGCGGCCAACGCACCTATCCTGATCATCGTCCCAATCCTCCACGGGCGCCTCGACCCCCGCCGCCGGAAGGAATCGGGAATGCCCTGTTCCAGTCGGACGGCGAGGTCCCGGGGCGGATCCGGCTCACGAATCGCCCGGAGCCGCCTTTCCAGTTGCCTCTTGTCCATAGGTCAACGCCTCCTGTTCGAACGATGCGCGAAGCGATTCGAGCGCCCGGTTGAGCCGGGACTTGACGGTGCCGGCAGGCAGGCCGAGAGCCTCGGCGACCTCCCTGAGCGACAGGTCCTGGAAGTAGTGCAGCGCGACGGTCTCACGCAGCACGGGGTCGAGCCGGCCGAGCTCGCGGTGCAGCCGTTCGTCCCGCTCGCCCGCCGCCGCCATCGCGTCGGGCGAAGGTCCTGCATCCTGCGTCTCCGGGATCGTGTCGAGCCCCGGCCCTTCGGGCCTTCGTCTTCGCACATGCTGGAAGTATTCGTTTCGGGCGATCGTCAGCAGCCAGGAGCGCAGCGAGGACACCTTGCGCAGGGAGTCGATCCCACGCCAGGCCTTGGCGTAGGTCTCCTGCGTCAGGTCCTCCGCCAGAGCGGTGTCGGCGCCGAGCCGCTTCAGGTGGCCGAAGACCAGGGGGTGGTGGCGGCGGATCAGCTCACGGCATGCCTCGGGATCCCGCCTCCGCAGCCGCCACCTCAGATAGCGCTCGCTCATCTCCACGATCGCCTCCCTCACCCTGTATGGATGCGGGCCGGGGCCGGGCTGTTCGCGGACCGGAAACCCGCGTCAGGCCATCATCCCATAGGTCCAGCCCGTGATCGTGGCCATCACGACCACGAGGCCGGCGTAGGTGGCGGTCTTCTTCGGCCCGAGATAGGCGTTGATCACGAGCAGGCTCGGCAGCGACAGCGCCGGCCCGGCCAGAAGCAGCGCCAGCGCGGGGCCCTGGCCCATGCCCGAGCCGATGAGGGTCTGCAGGATCGGCACCTCGGTGAGCGTGGCGAAGTACATCAGGGCGCCCACGACCGAGGCCATCAGGTTGGCGGTCACCGAGTTGCCGCCCACGGCGTCGCGGATCCAGGAGGACGGGATGAGCCCGGCGTCGGTGCCCGGCCTGCCGAGCAGCCAACCGGAGACCACGACACCGGCCAGCAGCAACGGTGTGATCTGCTTGGCGAATCCCCAGGTGGCCTCGACCCAGCCGGTCAGCTCGTCGCGCCGGTACCACCTGACCATCATCCAGATCAGCGCCACCATCAGGATCGCCGTGATCGCCCAGCGCGACCGGTGAACCAGGGCGAAGAAGCCGTCCGCCCGCCCGGGCGCCCCCCAGTTCGCGAAGACCAGCACGCCGATCATGGTCGCGAGAAACATCGCGTCCTGGATCGGGCGCCGCGGTGACACCCCCGAAACGCCCGCCGCGAATGGATCCGGCCCCGCGGCGGCCCGCGAGCGCTCCTCGCGCCGGTAGATGCCGGCCATGATGATCCCGATGACGATCGCGAACGTCACCGCCCCCGCGGCGCGCGCCAGCCCGAGCTGCAGCCCGAGCACGCGCGCGGTGAGGATCATCGCCAGGACGTTGATCGCCGGGCCCGAGTAAAGGAAGGCGGTCGCGGGCCCGAGCCCGGCGCCGCGCCGGTAGATGCCGGCGAACAGGGGCAGCACGGTGCAGGAGCAGACGGCGAGGATGCTGCCCGAGACCGACGCGACACCATACGCCACCGGCCGCTTCGCGGTGGCGCCGAGGTATCGCATCACGGCGCCCTGACTGATGAACTGCCCGATGGCGCCTGCGATGAAGAATGCGGGCACGAGGCACAGCAGCACGTGCTGTCGCGCGTAATCCTTGAGGAGGAACAACCCCTCGAGGAAGGCTCCCTGCGTGCGCGGGCTCTCAATCGGCAGGAAGTACACCGCCGCGAACACCGCCACCAGCAGCACCAGCTTGCTCCGCTCCCGCATCGCGTTCAGCTCTCGAGCAGCCGGCGTATCTCTTCGCTCTTCGGGATGTGGCCCGCGAGCACCACCTTGCCGTCGAACGCGATGGCCGGGGTCGCAAGGACACCGAGCGCCACCATCCGGTCGATCGACTCGTTCTTCTCCACCGTGCAGTCGAGGCCCGCCTCCTGCACCACCTGGCGGACGATGCGGTCCGTCTCGCGGCAACGGGCGCAGCCGGGGCCGAGGATTTCGATGCGGTTCACGATGTGGGACATGATGCCTCCTTCAGGGCCGATGGGGCCGGGAACCAGTGGCGCGTGCGGTTGCAGAACGCAGCAGACCGAGAGCATGACCGGCACCTCCACGAGCACGCCCACGACGGTCGCGAGGGCCGCGCCCGACCCGGGGCCGAACAGGGCGATCGCCACGGCGACGGCCAGCTCGAAGAAATTGCTGGCCCCGATCAGCGCGCCCGGGCGCCGCGACGTTGTGCGGGACCCTGAACCAGCGCATGAGCCCGTAGGCGAGACCGGAGTTGAAATAGACCTGGATCAGGATCGGGACGGCGATCAGCAGGACATGAGAGAAACGGTTCGGTGAGGTTGCCGGCCTGGAAGGCGAAGATCAGCACCAGCGTCGCCAGCAGCGCCACCGATGGTCACCGGGTGGAAGACCGCGGAGGTAACGCTGCTCGAACCATGCCCGGCCCTTCGCTGCGGATCAGGATGCCCCGGCTCAGGCTTCCGACGCACGAGCGGGATCACGATGAAGGCGACCACCGACGTACAGCAGCACCCGGAACGGAACCGCCAGGCCGCTGGCTCCGCAGACCAGGCAGCCCCACTATCGGCGCGAACAGCACCAGCATGATCAGGTCGTTGACCGACACCTGCACCAGCGTGTAGGCCGGGTCGCCGTCGGTCAGGTAGCTCCACACGAACACCATGGCGGTGCAGGGAGCCGCAGCCAGGATGATGACGCCGGCGATGTACTGGTCGGCCGCTCCGGCACCGACCCAGGGCAGAAACAGGTGCTTGAAGAAGAGCCACCCGAGCAGCGCCATCGAGAACGGCTTGACCAGCCAGTTGACGAACAGCGTGACGAACAGGCCCCCGGCGCGCTTGCCACGCCGCGCGATGGCCGGTGAAATCGATCTTCAGCATCATCGGATAGATCATCAGCCAGATGAGGACCGCGATCGGCAGATTGATGTGCGTGGCGTCTCCCAGCTCCAGCGCCTGGAGGCGGCCGACGGCACCGGGAGCCAGCCGGCCGATCATCACGCCGATCAGGATGCAGGCGGCGACCCACAGCGTCAGATAACGCTCGAAGAACCCCAGTCTGCGGGTGTCAGCCACCACTCCTCCTGCCGGTCGACGGCTCGAGGTCGCAGAGCTGCGTCAGCGGCACGCGCATCACCTGCTGCAGCCGCTTGCGATCGGCGGCGATCCGGCTCTCGTCCTCGAGCCGGCCGCGCAACAGCGACAGCACGGCGTCCGCATGAGGGTTGCGGCTCTCGCGCGCCAGCCCGTAGTGGATCCACTTGCCCTCGCGGCGGTCGTCGACCAGACCGGCGGCCTTGAGGATGGCGAGGTGCTTGGAGACGGTCGACGGCGCCAGCTCGAGAACCGCCTGCACCTGGCAGACGCACATCTCGCCCTGCTCGAGCAGCTTCAGGATGCGGGTGCGGGTCGGGTCGCCCGCGGCCTTCAGGGCGCTTTCGAAGTCACGCACGGCTCCCTCCTACATTTCGTCATATGGCGAATTGTAGGATCGGACACAGCGGTCGTCAACCCCGGCAAACGGCAAGTCCCCCGCGGGGTTTTGTCCCCCGGCCGAGAACTGAGATAATAGAAAACTCGCATTTCGCATAGCATCGTTCCGTCCACGTTCCACACCTCGAGGAGATCGGCAGATGAGAGCCAGACCAACCCTTTTTCTGATCGTGTGTGCGCTGGCTCTTGCACCACTACCGGCCTCGGCCGCGGTGCCGCTGACCCCCGATGAGATCCGGCACCAGCTCGGGTTCACGGACCAGGAATGGTCCCAGGTGATGCAGGGTCAGATCGTCGCGCGCGCCGCCGACGAGCTCAGCGACAAGGAGCTTTCGATCGTGATGGCGGTCCGGGTGCCGGCCCCGCTGAGCCGTCTGGTCGAGATGGCGCGTTCCGGCTCGGCGCTCACCCTCAACCGCGAGATCCTCTCACACAACCTTTTCGGGCCCGACGTGCCGCTCGAGCAGGCGTTCGCGAAGGCAGCCTACGAGCCGTCGGAGTCATCCGAGATCCAGAAGCTGTACCAGGCCAAGGGGTCGGAGTTCAACCTCAGCGGCCCCGAGCTGGCCCAGTTCGCCGCCTTCAGGGACCAGCATCCTGGCGTCAAGTGCGGAAACGATCCGAAGTGTTCGGCCGGGGTCATGGGGATCTACCGGTCGATCATGATCGCGCGCATGAAGGCGTACCAGGAGAAGGGACTCGATGGAATCGCGCCGTACGCCCGGGATGGAGGCGCCGCGGCCGACCCGGCCGGCGAGCTGCGCAAGGCCACCGAGGCGCTCGGCCCGCTGGCCGCCCGCGTGCCGGCCGTCGCCTCCTTCATGAGCTACCCGAAGGCGGACGGGACGAAGCTGGAGAATCGCTTCGCCTGGTACCGGCAGGTGATCCAGGATCGCCCGACCTTCATCCTCGCGCACCGCGCCCTGTGGGCGGGCGACGACCTCGTCTTCTCGGCGGAGAGGCACTTCTACGTCGGGCAGTCGTACAACTCGCTCGAGGTGATCATGGGCGCCTTCCCGGACGGGGACGCTTCGATCCTGTTCTATCGGAACAGGACCTCCACCGACCAGGTGGCCGGATTCATGCAGGGCACCCGGCACAGCATGGGGCGCAAGTTCATGGAGAAGGAGGTTCGCGGCTTCTTCCAGACGGTGCTCGACAACATGAAGAAGTGACCGTCCAGAGCTTCTGCTCGATCGTTCCCCTGGGCCAGTCCGGGTCGAACAGATCCTTCGGCAGCTTTCCGGCCGTCGAGGTCGCTCTCGTCGAGAACCGAGAACCGCCCCGGGTCGAGAAGCCGATCTGGGCGTACTGCGCGAGTTTCTCCGGATGCTTCGAGAGGGCGAACCCGGTGAGCGTGCTCTTCGCCGGGTCGTAAAGGGACAGCTTCGTCGGGGCGCAGATCACGATCATCGCGGCATCGCCGGCTCCTTCGAACTGGATGAAACCGTCCATCCGGATCGACGCCTTCCCATCGATTGCCCCGACTTCGTCCGACGCCTGCTGATCGGTCAGCGTGACCTGGCCGGTGAGGGAATCGACGTTGCCGGCCGCCTTGTCGATCTGTCTCAGGACGGTGTCGACGGTCCACTCGCGGGCGACCGCCGCGCCGGCCGACAGCATCCCCGTTTGAGAACGGCGCAGAGCAGAGCACGGATTGATGACCGCATGAGGACCTTCTCCTAGCCGAAGTAATCCGGCGCGTTTCCCTTCTTCCACTTGATGTTGCAGCCGATGCTCGGCTTCTGCGTCTCGAGCGGAGGCTTGCCCGCCAGAGCCGCATCGAGCGCCGCGCGCAGGTCCCTGCCGGTCACCGGCAGACCGTTCTCCGGCCGGCTGTCGTCCATCTGCCCGCGGTAGACCAGCTTCCGGCCGGCGTCGAAGACGAAGAAATCGGGCGTGCAGGCGGCGTGATAGTCCTTGGCCGTCCTCTGGGTGGCGTCGTAAAGGTAAGGGAACGTGTAGCCGGCCCGGGCCTTCTCGCGTTTCATCTGCTCCGGGCTGTCGTCCGGGTAGTTCTCGACATCGTTGCTGCTGATGCCGACGATCCCCACTCCCTTCGCGCCGTACTCCCTGGTCAGCGCGGCGAGCCCCGACTGTACGTGCTTGACGTAAGGGCAGTGGTTGCAGATGAACATCACGAGCATCGCCTTCGAGTCCTTGAAGTCCGCCAGCGAGACCTTCCGGCCCTCGGTGTCGGGCAGCGAGAAGTCGGGCGCGACCGTGCCGAGCGGCAGCATCGTCGAGGGTGTCTGTACCATGAGCGTTCCTCCTTCCGATGAGTCAGTGTAGGCTGTTACCGCTGGTGGAGGCAATGGACAGGAAGGCAGGGGGAGGAGTCGATCATGACGACATCTCAGGACATCAAGGCCCTGGTTGCCCGTATCGCGAGCGAGATCTGGAACAAGGGGGATCTGTCGGTCATCGACGAGGTGATGGCCCCCGGGTCGCCCTATCACGGGCCGCACATGCCGGGCGGCCATGGCGATCGCGAAGACTGGAGGCGGGCCATCGCCATGTACCGCGCCGCCTTCCCCGATTCGCACGTCGTGTTCGAGGACCTGTTCGTCAGCGAGAGCAGCGACCTCGTCGTGGGCCGGTGGAGCGCCACGGGAACGCACACGGGACCTCTGCCCGGTCTCGAGCCGACGGGGCGCGGGATCGCCATCACCGGTATCACGCTGTACCGCATCGCCGGAGGCAGAATCGTCGAGGCGTTCGAGCAGCTCGACATGCTGGGGATGTGGCGGCAGCTCGGCGTCGTCTCGCTGCCGGGCCACGGAGCGTAGCATGGTCCGCATGCGGCCCCCGCTCGAGCACTACTCCGACGACGCCGCCGCATACGCGGCGAAATACGAGTCCGTTGCGTTCGAGCGTGTACACGCCCCATGGCTTCCCCTTCTTCCCGCGGGCGGCAGTCTCGCGCTGGACGTGGGGGCCGGGTCGGGGCGGGACGCCGGCTGGCTCGCCTCCCACGGTTGGGAGGTGGTCGCCGCCGAGCCGTCCGATGGGATGCGCGTCGAGGGGCGACGGCGGCACCCCTCCGCGCGAATCCGCTCGATCCGTGATGCCCTGCCTGCGCTCGACGAGACCCACCGTCTCGACCTGCGTTTCGATTCTGATCCTGCTCAGCGCGGTCTGGATGCACGTGCGCCCTCGGAATCGCGAGCGTGCGTTCCGCAAGCTGTCGAACCTGCTCAGGCCCGGCGGTCTGCTCGTCATCAGCCTGCGCCACGGCGATCCGGATCCGCGGCGCGACATGCATCCGGTGGACGCGGCCGAGCTCGCGCGACTGGGAAGGAAGCTCGCTCTCGAGCCCGTGGCACTGGCCCGGGCGGAGACCGCCGATACGCTCGGCCGTAGCGATGTCCGCTGGAGCACGCATGTCTTCCGTCTTCCCGACGACGGCACGGGCGCCCTGCCACTGTTGCGCCACATCACCATCAACGACCGGAAATCCTCGACCTACAAGCTTGCCCTGCTGCGCGTACTGGTTCGTTATCGCCGATGGCGCGCGTGGCATGGTCCTGGAGAGACATGAGGACGGCGTCATCCTGCCATTCGGCCTCGTGGCGCTGTACTGGCTCAAGGCGTATATGCCGCTGGTCCTCACCGGAACTGCGCCGGCGAGGGCCGTGGCGGATCGACCTGTCGGATTTCCCCAGCAGCACAATCCCGACAAGGGGCTCGGGTTCGTGCGCGATGCCTTCCGGGCGCTCGCGCCTGTCTCGCCGCATGACTTGCGGGTTGGCGGCCGGTTCACCGGCGCCGATGCCAGGAACCTCCTACGAGCGCTCAACGACATCTGCAGCAACATCACCAGGATGCCGGCAAACTACACGACCTACCCCGGAAGCGATCTGCGCGTGTTCGAGGCGCGGCCGGCGCGCGTCAGGGCCGACGGAGCCATCCGTGTGAATCTCGATCGACGGTTTCTCAGCCGATTCGGCACATTCAGGGTGCCCGCCCACCTGTGGGAAGCGATCTCACGGTATGCGTGCTGGATCGAGCCGGTGGTCGTCGGCGAGTGGTGCAATCTGATGCGCGAGTACGACGAAAAGCGCGACGTGATCCGCCCGACGGACGACTACAGGCGGGCTCTGACCTGGCTCGAGCCCGAACGAGATACGTCACGCGTCCGCGAGCGCGTAGAGCTGCTGCGCTCGAGCGGGAAGCATGTCTACTGCGTCTGGAGCGGTACTCGCCTGCGGACCCGTTTTGCCATCGATCACTGTTTTCCCTTCTCTTTCTGGCCCAACAATGATCTGTGGAACCTGCTGCCCGCCTCGGAGGCGGCCAATCAGAAGAAGTCGGATCGGTTGCCGTCGGCGGAGCTGCTGCACCGCTGCCGCGATCGCATCCTGCAATGGTGGGACGAGGGGTACGGCTCGACGGTCGACCGCGATCGCTTCAGGATGGAGGCGTTCTCCTCGCTGCCCATGACCGGGGTGCTGGCCCGGGATTCCGGCGCCACCGACGCGGCCGATCTCCACGACAGCGTGTTCATCGGGGTCGACAGCCAGCGGGTGCGCCTCCGCGCGGATCAGCAGTTGGCCGAATGGGACGGCCCGCTCACATCCCGCTGACCGGCAGCGTGAGTGTCGCCCGCAGCCCCGAGCCGGGGATGTTCTCCAGCCGCGCCTCGCCGCCGTGCAGCGTGGCCACCTCCCGGACCAGCGTCAGCCCCAGCCCCGTGCTCTTGCGGCCCGTGCCGGGCCGGGGCAGCGAGTAGAACCTGTCGAACACCCTGCCTTCGGCGTAGCCGGGGATGCCGGGCCCCTGGTCCTCGACGGTCAGGGCCACGGCACCGTCGGGCCCGCGCGCCACCTCCACCCCGAGCCGGCCCCCTACGGGACTGAAGTCGATGGCGTTCTGCAGCAGGTTGGCGATCGCCTGGTGCAGCAGAAACGCGTCGCCTTGCACCAGGGCGTTCTCGTCGATCCTCACGTAAAGCTCCAGGCGCCGGGCCGACAGCATCGGCCGCTTCGCCTCGATCGCCGTGCGCACCAGGGGCGCGACCGGCACATCCTCCTTCGTCTGCAGCGTCCGCCGGGTCTCCAGCTCGGAAAGCTTGAGCATCCGTCCGACCAGGTCCTCCACGCGGGCGGCCTCGGTGCGGATGTTGCCCAGAAACCGAGCCTGCGTCTCCCGCGGCATGTCCTCGTCGAGAAGCTCGGCCGCCCCCCGGATGGCCGATATCGGACTTTTTATCTCGTGGGTCAGCGTCGCCACGTACTGCTCGACGTACTTCTTGCCTTCGAGCGTCTCGCGCATCCGGTCGAACGACTCGCCCATCTGCCTGAGCTCCGTCGGGGCGAGACGCGGCAGCGCGACGCGCCGGCCACGGCCCGTCTCGGTCGCATAGCGGGTCAGCCGGCCGATCTGCCCCGACAGCCACAACGACACGAGGAGGCTCAGCCCCACGGCGGTCAGCGCGGCCAGGGCGCCGGTCCGGATGATCCGCGGCTTGGCGGCGTGCAGGAAGGCGTTCACGCTGGAGGTCGGCTCGGCCACGCTCAGCACGCCGGCGGTCTCCCCTCTCACGCGGATGGGTGCCGCCACGTACATCACCGCCGAGGCGGGATCGTTGCGGTCGTCGCGGGTGGTGCGGGCGCCGTACTCGCCTTTCAGGGTGAGGCTCACGTCCCGGTAGTCGGAGTAGTCCTCCCCGACGCTCGCGGGGTACAGCGAGTCGAACACCACGATGCCGGCCGCGTCGGTGATGTAGACACGCGAGTCGACACGCCGCTTGCGCATCTCGTAGATCGCCGCCGAGAGGTCCCGCGCGTACACGTCCTGGAATGCGGCGGAGAGCTCACCCGCGTCGAACCGGCCCGCCTCCATCTGACGGCCGATGATGCCTGCGAGGATGTTGGCCTGATCGACGAGCGGCTCCTCCACGCCCTCGAGATACCGTGTGCGCAGGTCGCCCGCGATGCGGCCTATCGGCCAGGAGAAGCACAGGGCGAGGATGAGCAGCCAGGCGACGAACAGCGCGGTGCCCAGCCTCACGGGTCTTCCCTGAGAGCGTAGCCCACGCCGCGGTGCGTCACGATCGGATCGTCGCCGGGGCGGATGGCGGCGAGCTTGGCGCGAATGTTCTTGATGTGGACGTCGACGCTGCGCTCGAGGCTGGTGCCCGGCTGCTCCCACACCCGCGCCATGAGCTGCTCGCGCGTGAAGACGTGGCCCGGCCGGCGGATGAAGGTGGTGAGGATCTCGTACTCGTACTTCGAAAGATCCAGGGTCGCGCCATGATAGACGACCCGCCGCCTCGAGGCGTCGACCGCAAGGGCCGCCGGGACCGCGCCCTCGCCGGGCGGGGACGCCCCGCGCGCGCGGCGCAGCACCGCGCGGACCCGCGCGCTGAGCTCTCTCGGACTGAAAGGCTTGGGGATGTAGTCGTCGCCGCCGATCTCGAGCCCGACCACCCGGTCGATCTCCTCCGTGCGCGCGGTCAGGAAGATGATCGGCACGTCATGCGTCTCGCGGATCCTCCGGCAAAGATCCAGCCCGCTGACGTCCGGCAGCCCGATGTCGAGCACGATCAGGTCGACCCGTTCCGCGGAGAGCGCGGGCAGCACCGACAGCCCTTCGCCCAGACGGATCGTCTCCATTCCGTCCGCGCGCAGGACGTACTCGATGTTGTCCAGGATGGCCGGTTCGTCGTCGACGATCAGGATCCGCGGTTTCACGGTTTCACCGGCTTCATCGTATTCAGCCCGCCGGCCGCTCGCCTCCTTTCCGGTCCGGCCCGTTTATGCCCGGGCCGCGCGCCGCTGCGCGCAGGAGCATGGCCCCGACCGCCAGCATCAGGCAGACGAGCACCACGAGGACCGCATGCTCGGCGAACCGGGCCGGGTCGGTCCGCCAGGCGCGGCGGGCGAGCGGCACGCCGAGGGCGACGGCCGCGTACCAGCCGAGGGGGACCAGGGCCGAGGGTGAGCGCTGCCTCACCGCCCGCCCTTCCAGCCGCTCGAACAGCCGCGTCGCCGTCAGGTACAGAGCCAGGACCGACAGGCAGTAGATGATGGTCCCGGCGGTCCGGTGCACCCGATCCGGTGTCACGGGACCTGTGTAGATATCCATCCGCCACAGGGTCATCGCGGCGACGAGACGCAGGCTGTTGGTCACGACTGCGGCCGCGTAGGCCAGACCGGCGCTTGCGCCCAGCCACGCGGCGCGGCGCCCGATGCCCTGAAACCGGCTCACGAACGGAAAGTAGAGCGTGGCCAGCGCGATGATCATGAAGTTCACGCCCGCGCAAGCCGTACCCAGGATCACGTGCTCGGTGTGGCTCACCCACCCGGCCCCGGCCTCCCGCTCGAAGACGACTCCCGACAGCATCCCGGTCAGACGCGCCGTGGGCGCCAGGATGAAGCCGAGCTCGTCGGGCCCCGCGCGGCTGTAGAACAGCTTCAGCAGGACCAGCGCCGCCAGTCCGGCGACATACCAGGCCGCGTTGCGGCGCCACACCGGCCATGTCGCCGTGGCGCTCATCGCGCCTGCCGGCCGCCCGCTGCCGTCCGGATGGTCGCCAGGGTCAGGATCAGCATCAACGCCGCGAGCAGGATCACGAGCCCCGGCTCGGCGCCCATGGCGTATCCCGGGTTGATGGCGAGATTCGAAAGGCCCTTCGCCAGCGGCACCGGCTGATCGACGTCTTCGGCCGACCCGGCGGGGTTTCTGACCTTCTCGAGGACGGCGATGAAGGACGTGTATTTCGTCAGCAGCGAGTAGTCCAGCCCGATTCTCGTGATCTCGGCGGCCGCGGCGTCCTGCCCGATAGCGGCGCTTCCGTCGGTGAGGCGTGCCACACGCGCGCGGGCCCACAGGTAGCGCAGCGCGGCGTTGTGCGGCCTGGGCGCCACGGCGGGGACGTCGACCGATCGCGACCAGGAGCCTCGCGCCGAGCGCCCCGAAAGCTCGATCCTCCCGGACGGCTCGCCCCGCCATTTTCCGAACAGGACGACCGGCCGTTCGGCGAACAGGTCGGGCAGCACCGCGGGCTCGACGTCGTAGGCATCGAAGCCTTCGAAGGACGCCTTCACCCCCATCAGTACCGGCGAGTCGATGTAGCGGCGGAAGCGCCGCGCGGTCTCGGGCGCCCCCTCCGGTCGGGTCACCACGAACGGCTCGCCGGCCCCGGCGCGGGCCAGCCCCTCGATCAGATAGCGGTTGACGCTCGTGCCGATGCCGAAGGCGAAGACATTGGTCCGATCGAGATTGCCGCGGACCAGATCGAACGCCTCCGGCTCGGCGCTCACGAGCCCGTCGGTGATCACGACCACCGTGCGCGAGAACGCCTCGTCGCGGGGCATCGCCAGCGCCGTCCGCAGCGCGGGAAGCAGCTCGGTGCCACCGCCGCCCCGCTGCGCGTCGATCATCCCGATCGCCGCGGCGACGTTTTCGGGTGAGGCGGGCAGGCCATAGCCCGACAGCACCTGCGAGGCTCCGGCGAACAGCACGACGTTGAACCGATCCGTCGGCCTGAGACCCGGATCAGATCGCCGATGAGGGCCTTGCCGGTCTGCAGCGGGAACCCGTCCATCGATCCGGATACATCGAGGATGAACACGTACTCGCGCGGCGTGACGTCGGACATCGGGACCCGTTCGGGCGGCTCGAGCATCATCAGGAAGAAGTTCTCGTCCTTGCCGCGGTACAGCAGCAGGCCGCTGTCGATCTCGCGCCCGGCAAGACGGTAGTCGAGGATGAAGTCGCGGTTTCCGGCGTAGTCGTCCGCATCGGCGAGGCTCACATCCGCTTCGGACGCACCGTTCCATGAAACGACCACCTCGTGCGAATCGCTTCGGACGTCCTGCAGCGGGATGCCGGTGGCAAGCGTCACGTGGATGTCGAACGTGGCGTCCGGGACGAGGCCGGCAGGCAGCGTGGGGCCCTGCGGCGCCGTCTCTGCTCCACCTCCTGCGTACCGCGGGGCCACCACCGTCGGATAGACGAACCGGTACGTTCCTTCGACCGGGACGAGCAGCTCGGTGTAGTGCAGCTCCACCTCGACCTGATCCCCCGGCATGATGTTGGCCACGCTCATGGTGAAGACGTTCGGCCGGTGCTGCTCGAGCAGCGACGCGCTCTGGCCGCGCGTCTTCGCCGTCTCGAAGTCACGGCGCGCCTGCTCCCGCTGTTTGATGGCGGCCACCACCTGCTGGTCGCCGACCCGGATGACCATGCCGTGCACCGCCGCTCGGGTGGAGCCGGGAAAGACATACCGGCCGTGGATCGGGCGCGACCCCTCGTTGGCGTACACCTGGGTGACCCGCACGTCCGCGATCACCCCGTTGACGGTGGCATCGACTCGCGTCGTCTTGAGCGGAAAAGCGTCGAGCGAGGCATCACCGCCCTGGATCGCGAAGTAGGGGGAAAGGGTGATGTCGTCGTCCTGGCGGCTCCAGACGTCCGCCGCCCCCGCCGCGTGGAGCAGCAGCAGACCGAGGGCGAACCTGCACAGCATTGCCGTTCTCGTCATGGCCATGGCCTCCTTCGACAGCGAAACGCCGTCCGATCAGGAAGCTACAGCGCCCCCATGTGAGGAGCATGAGCGCGGTGTGAGGAGTTCGTGAGAAGTGATGCAACCGTTTCGGACCCTGCCGGCACTCATGGTATGGAGGTGACACTCATGACTAATCTGAGGATCGGACACGCCGGGGCGGTTCTGGCGCTCTTTCTGGCAGCCGCGGCACCGGGCGGAGCGGCGGCTGCAGAGCCGGGGCAGCCGGCCGTGGCCGCGGCATTCGAGCAGCTCAGGACGCTGGAGGGCGAGTGGCGGGGACGCAGCACGAAGGGATGGGAGGACCGCGTGTCGGTCCGGGCGATCGCGAAGGGCAGCGCGCTGGTCTTCACCTCGCAGTTCGACGCGCACCCGGGAGAGACGATGGTTACCACGATCACCCGGGACCGTGACAGACTGCTCCTGACTCACTACTGCGTCGCGGGCAACCAGCCGCGCATGGAGGCAACCGGCCCCGGCGAGGGCGGCCAATCGAATCCTCTTTACCTTCATCGACGGCGGCAACCTCGCCTCCCGCGACGAGGGACACATGGACAAGGCGCTGTACCACCTTGTGGACGCGGACCACTTCTCCTCCCGGTGGACCTGGTACGAGGGAGGAACGGAGCGCTGGATGGAAGAGATCACGTTCGAACGCATCAAGTGACGATGGCCGACCGAGGGCTCGTGAGCGCTTTCCTGAGGAGCCGGGACGAGCGGGCTTTCCGGGAGCTTTACCGCGCGCACACGCCGGCGCTGCATCGGATAGCCCGCCGGCTGCACCGGGGAGACGTGCAGGCGGCCGACGACATCATCCAGACCACCTGGATCCGCGCGATCAAACGTCTGGAGGGGTTCCGGTGGCGCTCCAGCCTGCGGACCTGGCTGACCGGGATCCTGATCAACTGCTCGAGGGAAACCCGGCGGGAGCAGCGCCTCCCGGAGGCTCTCGGCGAGGACGGGCCCGGCGGCGGCCTGTCGGGGGATACGGGGAACGTGCCGGAGCGGATCGATCTGGAGCGTGCCGTCGCCTCCCTGCCCGACGGATACCGTGAGGTGCTGATCCTGCACGACATCGAGGGGTACGGCCACCGGGAGATCGCCGGGCTGCTCGGGATCAACGAGGGAACATCGAAGAGCCAGTTGTCGCACGCGAGGGCCGCCGTGCGTGTCCGGCTGGGCCGGCAACAACCAGCCCGGCCCCGCGAGGAGGAACCAGCAGATGACCACCGAACCGAACGATGAGCTGAGCGAGGCCGAGCGGGAGGCCTACGCATCCCTGCGCGAGGAAACCCCACCCGCTGCGGCACTGGAAGATCAGGTCGTTGCGGCGCTCCACTCCCGGCACCTGCTGGCGAGAGCGGGCGGGACGCGATGGGGCGGCCCGGGACGGTGGGCGGCGGCCCTGGCAGCCGGGACCCTGCTGTTCGTCGCCGGGATGGCGGTCGAGCGGGCCGGCCGGCCGGTTCCCGTGGACTCCGGCTCGCCCCGGTTCATGCTCCTTCTTCACGAGGACGAGAACTACGACGCGGCCCCGGCCGGGCACGCCCCCGAGCGCGTCGAGGAATACCGGCAATGGGCCCGCGGACTCGCGCAGGCCGGCCACTTCGTCACGGGCGAAAAACTCGAGGCCGGCGGATCGGTGCTGCTGCCGGGCCGGGCCGGCGGTGGCGTGAGCTCGAGCGCTCTGCCGGCGGGCGATTCGGTCGCCGGGTTCTTCATCATCTCGGCGGACAGCTACGAGGCCGCCGTCGCAGCCGCGCGTGGCTGTCCTCACCTGCTGCACGGCGGTCGGATCGAGATCCGGCCGATCGATGCCGTCTGAGCGCGGCTCTCACCCTCCGGGCGGCGTCTCGAGGGTCGAGCCGCCGCTGGGGGGCGGCTCCTTTGGTTTGTCGAGCCTGTCGGCCATGATATCGTGGCAAGAGGTGCCGTTTTCGATGAGGTTCCGCGGTGCTCCTGCCGTCGATCATGCTGTACCTGGTGCTGCTCGCCCTGCCTCCCGTGCAGGCACACCCGGATGAGCTGCCGGCCCCCGGCCGCTTTCCCGCCTGCCCGGATACCGACAGCATCGCCATAGCCTACCGGGATTCGGTGTCGAACCACCCGCTGCGCCTGCTTCCCGAGAGCCTGCTCTACGGCCGCTTGTCCTTCTGGCCGATCGCCGGGTCGCGGAAGGACTGCGTTTCAGGGCGTGTCGACGGAACCGAGCTGTTCGTCGACTACACGCCGATTGCGCGTTCCGGAGAAGGCACCTTCGATGTCGATCTCCGAGAGGACCTGCGAGGTGTCCTGGTCACCTTGAAGGTTCACTTGATCGAGCCGGACGGGGCGCGCCGGGTCATCGAGAAGAGTGTCTGGACCCTGGATGCCTCCATACGCTCCTCGGGACGCAGACATCTGGGCGAGCGAGTCGAGGAGAGCCAGTCGGTCCGGGCCGGACCGCCCGATCGGCTCACCATCACGGTCATCGCGACGGGACGTGAGGACGAGTACGTGACCGATCTGGACCGGAGCGAGTTCTCGATTCGTCTGGAGGGGATCAGGATCGAGGATTCGGCTCTCATCGATTTCATCCCCCCGTCGCCTGCGAACGCCCTGCAGATCCTCATCGCGGTGGATATCTCCTCGTTCCTGAAGCCCGGCGGAGGACAGCCGGGCTTCACCGATGAGTATCCAGCCTTCGTGGACGATGTGCTTCTCGACGGACTCGACCACCTCGCCGCAAAGGTGCAGGGACGGACCGGGCGAGTCGATGTCGCCCTCGTCCGGTACGCTCAATCCGCGCAGTGGCTGCAGGATCCTTTCTGGCGCGCCGACCGGGGATTTCCGACGGCCCAGCGGGACAGGTTCCGCGAGTTCATGCTGACACCCCCATCGCCCTCCTGGGCCGCCACAGGCCGCGCCGACGCCGACGCCACCCTCGACTCGATGCGACGGCTCTGGCACTACTTCCCCGGGAATCGCGCGATCATCGTCCTGCCGCGTGGGCGTGAGGTCTTCACGGGACGTGGCCAGCCGAGCTTCCTGCCCCCGGACGCGGAAGTCGCACGGGATTCGATCGAGGTGGTCGCCGGGCGGATACGCATGGGAGAGGACAGCGGTGTGCCGAACGTCTTCCAGCATACGGAGAGACGGTACCCCGTCGTCTATGCGCTCCCCTCCGCCACCATGTTCGACGACCAGGGTCGCGGCCACGACTGGATCCGGAAGCTGGCCGAACGAACCGGGGGGCGGTGGAACTACGTGTCCGCTCACGAGGAGAGGGCAGCCTTCCTCGAGATCCTGATCTCCGCCGTCGACGATCTCCGGAACGGCTACCTCATGACGTTCGAAGTCCCGAACGACTCGCAGGAACCGCGCTGGAAGAAGATCGCCGTGAAGACCTCGAGACCGGCGACCGAGCTGCGGGCTCCGACCATGTACAAGGCCTCAGGCGGCATCTGCCACTACATATGGAGCTATCTCATCACGGAAGACCCGATCACACGGCTCGTGGCCGCCGACGAGGCCGCCCTGTGCTGGGAGGATCCCCGAGTGCCGGAGCTGCTGGAGTTCCGGCTTCGCACGGACGGAGAGAACCGCGAGCGGAACCCGCTCGTCCGGGAGGAGCTTCGGAGAAGCCTGCTCGAGACGAGATTCCGTCAGATCCGGTCATACCGCGGACGAGCTCGACGCAGGACGTTCGATGAGCTCATGTCGTTCCTGGAGCGTCAGCCCGGAGCCGGCGGGCTCGAGGGCAGCTATCGCGACATCGCACGACTTCTGATCTCGAGCTAGGCAGGCCCTGCTCCCGGACGGAACTTCCCGCCCCTCTGCTCCGTATGAACCCGGGCACAACCGTGAAGGAGGAGAAGAACATGAAGCGCGTTGATGCGATTCTGCCGGCGTTGGCGATCGTCTGTCTCGCCTCATGGGGCGCTGCCGGCGCGGCAGATGTCCCGGCCGCCCCCGGGTCGGCCGTGCCCGCATCGGCGAGCACGACGCACTTTGATCCGGATGCCGCCACCGAGGGGTACATCGCCCGACTCTCGCCCGAAGCACGGGCCAAATCCGATGCCTACTTCGAAGGGGGCTACTGGCTGCTCCTGTGGGATTTCCTCGCCGCGGCGATCGTCGCCTGGCTCTTCCTCGGAACCCGGCTGTCGACCGGGCTGCGCGACCTCGCCGAGCGGCTCACACGATGGCGCTGGCTGCAGACGGTGATCTACGGAGTGTCGTACATCTTTCTCTACACGCTGTTCCTGCTTCCGTGGAGCGCCTACGAGGGTTACTTCCGCGAGCATCAGTACGGCATGTCCAACCAGGACATGGGAGCCTGGCTCGGCGATCAGGGCAAGGGACTGGCGGTGGGCCTCATCCTGGGCACGCTCGCCATCACCGCCGTGTATGCCGTCCTGCGCCGGGCGCCGCGCACCTGGTGGCTGTGGGGCGCGCTGGTCACGATCGGGTTCTCCATTTTTGCCGCCGCCATCGCGCCGGTCTACATCGAGCCGGTCTTCAACCAGTTCAAGCCGCTCGACGAAGGCCCGCTCAAGCAGGACATCCTGTCGATGGCGCGGGCCAACGGCATCCCTGCCACGGATGTCTACCAGTTCGACGCCTCACGACAGACCAAGCGCATGAGCGCCCACGTCAGCGGCCTGGGCGGCACCGTGCAGATCAGCATGAACGACAACCTGCTGGACCGCGGCTCCCCGGAGGAGATCCTCTCTGTGCTGGGTCACGAGATGGGCCACTACGTCCTCAACCACGTGTACAAGGGACTCGTCGCGATCGGCCTCGTCATTCTCGGCGGCTTCGCCTTCCTGAGGTGGTCCTTCGACAGGGTGCGGGCCGGATTCGGCGCCCGGTGGGGGATCCGCGACATCGGCGATGTCGCGGGGCTGCCGCTGCTGCTGATCCTGTTCACAGCGTACTCGTTCGTCCTGACCCCCGTGCAGAACACGATCATTCGCACGATGGAAGCCGAGGCCGACAACTACGGCGTGAACGCCTCGCGTCAGCCCGACGGCTTCGCGCAGGCGGCGCTTCACCTGTCGGAATACCGCAAGATGACGCCCGGCCCGCTCGAAGAGTGGATCTTCTATGACCACCCGAGCGGCTACAACCGGATCCACCGCTGCATGGTATGGAAGGCCGAGCACATCGATGATGCTGACATCGCGGCCTACGATGCGGCCCATCCCGACACGCCGGGTTTGAGGTCGCTTCAGGCGGCGGGAAGATGAAGCCTCCACGGCGCCTCGCGGCCCTCCTGCCGGCACTCGCTGTCGTCTGTCTCGCGTCCTGGGGCGCGGCGCGGGCTTCGGATGCACCGGCCTCGCCCCAGGGGAACGCTTCTCCCGCCGCGAGCGCGCAGCCGTTCGACCCGGTGGCCGCGACGGAGGCATATCTCGCGCAGCTCTCTCCCGAGGAGCGCGCGCGGTCCGACGCCTACTTCGAAGGAGGTTACTGGCTGCTGCTGTGGGACTTCGTGGCCGCCGCGATGCTCGCCTGGCTGTTCCTGGGCACCCGGCTGTCGACCGGCCTGCGCGACACAGCCGAGCGGCTCGTCCGTTGGCGCTGGCTGCAGACGGCGATCTACGGAGCCGGATACCTCGTCATCTCCACCCTGGTCATGCTTCCCTGGACGGCGTACGAGACGTACTTCCGCGAGCACCAGTACGCGATGTCCAACCAGGACCTGGCCGGCTGGCTCGGCGATCAGGCGAAGGAGCTGGCGGTCGGCCTGATCCTGGGCACGCTCGCGATCACCGCCGTGTACGCCGTGCTTCGCAAGGCACCACGCACCTGGTGGCTCTGGGGCGCGCTGGTCACCATCGCCTTCATCGTGTTCGCCGCCGCCATCGCACCAGTCTACATCGAGCCGGTCTTCAACGAATTCAGACCGCTCGACGAAAGCCCGCTCAAACAGGAGATCCTGTCGATGGCGCGGGCCAACGGGGTGCCGGCGACGGATGTCTACGAGTTCGACGCTTCCCGTCAGTCCAAGCGCATGAGCGCTCACGTCAGCGGCCTGTTCGGCACGGCGCAGATCAGCCTCAACGACACGCTGCTCGACGGCCGCTCCGACGAGGAGATCCTGGCAGTGGTGGCGCACGAGATGGGCCACTACGTGCTCAACCATACGTACAAGACGATCATCGCGTTCGGCCTGATCATCATCGGCGGCTTTGCCTTCCTGGGATGGAGCTTCGACAAGGTGCGCACCGGCTGTGGCGCCGTGTGGGGGATCCGGGGCATCGGCGACGTGGCCGGGCTTCCGCTGCTGATCTTCCTGTTCACGGTCTACTCGTTCGTGATGACGCCCGTGCAGAACACGCTCATCCGCACCATGGAAAACGAGGCCGACAGCTACAGCGTGGTCGCCTCGCGTCAGCCCGACGGCTTCGCGCAGGCGGCACTGGACGCCTCGGAATACCGCAAGATGAGGCCCGGCAGGCTAGAGGAGTGGATCCTGTACGACCACCCGAGCGGCTGGAACCGCATCCACCGCGGCATGGTGTGGAAGGCCGAGCACATCAACGACCCGGACATCCTCGCATACGACGAGGCACACCCCGACACGCCCGGACTGTAGGTCCAATCAGCGCCCGATATGCGCCGGGCGGTTTGCGCCCGTGCCAGATAGGAGCCTCATTCCGGATCATCCGGATCGTTGAACAGAACGGTCAGGGCGATGCTGCCGTGTCCGCGCTGCGGGTAGCCCTCGGCCGTGGGGTCTCCCGGGTTCAGGTTCGAGGCGGTATCGTCGGGCGGGAAGAGTATCAGGCTGCGCAGAAACTCCACGAGGTCGTCGCGCGCCGAATCCGGCAGGGCCTCAAAGCGGGCGCGCGACGCCTCGGCCTCCCCGCCGTGGCGCAGGATCACCTCCTGCAGGTTGACGCTGCGCCCGTCGTGGCCGTAGGGGGCCGTCGATCCCACCCCCCACAGCGCCTCGGTCATGAAACGCGTGGTCATCGTCCCGTCGAAGTTCCGCTCGTGAAAGGCCGGGCCCAGGTCGTGGCGCTTGAAGTCGGTGAAGATGTCCTTCACCACGAACGGCTGTCCCGAAGGCACCTTCAGCGTCGGATACCCCGAGCCGTCGTCCGTCTGCGTGAACCGGGCGGACGCCGTGGAGAAGAGGTTGTTGAAGATCCCATGGATCGGATCGTAGACGGTCTGCACATCCGCCACACGCCGATCCCGGTCAATCGTCAGATCGGGAATGTGGCATGTTGCGCACCCGGCCTGGAGAAAGCGCACGCGGCCCCGCGCGGTCGACTGCGTCTGCCGGTAGCTCGCGGGTCTGAAGTAGTTCAACAGGTAGAACTCCATGTGATCCACGAGTGACGTATCCAGCTCGTTCACCACGCCGTCCCCGTCCGGATCGTCGTACGCTCCATGAGCCGTGGGTGCCTCGATCCTGTCGACTGACCCGTCGAGAACCATCCCCGCCGGAGTCACCACCCGGCCGCCCGACGAGGCGGTCTCGAGATCGGGATCCACCGCCTCGATCCCCATCTCCGCGTTGAGGGCGCCCACGATGAACTCCCGCATGGAGATGGTCCTCCCCTCGGCAAAGAACGGACGAACGCGCAGGTCGGGATCGACGCCGCTCACGTCCGTCGTGTCCACCGATCCATCGGGGAAGGCGGTGATCCTACCGTAATTGATCCCCTTGCTCGTCAGCCCGTGTCGGACCGGTTTCCCACGCAGACGCGCGTTCACGAGGGCTGCGTCACGGATGGCGCGAAGGTCGTGCGTGATCTCGTCGGCAAGCATCTCCTGCAGCCCCAGGCCGAACAGGTGCGGCGCATCGCGCCCGTCGGGCCGCGTGAACACGTCTCCGCCGAAACCGGCGGCGCCACGGGGACGCCCGTGGCAGGACGCACAGCTGTCCGCCGCTCCCGCCCCGATCGAGGCGTCCTGCTCGATGTCGCCCACACCGTCGAGCGTGCGCGGGCCGAGACCCTGCTGCATCGTGAACTTCCTCTGGAACAGCTGCCGCCCCCGGCGGATTGCACGGAACGGATCGCGCTTGATGATGAATTCCGACGAGTCGGGCGTCATGATGTCGCCGCGTCCCGCCCCCTCCTCCTCCGGCATCGTCTTGTTGATCCCCTCACCGGCCCTGTTGGGTGTCTGTTTCCTGTCGGTGAGCTGAGCGGTGGCCAGCGAACCGCCGGCCATCAACACGATCACCGTGATCCCGAGTGTCGATCTCATCGTTGCCTCCGTCGCCAACCGCGTTGCGTCGTCGGGCCGGGCACTCTCTCGAGGCCGTGGTGGTTGGTTGCGCCGCTCGTACCCACCTGGCTCGGAGACCACCCGGTTCCCACGCGGATCCCGGCTCCTTACCCTTGAAATCGGAATCCGGAGGCAAAACCTGACAGAAAAATACCGTTCTTTCCGCCTTCCCCTCGGCACGAGGGGAAGGCGGCAGTGCCGGCGACCCTAGGCCGCCGGCTCGATGTTCTGGTTGAGCCGGAACAGGTTATCCGGATCGTACCTGGCCTTGAGCTTCCCGAGCCGGCGGAAGTTCTCGCCGTAGGCACCGGCGCGCACCCGCTGCGCCTCGTCCTCCGGCATGAAGTTGACGTAGACGCCCCCGGTCGCGTGAGGCGCCATCCGGTCGAAGAACTCCCGTGCCCAGGCGATGCAGACTCCGTCCTGGTCCGCGCTCCTCCACCGAGTGTGCACGTTCACCACGAACTGGATGTCGCGATGAGGATAGGCGGTCGCGGCGGCGGGCACCCTGTTGATCGCGCCCCCCAGATTCGCGATGAAGATCTCGCACTCGGGGGACGGAACGCGACCGGCGTACTCCACAAGCAGGTCGATCGCCTTGTCCCCCAGCTCCCCGAAATCGTGGGACTTCCAGTAGTTGCGGGCGCCGGGCTCGAGCAGTGGGTCGAAGGTTGTCTGCCAGCCGACGAACGGATGCTCGCCGACGACGTCGGCGATTGGGGTGCCGAGTCGGCGGAACGGCTCCACCGCCTTGCGGCCCTCCTCGATGTCTCCGGCGTAGCAGAGGGCGAGCACCACGATTCCCGTGCCATGAACCTCCGGTGACAGGAACGGCAGAGGCGGCGCCTTGCGCAGCACGGCCCAGCATGTGAGCTCCTCGGGCGCGGCCGCCACGAGCTTCCGGTAGCCCCGCAGGACCTCGGGGCCCGCCGAGAGCGGGTGGACGATCAGACCCGACAGAACTTCCGGGCCGATCCGATGGAGCCGGAACTCGAACGAGGTCACGACGCCGAAGTTCCCGCCCCCTCCCCGCACCGCCCAGAAGAGATCCTCGTTCTCCTTCTCGCTCGCATGCAGCAGCTCTCCCTTGGCGGTCACCAGATCGACCGAAAGGAGATTGTCGATGGTCAGGCCGTGCTTCCGGCTCAGCCATCCGAATCCACCCCCCAGCGTGAGGCCGGCCACGCCCGTGGTGGAGTTGATCCCCGTGGGGGTCGCCAGCCCGAAGGCCTGGGCCTCTTTGTCGAAATCCGCCAGCGTCGCGCCCGGCTCGACCCGCGCCGTACGGGTGATGGGATCGACCCGGACCGACTTCATGGAGGAGAGGTCGAGCATCAGCCCGCCATCACAGACCGCGTTACCCGCGATGTTGTGGCCGCCGCCCTTCACCGCGAGCACCAGCCCGTGTCGCCTGGTGAAGTCGATCGCCTGCACGACGTCCGCGGCGCCCGCGGCGCGGACGACCAGGGCGGGGCGGCGGTCGATCATGGCGTTCCATATGCGCCGGGCTTCATCATAGCCGGGCTGGCCCGGGAGGAGCACGGCTCCCCGGAGCCGCTGGCGGAGGGCCTCTACCTGCTCTGTCGTTGGTTTGGGATTAGGTCTGGTCATTGTGAAGGTCTCCTTGGATTCGACTATGTGAGAGTGCACCAGGCTACTACCGGGATTCGATCCTTCCGAACAGACCATGCTGCTCGTCCCCGGGACCGGCTGTGAAAAAGAGCGTTCGGAGCGGCGCGGCGGCTGCGCCATTTCCGAAGTTGATGGCCCAGAGTCCATCGATGACGATCGGGCGGCCGTCCGATTTCCTCAGCAGGCCCTCCGGGAAAGCCGATCGGAGGTCGTCGGCGATCCGGTAGGCGATGATCCTGCCGTCGCCGAAGTTGCCCACCAGGAGATCGCCCCCGAACCGACCGAATCCCGCCGGTGCGATGGCCATCCCCCAGGGCGCGTTGAGCGGCCCACGCGTGCCGATCCGGGCGATGAAGGAACCGTCAGTGTCGAAGACGCTGACGAATCCGAGTCCCGGACCTGCGATGTCGTCCTCGCCGGTGGCATCCCGCTTCGCGAAGGTCACGAGGATCCTGCCCCGGATGCTCGCGATCCCGAACGGCGCGAAGCCCGCCGGAACGTGCGGATCGACGAAGGCGGCCGGCGCGAGAGAGACCGGCTCGAAGGCGCCGTCGAAGACATCCACCCTCCGGTTGCGGAAATCGGTGGCGTACAGCCTCTCTCCCGAACCGGTGATGGCCAGGGCGATCCCTTTGTAAACCGCCCCGCCCGAGGAACTATCGACAGCCCGAACGACGCTCGCGGGCTGACCCGGAGGCGAAATCGCCGGACCCCAACCGAATATCTCGCCCTCCTCTCCCGCGAAGATGAAGCGGGCCGGCCCTGCGCTGGTGCCATCGTCGAGGATGAAATTGTTGCCGCTGTAGAACGTCACACCGGTCGGCGCCGCTCCGGCGGGAAGGGGGACGACGAGCGTTTGCGCCACACCGTCGCCCGTGTAGATCGTCGCGGTGTCGGTGCCGTTGTTCGCCAGCCAGAACAGGCCGGCGGGGTTCAACGCCAGCCCCCAGGTGTTGACGAGATCGTCATCGGTGACAGGAGCGTCGATGAAACCGTCCGAGTCGAGCGGGAGAACCGAGAAGCGATTGTGGCTCCTCGTGACCAGGGGGGGCGTCACGGCGGCTGACGCCAGAGTCGAGGCGGTCAGCAGGAGGACGATGGTGGAGACTGTGGCGATCCGGTTCAATGCAACTCTCCTTCGGGGCGATCGACTGGTTGGTAGAAACCGCTTGATTGCCTGCGGTACGGTGGGACTATGACACCGGAGGCCGCGGTTTCCCTTGTCCCGGCGTCTGGCTCTCTTGACTGCAAAGCTGTAGAATTCGCTCCGCTTGGCCGAGCGTCCGACCGGTTTTGCCGGACGTCCGCCCCGGCATCCGGAGGCCACGGTGGATGTCCTGTCCGAAGTGCTGAAGAGCGTCACGCTCGACGGGGCGATCTTCTACAACGCCGAGTTCTCTGCGCCGTGGGGATTCAGATTGCCTCCCTCCCGCAGCGTGGCTCCCTACTTCTCGAGTTCCGACGGACACGTCATCATCTTTCACCTGCTCGTGGACGGGCGCGGCTCGGCCATGGTGGAGGCGGGCGAACCGATATCGCTCGAGGCGGGAGACATCGTCGTTTTCCCCCACGGCGACCCGCACATCCTGACGAACGGCTCTCCGCGCGAAGTGCACGACAACGAGAATGACCTTCACGCCATCCTCTCGCAGGGTCTCAAGCTGGCGCGGCTGGGCGGTGGCGGCGAGGTGACCCGGTTCGTCTGCGGCTACATGGCCTGCGAGCCTCGGCTGGGCCGGCTTGTGCTCGCGGGACTGCCACCGATGTTCAAGATTAACATCAGGGACGACACCTCGGGTCGGTGGCTCGAGCAATCGATCCGCTTCTCGGTTGGCGAGGCGGGGGAGGGACATCCGGGCGGGGAGGCGGTTCTTGCCAAGCTGTCGGAGGCGTTGTTCGTGGAGACCCTGCGGCGCTACGTGGCACAGTGGCCGGAAGGGCGAACCGGATGGTTGGCGGGCGCACGCGACCCCGAGCTTGGCCGGGCACTCGCCCTGATGCACCGGCGACCCGCCGACCCCTGGACCCTCGAGGAATTCGCCAGGGAGGCAGGACTCTCCCGTTCGGTCTTTGCCGAGCGTTTCCGAGAGATCCTCGGCGCTCCGCCCATGACATACCTCACGACCTGGCGCCTGCAGCTCGGCGCCCGGATGATTCGCTCGACCGGCATGAGCATCGCCCAGGTTGCGGCCGAGGTCGGCTACGAGTCCGAGGCGGCGTTCAACCGCGCCTTCAAGAGGTCCTTCGGTGTCCCACCCGCCAGGTTCCGGTCGGAGACCCGGGCTCCCCGGGAGCCACGGACGGAGATGAGGCACGCGTCGAACGAAGAAGAACAAGAATGAAGAAGCACATATCGGGAAAGAGCGGTCTCGAGGTCTCCGCCGTCGGGCGCGGCGTCACGTTCTTCGACACCGCCGAGGCGTATGGCCCGTTCGTCAACGAAGAGGTGGTCGCCGATGCGCTCGCCCCGTTCCACAACGGGGTGGTGATCGCGACCAAGTTCGGATTCAAGGAGGATGATTCGACGAAAGGGCTCGACAGCCGGCCGGACCGGATCCGCGCGGTTGCCGAGGCTTCGATGAGGCGCCTCGGCGCCGATCACATCGATCTGTTCTACCAGCACCGGGTCGATCCGGACGTGCCCATGGAGGATGTGGCCGGGGCGGTCAGGGAGCTGATCCAGGAAGGCAAGGTCAGATATTTCGGACTGTCCGAGGCGGGCGTGCAGACGATCCGCCACGCGCATGCGGTGCAGCCGGTCACGACGTTGCAGAGCGAGTATTCCCTGTGGTGGCGGGATCCCGAGAAGGCGGTGCTTCCGGCCCTCGAGGAGCTGGGTATCGGCTTCGTGCCGTTCAGCCCGCTCGGCAAGGGCTTCCTGACGGAAAATGCCCCCCACTGGTGTGAAGGTGTGCGGCACGAGCCGCCTCCACCGTGCCGTTCACCCGGGGGAGGTGCCGGCAAGCTGAGAACGACTGCAACCTGCTGAAATAATTCAACTTGATCGATGTTTCTTCACACGAGTGGGGGGCATTTTCCGTACAGGACCCCACCGATGCGATCGTCCGCATCACGCACACGGCCATCTGCGGATCCGACCTGTGGTTCTACCGCGGAGTGCACGAATACCAGGAGGGCTGGCGCACCGGCCATGAGCCGATGGGCATCGTCGAGGAGATCGGCGCCGAGGTCCGGAACGTGAAACCCGGGGATCTCGTCCTCGCCCCCTTTGCCATCTCCGACGGCACCTGCGAGTTCTGCCGCAAGGGCCTGCAGACATCCTGCGTGCACGGCAACTTCTGGGCGGCGGAGCTGGTGAACGACATCCTGGTGGGCACCCTGGATTCCGTCACCGGTTTTCGACATGACGGTCGACCTGAGCGGTGTTCCCGACGGGTACGCTGCGATGGACGCACGTAAGACCCTCAAGGTCCTCGTGAAGGTGTGAGCCCGGTGGAACTGGGTGAGGGGCTCCTCGCGTGGCAGCGGCGGCGCCCCGATCACACTGCGGAAGCGTGGACGACTCAGGCCGGCGACAATACCCCCGATAGCTCGAGAGTGATCGCCACTACCTTCTTCACTCGCAGGATGAAGACGCTCGGGTCCTTCATCCCCCATGCAACATATGGGACCAGGAAGCGGGCGGTGCCGGTGAGACGCCCATCGGCCGTGCGCACATGGGCCGTCACCCGGATGGGATGACCGGCTCCGTGGATTTCGAGGATGCCCGACAGGATCACATCCCCCTCGCCGCTGGACGGGACGGCTCCCTCAATGTGGTCGGGGACGAGCACGATGTCGGGGAAGCGCGCGCTCTCAAGCACGTCGGAGTGCATGGTGCGATCGCGCGAGTCGCCGCCCGACTCGAGGCTGCGTGCGTCCACCTGCACCCGGCCGCTCGCCAGACCAGTGGCCGTGTCGAAGACGATCTCTCCCTGCGTCATGCGCGCCCTGCCGTGCACCGTGTGCAAGCCGGCGTCCAGCTCGAACAAAACGTGGGTGACGGCCGGATCGAGCACCAGCTTCGTGGCCGCTTCCGCGCGGGACACCGGCGCGGCCGCCACCAGCACGGCCGATACCACCAGGACGGCAAACCGGCGCCTCATGGCGTGATGGCCGTCCGATCGGCGAGGAAGAGTGGATGGGACCGCGTATGGATGGCAAGGAGCTGGGAGAACAGGGGTGGCACGTTCGACAGCGCGGCGATCGTGAGGCTCCGCAGCCGCGGACGGTGGTGGATGGCCAGCATCAGGCGCCCCATGCGATCGGCGACCCGCACGATGTGCCGGTAGTCGGCCGCGTACAGGTCCAGGGTCCCGGCGCGCAGCGCGCGGGCCAGCGCCACCGATTGGTGCAGCGCCAGGGTCACCCCTTCGCCGGTGATCGCATCCACGGATCCGGCCGCGTCGCCCAAAAGCGCCACGCGTCCCCTGGTGACACCGCGCGCGCGGCGCACCACCGTGGCCGAGCCCAGGTCCTTCGAGGCGATCCCGGCGCCGCACAGGCGCTGCTTCAGGGCAGGGAACCGCTCCAATGCACCATCGATGCCGAGCCACGGATCATCGGTCAGTGCCGCCACGCACACCTCGCCCCACGACACCGGCGTGACGTAGATCTCGCAACCGTCTGACCAGTGCACCTCCACCAGGTCCGACCAGGGCGCCATCGCCACATGGCGGCGCAGCCCCACGCGGCGGTGGCTTGCCGGAAGGTTCAGCCCGAGCGCCCGGCGCGTGCGCGAGTCCTGCCCATCGGCCGCGGCCACGAAGCGGGCGGCCACGAGCCGACCTTCCACCACCACGCCCTCGTCGTGCAGTCCGTTGACCCGCGTACCCCACGATAACTCCACGCCGAGCTGTTCGGCACGCCGCCGCATGGTGTCGTGCAGCAGTGTCCGGCGCACGCCGAGCCCCCGGGCGCCGTCACGGAACCGGGCCTCGGCGGACCTGCCTCCCTGCACGTAGCGGATACCGCCGAAAGCGAAAGCGCTCCCGGCGGGGATCGTCACACCCAGCGCGCGCAGCACGCCCACGCCGTCGGGCATGATCCCCTCTCCGCACGCCTTGTCGACGGGAGGCACGCGCGTATCGGCCACGCGCACCGTCAGCCCCTGCAGGCGCGCCGCAATCGCGGCGGCCAGCCCCGCGGGGGCCTCCCCCGATGACGAACAGATCCAGAGTGTCACGGCCGGAGGGTTTCACCATTGCACCAGCACCATCTCGCTGCAGAACCCGGGGCCCAGCGCGAGCATCATGCCCCAGGTCCCCTCGGGGGGTCTGCGGCGTTGGAGGATGTCATTCATCACCACCAGGACGGACGCCGACGAGAGATTGCCGCGCGTGCGCAACACGGAGCGCGTGGACTCCAGCGCCTCGGGAGGCAGCTCGAGCGCCCGCTCGATGGCTGTAAAGACTCTCGGGCCGCCCGTGTGCACCATCCATTCATGCACGTCGGTGCGGCACAGACCATGATCGGACAGGAACGCGTCGACATCCGGGCGCAGATGCTCACGGATCAGTTCGGGGATGCGCGGGGACAACACCAGCTTGAAGCCGTTCTCCGAGACCTCCCATCCCATGACGTCCTCGGTGTCAGGGTAGGACACCGACCGGGAGCCCACCACGACCGGCCCCACGCCGCCACGATCGCACCCTCCCAGCACCAACGCGCAGGAGCCGTCGCCGAACAGCCCGGTGGCTACGATGTTCGCCATGCTCCGGTCACCGGCCTGGAACGTCAGGGAGCAGAGCTCCACGGACAGCAGCACCGTCACTCCCTGCGTGTGCGCCGCCATGAGATTGGCGCAGCGCGCCAGCCCCGACGCGCCGGCCACACACCCCAGGCCGAACACCGGGATGCGATGCACGTTGCGCGGGAATCCCAGGCGGTTGGCCACGCGAGCATCGATGGAGGGGGTCGCCAGCCCGGTCACCGTCACGAACACAATGGCAACGACATCGTTCGGGCTCACGACGGCACGATCCAGAGCCGTGCTCACCGCCTGCGTGCCGAGTTCCTCGGCGCACTGGATCCAGGCATCGTTGGCCTGGCCGAACGGGATGCCGGCCCGGTACTGCTCCAGAGGCAGCGCCAGGTGCCGTCCCTCCACGGTGGTGTGCTTGTGGATGCGTCGGATCGCGGCACGATCCACTGTGGTGCCTTCCCAGAGCCGTTCCAGCGCCGCGGTGAGCTGCTCCTGCGGATAGTAGTGCGCGGGGAACGCTTCACCGATGCCGAGGATCCTGACCATCGTGTCACTCCGTTCCTGCCCGGCTTCGCGATGAGCCGGCTGACTTCGGTAGGATAGCGGTGGTGCATGACATCCTCTTCGCCGGGGGATGAACTTTTCGTCATGCAGGCAAGGCCCCGGTGCGAGGGGCGCCCTCAGCGTGGAAAGAAGAGCCGGATGCACCCGCCGTGGCCGTGTCCATGCCCACCCGCGAGGCGGGCCTCACCGCCGTGCGCGAGGGCCACCGCGCGCACCAGCGACAGCCCGATCCCCGAGCCGTGCGAGGAGGCACCGCGCACGAAGCGCTCGAAGACCCGGTCGCGCAGCTCCGGGGGGAACCCGGGGCCGTTGTCACAGACCGACAGCACAAGGCCCGAAGCCCCGGACTCGGCCGAAGTCTCCACGCGGCATCCCGGCGGAAGGTGGTGCACTGCATTGTCCATGAGGTTGGCCAGCGCACGGCGGATCAGGTCGGGGTCCAGCTCGGCGGGAGCGCTCTCAGGACCCGCCACGTCCATCGTGATGCCCGCCTCCTCGGCGGCCGGCCGGTAGAGCTCCACGATCTCGCGCACGATTTCGGCCACATCCAGCTGGTGCCGGTCCACACGGAGCACTCCGGCTTCCGCCTCGGCGACGTCGAGAGTGGACTGCAGCGTGCTCAGCATGCGGTCGAGCGATTCGAGCGACTTGACGACCGCGTCATGCAGGCGCGAAGCGTCACCGGTGGTGAGCGCCAGCTCCAGGTTGCCGCGGATGCTCGTGACCGGGCTGCGTAGATCGTGCGCCAGTGCATCGCCCAGCGTGCGCAGCTGCCCCATGGACGCCTCGAGCCTTCCCAGCATGGCGTTGAATGTGCTCGTCAGCCCCACGATCTCGTCGCGTCCTTCGCCCTCCGGGACCCGGCGGTGCAAGTCGCTGCTGCCGATGCGTGAGGCCGCGTCGCTGATGTCCTCCACGCGCCGGAGGATACGCCGCGCTCCGAACCACGAGACAGCGAAGCCCAGCAGCAGCGTGCCGACCCACAGGATCATGAACGCGCCACGAATCTCCTCCATGAGCTGCAGGGCGCTGTGATCCAGCAGGCCGAGATAAACGGTGACGCCGCCGGGGTTGTCGTGCCGGTTCACGCGAAAGGCGTGCGGCCAGTTCGGCACGTCGATCGACGTGGGATGCCCCGCCCTCATCGTCCGGCTCTCCAGAGCGGCCACGAACGGCGCGCGGTCCGCCGGCCCGACCCACAGCTCGGGGGCGCCGTTGGACGAGATCACCAGGAAGAACACCGGCTGCTCGGTCAGGCCGTCCTCGCTCACGTCGGGCAGCACCTCGTGAGTGGCCAGCTCGGCGACCTCCGCCGCCAGGCGCTCCCTGATCCCCGTTTCGCTGCTCTCCACCACGTCGGCCAGCACGGCGGTCTCGCCTCTCAGCCAGGCGTCGCTCCGCTCGCGAATGCCGCGCGCCACGATCAGATAGGCGGTGGAGTAGGCAGCCAGCGTACCCAGGGCGAACGCCAGCGTCGTCGGCCACGAGAAGCGCCATGCGGCCGTCTGTCGCAGGGGTCTACCGCTCTTCGAGGACATACCCGGCCCCACGCAGTGTGTGGATCAGCTTGACGGGCCGGTCGCCGTCTATCTTGGCGCGCAGACGGTGCATGTGCACATCCACCAGGTTGGTAGCGGGATCGAAGCGAACACCCCAGACATGATCGAGGATCATGGTTCGGGTGACTACGCGGCGCTGGTTGCGGCACAGGTATTCGAGCAGCGAGAACTCCTTCGCGGTGAGGGTGATGGGCGTCCCGGCGCGGCTCGCCACGCGGCGCAGCAGGTCCAGCTCCAGGTCGCCCACGCGCAGCCGCGTGGCCTCGGCCTGTGGCTGCCCGGCTCTTCGCAGCAGCGCCCGCAGGCGGGCCATCAGCTCAGCCAGGGAGAAGGGCTTGGTGAGGTAATCGTCGCCTCCCTTCTCCAGCCCGCGCACGCGTTCGTCCACCGACCGGCGGGCCGAGAGGATCAGCACCGGCGCCGTGATGCCCCGCGATCGGCAGGTGGAGATGAACTGCAGGCCGTCCATGCCCGGGAGATTCAGGTCCACCACGAATGCGTCGGGACTTCCATGCGCCACCATCTGCAACGCAGCCTCGCCCGTGGAAGCGGCGTTCACCTCGTAGCCTGCCTCACGCAAGGCCCGCAGGAGGAAATCCTGAACTTCGGGGTCGTCTTCCAGCACCAGCAATCGCATGACTGACCAGATGTTACAGCACGCGAAAGGAGAGGGTAATCCCCCCCTCCAAGGAGCTACCCCCCGCTCAGATGCCGATGGCACGCCCCACTATCGAGAGGCTGGAGGTCCAGAACGCCGGCCCGGCATGCACCCGCTGCACGACGCGCTCAACCGAATCGACGAACCGCTCCACCTGCTCCTCGGACACCACCAGCGGCGGGGCGACCTTCAACACCATGAAGTTGTTGCCGCACATCTGCGTGAGCATCCGCTCGCGCCGGAACAGCCCGCTCACCACCATCTGTCCGAACATCCCCTCGTGCACGCGCGAGAAGCTCTCGAAGAAAGCCTTCATCCAGAAGCTCTTCGGCCGCCGGAACACGATGCCGTTGAGCATCCCCAGGCCGCGCACCTCCTGCACCATCTCGTAGCGCTCCAGGCGGCGGGCCAGCGCCTCACGCACCATTCCGCCGATCTGTGTGGCGCGCCCCCCCAGCTTCTCGTCATCCATCACCTTCAGCGTGGCCAGCCCGGCGCGCATGGCGAGGGAGTTCTCGCCGAAGGTCGACGCATGGATGAACGCGCGTGACAGCGACGAGTACACCGACCGGTGCACGGCATCGGTCATCAGCACCGCCCCGCACGGCACGAGTCCTCCCGACATCGCCTTGGCCAGCACCACCATGTCGGGGTCCACACCGAAATGATGCGCTGCCAGGAAGGGGCCCGTGCGGTGCATCCCGGTTTGCACCTCGTCGAGTGCGAACAACGTGCCGTGCTTTGCGCACAGTCGCTGTGCTTCCTTCAGATAGGAGGCCTCGGGCACGACGATGCCGGCCTCGGCCTGTACCGGCTCCAGAAGCAGGCCCGCGTACGACCGGGTGGCCAGACGCTGCTCCAGCACGGCAAGGTCGCCGAACGGGACGGCCTCGGTCTCGGGCAGGAGTGGTCCGAAGCCGTCCCGCCACCAGGAGTTCCCCATCAGCGACAGGGCCCCCATGGTGAGCCCGTGAAACGAGCCCCCCGCATACAACATGCCGGCTCGCCCCGTGTGGGCTCTGGCGAACTTGATGACCGTCTCCACTCCTTCGCTGCCCGAGCTGGTGAAGTAGACCTTCGACACCCGGCCGCCCGCGCGCCTCAGCAGCTCGCCCGCCAGCGCGGCGGCCGGCGCGGGCACGTGGCTCTGCAGCATGCTGGGCCCGAGCCGGGCCAGTTCCTCCTGAAGAGCGGAGACGATCGCCGGGTGGTTGTGCCCTGTGTTGTACACGCAGTACCCGGACAGGAAGTCCAGGATGGTCATCCCCTCCTCGGTCTCCAGTTCCGCGCCACGGCACTGTGTGTAGCTGACGTTCATTCCCAGCACGTCGAGCACGCCGACCCACTTCGGGTTCACGTGGCTGGCGTAGGCGCGGGAAACTTCCCGGGTCCCGGGTCCGGTCTGCCCGATGCGGCGTGCGGCGTGCGTCACGGTATCCCTCCTGTGGTGGAGCCGAAGACGAAGATCGATGCCGCAAGAGTAGCTGCGCTGCATGAAGCGAGGCTGAGCGGAGGATGAAGTTTTTGTCATGTCCGCGCCGCGAACGTCTCCGGGTTCGTCCGGGTGGTGGCCGGACACCCACCATCCAACCGGAACCCGAGTCGCTCATATAAAATGTCCTCCTCGGCACTCGTCGGCGAGCCCGTCCATCCTCACGGAGGCACGATGCAGAAGCTCCTGGCCGTCCTGGCGTCCCTGATCCTCGGTGCCGGCGTACCCGCGGCCGCCGTGAATCCATCGCTCTTTCACGATCTGCACTGGCGGCTGGTGGGCCCCTTCCGCGCCGGGCGGGTCCTGGCGGTGTCGGGGGTGGCCGGCGAGCCGGACCACTTCTATTTCGGCGCCGTCAACGGCGGCGTGTGGGAGAGCATCAACACGGGACGGACCTGGCGCCCGATCTTCGACGATGAGCCGGTCGGGTCGATCGGCGCCCTCGCGGTGTCGCGCTCGAACCCGAAGGTGATCTACGTGGGGACGGGGGAGGCGGACATGCGCTCCGACATCGCCCAGGGCGAGGGCGTCTACAAGTCGACCGACGGGGGGAGCACGTGGGCCTTCTCCGGTCTGGGCGACTCGCAGCAGATCGGACGCATCATCGTTCACCCGACCGACCCGGATGTCGTCTTCGTCGCCGCGCTCGGCCATCCGTACGGGCCGAACGAGGAGCGCGGCCTGTACCGCACCCGTGACGGAGGCAGGACCTGGCTCAAGGTGCTGGGCGACGACGAGAACACCGGCGCCATCGACGCCGCCTTCGATCCTCGCGATCCGAACACCCTGTACGCCGCGCTCTGGCGGGCGCGGCGGACCCCGTGGAACATCTACCCGCCCGCGGGCGGCCCCGGGTCCGGCCTCTTCAGGTCCATCGACGGCGGCGATCACTGGACGCGGCTCGCAGGAGGGCTCCCCTCGGAGCCCGGGCGGATCGGGATTGGCGTGGCCCGCAGCGCGCCGGGCCGTGTCTACGCCATCGTGGACGCCGCCGAAGGGGGGCTCTACCGCTCGGACGACCACGGCGAGCACTGGCGCCTCACGTGCACGGACGATCGCATCTGGGGCCGGGGCTGGTATTTCGGGGATGTCACGGTCGATCCGCGTGACCCCGACGTGGTCTACGTCGGCAACACGAACCTCTATCGATCCACCGACGGCGGCGCGACCTTCGAGCCGGTCAAGGGCGCGCCGGGCGGCGACGACTATCACGAGCTGTGGATCGATCCGGACGCTCCCGAGCGACGGATCCTCGGAGTCGATCAGGGAGCGGTCGTCAGCGTGGACGGCGGCCTCACGTGGAGCTCGTGGTACAACCAGCCGACGGCGCAGCTCTACCACGTCTCGACGGACGACCGGTTTCCCTACTGGGTGTACGGCCCCCAGCAGGACTCGGGCGCCATCGGGCTGCCGAGCCGCACGACGACACGGGACGGGATCACCCTGGAGGATTTCCGGGAGATTACCGCGGGTGGCGAAGCGCAGAACATCGCCCCCGATCCGCTCGACCCCGACGTGATCTACGGCGGCACGGTTGAGAAGCTTGACCTGCGCACGGGACAGACGCGCTCGATCGACCCGACCCTGCCCTACCCCGATCAATGGCGCCGGACGTGGACGCTTCCGCTCGCCTTCTCGCCCCGGGATCCGCACGTCCTGTACTTCGCGCGCCAGCGCGTCTTCCGCACCGACGACGGGGGCGAGCACTGGGAGATGATCAGCTCCGATCTGACGCGCGAGGATCCCGGCGCGCCACCGAACCTGGATCCGGTCTCGGCGGCCCACGATCTCGGGCTCGGCCCGCGGCGCGGCGTCGTCTACGCGCTGGCACCGTCGAAGAAGGCCGCCCGCGATCTCTGGGCGGGCACCGACGACGGCCTCATCTGGCGCACGCGCGACGACGGCGCGCACTGGGAGAACGTCACGCCGAAGGAGCTGACCCCGTGGTCGAAGGTCGGCATCATCGAGACGTCCGCCTTCGATGCTCAGACGGCCTACGCGGCGGTGGACCGCCACCGTCTGGAGGACCGCAGGCCGTACATCTACAGGACGCACAACGGCGGCAGGAGCTGGAAGCCCGTCGTCTCCGGGATTGCTCCGGATCACTTCGTCAACGCGGTGCGGGAGGATCCGGTCCGCCGCGGCCTCCTGTACGCGGCGACCGAGAAGGGGGTCTATGTCTCCTTCGACGACGGCGAGGAATGGCAGCCGCTGCAGCTCGGCCTGCCGGTCACCTCCGTGAGGGATCTCGTGGTGCACGGCGAGGATCTCGTCATCGCCACGCATGGCCGTGGGATCTGGATCCTCGACGACATCTCGCCGCTGCGGCAGCTCGACGCCCGCGTCGAGTCCGCGCCTGCCTGGCTCTTCGAGCCTGCGACCGCGTACCGGGTCCGCCCCGCGGGGTTCACCGGCACGCCGATGCCCAAGGACGAGCCGTTGGCCGAAAATCCCCCGCTCGGCGCCCGGATTGACTACGCGCTCGGAACTGTCCCGCGGGATCCGGTCACGCTCGAGATCCGGGACGCGTCGGGCGCGATCGTTCGAAGGTACTCGAGCGCCGACGCACCGCATCGCTATGACCCCTCGAAAGCCAGGGTCTCCCCCGAGTGGGATGCGACGCCCCCGGCGCTCTCCACGTCGGTGGGGATGCACCGCTTCATCTGGTCGATTCACTACGCGGTGCCCGAACAGGTCGCGGCCGTCGACCCCTCTGCGCGCGAGGGCGTGTGGGCGCCTCCGGGGGTCTACACCGCGGCCTTGACGGTCGATGGCGCCACTCTCACCCGGACCTTCAGGGTGGCGCCCGATCCGAGGGTGAGGATTCCAGACTCCGACTACAAGGAGGAGTTCGATCTCGCCCGCAAGGTGGAGTCGCTCTCGGCGCGCGTTGCGGTCGCCTCGTACGCCGCAGCGAAGATACAGGAGCAGATCACGAAGCGCCGCGCCTCGGCGGAGCCCGCCCTCGCGAACGCACTCGAAGCGTTCCAGCGGGATCTGACCGACGTCACGGGCACACTCCCTCTGCCCAACCGTTTCGACCAGTTCGTCTTTCCGCCGGAGAAGATCGAGAGCCTGCGCTGGGTCCAGGGCGCCCTGCGCTCGCTCGCCGAGGCGGTGGACGGCGCGGACGCCGCGCCCTCGCCCGACGCGCGCGCCGGGCTGACGAAGCTCGAGCCGATCGCCGCGGAGGCGCTCGCCCGGTGGCGACGACTCTCCACGGACGGGCTCGCGTCGCTCAACGACAGGCTCCGCAAGGCCGGGACGGAGCCGATCGAGCCCGGCTCCTGAGGTGAAAAGGGAGACTTGACTGTAACGAGCGTTTCATGTAACGTTCGTTACATGTCCACACGGCGCTCGGAACTGATCGACAGGTCGCTCGAGTACTTTCTGAAGCATGGCGCCGCCGGGCTCTCCCTCCGCCCCCTCGCGGCCGCCACAGGGACCAGCGCGCGCCTGCTCGTCTATCACTTCGGCTCGAAAGACAAGCTCATCGGCGCGGTCATGGAGGAGGTCAGAGAGCGGCTCCAGAAGTCGTTTACCGATCTGCTCGCCGCGTCCCGCCGCGGCAGGCGACCCAGCCCCATCCAGGCGTTCTGGTCCTGGACGATCCGGCCCGAGAACATCCCCTACTTGCGGCTGCTCTTCGAGGTACAGGTCCTGGCGCTCCAGAATCCCGGACGATACGCCCGGTATCTGGAAGGAACCTCCGCGAGCTGGCTGGAGCTGATCGAGCGCTCGCTGCCGCCCTCGCCGGATCGGCGCGTCACCGCCACCCTGTGCGCGGCCGTCATCGACGGTCTCCTGCTGGAGTACCTGAGCACGGGAGAGATGAGGCGGACCACACGTGCTCTCCGGCTTTTCGACCGCATGGTCGCACAGAGTCCACGGGCATGACACCGGGCAGCGAGCGGCCTTCGAGGAACACGGCGACACAAAAGCGTCTCGAGCCGGTAGCGAGCTACCGGCACTTCATCGTGTTCCTTGGCATCGTGACCCTCGTGGCGCTGGCGGGGTACATGGCCCAGCAGCGTCGCGCACCGGACGGAGAGCTGACGGAATCCCACGCACATGTCATCCCCATCTATCTTTCCGCGACGGCGATGAACTGGCTGCTGGTGTATTTCGTCTGGCGCGGTACCAGACGACACGGCACAGGATTGCACGAGCTCATCCGGGGCCGCTGGGCCGGCGTCCTGGACGTCGCACGGGATGTGGGGATCGCGCTCGGCGCCTGGGGAGTCATGCTCGCGATCACCTGGACCCTGGGGCGACTGGTGGGGCAGGGCGTGGAGAGCTCCGTGGAGCGTCTGCTTCCCCGGACGTTGGATGAGGTGATAGTCTGGCTGGTGACCTCCGCGTCCGCAGGCTTCTGCGAGGACTCGTCTTCCGAGGGTACGCTCAGCGGCAACTGCTTGCCTTGACACGCAGCGGATCGCTTGCCGTCATCGGCCAGGGAGTCATCTTCGGCCTGATGCATGCATACCAGGGCTGGATACCCGTGGTCCGCATCTGTGGAATCGGCATCTTTCTCGGCGCCCTCGCCGTCTGGAGGAGGACCCTGCGGGTCGGCATGATCCTCCATGGATGGCAGGATGTATGGGCCGGGTGGTTGAGCAACGTGATTCTGCGTTAGGGAGAAACCATGAGCCTCCTTCCCCTGAGTTTCCTGCTGCTGACCGCGGGAGCGCCCGCCCTGGCCACGACGCAGAGCCAGCCGCTCGTGTGCGATCTCGTGCTCGCCGAGGAGAGCCTCGAGCGTGATGATTTCGAGCTGAACGTCCAGCTCAGCCTCTCCGAGCGGGAGGCCTCCGGGAAGATCTTCGACCTCATCGAGGCGCTCTGGAAGAACGACGCCGTCGAGAAGATCGTCTTCCTGCGCGCGAAGCACGATCGGGATGCGACCCGGATCGATCACGACCGCGCGCGCCACCTCCTCGAGCGGAAGGAGGCCGCCCTCGAACAGCTCACCGCCATCTGCGAGGCCCCCGGTGGCGGCGGCCAGAAGGCCGACGCGGTCCGGCGGAAGGCGGCGAAGGCCTTCACGCGCTACCGGCTCGCCTCGTGCGATGTCCTTGCGGACGACGAGCGACGCGCCACGGCCGACCTGTCGTTCTCAGAGGCGTTACGGGAGAGCGTGCGGGATCTCCGGGCCAACAACGTCGCGGCGGAGCAGGATGTCATCCTCGCCGAGCGCGACGTGGAGAAGGCCTCCAAGCGGCTCGACTCTGCGCACCGCCGCGTCGAGACCTGCCGGGAGGAGACGAAGGCATTGCGGCCGGCGGGCTGACGACGCACCGCGGCAGCGCCACGCTCAGGGGAGATATCCGGCAGCCCGGCGATTCCCTCGTCTCCCATCCCGATCAAGTCGTGCGGCTCGACGACGAGGATCCCGCCCATCCATCGCGCAGCCACAACGCAGAATTGGATCCTGTCCTGGAAAGGACGTGCGGCAGGATGGCGTCCGTATCATGCAGGTTCCGTCTCGCGCCGGCCGGGTCTGAACGAAGGGCGGTATAGAATGGCACCGCCCGCCTGGAGGCGGGGTCTGGAGGAGCTTCATGAGCGAGTCGAGCGAGTCGACCCGTCCGCTGTCGCCCTGGTGGCGGCACGCTGCCATTCTCGTGATGATCGCCGGGTTCTCGGTGCTTTCCCTGATCACGGTGCTCACCTATACCAACGCGCCGCCGGTGCCCGGGAGGATCATCGACGATTCAGGGGCAACGCTGAGCGATCGACAGGCGATCCTGCATGGCCAGGAGGTCTTCTTCAAGTACGGCTTGATGGAGCACGGCTCGCTGTGGGGCCACGGCGCATACCTCGGACCGGACTACAGCGCCGAGTACCTGCACCGTCTCGCCGAGATCTGCATCGATCTGGGTGTCCGGGATCGGACCGGTGGACTCGCCACCAAAGCGGACCCCGACGATGTGGCCGCGGCGACCGGGCATACTTCGCGTTCGCTCAAGCAGAATCGCTACGACCCCGACACCGATACGCTGATCTTTTCTCCATGCGAGGCGGCCTCGCTCAAAATCCAGAAGCGGGAATGGACCGATTACTTCAATGGCGGCAGCGCGGCGCCGGGGCTCCCGATCGGCTTCATCAAGGAGCCAGAGCGAACTCGACGATCTGACCTCCTATTTCGCGTGGGCCGCCTGGGCGACGGTGGCCAACCGACCGGGAAAGGACTACTCCTACACCAACAACTGGCCCTACGAGCCGTTGTCCGGCAACCGTCCGAGCAGCTCCACCTACCTCTGGAGCGCCCTCAGCCTGATCACGCTGCTGGCCGGTATCGGCGCGATCCTCTTCCTGTTCGGCAAGTTCAATTACCTCGGTTGGGGCGGCGAGACATCTCCGGCGCACTACCACGACAGCGCTTTTTCCGGCTGGAAGCTGACTCCGAGCCAATGGGCGACCGGCAAGTTTTTCGGGATTGTGGCGGCTCTCTTCCTGCTGCAGAGCCTGGCAGGCGGAGCCCTGGCGCACTACCGCGTCGAGCCGGGGGCCTTCTACGGCATCGATATCGCCGCCTATCTGCCCTACAACATCGTGCGCACATGGCACCTGCAATTGGCGATTTTCTGGATCGCCACGGCCTGGGTGGCAGGCGGGCTGTTTCTCGCGCCGCTGGTGGGGCGCGTCGAGCCCCAAACGGCAGAAGCTCGGCGTCAATGTATTGTTCGGGGCGCTGCTCGTCGTCGTTGTGGGGAGCCTCACCGGCGAGTGGCTGGGGATCCACGAGCGTCTGGGCGGGCTGTGGTTCTGGCTTGGCCACCAGGGTTCCGAGTACCTCGACCTGGGACGGTTCTGGCAGATCCTGCTCGCCGCCGGGCTCGTTCTCTGGTTGTTCCTCATGTTCCGCGCCCTGCGACCTGCGATGAAGACACCAGGGCGCTCGGAGCTGGCCTCGCTGTTTCTCTATGCAGCGGCCGCCATTCCGATCTTCTACCTGCCGGCTCTGTTCTATGGCCCGCAGACGAACTTCGCCATCATCGACAACTGGCGCTTCTGGATTATCCACCTGTGGGTCGAGGGCTTCTTCGAGTTGTTCGCCACTGTCCTCGTCGCAACGATGTTCCACCAGATGGGCCTGGTGAGTCTGACGACGGCGACGCGCGTGGTCTATCTCGATGCCATCCTCTATCTCGGAGCCGGTATCATCGGCACGGGACACCACTGGTACTTTACCGGGCAGGGGACCCTCAACATGGGTCTTGCCGCTTCATTCTCCGCCATGGAGGTGGTGCCGCTGACCCTCCTCACCCTCGACGCATGGGACTTTGTGCGGGTCAAGGATCGTCCCTGCGGCGACTGCGGCAACCGGTTCGCGGGCGGTCAAATCTGGTCGATCTACTTCCTCATGGCAGTCGGGTTCTGGAACTTCGTGGGTGCGGGTGTCTTCGGCTTTCTGATCAACCTGCCGATCGTCTCCTACTTCGAGGTCGGCACGGTGCTCACGAGCAATCACGGCCACACCGCGATGTTCGGTGTGTTCGGCATGCTCGCCCTCGCGGTGCTGGTGTTCTGCCTCCGAGCCACGCAGAGCGACACGGTCTGGGCCGGCACAGTGCGCTATGTCCGGATCGGGTTCTGGGGACTGAACGTGGGTTTGGCGCTGATGGTAGTGACCGATCTGTTCCCCGCCGGCGTCTTGCAGCTGAGCGATTCCCTGCGCCATGGCTACTGGCACGCGCGCCGGCTCTCCTACTTGATGAGTGGCCCATTCCACGTCATGGAGTGGGTGCGTATGGGCGCGGATGGAGTCTTCCTGTTGCTGGGGGTCGTGCCGATGTTGATCGCGGCGCTGCGTTCGCTCGCGAAGCGCGACGGGGCGCGTGCCCAGGAGTCGGGTTAGAAGCTCGGCATACCACTGCTGGCGGGCCCTGCGACACGGCCTGGCCGCCCTGGAGGAGTCCTTTCATGAGCACATTCACCTCGAGACGGAAGTCCGACCTCCGGATCGAGGCCACACGACGTGTCGCGGATCTGACGGACTCCACCCGCACCTCGCTCGCGGCGCGGCTGCGGCAGCGCGCACTGGACCTTCCGGAAGTCCGTTCGGCGCACGGTCTCCTGGTGTTCCTGTCCGTCGCAGAAGAGCCCGATACGCGCCCTTTGATCGAGAGTCTCGCCAGCATGGGAAAAGCCGTCCATGTTCCGCGGACGGAGCATCGCGACAGATCCCTCCACGCGCACTTGTGGCCGTGCGACCTCCAGACGCTCCAGTCCGGGCTGCTCCAGCCAGGATCGTCCGCTCCCGAGTTGCAGGAAGAGCGTATCGACACAGAGATCGACGCAACCGTCGTTCCGGGGCCCGGATTCGATGAGACAGGCCTCCGGCTTGGCCACGGCGGCGGATACGTGGACAGGTTCCTCGCCCGGCATCCGGTCTTTTCGGTCGGCCTTGCGTTTGAGGCTGCGCTGTTCCAGCGTCTCCCCCAGGCCACACACGACGTTCCCATGTCCGCGCTCGTAACCGAGGATCGGGTCCTTCGACCGGAAACCGACCCGAAAGCTGCACTCCGCAGGTGGCTCGCTCTCGACCATCAGGAGATCGATGGACTACTCCGGATTGCGCTGGCCGACGGTAGTTTCGAGCCTTCATCCTACGCGCGGTTTCGAGAGCGAATCCTTCGCCACATCGGCATCGAGGAACGCATTCTGTTTCCGGCGGTCCGTGAGCGGCACCCGACGCGTTACACAACGCAATTCGCGACGCTGCGGATCGAGCACGCCGCGCTCACGACGTTGCTCGTTCCAACACCGGATCGAGCGCTGGCGCTCGAGATTGAATCCCTTCTCCGGCGCCATAACGACGCCGAGGAGTGCGAAGATGGCATCTACGACAAGTGCCTGGCCGCACTCACGAGCGAAGTCGCGACTCGGGTGCTTCAAGCCTCCCGGGCGCGTGCACCGGTGCGAACCTCGGACTACTTCGACGGCCGCGGCACCGTGCGCACGGCAGAGGAAGCATTGGCGAAGGCAGGCCGTGGCGTTGCCCCATAGGTCGGGCCGGGACTGACCCCCGCGGGACGAATCCCCGTGTCTGACGAGAGGTCCGGCAGCAGGAGACAGGCCAAGTCGGCGGAAGAGGCAGGAGTCGAACCCGATCCGGCTCCATGCGGGAAAGCCGCGGTTATAATAACGAGTCCGCCGCCACGGTCGCGGCCCCGACCCTGCAGGGAACCCGACGATGCGCCTGGAGCCCGGTCCACACCTCAACGCACGGTCGCCTCGCGGTGCTCTTTTCCGCGCATCCCTCCTGATCACCGTCCTGCTTTCCGGGGTGGCGCTCCCGTTTCGATCATTCGCGGCGGCGGCCGAGGACGCCCGCCACCCGTCTCCACAGGAGCTCGCCCGCTGGAAGCGCGAGGCCGCGGCGGTCACGATCACCCGCGACGACTGGGGCATCGCGCACGTGCACGGGAAGACCGACGCCGACGCCGTGTTCGGCATGGAGTACGCCCAGGCCGAGGACGACTTCAACCGGGTCGAGACGAACTACATCAACGCGCTGGGCCGCCTGGCGGAAGCCGAAGGCGAGTCGGAGATCTGGCGCGATCTGCGCATGAAGCTGTTCATCGACCCCGACGCCATGAAGGCGAAGTACGCGGAGAGCCCCGAGTGGCTCCGGAAGCTCATGGACGCCTTCGCCGACGGCCTCAACTACTTCCTCTACACCCACCCGGAGGCCCGACCGCGCGTCATCGACCGCTTCGAGCCGTGGATGGCGCTCGCGTTCAGCGAGGGGTCGATCGGAGGAGACATCGAGCGGGTGGACCTGAAGGAGCTGGCGGCGTTCTACGGGGACCCGGCTTCAGCCGCTACCCGGCACGGCAGGGCCCTGCCCATACCGCCCGAGGTTCCCCCCTCCTGGACGATGGAGCCGGCCGGCTCGAACGGGATCGCGATCGCCGCGAAGAACACACTGAACGGCCACGCTCTTCTGTACATCAACCCGCACACCAGCTTCTACTTCCGCTCCGAGCTCCAGATGTCGAGCGATGAGGGGCTGGACGCCTACGGCGCGGTAACCTGGGGGCAGTTTTTCGTCTACCAGGGCTTCAACCGCACCTGTGGCTGGATGCACACCTCGAGCGGCGTGGACAACATCGACGAGTTCCTCGAGACGGTCCTCCAGCGGAAGGGCCGGTGGTTCTACCGTCACGGCGGGAAGGACCTCGCGATGCGGACGCGCCGGATCACCGTGCCGTACCGCACGGACCACGGCATGGAGAGCCGCACCTTCACCGCCTACGACACCATGCACGGCCCCGTCGTGCGGAAGACGGCCGGCACCGACGGGAGCCCCTCGCGCTGGGTGAGCGTCAGCCTCATGCAGCGCCCCGTGCGCGCGCTCCAGCAGGACTTCGAGCGCACGAAGGCGAAGGGCCTCGCCGACTTCGAGCGCGTCCTCCGCCTCCACACGAACTCCTCCAACAACACGGTGTACGCGGACGCGGAGGGGCACATCGCCTACTTCCACTCCAACTACATCCCGCGCCGCGACACCTCTTTCGACTGGATGAAGCCGGTGGATGGAAGCAACCCGGCCACCGACTACAAGGGCGAGCTCTCCCTCGAGGAGTCGCCCAACGTCATCGACCCGCCGGTCGGCTGGGTGTACAACTCCAACAACTGGCCCTGGTCGGCGGCGGGGCCCGACAGCCCGCGGCGCAGCGAGTTTCCGGCCTACGTCCAGCAGGGATCCTCCACCGGCCTGTGGGGCACGTATGAGACCCCGCGCGGTCTGCATGCCCTGCGGCTCCTGGAAGACCGGCCGCATCACCTCACGATCGAGTCACTGACCGAGCTGGGTTTCGACAGCTATCTCCCCTTCTTCGAGGCCACCATGGGGGCGCTGGTGAAGGCGTACGACGCCCTTCCCGCATCCGATCCCTTGAAGGAAAAACTGGCCGGGCCGGTCACCGTGCTGCGCGGCTGGGACTACCGCTGGGGCGTAAACTCCGTGGCCACTTCGCTCGGGGTCTACTGGGCGACGATCCTCCAGCCGGTGATGTACACGGGGGCGACGGAGACCCACGTGGCGCCGCGGGAGTTCGTCACCACGCGCATGCCGCCTCACGACATCCTCGCCGCGCTGTCGGATGCCGTGGATCGCCTGGAGGCGGATTTCGGGAGCTGGCAGACGCCCTGGGGCGACATCAACCGGTTCCAGCGTCTCGACGACTCGATCGAACCCCGCTTCGACGACACCTTGCCGAGCATCCCGGTCCCCTTCACCTCCGCGCGCTGGGGCTCACTCGCCTCCTTCGGGGCACGGCCCTACGAGAACACGAAGAAGTGGTATGGCGACAGCGGCAACAGCTTCGTGGCCGCGGTCGAGTTCGGGGACACCGTCCGGGCCCGCGCCGTGACCGCCGGCGGCGAGAGCGGCGACCCCTCATCTCCACACTTCAACGACGAGGCGGCGCGCTACGCGACCGGGAACCTCAGGGTCGTCTATTTCCATCCCGAGCAGCTCGAGGGCCACACCGAGCGGGTCTATCACCCCGGGGAATAGGCCGGACCGTACGGGAGTCGTTCCACATGGCGATCGCTCCGGCGGAGGACTATGGTGGATTCCGGAGTCACTCCCGGCAGGGTCAACGAAGGACGCTGGTGCCGTTCGCCACACCCTGATCCGCCAGCACCTCAACGCGACAGGAGACCCGCATGAAAGCCTTTCTCATCGCGAAAATGCCGCACGAGAAGTTCAACGCCGCCGTCCGTGACGGTTCGGCGGGACCGAAGCTCAACAGGATCCTCGAAGAGACGAAGCCTCAGTCGGTCCACTTCATGGAGATGGACGGGCACCGCACGGCGGTCATGCTCATCGAGATCGAGGATGCGTCGAAGATCCCGTTCTACTCCGAGCCCTGGTTCCTGACGTTCGACGCCGACGTCGAGTTCCACCCCACGATGACGCCGGACGATCTGAAGCGCGCAGGCCTCGAGGCGCTCGGCAAGAAGTGGGCGTGACGACCGCCTGACTTTCGAGGAGACGGCTGCGGCGACGCCCCGCCGTCTCCTCCTTGGGCCTCGACGAGCTGCCGGAACTGCTCCGAGCGCTCACGCGCGCGATCCGGGATTTTCCCGAGCCCCGGGTCGAGCGTCATGAACGAACGGCTGCATGTCCTCCCGGGCGCGGTTGACGTCACCGAAACGAGGCGCGTCGGGTCGTTCTTTCCGTTGATGGCTCAGGCGCCGTACCTGTTGAGCACGCTGAAGGTGCTGTCGCTGTCCAGGGCGAGGAAGACCTCCGCGGTCTCCAGATCAGCCAGGTAGGCGAAGGTGCCGCCGCTCCTGAAGAAAGGGCTGCCCGGATCCAGCGACAACGCTCTCTCAGCCTCCTTCGCCGCCTCCTCCAGCGGGAGCCTCTCGAGCCAGGTACTGATCGCCTCCTGTTGGCACCCGCTCTTCGTGAGCATGACGACGAAATTGCGGATCATCTGCGGCGAGTCGGGATTGAGGCTCTCGGCATGCATGAGCGCCTGAAGGGCCTCGTCCCGCTTCAGGCCCGCCTGTTCCTCCGGCGAGACTTCCAGCCGCATCCTCTCCACGATCCATGAGAGCACCTCGTCCTGGACGTTCAGCAGGTCGTCCACCCAGGAATCGATCGTCTCCTCCCAGCGCACGGAGCCTTCCGTGAGATCCACGAACTGCACCGTCAGGCGCAGCACGTCTCTTCTTTCGCTGATCGGCGACGGCGGCCAGCGCGGTGGCGGCCTCCTCGGGAGGCTCGGCCTCCAGCAGCCGTGCCAGCCCGAAGTCCAGGGCCCGGTTCGTCTCGTGCGTTCAGCCCACGATCGCCCGGCGTCAGTCAGGGACGTCGGCCTCGACGAGCTTCGCCAGCAGCGTGAGCGATTCCTGCCAGCCCAGGTAGCACGCCTCGGGGGGGATCACCTCAGGGACGCCCGCCTGCTCGACGCTCAGATCGGTCCCGCAGGAGACCTTTTTCAGGGTGATCGTCACCTGCATCTCATCGGGCAGGTTCGGATCGTCGAACGTGTCGGTGTGCTTGATTCTCTCGTTCGGCCTCAGCTCCTGATACGTTCCACCGAAGGAATGACTCTTGCCGGTGGTGAGGTTGGTGAACGACATCTTGTAGTTGCCGCCCACCCTGGCGTCCATGTGGTGGACTTTTCCGGTGAATCCGTTCGGGGGAAGCCACTTGGCCATGGCATCGGGATCGAGGAAGGCGCGATACACCTTCTCGGGTTCGGCGCGCAGCACGCGGTGCAGCCTGATGGTGGCGGACATGCGTCTCCTTTCATCTGTCAAATGGCGGGGTTCCGCAGACATCGTAGCACCTGGCTCCGGCGCGGCCACGCGGCCTACTGGGCGACCGGTTCGTCGGCGAAGTCGTCGGCGGGCAGGTCCGGATCCTCGGGCTGGCGGGAGAGCTGCTCTTCGACCATACGCTGGTGCTCGATCTCCTCCTCCGCCAGCTCCTTGAACAGGTTCTGAACCTGCGGGTCCCACACGTGGGGCAGCGCGTGCACGAAGAAGGCGTGGGCCTTCATCTCGGACTGGAGCGCCGAGGTCAGGGCCTCACGTGCGGTCATGAAGGCACGAGCCTCGTCGTAGTCAGGCGCCTCGATATCGAACAGCATGCTGCGGCTGACCCGGGACGGGGCATCCTCGAACAGCTTCATCCGCCGCGCGGCCAGCTCGGACCGGTGCCTCTCCTCGTTGCCCGACATCGACCGGAAGAACTCCGCCGCCTCGGGTGTATGATGCAGGTCCATCTGGTCCGCAAACTCCTCGTAGCGGTCCCGCGCCTCCTCCTCGATCAGGACAGCCAGATCCAGGGCGTCACGCAGCGTCAGCTTCTCGAAGTCGATGTTTCTGGTCTCGCCCACGGTTCGCTCCTTCAGCGTTGCACGAAGATATCGAGAACCCGTGCCCTGTCCGTCGTCGCACTCATCATGGCGGCCTGACGCTCGCGCACGAGGCTTTCGAAGGTGGGCGGTGGCTCGGGGTTGCGGTACAGGACGCCGGTGTACAGCTCGGTCCCGTAGGACTGGGCCAGCCGCAGCGCCTCCAGCAGGTTCGAAGGGTCGTGGCCCTCCGAGTCGAGGGACTTCATGATCGACTTGTGGACCTTGATCTGCTGTTCGGCCTCACCGTACGTCACACAGGGCGACTGCACGTTGACGAAGGCGAATCCCGGATAGCGGATCGCCTCCTCGATCACCTCGGTCAGGCCCGGGAGATCGGCCGGCGTGCCCTGGGCGAGGTAGGGCGTTCCATAGCTCAGCATGTACAGCAGAGGATTGACCGGCCTCTCCAGCGAGCCGAGGCTCGAGGTGACCGTCTTCCTGCCCTGCGGACTCGTGGGAGACAGCTGCCCCTTGGTCAGGCCGTAGATCTGGTTGTCCATGACGACATAGGTGATGTCGATGTTGCGCCGCACCGCGTGGGGGACGTGTCCCCCGCCGATGGAGAAGCCGTCGCCGTCGCCGCCGGCCGCCAGCACCAGCAGGTCGGGATTGGCCACCTTGATCCCCTGGGCGATCGGCAGGGCCCGGCCGTGAACGCTGTTGAAGCCGTAGGCGGTGGTGTAGCCGGGAATGCGGCTCGAGCAGCCGATCCCCGAGATGAAGGCGATCTCATGGGATGGACGTCCGATGGCGGCGAGGGCCCGGTAGATCGCCTGCACGACGCCGAAATCGCCGCAGCCGGGGCACCAGATCGGTTTCAGCTCGCTTCTGTAGTCCTTCGCGGCGAGGGGGGAGGTCGGGCTCGTGTTCATGATGACGTTCTCCATGGTGTGTCTTCTATTCCTGGGGCTGCTGACGCTCGCCGTGACGGCCCCGCAGCTTTGCCGACAGGTCGCGCACGCCGGCGACGATTTCGGACGGCCTGAACGGATTGGCGCCCGTCCGGCAGAACGAGGTCAGCCCCGGCGGAACATCCAGGTACATGCGTAGCAGCCGGTAGAGCTGCCCCTGGTACGACTGCTCCACCACCATGCCGGCCTTGAGCCCGGAAAAGAACCTGCGGTACACCTCATCGACCAGCGGGTAGACCAGCCGTGGCACCAGCAGCTTGACGTTGAGCCCCTTCTCGCGGCACAGCGCGAGGGCCTCACGGCATACACCCGCCGACGACCCCCACGAGATGATCCCGAGCGGAGCGTCGGGATCACCCTCCACCGAGATGAGATCGTTTCTGCGGCGCAGCGGCCGGAATTTCCTGAACCGTTTCTCGGTCATGCGGGCGTGCACCGCGCCGGAATTGGTCGGGTCTCCGTGCTCGTTGTGCTCGATGCCGGCGCCCAGATAGTTGCCGCCCTTCATGCCGGGCTCCGAGATCGGGCTGAGGCCGGTGTGGGTCGCACGAAAGCGCTCATAGTCCTTGAGCTCGGACTCGCTGGGACGCAGGCGCTCCACCAGCGTGTACCGGGTGGTGTCGATCGGGTCGATCACCTCCTTGCGCTGGCCGATCTCCTGATCGGACAGCACGATGACCGGCGTCTGGTACTTCTCGGCGAGGTTGAATGCCTCCACCACGACATCGAAGGTATCGGCGACGGTGGTCGGCGCGAGCACCGGCCGCAGCACGTCTCCATGGGCCGAGAACACCGCCTGGAACAGGTCGGCCTGCTCCGACTTGGTGGGCAGACCGGTGGACGGGCCGCCCCGCTGCACGTTGATGACGACCAGCGGCAGCTCGGCGATCGAAGCCAGTCCCAGGATCTCGGTCTTGAGCGACATGCCCGGCCCGGAGGTCGCCGTCATCGCCTTCCTGCCGGCGAACGAGGCGCCCAGCGCGCAGCCGATCCCGGCGATCTCGTCCTCGGCCTGGATGACGGCGCCGCCGTACTTCCAGATCTCCCGGGTCAGCAACTGCATGATCTCGGTGGACGGAGTGATCGGATAGCCGCCGAAGAAGTCGCAGCCGGCGAAGATGGCCGCGGCGGCGCTCATGTCGTTGCCGTCGGCCAGCAGCTTGGTGCCGACGCCGTCGCCGGGCTCGAGCGTCAGGGGTTTCTCCATGGGGTGGGTCGCGGCGAACTCCACGCCGGCCGCAAACGCCCGCTCGTTGGCCTCCAGCAGTTGCTGCCCCTTCTTCCCGAGCTTGCGCCGGATCAGCTTGAGAACCGACTCACGGCTGATGCCGAACCACTCGGCGATCAGGCCCAGCACGACGCTGTTCTTGGCACGGTCGGTGCCGGTCGCCTTGCGGGCCATCTGGCCCAGAGGCACCGCGAACACCTGCGCGGGCATGATGCCGCCCAGCGGCAGCGCATCGGGGGCCACGCCGGTGGCCTCTTCGTAGATGACCACCGTGGTTCCCGACACCGGCAGCTCGGCGCCGAACTTGAGGAAGTCATTCCAGTTCAGCGCTACCGCTACGTCGAGGGCGCCGCCGGGGTTCAGCACCGGCCGGGTCGAGATGCGCACCCGGCAGGACGACTCGCCGCCGCGGATCTGCGAGCCGAAGCTCTTGGTCATCAGGGCGTGATAGCCGTCGTATGCGCTCGCCGCGATCAGCGATTCGCCGGCGGAGACGATGCCGTCTCCGCCCGAGCCCGCCATGCCTATCACGATGTCATGTGTCATGTCCGATGCCTCCGGACCGGTCGGAGTGGTGCGGATCGACCCCGGCGAACGGTCCCAGTCAGGTGCATGTGGATTTCGGAAGAACAGCCGCTCCATCCGGAGTCGCGAAACCGGGTCAACGGCGGGTGCGGCGCTGCGGACCATCATATCGGCTTGGTTGGGCAGACCGGAACCCTGTCATGCTAGCACTCCGCGGCATGCGGTGGCGGGGGTCGAATCGGGCCCGGAGCCGGGCTCAGGGCCTCTCGAACGGCAGCTCGAGCGCGCTCGGGTGCGCCTCCTCGTGCAGCAGGGTAACGTGCGCGGTGCGCGCGTCCCGCCCCGTCTCGGCGGCCACGACGCCGCCGCTGTTGTAGTTCTTCTCCACGAAGATGGAATTGGGGCAACGGACGAGCAGCCGCAGCCGGCTGCCCGCCGGCAGACGCCGCGAGAAGAAGCCGAAGTTGTCGAAGACGTACTTGACCGGCTCTCCCGCCGGCACCGGCGTCTCGCGCCGCGGCGAGTCGCGGTAGCGCGCGCGCATGACCGCGGTCGACAACATGACCGATCCCCCGTCGGGCCGGATCGCGTACAGGGTGGCCTCGAGATCGGTGTCGGGGACATCCATCGAGAGCCAGACCGTCAGCTTCGGGAAGCCCGTGATGGTGACGGCCTCGGCGAACGGCTCGCCGTGATACACCGCGCCGTTTCCATACAGGTTCATCACCGGACGCTGCGTGGTCAGATACGTGGGGTCTTCGTCTGGCTCCGCGTCCCCGGGACGCGTGTCGAGGGGATCGTACGTCCAGGTGTCCGCCGCCGCGCCCCCGCCGGGCGTCTCGGCCAGCGAGCCCGAGTGGAACACGTCGGCCGCGCTGCCGGACGAGGCCAGATAGAGTATACGCCGCTCGGCCGGGATCGCCTCCAGCGTGTCGGCGTATCGCCACTCCTCGGCGCCGACGACGTAGTACGCCACCCGTTTCTGGAGAAACGCCGGCTTCGCGCCGCCCTTCATCGTCCAGTCGTACCACTCCCGGTGCAGCTCGTTCAGATCGAGGAGACTCGCCTCACCGAACGTCAGACCGCCCACCTCCGCCTTCGGCGTGCGTGTGCCCGCGTGGTCCCACGGCCCGATGATCAGGTAATGGTCCCGCTTCGCCTCGGCCGAGCCGTACTGCATGTGACGCCGGTAGAAGGTGAAGGCGCCGGGCTGATCGCCGTCGTAGTCGCCGGTGATGGTGAGGATGGGGATGGCGAGCTTTCCGTACTGCGCCGGCGTGGGGACCATCGCATCGTAGTAGTCGTCGGGCATCGGGATGGTCGAGCCATTTCCGGAACAGGGTCGAAGGATTGCCGACGATCCGATCGTAGTCGCGGAAGGCGGTGTGCGTGTCGTAGTACTCCCGCATCTTCGCGCCCCAGAAACCGCTCGAGCCGAAGAGATTCGCCGTTGCCGGTCACGCCGCCGGTGAAGGTGAGCCACTGCATGTCATAGGGAAAGAAGACGTTGTACTGGAAGGGAAAATCCACCCCGGGATGCGCCGCGGCGGCGGGGACGATCGTCGCCAGATGCGGCGGCAGTTCCTTCGCGGTGGCCCACTGGTCGAAGCCCGCGTACGAGCCGCCCCACATGGCCACCTTGCCGTTCGACCACGATTGACTCGCGAGCCATTCGACGACGTCATGGCCGTCCTTCGCGTCGTACGCGAACGGCTCGAAGACGCCACCGGAGTTCCCGCGACCGCGGACGTCCACGAGCAGCGAAGACATAGCCGTGCTCGGCGAAGTAGAAGGCGCGATCCAGGTACGAGTCGCTGATGTACGGCGTGAGCGTGAAGACGACCGGCAAGGGCTCCTTCCGCTCGCGCGGGCTGTACACCGTGGCGTTCAGGCTCACCCCGTCGCGCATCGGGATCTTCACGCCCCACTGCATGTCCACGCCGGCTCCCGGCGCGGCGGCCCCGGGGTGCTCCACAGCGACCAGGTTCGGAAACACCAGCCAGACGAGCAACGGCGCCAGCAGTCGAGCTCCACGGTTCCTCATGGTCAGGTCTCCTCTGAAGACGCCGAAAGCCTACCATGCCGGCGGCTTTCACCCGCCTGAGATTCGACTTGACACGGGGCCTATGATGGAGTAAAAGGTCCATTACTATGGTGTTCTCGAGGACCGCCGAATACGCGCTCCGCGCCATGACCTTCCTGGCCATGCAGCCATCCGGGAAACTGACCGGTGCGCGCGAGATTTCCCGCGAGGAGAACATCCCCACGGCCTTCCTGTGGAAGATCCTCCACACCCTGGCCCGCCGGAAGCTGATCCGCTCCTTCAAGGGTGTCAACGGCGGCTATGAGCTGGCCTGCCCGGGTGACGAGATCACGCTCTCGACCGTGATCTTCGCCGCGGACGGAGTGGACTTCAGCGAGCACTGCGTGCTCGGCATGCCGCGCTGCGACGACCAGAATGCCTGCCCGCTGCATGACACCTGGAAGGAGATCCGCGGGGAGATGCTCGCCATGATGGAGCAGAACACGCTGGCCGACCTGGCGCGCGTGGCCCGGAAACGGGTCAGGAACAAGGAGAAACAGGTGAATAGGCTTTTTTTCGACCATTAATGGATATCTTTATCCACTTCTCCATCAATAAAGGAGGCGCCATCGCATGAACACACCGACCCAGGATCCTCAGACAGGAGCATGAGAGCCATCCTCGGGATGCTCGACGCCACCGAGACCGCCGCCCGTCGCCTGGGCGCCGGCGAGTCGATGGAGCCGCGTCTCCTGGAAGGTCTGCTCGAGTTCTTCCAGCTCTTCGCCGACCGCTGCCACCACGGCAAGGAGGAGGAGTTTCTCTTCCCGCGTCTGATGGCGCGGGGCATGCCCGCACAGTCAGGCCCGATCCAGGTCATGCTGGCGGAGCACGACGAAGGGCGCGCGCTCATCCGGCGGATGAAGGAGACGGCGGAGGCCTACGCCCAGGGGGGCCCGGAGGCGGGCCGCGACTGGGCACAGGCCGCCCACGGCTACGTGGCTCTCCTTCGCGACCACATCTCCAAGGAGAACAACGTCCTGTTCGTGATGGCGGACAGGCTGCTGACCGGTGAGGACCAGAGGGAGCTGAGCGCCGCCTTCGAGGAGGTGGAAACGGAGAAGCTGGGGCCCGGCGAGCACGAGCGTCTGCACGGCCTGATGGAACAGCTCAAATCCGCGATCCAGCTCCCGACCGCCGCCGGTCCGTCCCGGGGTTGAAGGCCGCCTGCGGCGCCCGCCGAGCGGCTCGAGCGGGTCCCGCAGCGCCTGGAGGCACATCATGAGCGACGCCGCGTACCGCATAAGCATCGCCGACGCGGAGTACTGGCGCGAGATGATCAAGTGCCAGTACGCCTGCCCCGTCCACACCGATGCCCGCGGTTATGTCCGCGCCATCGCCGAGGGTGACTACGAGCGCGCCTACCTGATCGCGCGCGGCCCGAACCCGCTGGCCTCTCTGTGCGGCCGCATCTGCGGCGCCCCGTGCGAAGCGGCCTGCCGTCGCGGGACGATCGATCAGCCGATCGCCATCCGTGCACTGAAACGCTTCGCCTGCGAGCAGTACGGCCTCGAGACGCGGCTCGACCACCCCGACGAGCAGTTCCCCGGCCTGCGCCGCGCACCACCGTGCGCGACTGCGACGACCAGGACGAGCTGCTGCACCTGCTCGCCTTCCTCGCCCGGGGCGAGTTCCCGAAGCCCGCCGGGAGCGGGTGGCGATCATCGGCTCCGGCCCGGCCGGCCTGGCCGCGGGACACGACCTGGCCCTGATGGGCTTCCGTCCGACGATCTACGAGATGGAGTCCGTGCCGGCCGGCATGCTGGTCATCGGGGTGCCCGGGTACCGGTTGCCGCGCGACCTGATCCGCGCCGAGGTGGAGGTGATCCGCGCGCTCGGCGTGGAGATCCGGTGCAACACCCTGTCGGCCGGGACATCCCGTTCGAAACGCTGCGGCGCGAGTTTGCCGCGGTGATGATCGCCTGCGGCGCCAAGGGTTCGCGCGCGCTGCCCATCCCCGGCGTGGACGCCATCGGGGTGATGGGCGGTGTGGATTTCCTTCGTGACGTGGCGTTGGGCAAGAAGGTCGAGCTCGGCCGGCGGGTCATCGTGATCGGCGGAGGCAACGTCGCCTACGACGTGGCCCGCACCGTGCTTCGGCAGGTGGAGTACGACGTCGCGCGCACCGCCGCCCGTATCAGGGAGTGCGCGAGGTCAGCCTCGTCTGTCTGGAGTCGCTCGAGGAAATGCCGGCCGACACGGTGGAGATCCTCGAAGGCGCCGAAGAGGGCGTCACGCGACACAACAGCTGGGGGCCGCAGGAGATCCTGACCCGCGAGGAAGCGCGGCCAGACGTTCGTCCGTGGCGTGCGTTTCGTCCGTTGCCTGAGCGTGTACGACGAGAACAGCCGCTTCGGCCCCGGTTCGACCCGTCACAGCAGCACGTGGTGGAGGGTGACACCGTGCTGCTCTCCATCGGGCAGTCGGCCGACCTGGGTTCCTCGACCCGGAGCGCGACGGGATCTCGATGCGCTCGCCGCAGCAATCGTCAACGATCCCGGCCACCGGCGCCACGTCGGCGCCGGACGTCTTTGTGGCCGGCGACATCGCCTACGGGCCGCGACTGATGATTCATGCCATCGCCAGCGGCAAGCAGGCGGCGCGCTCCGTCTACCGGTACCTTCGGGCCGCGAGATCGCGCCGGAGGAGGTGCAGTTCCACATCCCGCTCGAGCGCTACCGACGCGAGAAGTCCTACGAGAAACGCGGGCGCGAGCACATCCCGACGAGAGCCCCGAGGAGCGGCTGCGGGATCCCGAAGCGCTCGTCGAGACGGGGTACACGGAGCGTCAGGCCCTCTCCGAGGCGGGCCGCTGCCTCGACTGTGGTGTGAACACGATCTTCGACGGTGAGCGCTGCATCCTCTGCGGCGGCTGCGTGGACGTCTGCCCGACGACCTGCCTGAAGCTGGTCTCCCTGGACCGGCTCGCGCCCTCGCCCGAGCTGGAGCGCATCGCGCGCGAGCTGCTCGGCGACGAGGCCGCCGGCTCATCCGCCATCATCAAGGACGAAGACCGGTGCATCCGCTGCGGGCTCTGCGCGCAGCGCTGCCCGACGACCGCCATAACGATGGAACGCTTCCAGTTCTCGAAGGAGTGGCAGCCATGCCCGGTGTGAACGACGAGGACGCTCGCGACTCGATCCACCGCCCGTGACCGGCGCAGCTTCCTGAGCTACGGCATCCCTCGTCAGCTTCTTTACGGCCATGGGCACGGCAGTGGCAGGGATGCTTCGTCTGCCGAAACCGGCCGTGCTTCCCGGCCCGATGCGGCGGTTCAAGGTCGGCCCGCCCGTCAGTACGCGGTGGGAAGCGAGACGCGCTTCGAGAAGGAGAACCTCTTCATCTTCCGCGACGCCCAGGGGATGTATGCGATCTCCGCCGTGTGCACGCACCTGGGATGCTCGGTCGCGCGCTCCCCGCAGGGGTTCGCCTGCCCGTGCCACGGGTCGAGTTCGACGCGCGCGGCGACGTGGACGCCGGGCCCGCGCCCCGGCCGCTGCCCTGGCTCGAGGTGGGCCGGGCCGCCGACGGACAGCTCGTCGTGTACGCGGACAACGAAGTGCCCGAAGGGACCTTCTTTCAGGTCTGAGGAGGGGGTACGGTCATGAGCGCCAGCGCCACCCGGGAGTTCGTCGAGAACCTGCTGCGGCTTCCGCGGAACCTGAAGGATGCGTGGTTCCGCACCGGCCGCCTGCCCCAGTCGGAGCGCGAAGAATCGCAGGCCACGTTCCAGAACCTCTTCCTGCACCTGCACAGCGTGCGCGTGCACGTGCGGACGCTGAAGCCCACCCTGACCTTCGGGCTCGGCCTCATGGCCACGGTCAGCTTCATCATCCTCTGCGTCACCGGCGTCCTCCTGATGGTCTACTACAAGCCGTCGACGACCTGGCCTACGAGTCGATCAAGGACATCCACTACGCCGTCCCCACGGGGCGGTTCATTCGCAACCTGCACCGCTGGAGCGCGCACGTCATGGTCGTGGCGGTGTTCCTGCACATGGCGCGGGTGTTCTACACCGCCAGCTACAAGAAGCCGCGCGAGTTCAACTGGCTGATCGGCCTGGTGCTGCTGGTGCTGACGCTCGGACTGAGCTTCTCCGGCTACCTGCTCCCCTGGGATCAGCTCGCCTACTGGGCGGTGACCATCGGCTCCAACATCGCCAACTCGCCGCGCGAGCTGACCGACGCGCTGGGGCATCACCGAGTGGTTCGATCCGGGCGGCTTCCAGAGTCGTCTGCTGCTGGGCGCCAACCAGGTGGGAGCAGGACGCCCTGATGCGGTTCTACGTCCTGCACGTGATGGTGCTGCCGTGCTGCTCCTGACGCTGATCGGCGTTGCACTTCTGGCGCATCCGCAAGGACGGCGGGCTGGCGCGCCCGGAGGATCCCATGCGGCGGGGAGGCGGAATGGGGCCAGAAGACGCGCCGGGTCTTCGAGCCGGCTGGCCCCAAGACCTACGGCCTGATGGCGTCGTGAAGGGCCGTCGCCCCCCGGGAACCGCGGGCCGGAGAACACGAGGCATGAGCTGGCCGCACCTGCTGTGGGCCGAGCTGGCCGTGGTGATGATGACCGTCGCCGTCTGCCTGATCCTGTCCTTCTTCTTGACGCGCCGCTGAAGGAGATGGCCAACCCCGCGGTGCCGGAGAACCCGGCCAAGGCGCCCTGGTACTTCCTCGGCCTGCAGGAGCTGGTCTCCTACTCGGCCTTCATGGGCGGGCATCGTGGTCCCCGCGATCGCCTGCTCGGTCTGGCGTTGATTCCGTTTCTGGACCGCGCCCCGGAGGAGCAGGGGGTCTGGTTCAGCGGCCGCCGGGGCGAGGCGATCGCCTGGCCGTCGGTGGGGTTCGGCGCTGGCGGTGACGCTCGCCATGCTCGCTTCACCGTGAACTTCGGCTGGCTGCGCAACTGGTTCCCGGAGATCCATCAGCTCTGGATCATCGCTCTTCAATCCCGGCTCGCCTGCTCGTGATCGCTCTATGCCGGATGGTCGCTGTGGGTGCTGGACGCCGCGACTCCGTGCGGCTGGCGGCCGTGGCGCTGTTTACCTGTTTCCTCGTGGGCTTCGTGATCCTGACCTACTTCGCCACGGTCCATCGCGGGCCGAACTGGCAATTCTACTGGAGGCCGCGCCAGTGGCCGGTGCACTGAGGAGTGGATCGATGAAGGACCTCTCGCGGCTGTTCCGATGGATGCTGCTGACAGCGAGCCTGGTGACGCTTCGGGTTCCTCCTGGCCGCCGCCGTTCGCGAGAACCTCCTGGCCCAGTGGTACTCACTCCAGCGCGAGTATCGGGCGATCCTGGCCGCAAGGCCACCGACGACCGCGGCGCAGCTCATGCGCAATTACCGCATCGAGCTGAACAGGTGAGCTTGCCCGCGCTGGGCACGGTGGATCGCTGCGTGACCTGCCACCTCGGCATCGACGATCCGCGCATGACGGACGAGCAGGTTCCCTATCGCACCCATCCGGGCGACTATCCTCGCTCACCACCCGGTCGACGCAGTACGGCTGCACGATCTGCCACCGCGGCCAGGGCGCGCGCGACGATCTTCCGCGAGGCCAAGGCGACCGACGTCCTACTGGGACTACCCGCTCCTGCCGCCGCGCTGACCGCAGGCCACCTGCGGGACCTGTCACGATCCGGGCACAGCACCTGATGAGCAGCGTGGCCCTGTGTTGCTCGGGGGCGAGCGCCTGTTCCTCGGGAAAGGGCTGCCAGCTGTGCCACAAGCTGGCACGGGCGCGGCGGCAGCTCGGTCCGGCCCTCGACGACGTGGGCCTGAAGAGCAAGGTCAACAGCTCGATGGTCGCCCATCTCGAGGGGACGCACACGCTGGCGACTGGCTCGAGCAGCACTTCGACGATCCCGGCGGCGTCGTCTCCCGGCAGCCAGATGAGAACCGCCACGGTCACGCGGCACGAGACCGCGCCCTGACCGCGTTCATGCTCTCATGCTCGCCGCATCGACCTGCCCCGAAGCTACTCTCGCGCCGGACAAGATCGAGGATGAGGCGCGAGGCACGTCCGCCCGGAGCCCCTGACGGCGAGGTGCTCTACAGCCGCTATTGCGTCGCTGCCACGGCGCGGCCCCTACGGCCGATGGGACAAGTTCTTCGCGCGCTTCATGCCGGCGGTCCGCGGGGCCGCTCGTTGCAGGCCACCGCGACCCGGTACATACCTCGAGACCATCATCGCCGAGGGCGGCCCGGCACGCTGATGCCGGCGTGGGGTTGCGCACGGCCGGCGGGCTGCAGCCGGACGCGCAGATCGACCGGCTGGTGACGGATTACCTGCGCGGGCGCGGCCGTCGTCGCGCCGGAGACCGTCCGGACCGGTGACGCCGCCGGGGACGCACGGCAGCCGCCGCGACGGGGCGATCCTGTTCGCGCGCGCACTGCGCCGGCTGCCACGGCGCGGCCGGGCGTGCGGCTCGCCCCGGAGCTCGCCAACCCGCTTCCAGGCGGCGGCCACCGACGGTTCCTCGCCACGACGATCCGGCAGGGACGCCCGACACCGCGATGCCCTCGTTCCAGCGCGCCGGGGGCCGCGGGTCTGAGCGATCCGGACATCGCGACCTGGTGGCCTTCATCCGATCCGCTCGCCGCGCCGTGCGCGGCACCGCGGAGCCGCGGCTCCCGGGCGAGAGCCGAACTCAGCCCATCGCGGAGGATGAACGATGACCGCTCTCACGGCGCGGCTTCCTTGATGCCGGCGCGGCCGCCTCGGCGGCGCTGGCCATCCCCGGCTGCCGCTCCAGCGAGGAGCCGGCGCTGACCGCCTTCACCGGGCGACTTCGACCCGCTGGCACGTATCCCTACCGCGGCTGGGAGGATCTCTACCGCGACAGTCTGGACCTGGGACAAGGTCGTCCGCTCCACCCATTCGGCCAACTGCACCGGCTCGTGCTCCTGGAAGGTCTACGTGCAAGGACGGCGTGATGGTCCGCGAGGAGCAGGCCGCCGACTACCCGCGCATCAACGACGACCTGCCCGACTACAACCCGCGCGGCTGCCAGAAGGGCGCGCTGCTTCGTCGAGTACGTCTACGGCGCCGCAGCGGCTGCAGTATCCGCTGATCCGCGCCGGGGAGCGCGGGCGAGGGCAAGTGGCGGCGCGCCACCTGGGACGAGGCGCTCACGCTACATCGCCGGCAAGCTGCTCGACAACATCTACGAGCACGGCCCGGACACCAACACCTTCTTCTCGGTCATCCCGGCGATGAGCCCGGTCAGCTTCTGCGCCGGCTCGCGGCTCGCGCACTACCTCGGCGGCGTGTTCTGCTCTTCTACGACTGGTACTGCGACCTGCCGCCCGGCGAGCCGCTCACCTGGGGCGTGCAGACCGAGGCCTGCGAGTGCGCCGACTGGTTCAACTCGAAGTACATCGTGCTGTGGGGCACGAACATCTCGCAGACCCGCATCCCCGACGCGCACTTCGCCTTCGAGGCCCGCTACAACGGCGCGAAGGTCGTCGGCATCTCGCCCGGACTACAACGCAGCTGCATCCACGCCGACCAGTTCCTGGCGATCCAGCCCGGCACCGACACGGTGCTGGCCCTGGGCGTGGCCAACGGCTCCTGGTCGAGAACAGCCTCGATCGACGAGCCGTACGTGAAGGAGCAGACCGACCTGCCGCTGCTCGTCCGTGCAAGACCACGGGCCGTTCCTGCGCGAGTCGGACCTGCGCGCCGACGGAAGGACGACGTCTTCTACCTCTGGGACGCCGCACAGGGGAAGGCCGTGGCGGCGCCCGGCTCGATGGGCTCCGGGGAGAAGACGATCGCGCCTGGCGGTCGATCCGGCGCTCACGGGGACGTTCACGGTCCAGCTCGCCGACGGCACGCCGGCCGAGGTGACGACCGTCTTCGAGCTGCTGAAGCGCGAAGCTGGCGCGACTACCCGCTGCGAACGGTGGCCGAGGATCACCGGCCTGCCCGCCAGCGACATCCGCGACCTTCGCCCGCGACCTCGGCACGCGCAAGCCCGCCATGATCATCCACGGCGCGGGCACGAACCACTGGTTCCACAACGACCTGTCAACCGCGCCCTGATCCTGCTGGTCGCGCTGACCGGCAACGTCGGCAAGAACGGCGGCGGCTTCAACCACTACGTCGGCCAGGAGCGCGTCTGGCCGGAGCACGGCTTCAAGCAGCTCGCCTTCCCCGAGGGCCCGAAGAAGCAGCGGTTCCAGAACACGACCCTCTGGAGCTACGTGCACTCCGCCAACCGCGACCCGCATCTGCTACAACGGCAAGCCGATCGAGGACTACATCCAGGAGTCGGTCGCCGAACGGCTGGATGCCGCTGTGGCCGAAAGACTGGGCGAGCGGCGAGACGCCACGGAACGGCCGCAAGCCGCGCGCCATGATCATCTGGCGCGCCAACTACCTGAACCAGGCCAAGGGCAACGAGCTAATCGCTGAAGTCGCTCTGGAAGGACCTCGACCTGATCGTCGACATCAACTACCGCATGGACACCACGGCGCTCTACTGGACGTGGTGCTGCCCGCCTCCAGCTACTACGAGAAGACCGACCTGAACTCGACCGACTGCCACAGCTACATGCACCCTTCGGCAAGGTGCTCGATCCGCTGTTCGAGAGCCAAGACCGACTGGGACATCTTCAGGGCCCTGGCGCAGAAGATCGCCGAGGTCGCCGCGGCACGGAACCTGACGCCCTTCCAGGACGAGGCCTTCGACTGGGCCCGCGACTTCACCCGACTCTACGACGACTGGAGCGGACGACGGCGAGCTGTCAGCGACGAGGCACGGCTGCGAACTTCATCCTCGTCGACTCGCCGGAAACCCAGGGCATGACCTACCGAGAACCTCCAGGACGCATCCGCAGCGCTTCGTCGCCACCGACCCGGAAGTCCTGGAACAGCGACATCGAGGCGGGCGTCGCCTACACGCCGTTCAAGCATCAGGTGGAGAAGAAGCGGCCGTGGCGGACCCTCACCGGCCGCCAGCAGTTCTACATCGATCATCCCTGGTTCCTCGAGCTCGGCGAGCGCTCCCGGTGCACAAGGACCCCGGCGGACGACGGCAAGTACCCCCTCTTCTGGAACACGCCGCACGGCCGCTGGTCGATCCACTCCACCTGGCGCGACCATCGCTACCTGCTGCGGCTGCAGCGCGGCATGCCGATCGTCTACATGCACCCCGACGACGCCGCGCCGGCGCGGCATTGCGTGACAACGACTGGGTCCGCATCTTCAACCAGATCGGCGAGTGCGTCTGCACGGCTGCAGATCCTGCCCGGCGAGAAGCCCGGGCGCGTGACCATGTATCACGGCTGGGAGAAGTTCCTCGGCTTCCAGCAGGGCGGCTGGCAGTCGCTCACCTACATCAAGATCAAGCCGACGCAGCTCGTCGGCAAGTACGGCCACGTGAACTTCCGGCTCAACTACTGGGGCCCGACCGGCAACAACCGCGACATCAAGGTGGAGATCGAGAATACACGCGCGCGGCGCCGGTCTGCGGCTCCACCAGGACAAAGGCATAGGGGGCGGTCATGTCGGAACATCAATACGCGCATGGTGATGGACCTGAACAAGTGCCTGGGCTGCCAGACCTGCACCATCGCCTGCAAGAAGCAGTGGACCGACCGGGACGGCATGGGCTACATGTACTGGAACAACGTCGAGACCCGCCCCGGCCAGGGCTACCCGCGCCAGTGGGACCAGCTCGGCGGCGGGTTCGAAGGACGGCCAGCTCACTCCCAGCGACACGCGCCGTCGACTGGACGACTACGGGCGCCGTGGGAGTACAACTACGACGAGCGTCTGTTCGAAGGGAAGATGCAGCCGGTGATGCCCCGCCGGAACCCGTCTCCGGGCCGAACTGGGACGAGGACGTGGGCGCCCTGAACGGCGACGACAACTTCTACTTCTACCTGCCGCGCATCTGCAACCACTGCACCAACCCGGCATGCCTCGACGCGTGCCCGCGCAAGGCCATCTACAAGCGCGAGGAGGACGGCATCGTGCTGATCGACCAGGAGCGATGCGAGGGTTACCGCTACTGTGTCGCGCGCCTGCCCCTACAAGAAAATCTACTTCAACGAGATGACCGGCAAAGTCCGAGAAGTGCATCTTCTGCTACCCGCGTCTCGAGAAGGGCGAGGTCAACGCCTGCGCCGCGCAGTGCCCGGGCCGCCTGCGTTTCGTGGGCCTGCTCGACGACGCCGACTCGCCCGTCCACAAGCTCGTGCTCGTTCACAAGGTCGCTCTGGCGCTGTTTCCCGAGCGCGGCACGCAGCCGAACGTCTTCTACGTGCCGCCCTTCAATCCGCCGAAGCGGAGCAATTACGGCAAGAGCATCCTCGAGGACCCGCGTCTTCCGCTGGACTACCTGATGTACCTCTTCGGGCCCGAGGTGGAGGACGTGATCGTGCGCCTCGAGCAGGAGCTGATCAGGGCGCAGGACGGCGGATCCAGCGAGCTGCTGCAGCTCCTGATCGGCCGGGATGCGGAGACGCGTTACCGGATCCCCGAACCGCTGGTGCGGATCAAGACATCGAAAGGATGAACCCGATGCGGACGATGATGCTGCCCATGATTCTCCTCCTCGTCCCGGCGCTCTGCCCGGTCGCGCTCCAGGCGCAGGATCGGGCGGCCGGCCCCGCCGCCACCGGACTCGTGGTGCGTGCCGGGACCGCTTCCGCCGGGGCGGCCCTGCTCGAATCCGGAATCACCCGGGTGGGGAGCGGGTGCCCGTCACCCGCGTGGGGCTGAACCGGACGCCCCCCCTGTACGACACCGATCCGCCCGCCGACCCGGAGATTCCATCGCTCGAGGTGCGGCTCGCGCGATCGGACGACCATCTGCTGGTCCGCCTCTCCTGGCCGGACGCGACCGAGGACACCGCCGCGCTCGAGGCCATGCCCGGGACACCGTACGAGACACGCAACAGGAAGGAGCAATCGGCGGCCACGGACCGCTTCTTCGACGCCGCCGCGGTCATGCTGCCCGCGAACCCTCCCTCGGGCGGAGTCTCGCCCTCGCTCCAGATGGGCGACGCGGACGACCCGGTCACGATCTACTACTGGAACGCCGCGCGCGGCCCCACGCGCATGGAGGCGCACGGCCGGGAAACCACCCGCCGCACCGGCGAGACCTTCCCGTCGCGCGCCGTCTACCGCTCGGGGGAGTGGCACGTGACGATCGAGCTGCCCTCGGTTCCCGGGGACGCTCCTCTTGCGTTCGCGGTCTGGAACGGCAGCCAGAGCGATCGCGACGGTCGCAAGTACTTCTCCGTCTGGCATCACCTGGAGCCGGCCCCGTGAGCACCGGACACGCCCTCGAGCCCGAGCCGCTCCTCACATGGGAGCAAGTGGATCTCTACCGCTGGTTCGCCTACCTGTTCGGCCCCCCCACGCAGGAGCGTCTCGATCGGCTCCGCTCCCCTTCGTTCGCTCCATCGCTGGGCCGGCTCGCGGCCGGCCTGTCCTGCTCCGGGCTGCCCTCCGATCCTGGCACCTTCCCCGACCTGCCCCGGTACGAGAGCGCCTACATCGCGCTGTTCGACGTGGGTCTGCCCGAGCCGCCCGTGCCGCTGCAGGAGTCGGCGCACAACAAGAACATGCCGCCGCAGGAGACGGCGCTCGAGAACATCTCGTTCTACGAGGTGCTGGGGCTGAAGGTGGATCCCTCGCGACAGGCGCCCGATCACCTGGTCACGCAGCTCGAGTTCCTGGCGGCGGTCCGGTACGCGCGCGAGAACGGGCCCGCCGCCGGCCGCGAGCCGCTCCGGCGCCTCGAGCGGGATTTTCTCGAGAGGCATCTGCTGACCTGGGTCCCGAGCGTGGCGGAGAAGCTGGCGCGTCTGGATCCACCGGTGTTCCCCTCGCTGGCGATGGTCCTCACGGCCTTCCTGCGCGCTCGGCTCGCCGAGCTGGAGACGGCCGGGTGCGCATGATCGTCTCGCTCGGGCTCGTCTGCCTGCTCCTCTCCGGTCCGGCGCTCGCGGAGCAACCCGAGCCCTTGCGGATCGGCCCCGTCACGTTCCAGGGCAGCGTCCGCGCGCGGGCGGAGAGCTGGCGGTGGTTCGAGACACCGGATGCGCAGGATGCCTACACGTTCGGCGCCGTGCAGCTCCGCCTTGCGCTCTCGCAGAGCACCGAGCGTCTGGAATGGCGGGTGGAGGTGATCGCGCCGGCGCTGATCAACCTGCCCGAGGACGCCGTGCGGCCGGCGCCGGAGGGCCAGCTCGGACTGGGTGGAACCTACTTCGCCGCCAACGGCCGGCAGGACGCCAGCGCCGCGATCCGCCAGGGCTTCGTGCGCCTCAAGGGGATCTTCGGCGACACGGCGAGCAGCCTGCGGCTCGGCCGTTTCGAGTTCTCCGACGGCGCCGAGGTCGCCTCGTCCGATCCGATGCTGGCCGCGCTGAAGCGGACCCGGTGGCCGAGCGGTTGATCGGGCCGTTCGGATTCTCGCACGTCGGGCGAGGGTTCGACGGCATCGAGTACGTGCGCGACGCGGGATTGAACAACATCACCTTCCTGGGGGCGCGGCCGATCGAAGGCGTGTTCCAGCTGCGCAGCTGGAACGAGCTGGACGTGGACTTCTACTACGGCGCCTTCACGCGGTCCTTCTCGCGCGACACGGCGAAGAGCGAGGCGCGCGTCTTCCTGCTGCGGTATCACGATGGACGAAGCGTGGTGAAGACCGACAACCGCCCCCTGAACGTTCGCGCTGCCGACGACCGGGACATCCGCCTGACGACACTCGGGGGGCACTATGCCGGCGTCCTCGAGGCCGGTCCGGGGAAGGCCGATTACCTCGTGTGGGCCGCGGTTCAGTCCGGCCGGTGGGGGCTGCTCGATCACCGGGCCGGCGCGATCGATATCGAGGGCGGTTATCGGTTCCCGGCGGCGTGGAGGCCGTGGGCGCGCGCCGGCTGGTTCCGCAGCACCGGAGACCGTGACCCCGGCGACGACGAGCACGGGACCTACTTCCAGGTGCTGCCGACTCCGCGGCCCTATGCCCGTTTCCCCATCTACAACATGATGAACAGCCAGGATGTGTTCGCCGAGCTGCGTCTCGAGCCGGCCGCGAAGCTCTCGCTCAGCACGGCGGCGCATGCCCTGCGGCTCGAGAGCCGGCAGGATTTCTGGTATGCCGGTGGCGGCGCGTTCCAGAAGGAGACGTTCGGCTACCTCGGGCGCCCGGGCGGCGGGCATGCCGGCATGGGGACCCTGGTCGATGTCGAGGCGGGCTACGCGGCAAGCGCCACGACGAAGGTCACGCTGTATCTCGCCAGACTCCGCGGCGGCGGCGTCGAGGCGTCCATCTACCCGGCGGGCGGCCAACATCCCGGCGCGCGATTCATCTTCCTCGAAGTCACGCAGCGTTTCTGACCCGGATGCCGGGCCGAATATCGCCGGCGCGATCAGTCACAGACCGTGCTGATCCTCTCCGGGCCGTCGGTCCGGAACCCCCAGGTGCCGACGCCGCACGTCGCGTTCCGGGCGCGGTAGAGGTACCAGAGCCCTTTGCCGGGGGGCGGGATGTCGTCGTCCGCCGACCAGGGGGCCGTCCACTCGGCGTCCGTGCCGCCGAGCGCGTTCTTGCAGAATCCGGCGCTGCCCGCCTCGTAGACCTGGAACACTTCTTCTGCCGTGAGCGCCCGGTCATAGATCTGCACCTCGTCGATCAGACCGTCCCATCCGTAGCCGCCGCCGAGGTAGGCGCCGATGTTGACGGGGAGGCTGACCGTCCCCGGGGCCGCGAAGGTGTCGCTCGCCACGGCGCGGCCATCCACGTAGAGCGTTCCGGTCACCCCGTCGAACGTCCCCGTGACGTGCTGCCACTCGCCGGGAACGATGGTCCCGCCATTGGCCGCGCCATAGGGAGACGGGGCCGTATCGACGATGAGCTTGTACCGCGTGCCGAGGTTGTCGGTCCCGAGCATGAAGTGCGTCGCGTAGGACGTCTCGACGATCCGCTGGTAGGCCCCCTGGTTGACGACGTTCGATCTCACCCACGCCGAGACGCTGAAGGTGCTCCCGAGGGAGACGTTACCGGTCCGGACGCGATCGTTGACGCCGTCGAAGCTGAACGCCCCCAGCGTCAGCCCGGCGTCGAAGGCGACGCCGTTCTCCAGCGTTCCGGTGTGGCCGCCGGCGAGGTCCGCTCCGGTGCCATCGCCGGTCCACCAGCCGACAAGACCCGGAAGCGGCGGACGGCACAGCGACCGGCACGTGGGGGAGCCGCTGCCCACGGGCAGCTCGTCGAGATCGCCGCGGATGACGTCGTACGTCGTGGCCGGCCCCGTAACCGGCCGGTCGAGACACCACTCCATGTCCTCGTCATCGGTGAATGTCAGCGCGTCGGTCTCGTCGATCGAGTACAGCCCCGAGTCCGAGGGCGCGCAGTCACACGCATCGCCGGTCCCGTCGGCGTCCAGATCGGCCTGCCCGGGGTTGGAGATCCCGGGGCAGTTGTCCTGGAAGTCGGGCAGCGTGTCGCCGTCCATGTCTCCGGTGCAGAAGCCGCCGGATCGCCCGTCGTGGAGCGCCCCGATCTCACAGCTCGTCAGCGCCCTGCCGAAGATCATCGGCTCGTCGATCATCCCCTTGAAGAAGCCGGCAAAGGCGTTGACGCCGTTGTCGTCGGCTCCGATGATCACCTGATTCGTATCGTAGGGGACCGCGGCGGCCGGTCCGGGCGCCATCGAGATCGAGATCCCCGTTGCGATAGAGACGGATGATCGAGCCGTCGTAGGTGACGGCGACGTGCTGCACCTCGCCCACCGGCAGCGCCGGGCCCACGGCCTCCGCGTAGCGGAACATCCCGCCCTGCAGGACGCCGTTGTTCACCCACAGCGTGTAGGAGTTCGCGTCGCCGCTGCCGACCTGCTTGCAGATGATGCAGGCCCATTCGTTCGGCGCGTCGAGACGGACCCAGGCGGCCAGGGTGAAGCGCGTCGGACGCAGCACGGCCGCATCGGGGACGTCGATCCGGTCGTTGACGCCGTCGAGCTGGAAGGCCTGTCCGATCACGCCCGGGGCGAACGCCACGCCCCCGAACGGGGTGCCGTGGTCGGCGGCCAGCGTGATGTCGGCGGCCGTGCCCTCTCCGGGCCACCAGCCGGCGATCCCGCGAGGCAGCATGTTGCACGCCGGCTCGGCGGCGGCCGGACCCGCGGCCAGAACGCCCAGGGCGGCGGCGAGAAGCGCGTATCGTGCGATCGTCATCGAGCTGCGGATCAGGTGCATGGCTCACTCCCATTCCCGGGGGGATCGACCCCTCATCCGTACCATGCGTATTCCGGTGGCCGGAACCGTCATCGAAGATCCCCTGAAACGCCGCAGGAGAGCCCCACGCGGGCGAAAGCCTGATATCCTGTCGGCGTGGCTGGCTTCGGCGAGAGGCTCAAACGCGAGCGTGAGAGCCGGGACACGCCTCTTGAGGACGTCGCCCGGCGCACGCGGATCGGGATCCAGTACCTCGAAGCGCTCGAACGCGGCGACTTCGACGGACTCCCCGGGCGGCGAGGTTTCGGCAAGTTCTACATCCGTCTCTATGCCGAGCTGTTCGGGTTCGATCCCGGGCCGGTGATCTCGGCGTACGATCAGGAGCGGGTGGAGCTCGAGCGCCCCGACGGCGCGGGCATGCGGGTCAGGCCGGAGCGCCCGCGGCGGGTGCGTTTCGTGCCGCGGCCCCGGAAGCCGGCGCCGGTGGAGGAGGCGGCGTCGGCCGAGCCGCCTGAGCCGGACGACGAGGAGCCGGTGCCGGACGCGGTGGTCTCGCCCGTGGAGGCGATCGAGCCGGTGATGCCGCCCGCGCCCGTCATGTTGTCCGCGCCGCCGCCGATCGTGGCTTCCCAGATGACGAACCGGTTCTCGTCGTGGACGAGACGGTTCGCCGGCGCGGCCGCGGCCCTGGCGATCCTCGGCGCCTTCGCCGTCATCGCGAAGACGCTCACCTCGCCATCCGTCAATCCCCCCGCCGCCGAGCCGCCGGCGTCGACGGAGCCCGCGACCCCATCGCCGGCTCCCCCCGCGAAACCGATCGCCCCGGTCCCCGCCAAGCCGGCGCCGGTGACCACGACGCGAGCCGCGACCCCGCCGCCACCCGCCCGCCCGCGTCCGGTCGCAGTCGACGACTTCGAGCTCGGCGACGGCGTGGCCGATTACCACGTGATCGACGTGCGGCGCGAGTTCGAGGAGGGCATGGTTGCGTCGTTCCTCACGCGCGTGCGCGGCGGCGCGCCGGGACAGACCATCCATCACGTCTGGATCCACGAGGGCCGCGTGATCCAGAGAATCGCGCTGCGGCTGGGCGGCCCCGACTGGCGCACCTACAGCCGGAAGACCCTGTGGGGCGCCGGCGACTGGGCGGTCGAGGCGCAGGATGGGGACCATCGGGTGCTGGCCCGCGTTGCATTCCACTGTCTGCCCGCGGGCGGGCCGCGGAGCGGCGGCTGATTCCCGGCCGGCGACGCGCGTGTGACCGGGGCATCCGCAGGAGGGAGTCAGCATGGCCGGAAGCCGGCATTCCGATCCGAGGAGACGCGCCGCGGCCCAGGTCATCGCCGCCATCGCGGCCGTGTTCTTCGCGCTGCAGCCTACCCCGTCGGGCCGACGGCTCCCGCATCCGGCCGGAACGGACCTCATGCCAGCCATCCCCGCAATCCGATAGCCGAGATTTCGCCGAAGCACCACCAGACGGGCGTGATATTCTTCGTCCTCGCGCAGGGAACTCAACCCGAAGGGCACGCTTCACTGCTCCGCGAGTGACCCTTTCGGAGGGGCCCCGCCCGACATGGAGGCCACCCGCACCGTGAGCCTGCAGCCGGACCGGATGATCGCCCACTATCGCCTCGTGTCAAAGCTCGGCGAGGGCGGCATGGGCGTCGTATGGCGCGCACGGGACACGCGTCTCGACCGGGATGTCGCGCTGAAGACGCTGCCCCCCGATCTCGTCGGCGATCCGTCCCGTCGCGAGCGGTTCATCCGCGAGGCCAAGGCCGCCGCGGCCGTCAGCCATCCGAACATCGCCGCGATCCACGACGTGGGTGAGGCCGACGGCGTCGTCTATCTCGCGATGGAGCTGGTGGAAGGGCGCACGCTCCGCCAGGTGGCCAGTGAGCGGCGCCTCCCCATCCCCAGGGCCCTGGGTATCGCGGCGCAGATCGCCGAAGGCCTGGGCCGGGCCCACAGGGAGGGAATCGTCCACCGGGACATCAAGCCCGACAACGTCATCGTCGGCGAGTCCGGCCACGCGAAGATCCTGGACTTCGGACTGGCCCGGCTGCGGGGCGTCAAGGAGAAGGAGCAGGCGGATCTTGCGGAGCGCGAGACGGTGGCGGCGCTCACCGACGAGGGCCAGACGGTCGGCACGGTGCCCTACATGTCTCCCGAGCAGGCGCGCGGCAAGCCCACGGACGGACGGTCCGATCTCTTCTCACTCGGCATCGTGCTGTACGAGCTCGTCGCCGGGCGGCTCCCCTTCCGTGGCGAGACGAAGATGGACGTCATGAGCGCCATCCTCAACGAGTCCCCGATCCACCCTCGAGCCTGAACCCGGCCGTGGGGGAGCGTCTCTCGGAGCTGCTGGACAAGTGTCTCCAGAAGGACCCGAACCGACGCTACCAGTCGGCGGAAGACCTGGCGATCGATCTGCGTCGCCTGCGTGAATCCATGCCATCGGCATCGGCCAGCACGGTCGTCATGCAGGCGGCGCCGAAGAGCCGCATGCTGCCGCGGGCGGCCGGCGTCGTGATCGTCCTCGCCGTGATCGCCCTTGCCGCCGCGTGGTGGCTCGGCCGCCGTGGCGGCCGGCTCGAGGCTCGCCCGGATGAGCCGGATGGGATCGTGGCCGGCGCAGCCCCGGCTCGCATCCGCTCGCTCGCGGTGCTTCCCCTCGACGATCACTCTCCGGGCCATGACGAGCAGTACTTCGCCGACGGGATGACCGAGGCCCTCATCGCCGAGCTTGCCCAGATCTCCGACCTGCAGAGTAATCTCCCGGACCTCGGTGATGCAGTACCGGGACCGGAGGCCTCCGTTGCCGGAGATCGCCCGAAGAGCTGGGCGTGGATGCCGTCGTCGAGGGTTCCGTCCTTCGGGCCGAGGGGAGAGTCCGGATCATCGCCCAGCTCATCGAGGCGGCCGATGACCGGCACCTGTGGGCCGGCACCTACGAGCGGGAGCACAGGAACGTCCTCGCGCTGCAGCGTGACGTGGCTGTCGCCATCGCAGGCGAGATCGGCGGCACGCTCCGGCCCGAGGCCGCGCGACACGCCGTCTCGACGCGCGCCGTCGTTCCCGAGGCCCACCTGCTGCTCCTGCGCGGCGAGGAGAACCTCACGATCGGGACCGAGGAGTCGCTGCGCCGCAGCCTCGTGCAGTTCCAGTCTGCCCTGAAAATCGATCCGGGCTATGCCCGGGCCTGGCTCGGGATCTCCAGGGCCTATCTGGGGCTCGCCAACACGTACGTCGCGCCCAGGAAGGCGATGCCCGAGGCAAAGAAGGCCGCGCTGAGGGCTCTGGCCCTCGAGCCTCGCCTCGCGGAGGCGTATCTTGCGCTCTCCAGCATCCAGCACGATTTCGAGTGGAACTTCCGCGCTGCGAACGACGCGGCGCGGCGGGCGCGGGAGATCGACCCGGAGCTGCCTGGGGCGATCCTGGGCGAGGCGTTCGAGCGCCTCCACCGTGGCGACGTGAACCGCGCCTTCGAGCTGGCCGAGAGAGCACGCAAGCTGGATCCCGTCTCGCCGGAGACGGACAAGCTGGGTTTCTGGTTCTACATCGCGGCACGGGATGCCGAGGGGGCTCTGGCACTCACCGACGATCTCACGAAGCGATTTCCCGTCGGATGCCTGGGGTCATTTCCAGAGAAGCGTCTGGCGCTCGACATCCTGGGGCGGCGGGAAGAGTCGCTGGCCGAGGCGCAACAGGCGGTGGACCTGGACGAGGCGATCTGGAGCCTTGGTCGGCACTCGCCAGGGCACAGGCGCTGGTCCGGCAGTGAGGCCGAGGCGCGCGCGACCCTCGCCCGGATGGAGTCGACCCCGTCGGATCGCTACCAGTGCCCGTACGAGACGGCCCTGAGCTGGACGGCGCTCGGTGAGTACGACCGGGCGCGGGCGCTCTTCACCCAGGGAATCGAGGAACGTGCCGTGTGCTGGGCGATTGCGCGACGCCGATGGCCGGGTCGACGACGTGCGCAAGCTATCGTGGTTCCAGGATCTGCTGGCGCGGCGAGTGCCGATGGGACCGGAGGACCCGGACTACGTGCCGGTGCCGAACGGAGCTGGGGCTCGACACCGCGCCGTGATGCGCGACCCCGGCCCTGCCCTCTGCGAGAAGACTCGAATCTGAGACTACCCGAGGCAGCCGCGCGTTGTATGGAGCCATGAGCATGAGGGCGAGCCACACGATGAACCATCTGGCCGGGCTTCTGGTGATCCTCTCGCTGTCGGCCCCCTGCTGGGCGCAGAGCCCGGCAGGCGCGTTCCGGGATGTCTCCGCGCTGCCCGACACCCCCGCGGGAAAGCGGATGGTCGAGTTCCTGGATCTCATGAACTCCGAAGGGGAGCCGGACCTGGCGGGATTCGTGGCACGGAGCATCGCGCCCTCCTTCCTCAAAGGCATGCAGGCGGCGGATCTGGTCGAATGGCTCGGCGGTGTGCGCAGCAGTCACGGCACGCTGCGCTTCGTGGCCTGCCGCGAGCTCGAGAACAACCCCGTCCCGGGATCCGTGATCGCCATCGTGCACTCCGAGCGCAGCGACCGGTGGCTCGGAGTGATGATCGGCGTGGAGCCCGAGCCGCCTCACCTGATCACGTCGCTGATCGTGAACTCGGCGCGGCCCCCGGAAGGCGCCGTCGCCTCGGCCCCGCTCACCCCCGACCGGCTCTCGACGGAGCTGGGCGCCTACCTGAAGACGCTGGCCTCCAGGGAGGCTTTCTCGGGGAGCGTTCTCGTCGCGGTGGGTGACGATGTCCTATTCTCGGAGGCGTACGGTCCGGCCGATCGGGAATCGGGCAGACCCAATACGGTGCAGACTCTGTTCGGTCTGAGCTCCATGGGCAAGATGTTCACGGCCGTGGCCATCGGGCGTCTCGTGGACGATGGCCGTCTGCGGTTCGACGAATCCCGTGAGCCGCTACCTCGGCAAGGACTGGATGCCCACCGGCGCGGACGACAAGCTGACGCTCCGGCATCTGCTGTCGCATACCGGGGGCACCGGAGACTTCCTGGAGGAGCTGGTCCGAAACGAGGATCGCTCACGATTCCTGGAAGTGTCCGATTACAGGAAGCTGGTGGCCGGACGCCCCCTTGCCTTTGAGCCGGGTTCGCGGTTCAGCTACAGCAACAGCGGCTTCATCCTCCTGGGGGCCGTCATCGAGAAGGTCACCGGGCAGCGCTACGAGGACTACGTGAGGAAGGTCGTCTGGGGACCCGCCGGGATGGATTCCACCGCCTGCCTCGACCGCGACGCCCCGAGCGACGTGCGCGCGATCGGCTACTACCGCGACCCCGAGAAGGACCCCTCCCGATGGGAGTCCAACGCCTCCATCGTCCCGCGCAAGGGCAGCCCGGCGGGCGGCTGTTTCTCGAACGTGGGCGACCTCTTCCGCTTTGCGCGGGCGCTGCGCGCCGGAAAGCTGGTCCACGCCGGGACCCTGGCGGAGATGCTCACGCAGCAGTCCCCGGAGGGCTCGCAGCTTCGATACGGCCTCGGGTTCATCCTGAGCGGGACCGGCTCGGACCGGGTGGTCGGCCACGGCGGCTCCTTCCCCGGCGCCTACGGGGAGCTCGACATCTACCTGGACCGGGACGCGACCGTCGTGGTGCTCAGCAACGGCGAGGGCGCGGGATCCGCCAGGGACAAGGCACGGGAGCTTCTGCGCAGGCTCGACGTCACCTCAAAGGAGCGGGTCACGGCGCCGGGGAGTTGAGGGAGAATCCCGGACCACAGGGACCCTCGAGCGAACCCCCCGCGTTGACTCCCCATGCGCGCTCCGGCTCCCGCCCTGCCCCCCGAACCGGGAACAGAGGAAAAGCAGACCGGCCCTCAGGGAATGGCCGCGTCGCGATCGGCGCTGCCCCAGGTGCCGCATTGAGAGCGGCGGAAGAGGTAGTAGAGTGAGGGCCCGGGTCCGCGACCGACGGGGAAAGAGGAACCGGTACCGGAGCCGGCCACAGTCGTCCCATAGGTCGCGAGCTGATCGATCTCGCCCGACCACGTAGTCGAAGTCGACCGGGTTCGCCCATTCGAATGTGCGTGGCGTCGGTCATCGTGACCATGTCGAACGGGGCCGGACCCTGGTTCGGATTGAAGACCGTCGGGCAGACGTCGCATTCGTCTCCGACGCCGTCGGCATCGGCATCGGCGTTGGCGGGGCTGAACTGATCGGGACAGCGGTCGATGTCGTCCCACAGTCCGTCACGGTCCCGATCCGGGAGCGGGTCTCCAGGCACGGTGCCCGGCATCGGCGCGGTCGACGTGAACGGGTTGACGGGGTCTCGTGCCGTCAGGTCGGCGAGCGCGGTGAACGTGGCGTCGCCTCCGAACGAGTCGTCGGTGGCCAGCTCCAGCATGTAGGGCACGTCGCACCGCGGCCGGAACCGCAAGCCGCGAACGGTCGCATCGGCGGACATCGGGACGGATGCGCGCGACCGTCCGGCCGCTGTCGTCCGCCAGCCGCCCGCCGACGCTGTCCGGGAGGCCGGTGAGACGCACGCGGACCATCTCGTCCGGCCCGGGGTGCGGCAGGCCGACGCCGCCATCGCAGGCCGGGAAGGGAAGCGTCAGGACGCGGGCCGCGCCCGCCGGCCCCGCGATCGTCAGGGTGTGCGCGGCGCCGTCCGGCGGGAGCGACCGGACGGCGCTGTACAGGCCGCCGTCGATGCGGACCGACATGTCGTCGAACTGGGTCGAATCGCACGCGTCCGGGATGCCGTCCTGGTCGCTGTCCGGCTGAAGCGGCATCGGATCGATGCCGAGCAGAGGGTTGGCGGGCGTGTACGCCTGGAGGTTGTCGGGGGTGTTCGGACACTTGTCGCAGGCGTCGCCGAGGCCATCCCCGTCGGTGTCGGTCTGGGCCGGGTCGGCGACGAAGGGGCAGTCGTCGTCATCCAGATACCAGCCGTCGCCGTCCACGTCCGGGTCGCAGGCGTCCCCCTTGCCGTTCAGGTCGCCGTCCGCCTGGTTTGCGTTCGCCAGGTACTGGCAGTTGTCGTCGCACCCGACCGACTGCCCCGGCGCGCAGGGCGCGTCCCCCTTCAGATTCGAGTCCGTCGCCGTCCTCCGGCACGCCGTCGCCGTCGATATCGTCGTCGAAGCAGTCCAGGATGCCGTCCATGTCGAAGTCGGTGCTCGGCGCCGGCGCGCAGGGCCCGGTCAGGTCGAGGTTGCCGTCGTTGTCCACGTCGGCGTCGCACACGTCGCCGTGATAGTCGTTGTCCAGGTTTGCCTGATTCGCATTGGGGATCCATGGGCAGTTGTCGTCGCACCCCTGTGTCTGCCCGTACTGGCACGGGTTGGGCGGCACGCTCCCCGGCGACAGGTTGGCCGGGCTCAGGACGCCGTCGAGGTCGGGATCGACCAGGTTGTCCTCCTGCCCGTCGCAGTCGCCGTCCTGGGCGCCGATGCCGACGGCCGCGAAGGCGTTGCGGATCGTGCACACGTCCTGGGCGGTGAAGCCGTACCAGCCGTGATAGGCGTAGATGTCCGCCCAGCTGAGCGCGTCGCCGCGCAGCGCGAAGGCGTCGTCGTTGGGTGACAGCGCGTTGAAGGTCTGGTAGGCGATCTGCTGCATCTTCGCGCGCCCGAACCCGATCACCGGGATCGCGTGGAAGGTGCCGCCGGTCGCCATCAGGTAGAACGCCTTGTTGATGATGTTGCTGTTGGTGTGCACGCCCCCGTTGTCGTCGGTGGTGGACTTGCGCAGGGAGTAGTGATCGGGACAGGGGAAGGTGGACGGATTCTGGTCGCTCAGCGAGCAGTTGAGAGCCGGTGGGTTCGACACGTCGCGGATGGCCCCGGCGCCGTTGGTGCGGTCCTCGCCGATGGTCCAGTCGAGCGAGTCGACCGACACCCCCATGATGTCCGAGTACGCCTCGTTGAGCGCGCCCGGCCATCCCTGGTAGATCAGACCCGACTCCTCCTCGGTGACCAGGTGCGTGAACTCGTGCGCGAACACGTCGAGACTCGCGTAGCCGGGACTGAACTCGATGCCGCAGCCGACGTTCGCCTTGGCATTGGGCGGGTTGAAGGCCACGTTCATGAACACCTCGATGTCGCCGTCGTCGTCATCGTAGGAATGCCGCCCCAGGGCGCTGTGGTACCACTGGTAGGTCGTCGACGAAGCGTTCCACAGGGTCAGCGTGTCGGGATTGTTGACCCAGCCGTAATTCACCCCCCCTTCGTCGGCGATCACCGGCGTGGAGGGCGGGCACCACGGAGCCATGCCGGCATCGACGAGCTGCATGTCGTAGTCGACCGGGTTGTGATCCCACGACAACGGATTCCGGAAGAGGATCGTGCCGTCGATGGCGTCGACCAGGATCTGCACCGGGTCGCCGCCCCCCACCGTCACGCGATAGGCGAGCCGTGGATCGCCCGACTGCTCGAAGATACGCGGGTCGAAGATAACCAGCAGGGTCTGGCCCTGCACCGCGGTCGGCGGCCGGCCGAGGGCTCCGGCCGCGACGGCTTGAGCCTCCTCCGGAAGGAGGGACGGGGTCAGGATCGGATCGATCGGCTCCACGTAGGCCGTGTCGGTGCGAATCGTCGGCATCAACATGCCGCTGGTGTGCACGATCTGGGTCTGACCGCCGGCGGGGTCGATGTCGAGGTGCACGACGATCTCCGCCCCGAACACCGGCAGGTCATGGTAGCGCTGCCCGAAGCGGACCAGGGAACCCCCTCCCGGGTCGTCGTCGGTCCGGCTGTGCACGAGATCGGTGTTGGGATCGTTCACGAGGTAGAGATTGACGTTGTCCCTGAGGAAGTCGTACGCCCGCTCCTCGGGGGTCGATCCCGGCGCGTCGAGCCGCAACGACACCGAGGCCGGCCCGCCGTTGCGCCACTCGACAGCGGTCGCTTCGCTCGACAGACCGGTGACCGTGGCGAACCCCTGCGACTGCGGGTGAAGCTCGCCGAGCGCGACCATGGGTGCGTATTCCACGGCCCCGATGTCGCACGCCGCCCCGGACGGCCGTGACACCTGACGCTGATCCTTGGCGGGGCAGCCGCTCACACCTCCCCCGTCGATCGCCGGGCTGTTCGACCCCGGCACGCGGTAGAGGGTGGTGGTGCCGTTGCCCTGCAGCCCCCCGAGGTTCGCATAGGTGTTCGGCATGTCGCCCCCTCCCACCAGATCGCACGAGGTATCGTTGGCGATGTTGTGACCCAGGGAGACGTTCGACGATCCCGCGCCGTGCGCGCACTGCGTCGGGTTGTTGGTGGTGAGGATGGAGCGTTCCATGGTGGTCGTGGAAGACCAGGTGTACAGGCCACCACCGGCCGTGGCCGCAGTGTTGTCGGTGATCGTGACGTTCGACAGGGACGCGATGCCGTACGCGTTCATCACCCCCGCCCCGACGCCGTTCGACGTGTTGGAGAAGAGGGAGGAGTTGACGACCACCAGTTGTCCCTGGAGATTGTGAATGCCGCCGCCACCCTGGTCCACGTCGTCGCTGTCGGTGACCTTGTTTCCCCGAATCCCGCTCGCGCTGACGATCATCACCGCCCCCGAGCCGATGTTGGCGATCCCGCCACCGGCCAGGGTGGTGCCATTGTAAGTGACCACGCTCTCGGTGATGGTCGCGTAGCCGCCTCTGTTGGAGACGCCCCCCCCGCTGCCGACCGCGTGATTCTGCGAGACGTTGCTCTGGTACAGCTCGAGGTACGATCCCGGTTCGCTGGCGATTCCGCCACCCCAGTTTCCGGCATAACAGAAGCTGACGAGGGTGCGCTCCAGGACGAGCTGGCCGGATTCGTTGAAGATCCCGCCCCCCTCCTCCATGGTCGGCATGACATTGCCTTTGACGATCCAGAGCCCGCGGAGCGTGACGTGCGCACCGCCGAGAATGTGAAAGACCCGGTCCAGGTATCCGGCATCGATGATCCGCGGGTTGGGGGCAAGTCCCTCCGGCCGGATCTGGAGGTTGTCGTAGATGTCCAGATCGCCCGTCGCGGCGCGGTCCTCGCCGCGCCCCGCGATGGTCAGCACGAAATGGGGATCACCGGCCATCTGCTTCAGGACGATCAGATCGGCCCCCGCCCAAACGTTGGCCTCCATGATCGCCGCCCTCAGGCTGCAGTTCCCCTGGCCGTCGGCACACACGCCGTCACCCGGCGAGATGTCCAGCGTGTCGAGGGTCGTGTTGACCTCGAAGGTCGCGGCGGCCGCCCCCGGGCCGGCGGACGCGGCGGCGGCCAGGATGACGGCGATGGGGACGACGGACGACAGGATGCGCATGCAGAAATCCCCCTTTACCCGTACCTGCGTCATCGGAGCGCGGAAGGGGCAGGGGCGAAACCGGTCGAGGATGGTGATCGCGATGGAGGCGGCGGGAACAGTGTCCCGGCCCGTACCGATTGTGGCATCATGATGCGCCATGCGTTGCTCAGGCTGCTCCACCGACAATCCTCAGGGCGCCCGATTCTGCGGGTTCTGCGGCGACCGGTTGCCGGATGCCTCCCAGGCGCCCACCCGGACCCGTTTCCCGCAAAACCGCCCACCCGTAGACAGTCTCCGTCCAGAGCATGGGCCGCGCTTTCTCCCCGGCGTTGTTCTCGCCGGCCGCTACCGCATCGTCAGCCAACTCGGCCGTGGCGGGATGGGCGAGGTGTATCGCGCCGACGATCTCAAGCTGGGGCAGCCGGTTGCTCTCAAATTCCTGCCATCCGGCCTGGAGCAGGATCCGCTGAGACTCGGGAAGCTGCTCGAAGAAGTCAAACTGGCCCGCCAGGTCTCTCACCCCAACGTCTGCCGTGTGTACGACGCGGGAGACGTGGACGGCCAGCACTTCCTGTCGATGGAGTACGTGGACGGAGAGGACCTGGCGTCGCTGCTGCGTAGAATCGGCCACGTTCCCGGAGACAGGGCGGTTGCGATTGCCAGGCAGATCTGTGCCGGATTGGCTGCCGCTCACACGGAGGGGATCCTCCATCGTGACCTGAAGCCGGCCAACGTCATGATCGATGGGCGCGGGCGGGCGAAGATCAGCGACTTCGGGTTGGCGAGCCTGGCTGGAACCGAGAAGGGCGATGAGGTCGTCCGCGGGACGCCGGGCTACATGGCTCCCGAACAGCTCGACGGCAAGCAGGCGACCGTTCGCAGCGACATCTACTCCCTGGGACTCGTCCTCTACGAGTTGTTCACGGGCAAGCGTGCGTTCAACGCATCCACGCCGGCCGAAATGGTGAGACTGCAACGGGAATCAACGCCCATCAGTCCCACGAGTCACGCCGCAGGTTTCGACCCTGCGGTGGAAAACGTGATCCTTCGCTGCCTCGATCGAGATCCCGCGGCCCGCCCCGGTTCGGTTCTCGCTGTGGCCGCCGCGCTCCCAGGCGGCGATCCGCTGGCGGCTGCGCTCGCCGCAGGCGAGACTCCTCCACCGGAAATGGTCGCCGCCGCCGGCGGTGAAGGTGCTCTGAAGCCGGCCGCGGCCGGAGCGGCCTTGGCCATGGCGCTGGTAGGGCTGATCCTGATCGCGTTTTCGTCCGAAAAGCAGATCGCCCTGGGGCACGGAGGGCTCGAGTACCCCCCGGATGTGATGATCGCCAAGGCTCGTGAGATCGTCGAAGCCATCGGTTACGACGAATCGCCGATGGATGAGGGCTACTCGTTCCTCGAGCACCGGTCCTACATCGATCACGTTGCCCGGAGCGACAAGTCGCTCACGAGGTGGGAGAATCTGGATCGCCGTCGCCCGACGACTCTGGGGTTCTGGTATCGCCGCAGCCCTCGCCCCATGCAGGCGGTAGGCATCATGCGTACCGGCTGGTCGGATCCTCCGATGCGCCTGTCGGGAATGGTCAGACTGCGGCTTGATGCCATGGGCCGGCTCGAGTATCTCGAAGCCGTGCCTCCCCAGCGCGACGAAACTCCAACTCGAGCATACGAACCCGATTGGGACGTTCTTTTCGCGGCGGCCGGCCTCGATCCCATGCAATTCGCTTCCACGGATCCTCAATGGATACCCAAAGCGTTTTGTGACGCCCAGGCCGCCTGGACGGGCAGGTATCCGGGACAGGAAGAGCCGCAGATCCGCGTGGAGGCCTGCGCCTACCGGAACCGGCCTGTGTACTTCGACATCGTCTATCCCTGGACAAAGTCCGATCGTATCGTGGCTTCCAACGCCGGCGGCGATGTCAACCAGTTGATCTTCTTCGCATTGTTCCTCGGAGTGGGCGTCAGCGCGGCCTTCATCGCCCGCCGGAACCTGAAGACGGGACGCGGAGATCGCAAGGGCGCTTTTCGCGTATCGGCCTTCTTCGTGCTTGCTTCCATGATTCCATGGTTCCTGGGATTCGATACCGTCCTCGAGCTTGGACCCGAACTGAGAAACTTCTTCATGACCTTCGGGCTATTCCTGATGGTCGGAATGACCCTCTGGCTCATGTACATCGCCGCGGAACCGTTCGCGCGACGAGTCTGGCCGGAGCTCTTGATCTCCTGGACGCGGCTCTTGACCGGACGATTCCGGAATCCCCTGGCAGGGAAGGAATTCCTTCTTGGCGCTCTCCTGGGAATGTCTGCAAGTGTGCTGCGGGCCGGGAGGCTCGAGGATTGGATGCTGGCGCGGCTCGACCAAGCGCCCGCGGCACTCCAATCCATGAACCCGGCCGCCCTGAACGGCATCCGTTCCTTCGCCGCGGCGATGCTGGATCTGGCGGGGACGACGATGATGGATTCCATGCTGATACTCTTCGTCCTGGTTCTGAGCCGGTTCTTGCTGCGGCGGCGCTGGCTCGCCGCCGTCCCTTTCGTGCTGATCGGCCTCATAGTCGATATTCCGCATATCGAGCACCTGGAGATCGGTATTCCCTTTTCCATCGCCCTTTCCTTGCTCACGGCTTTCGCCTTCATCCGCTTCGGTCTCGTTGGTGGCTTTGCAGCAGGACTTTTCGTGTCTCTTCCCGAAGCCATGCCTATGACGACCGATCTCTCCGCGTGGTACTTCAACCAGACTCTGGCCGCTCTATTACTCATGGCGGCACTGCTCGCATACGCATTTCTTGCCTCCATCAACATCCGGACACCGGCCAGAGCGGAAACATGAAATCGGCGCAGACTCGCATGGGCGAAAGCCACCATCACGATGGACGCGAAGCTCGAAGCCTAATCCGGCCCGGGCGCGGCGCGCAGGCACATCGTGACGCCCAGCCAGAAGAGCCACGCGGACTGCACGGCGTAGAGAATCAGCGCGCCGTGCACGTCCAGGCCCACTCGCCCGGAGAAGAAAAGCAGATAGGAAGAACAACGTGCGTTCCGGGTTGGCCCCCCGAGTACCTGGGCGTGCCCCGATATGGTCGATTCTGACAACCTTCGGCCGGATCGGGACACCTTACGGCCCCGTACGGCGGGGAATTCAAAGGCGGAGACCCGGCGGGGTGCGGCAGCGGGGCGCACGGGTCCGTAGCCGCGGGCCGCGCGGTGCCTTCGGGCGGTGCCGGGCGCGGGGGCAGCGGGGTGGATCGACGGGATCAGGCGGACAGGTCGTCCGCGGGGGCCGGCAGGACCGGTGGCGCCCGGGACGGCAGGTCGAGGCAGTCCAGGATGGCCCGCACGACGTCGCGGTCGTGCGATCGCCGCCAGGATGCGAAGGCACCCACCGCAGGGGGGAGGGCATCGCAGAACATCCACAGCGAAGACGCGGCGCATCAGCTCCGCCCAGGGAAGGCGTCGTGGGTTGCCGGGAGGGCCGGTGCGGCGTGCATGAGTTGACCCGGCCGGCGACTCGTCGGGGGGGGCTGCCCGGAGCCGTCGTCGAGAACGCGGTGTTTCCGGCGCGCGGCGGATTCGATGGGACCTCGCCCGGCGCCGGCGGGCGGGCCACGTAGCGGCAGACGTGCTCGAGCCTCTCGCGGTCTCCGGGAGGCACGACCACGCCGGCGTGCAGGCTTAAGCCGCCGCCGACGCAGGTGGCCTGGGCCGCGCCGTCTTCCATGTCCTCGGGATCGATCCGGTCGCCGAGACGCTGCACGCCCCGGCCGACACGTCGGCCGGTGGCGATCCGGCCACGGATGGAGACGTCCGCCAAGCCGGCGAGCAGGGGCTGGTCGTCGGCCAGGAGGCTCGCCTCCAGGCCGCGCTCATCGAGGAGCTTCTCGAGCCTTCGGGCGATGCGTCGCAGGACCCGCTCCAGCTCGGACCGTTCAGGTGGCGGCGCTGCTCGGAAGGCGCCGCGGCCCCCGTCCTCGTAGACGCCGTCCAGAACGAGCGCGTGGAAGTGCACGTTGAGGTTGAGGGCGTCGCCGAAGCGCTGCACAAAGGTCACGGCGCCGCTTTGAGGCCGGAAGATCAATCGCTGCCCGCGGGCGCGCCTCGCAGGGAGGAGAAGACGGAACGCAGGAAGATGCGCAAGACCTCCGAGGTGAGGCCCGCGTCGTAGGCCATCCTGAACCGCAGCGGGAAGGACAGCGCGAGCACCCACTGCCGGACGGGGACGGAAGGTACCACCCGGTCGACGAGCCAGGCGGCGGTGTCCGCCATGCGGCGACCGCCGCATGAAGGGCAGAACCCCCGGCCCTTGCACGAGAACGCGACGAGGCGATCCTTGCCGCAGGCGTCGTGGACGCGGGCGAAGCCGTGGGCGAGGATGCCGCACTCGAGGAGCCGCGCAGCTCGCGCTGCACGAAGCGGGGCACCGGACGACCTCGGTCGTGCCGAGGTCACCGGCTCGACGCGGAGGACCTGGTGGAGGACCCCTTGCTCAGGCTCGCAGCGCCGGCAGATCGATATCACCCGAGGCCGTGGACAGCGTGAAGTTCGAGCCTCGAACAACTGTCTTTGCGGACCACTCGAAGGGCAGCCCCGGGTGGTGCACCCCACAAGGCACGGCCTCGGTGACAGGGCCATCCGGAGGCAGCAGCGGGGCCTACATCAGCGGGCAGGCGCAGCGATACCGTCGCTCGAGTCAGGAGAGTCGACAACCTTGCTGCGGCGTAGCGCGATCACAGATGATCTCAGTCTAGCCACCATACGTACTTTCTCGGGCCACGGCAGATCGCGCAGCGACCTTTGCCATTCTGTCTGTCGCTCCAGGATTTTCCTCACATCAGCCATTCAGGAATCTCTCCTCGAATCTCTTCCAAGCATCGGCTAACCCGTGCCTCGAGGCAAGTGCCTGTATACCATCCCGGGTCACGCTCCCGGACTCCAATAGAGCCAGAATCCTTGCCATGTCTTTTGCCCTGCCGACACCGAGGGCGATGACGGCCAGATATTCGGCGGCCACGACGCGGAGGGGAACACCCTCGAAGTCAGCAACCTCGGCCTTCTCCATCGCCTCCCTCGTCAGTGGACTGAAGACCGGGATGAACTGCAGTGGCCAGTCGCCCACCAGGACGGCCTCGCCCTCGGGAACGAACCCCTTTTCTGCGCAGAACGCGTAGATCGGGGAAAGAACATCGACTCTCTCAGGCGAAGGGAGTCCCACAAGGACATCGGCGTCGAGAGTTGCCACAGGATCCGTGTATCTGATCTGTGCCACAGCGCCGAAGAGCGCATAACCCGTGATGACACCGGCGTCCAGCATTTCATTCAAGAGATTCGCGATCTGTCTCACCTGACTAGCTTACAGGATCCAGGTCGTCCAGACCTTCCGTTGGACCGGAGCTGGTGGAGGCGGCGGGAGTCGAACCCGATCCGGCCCTTTTCGATAACTTGCGGCGACACGCGACTTTACGGCCCAAACCGAACAGGGGCAGGCGGTTTGGCTCGTACTTGTTGTCCCCGTGAGTCCGCCTGAGTCGTGGAGGAATACTGGAGGCGCCGGGAACGGTGTCCCGACGCCGGAACTCGAATCCTTCAGCTTCCGACACGCCGACCAAGGCCCGGCACCGCTCACGGTCGCAGTGGCTTGATTCCCTCGAGGAGGTCGGCCCCTGCGACGGCCCGCACATTCCGTGCGAGATCAAAACTCGCACCGCCGGCGTGGATGACATAGAGCTTCTTCAGCTTGAGGGTTTCCTGGGCGCTCCTCATGGAGCCGGTCATCCGGGGAGTGTCGGTCATCTTGATCTCGAAGCCGATTCTTGTCGCTCCTCTCCTCACGAGCAGGTCCAGCTCGGCACCCGCGTGCGTCGCCCAGAAGAAGACTTCTCCGGAGTGCGCGCGCAGCCTGCCGATCACCTGTTCAAGGATGAACCCTTCCCAGCTGGCACCGACCCGTGGGTGCCGCTCGAGGGACGCCGGAGTATCCAGATCCAGCAGCGCATGGAGCAGGCCGCTGTCCGTCAGGTAGACCTTGGGGGCCTTGACGACCCTCTTGCCCACGTTTTCCCACCAAGGACGCAACTGCCTTACGAGGAACAGTCCTGAGAGCAAATCGAGGTACTTCTGCACCGTCGTATGCGAGACGCCGAACGACCGCGCGAACTCGGATGCGTTCCATCTCTGCCCGTGGTAGTGGGCGAGCATGTTCCAGAATCGTGCCAGCGTCCCCGGGGGAATCGCCACCCCCAGCCTCGGGAGGTCACGCTCCAGGAAGGTCCTGACGAAATCTCGGCGCCATTCCTCGCTCTCCCTGTGGCTGCGCGCCAGGTATGACCGAGGGAAACCCCCGCGGAACCAGAGTCGCTCCAGGTTCTTCTGCTCGACCTCATCGAGAGCGAATCCCCCCAGCTCGTGGAAGGCGATCCGGCCCGCGAGGCTCTCGGAACCCTGCCGGAGCATGTCGGGCGAGGCGCTGCCAAGGACGAGGAACCTCGCTGGTGTTCCGGGACGATCCGCGAGGACGCGCAGGATCGGAAAAAGGCCCGGGCGATTCTGGATCTCGTCCAGGACGACCAGCCCGCGCAGCGGCGCAAGCGTCAAGGTCGGCTCCTCGAGCCGGGCCAGATGGCGGGGATCCTCGAGGTCGAAGAACTCCGTGCGCCCACGGCGGCGCTCCGCGACCAGCTGGGCGAGGGTCGTCTTTCCAACCTGACGAGCACCCAGGATCGCCACGACCGGCCGCTCGCGCAGCAGACGTTCAACCCGCCTGACGTGATGGGGCCAATCGATGGAACGCTTCATGCCTGGTATATTGCAATATCAAATTGCAATTTTCAAGGGCAGATCCACTGCGCGCCGCGCAGGTCGAGGTGGCGGTCTCACGATGCGGCGGGGGAAACGGCAAGGCGGACGTGGGAGAGATTCCCGCGTCCGGGAGGAAGTTGTCTACCATGAATGCCCCAAGTTGCTGGAGGCGGCGGGAGTCGAACCCACGTCCTGCGTCATTTCAGGGGAGGTTCCACCGGCAGCGGGGATCGTCGGGTCCACCTGGACCCGAGCCAGGGACCGACGGGTCATGAGGCCGGAGGCGGGCTCAGGGCAGAGCGTCGAGCTCGCTGCGCAGGTGCGCGACCAGACGCGCCGGCCGCTGCGGAGCCGGCAGGCCGTCCGCGTACCGGAGAGCCTCCTCCAGGGTCGCCCGCTCCCCCGCCGTGTCCCCCTTCTTCGAGAGCACGTCGGCGCGCGTGGCGTAGAATCCGCAGCTTGCGCGGCCCGTCCGCCTTCGAGAGGGCCCGGTCCGAGGCGGCGATGGCGTCGTCGTACCGGCCCATCTCGCCGTACAGCAGTGCGAGCCGCGCCGGCGGGTTGTAGTCGTCCGGCAGATCGCGCTCGGAGGCGACGAGCGCGGGGACGACTCGACCCGGCTCGCCCAGCGCCAGAGCGGCGCTGACCCGGTGCGAGTCGAACGCGGCCCGCCCCTCGGCGTCCGGGGCCTTGGCGCTCTCGCTCTCGAGGAAGGTCAGCCACTTCTCCGCGAGCTCCTTCGCGCCGGCCGTGTCATCCCGCTCGTCGTGCAGGTCGACCAGGACCCCGTAGAGACTCGACCGGTCGTCGGCGAGCACACCGTCGAGGCCGAGCGCCTCCACCACCAGGGGCTCCAGCGCCGCGAGCGCGTCGGCGCGCCACTCCGCGTCGTGCGGCGCCTGCTCCGCGCAGCCGAGACCGGTCGCGGCCACGTTCGCGAAGGAGGAGTCCCGCGGCATGGAGGGCGCCTCCTCACGCGCGGTCGCAGAGCAGGTCTCCAGGTCGCCCGCCGACTGCAACGCCAGCACCAGGGACTCGACGCAGCGAGCCCGGCGCGGCCAGTCGGGCGGGGCGAGCTTCAGCGCCTCCCCGTAGGCCGCCGCGGCTTCGGCCATCTTGCGCTCGCCGTTGAGCCGGTCGGCGCGAGCGAGCGCCTCCGTCACGGGGTCTCCCGCCGCCGAGGATACGGCGCGCTCCCCGTCATCCAGGAGCCTCTCGAGCTGCGGCACCGTGGCGCTGCCGAGCCAGCGCAACGCAAACCTCTCGTCACGCGCATCCTCGACGAGGTACGTCGGCAGCCCTTCCACCGCTGCGCGCTTCACGAATGCGGCGTTTCGTCGATCCTCGGTGTTCATGGAGAGCCAGACGAACCGCCCGGCTTGCTTCGCGAGCGCCGGGTCGCTCAGGACCGTCGCCCGCATGAAGCGGCAGGTGTGTCACCAGGGCGCCCAGGCTTCGATGAAGAGCGGCACGTTCCGCTCCCGGGCCTGGGCGAGCGCCGTCGCGTAGTCGTCCTCGATGAACGACAGGGCGGAGACCGATGCGGTGTTTCCACCGCCGGGTGTCGAGCAGCCGGACCCCGGCAAGGATGCCGCCAGGAGCAGGAGAACAGCGGCAACCCAGCCTGAGACGAGCCTGCGGTGCGCGACGCGTGTGTGGCACATTTCGTCTGAGACGCTATCCCGCGGCCGGGCCATGGTCAAGACCCGGCGGCGGGGGGCTTCGGCACGGCCTTGGTGCCGCGCAGCTCGGCCGCCATGTACCGTATGTCGGGTTTGGCGAAGTACTCGAAGATCCCCCACGAGCCGTACTTCGCCTGCAGCGCGGGCAGCACCGCCTGCACCAGCGCGTCGCCCTCCGCGCCGTCCTTCACGGCGCCCTCCACCATCGACCGCAGATCGGAGAGATAGCCGCGGAACTCCGCCACGTCGGCCGCGGTGCCCACGTCGCCGTGGCCGGGAACATAGGTCAGGGCGGAGGCGTCGGGAAGCTGCCGGAACCCGTCGAGGGTGGAGATCCAGTCTCCGACGGTGGCGTCGATCATGTTGGGGAGCGTCCTGCGCCAGAACAGGTCGCCGCAGAACACGACGCCGGCGGCGGGCACGATCACGATGGAATCGCCTCCGGTGTGGCCCGGATGGGAACGCACCACGAGCGGCTGCGACGCCCCCAGGTAGAGGCGGACGCCATCGTCGTAGACGACGTCGGGGGCGTAGAGATTCTCCACCATCGCCTTCCTGTCCGCGGGGACATCCTTGCCGAAGAACTTCAGGTTCTCCGTGTGGATCCAGGCGCGGACGTTGCGCTGGGCGAGGATCACCGCGCCCTGGTCGTGGAAGATCCGGTTTCCGGAGACGTGATCGATGTGGTAGTGGGTGTTGATCACGAACCGGATGGGCAGGGAGGTCTTCGCCCGGATGGCCTGCAGCAGGGCCTCGGCGGCGGCGGGCCGCTGAAACGTATCCACCACGGCCACGGCGTCGTCGCCGATGACGAACCCCGCGTTGGCGCCGGCCTTTCCGTCCATGTCGATGGCCGCATAGACGCCGTGCCCCAGCGACTGCAGCGTGAACGGCAGCGGCGCCGGGCCGGGCTCGGCCCGTCCCGCGCCGAGCAGGAGCAGCAGCAGCGGGGCCAGGGGCAGCAAGGATCGCGGTGAGCTCATGACTCGTTATCATACCTCTCGTCCCGGCCGATAGTCAGAACGAGCTGCATCCCGTTGCGTTGGCCGGGACGATGGGAGTTGACGGCGCGGGGATTCTCCGTCAGGATGCTTCAGCTTCGCCTCCGGTGACCCCGCGCGCAGGAGAACCATGACCGACACCGTTTCCGCCCCGAAGCCGCCCGTCCCCCGCTGATCCGCTGGGCGGTGCTGGTGTTCACCAGCCTCGCGATGTTCGGGAACTACTACATCTACGACTCCGTCGCGCCGCTGGCGTCGGCACTCGAGGCGATCGGCTTCTCGTCGACCCAGCTCGGCACGCTGAACGCCATCTACAGCCTGCCCAACATCATCATGGTGCTCATCGGCGGCATCATCGTCGATCGCTTCGGCACCCGGACGTCCACCCTGGCGTTCACGGCCATCTGCCTTGTGGGGGCGGTGCTCACGGCGGCGACCCCGAACTTCGCGATCATGGCCACGGGCCGCCTGATCTTCGGCCTCGGCGCCGAGTCCATGATCGTCGCCATCACCGCCGTCCTCGGGCAGTGGTTCAAGGGAAAGCAGCTCGGCTTCGCGTTCGGGATCAACCTCGCCATCGCCCGCGCGGGATCGTACGCCGCCGACATGTCGCCCACCTGGGCGCGCAGCGCCTACGCGGCGGGCTGGCGGCCGCCGATGCTGATCGCCGTCGGCTTCGCCGTCCTGGCCCTGGCCGCGGCGGCGATCTACTGGCTGCTGGACAAGAAGGCCGAGCCGCGCTACGACCTGGGCCGGTCGGCCCCGCCGGACAAGATCATCTGGTCCGACATCTACCGCTTCGACGCCTCGTACTGGTACGTCGTCGGCCTCTGCGTGACGTTCTACTCGGTGATCTTTCCCTTCCGCAGCACGTTCGCGATCAAGTACTTCCAGGACGCCCACGGCCTCGCATTGGACAAGGCCGGCCAGATGAACAGCTATGTCTTCCTGGCGGCGATCTTCGCCACACCGCTGTTCGGCCTCATGGTGGATCGCCTGGGACGACGCAGCCTGTTCATGGCGATCGGCTCGGCGCTCCTGCTGCCGGTGTTTCTGATCCTGGGGTACACCGACTGGAGTCTCTGGATCTCGACCGCCCTCATCGGGGTCTCGTTCTCACTGATTCCCGCGGTCATGTGGCCGGCGATCCCCTACCTCGTGGAGGAGCGGCGCCTCGGGACGGCGTACGGCCTGATGACCATGTTGCAGAACATCGGCCTGACGGTGTGCAACCTGGGGGCCGGTGCGCTCAACGACTGGGCCGGCGCCTCCGCGCAGAATCCGAAGGGCTACCTGCCGATGCTGTGGCTCTTCGGCATCCTCAGCCTCGCCGGCCTGGTCTTCTCGTGGCTGCTGCGCCGGCGCGAGGTCGGGCCCCACGGCCACGGCCTCGAGACCATCCAGGCGAAGGGGCTGTAGCGTCGCACCCGGGCCTTCCGGTCGTTGCAAATCAGAAACTCATTTCTATATGACAAGGCTGGCCCTGCTGGTGCAGCCGTGCGCCGGCGAGACGAGGGCCTCAGGCAATCGGAAAATGCCCCCCACTGGCGTGAAGAAGCCCGGCCCAAAGCTTTCTATTTCAACAGTTTGCAACCGTTCCGGTGTGGCCGACCCCGCTACCCGGGAAAAGGTGCGGTAGGGGCGGGTAGTCCGGGATACCTTCACACCAGTGGGGGGCATTTTCCCATGCAATCTCGCTGGATGCTGGGCCGGCTGGGAGGCCGCGGGTGAGCCCGGGAGGCAGTTGGCGCTTCTGATTGCCGCGCCTCCAGTCCACCCCGGGCCCCCTCTCCGTTAGGGGCAGTCCCCGCTGGACGGGACCCGCTCGTGGCCGGCGGAGTCGCGCCCGTAGGTTCCCGGCGTGGTGTGGTCCCGCATGAGATAGAACCAGCCGTCTCCCGCCGCCGGCGGGGCGGGGCTCAGGTCGATGACCACACCGCCGCTGATGGCGGGAGCATCGCAGGTCACGGCGCCGGCGTCGACGATCGCGCCGGCGACGGCCAGGTTCACCAGGTCGCCGCGGGTCAGGTCGTAGGTCAGCCCGCTCTTCGGATTCCAGTGGATCTCGTACTGGCCGGCGTTGTCGTAGAACTCGATCGTCGGCTGGTCGCCGAACGGCTCGGTGGCATAGCCACAGTAGGTCACCAGACCCTTCGCCGCGTTGTCGTAGTGGTCGTAGATGGCGCCGATGTTGGCGTTGCACCCCTTGGCGGCCATCTCCGTCTCGGTGTTCTCGCTCCAGTAGTTGTTCGCGGCGTCGATGTCGCTGGCGCTCTGGTTGTTCAGGGAATAGCCGCCGATGTTATAGAGGTCGTTGTAGTGCAGCGTCGCATCGGCGAGGGTGCCGATGTACACGCCATCGGAGGAGGTGTCGCTTATCCGGTTGTCCTCGAGCAGGGCGTCCACGTTCCAGGCGCCGTAGCCGAGGAGGTACACGCCGGTGCCGCCCCCGGTGATCCGGCTGCGGCGGATGGTGGGATAGGTGACGCGATACAGATAGACCGAGCGATTGCCACCGGTGATCTCGCTGTCATCGATGGTGAGCAGGTCTCCGACATGGCTGCTGTTCATGTTCAGCGCGTTGCCGGTGGCATTGGCATGGTGGATGGCCACCCGCTCCAGCAACGTGTCGTCGGGCCCGTCGATGACCATGGTGTCGTAGGTCGTCGAGGTGCTCAGCGTCGAGTCCCGCAGTGTCAGGTCCTCGGCCGGATCCAGGTTCAGGTACAGGGCCTCCCGTCCCACGTTGTCGATCTGGAGACCCTCGAGAACCACGTTGGCGTCCACCGGGCCGGTATCGATCCGCATGCCGTTCATGTCGGCCAGGGAGATCTGGACGTTGCGGAACGTCCAGTCCCCGCCGCCCGGGGCGCGCTCGCGGCCCGGATGCCGTCCTCCTGCGCGTGCTGGACGGAGATGCTGTCCATGTCGGGGACGCCCACGCCGTTGGTGTCGGAGATCCCTTTCACGACCCAGTCCAGGGACAGGTCCCTGAGGTCGGTCAGGGGCCGGGCGTTCCCTCGTACCGGATGCCGTACCAGTGACCCTTGGCCGGCGTCATGGAGGCGGAGGTCATCTGGATTGAGCCCGGGCCGACCCCCTGGGCGACCAGCGTGCCCTGAACGATGAGCTCGATCCGCGACCGGTCCACCCCTCCCCGGGTGTTGTCGGCCAGCGGCTGCGCCTGCACGGTGGTCCCCGGGTCGATGGTCAGGGTCCGGCCCGCGGGCACCACCACGTCTCCGGTCAGCAGCACGGTGCCTGACCATGTCTCATCCTGCGGGATCGTGCCCTCGGTTGTGGGCAACGAGGAATCGAAGGTCACCACCAGCACGTCCGGCGTCGTCTCCACGTTGTTTCCGCCGTCGGTCACCCGGCACCGGAACTCCTGCGGACCGTCCGCGACGGGCGTGAACGGGAACGTCCAGGCGTCGGCGCCCGTGGCGGGCGTCCAGCTCGAGCCGCCGTCGGTGGAGATCTCCACCAGCTGCACCCCGGCATCGGCGTATGCCGTTCCCTCGAGCGTGATGCTGCGACGGCTCAGAGTGTCGCCGTCGAACGGCCAGACGAACCGGCTCTCCAGCGTCACGGTGGTGTCGACGGCCACGCTCTCCACGCCGCGGTAGTCGACGCGACCCAGGGCCGTGTTGTCCTCGATGTCGTAGATCTCGCTGATCTCGGAAGGGTACCCTTCCGCCAGCATCTCGGCGTTGCTTCCCGTCCAGTAGTTGCGCCGCATGTCCGACCCGATGACGCTGCTCTGTCGGGCATCGTAGCCCGTGCTGCCGCCGATGTTGTTCCAGTGGGCCTGGGGCACCGCACTCGTGCCCGGCAGCGTATAGAACTCGAAGGCGTCGCCGCCCACGTTGGTGATGGTGTTGTAGAGGGCGACCAGGCCGGAGAGAGCCGTGGTATTGAGTCCGTCGCCGCCGTACCCGGAGACGCTGTTGCGATGGACGAACATGTCGGAGTTGCCGCTGCTGGCGGTGAGGGTCATGCCGGCGCCGGTCCCGCCCGCAAGGCTGTTGTGCGTGATCCGCCCGTTGCGCACCGAGTAGGTAAAGATTCCGTTGTTCCCGCCGGTGACGGTGTTCCCGTCCACGAGCACCGACCGCCCCCCCTGGAAGTACAGCGCATAGTAGGAGGCGTCGGACACCTGGTTCCCGGTCACCTCCAGCCGGTTGGTGTACGACGTCAGGCTGCTCGCCACGAGGTAGATCCCATTGCTTGCGGTGGAGACGTCGTTGTTGGCCACCTCGATGTACCCGGTGTTTCCGACCGCGACGTATATACCGTTTCCCGTGTCGCTCGTGGTGTTGCCATCGACCATGTGGACGGCATCGTTCCATGACGCATCGCTTCCGACACGGGTGAGATAGATGCCGGTACCATTGGCGCCCGTCCGCTCCACCGTGTTCCCCGAGATCTCGACCCCCGGGTCGGCGCCGGCCCGCGGGCCGGTGCCGAAGACCAGGTAGATCCCGTTCTCCTTCATGTCCCGCACGGTGCAGTCCCGCACATCCCGGTATGAGCCGGTGTCGCTCGAGATCCCGCGCACGCCGAACTCCACCACGAGGTCATGAACCGGGACGCTGCCGTCGGCGGTGTCGGTGAAGTGGATGCCGTACCAGTCGCCGGCCAGGGGCGTCGGGCTGCGGCCGGACGTGAACGTGACCGGCGACATGCCGGTCCCCTGGAGGTCCAGGGTCCCCTCGACGATCAGCTCGATCCGCGAGGGATCCACACCACCCCGGCTGTTGTCGGCAAGAGGCTGCGCCCGGAGCGTCGTGCCCGGGTCGATGGTCAGAGTGGTCCCGGGCGGCACGATGACGTCGCCGGTGAGGACGATGGGGGCCGGCCCGGCCCAGGTCTCGTCCCCCGACAGCGTGCCCTCGGTGGTGGGAAGCGTGCCGTCGAAGGTCACCGTGATCGCATCGGGCGTCGGCTCCACGTTGCCGTCCATGTCGGTGACCCGGCACAGGAACAGTTGCGGACCGTCGGAGACCGGCGTGAACGGGTAGGTCCAGAAGTCCGCACCGGTGGCGGGCAGCCACGTGGCACCGCCGTCGGTGGAGATCTCCACCATCTGCACGCCCGCGTCGGCGTAGGCGGTTCCCTCGAGGATGACGGACCGGCGGCTCATGGTGTCGCCGTCGAACGGCCACACGAACCGGCTCTCCAGGGTGACGGCGGTGCTCACCGGAGACGTCTCCACGCCGCGGTAGTCGAGCCGGCCGTAGAGATCGTAGTCCTCGATGTCGCGGAGCTCGCTGATGTCGGAGGGATACCCCTCCGCGATCATCTCGGCGTTGGTCGCGTCCCAGTAGTTGCGCTTCACGTCGGCGCCGATGGCCCCGTACAGGGAGGCGTCGTATCCACCGCTCCCCTGGATGTTGTTCCAGTGGATCCGCGGCACGGCCGCGGCGTTCAGGACGGTGAGCTTGAGCGCATCGCCTCCGACGGAGCCGATGTCGTTGTAGAGCGCCGCCAGGGAGGCCAGCGCGTCGGCGACGAGGCCGTTGCCGCCGTAGGCCGTCACCACGTTGCGATGCAGAGTCATGTTGGACACGCTGGCGCCGGTCAGCACGATCGCGTCCTGGAGTCCACCGCTCAGGCTGTTGCGCACGATGCGGCCCGTGCCGATCGCGTACGTGTACATCCCGTAGCCACCGCCGGTGATCGTGTTGCCGTCGACGAGGAGCGACCGTCCGGCATAGAGGTACAGCGCGTAGGAGGAGGCGCCGGATATCTGGTTCCCGGTCACCTCCAGCCGGTTGGTGTACGACGACAGGTTGTTCCCATTGAGGTAGACCCCGAAGCCCGTGGTGGAGATGTTGTTGTTCGTCACCTCGGTCCGCTCGGCATATCCCGTGATGATGTAGATCCCGTAGCTCCCCGTGTCGTCGAGGGTGTTGTTGTCGATCACGTGCACGGCGTCGTTCCAGCTCGGGTCAGTACCGTAGTGCTGGAGGTAGATCCCGTAGTGACCCGAGCCGGTGCGCTCGACGGTGTTTCCCGAGATCTCCATCCCGGGGTCGGCGACGTCACGCGCGCCGCCGCCGAACTGGAGGTACATCCCGTCCTGCGTCATGTCCCGCACCACGCAGTCCCGGATGTCCTGGTGGGAGCCGGGATAGCCCCAGATACCGCGCACCGCCGCCTCGATGACGGCATCGTGAACGGCGACGGTGCTGTCCGCCGTGTCGAGCAGGCGGATCCCGTACCAGTCCCCGGCGGTCGGCACCGCCGGCAGGACGCGGTTGGAGGTGAACGTCACGGGAAGGACGGCGCTGCCCTGGAGATCCAGTGTTCCCTGGATGATCAGCTCGATCCGGGACGTGTCCACGCCGCCGAACCGGTCATCGGACTGGGGGACCGCCTTGATCGTGGCGCCCTCCGCGATCGTCAGGGTGACACCTGCGGGTACCGTGACGTCGCCGGTCAGGACGATGACCCCCGACCAGGTCTCGTCGCCCGTGAGGGTTCCGGACGTGGTGACGGCCGCGGCCATGACGTCCACGTCGATGGACGCGGGCACCGTCTGGACCGCGGCGGTCGTGTCCGTCACGCGACACTGCAGCGTGTAGCTCCCGGAGCCCGGCGGCGTCCACTCGTAGGTCCACAGCTCCTGGCCGGTGGCGGGCGTCCAGGTGGAGCCGCCGTCGGTGGAGACCTCCACCATCTGTATGCCGTCATCCGCGGCCGCAGCTCCCTGCACGGTGAACGTCAGCCCGGTCAGAGCGTCGCCATCCACGGGGCTCGTGAAGCCGCAGACCTGCGGAGGCGCCAGATCCACCGCCGCCGGGCGGTGCGCGCGGTAGTCCACCCGGCCCCAGGCCGGGTTGTCCTCCACGTCGTCGATGCTGGTGATGTTTGCGGGGTAGGAGGTGGTGTCCATCTCGGTGGTGGTGTCCGGATCCCAGTAGTTGACGCGGGCGTCGACACTGGCCGCCACCGCGTTGCGAAGGATGACATCGCCGACTCCCGGTCCCTGCTCGCGGAAGTTGTTGAAGTGGGCGTTGCGGGAGGTCGCCGCCTGCACGCCGGAGAGCGTCAGCCCCCGGTCGGTGAGATTGGTCCAGGGGCCGAACTCGTTGAACACGATTGCGGTCCCGTCGCTGCTGTCGGATATCGACGCGTTGGACCCGTTTCCAGCGAACGTGTTCTTCGACAGGACCAGCCCGGCCGGGTGGTTCAGGACGAGGGCGGTGGCGGTGTGATTCGAGAACGTGCTGGCGCGGATCGTGGTCTTGTCCGGGTTCGACACCAGGAAGCCGGTTCCGAGGTTGGCGTCGAAGGTCGAGGACAGCACGTTCACCGGACGGCCGCACGAATACAGGTTGACGCCGTACGAGACGTTGTCGTGGACATTGACACCGTCCATGGTGAACGGACCGTCCGCGTTGCAGGTGTAGACGTAGAGCCCGTAGGAGCCATTGTCGCCGATCTCGACGCCGTCGAGGGTCCAGGCCCCGTGGATCCTGTCGAGGTACAGGCCATAGGCCCCGTTGTCCAGAAAGGACCCTCCGTTGATGGAGGCGGTGGCGGGGAACAGGGCGGTGGAGCTGGAGAGATACAGGCCGTCGGCGTAGTTGTTGCTGCTGGAGACCTCGTTCAGGGCGGCGAAGGTGTCCCGGAACTCGAGACCGTGCCACCCGGCCTCAACCGAGGTCCAGGCGAGATTCGTTGAGCGAGGCGTTGCTGACCGACTCGAAGCGGATCCCGTACCAATCCCCCTTCTCCGGCACGATGCGCGTCGAGCTCAGCGTCACCGGCGAAGCGCCGGTTCCCTGGGTCACCAGGTTGCCCCGCACGATGAGCTCGATCCGCGAGGTGTCCTCTCCTCCGAGACGATTGTCGGCCAGGGTGCGGGCCCGGACGTTCGTCCCCGGCAGGAGGGTCAGCGTCTTGCCCGCCTCGACGACGACGTCGCCGGTCAGCTCGATGTCTCCGCTCCATGTCTGGTCGCCGATGACCGGCCCGGAGATGGCCACGGGACCCGTGACCGCCGGTCCCAGGACGGTCACGTTGTAGGTGACCGTCTCCGAGGGAGCCGACTTCACGTTACCGGTGTCCACGACCCGCGCCTCGAGCTCGAACGTCCCGGTGGACGGCGGGAACCACTCGAAGGTCCAGGCCTCCTTGCCGGTCACCACGCCAAAGGGTGTGTCTCCACCGGCGTCGCCGCAGGGCGGGTCGACACCCTGCTCGCGGACGCATATCTCCACGTGGTCGATCCCGCCGGCGGCATAGGCGACACCGCTGAGGACGACGCTGGAGACGTTCAGGGAAGCACCGTCGCCCGGCCAGGTGACGTGGGCCGCCAGGTCTCCCGGCGCGGCGCCGGCCACCGAGGCCGCGGCCCAGTTGTCGTAATCGACCACGCCATACCCGCGGTTCTCGTGAATGTCGTAGAGCTCGCCGAGGTCCGCCGGGAAGCCGGCCCCGTTCATGCTGGCGGTGGTGGCTGCGCCCCAGTAGTTCCGCCGCGCCTTGAGTGATCGCGGTGTGGTCAGATAGACCTCGTAGTCCACGGCGTCGTCCAGATCGTTCATCCCCAGCACGGCGGGCGCGCCGGAGCCGGTGTCGTAGTACACCCCGCTTCCCTGGTATCCGCCCAGCAGATTCCCGGTGTTGCCGGTGATGGAGTTGTAGGCCGCCACCAGCCGCGGGTTCCCGATCCGCAGGCCGCGCTGGTTTCCCGAGATGACGCTCTTGAGGAGCACCAGCTCCGACCCCCCCACCGCATAGATCCCGTTGACCGCGTTGTTCGACACCGTCAACCGTTCCATCCGGCTGCTGGTGCCCCCGTTGCTCACGTAGACGCCGTCGCCGCCGTTGGAATCGATGATCGAGTCGAGGAGGATGAACCCCGTGCCCGCCGAGTTGATCCACACGCCCGTGGCGCCGTTGTTCGACACGGTGGCGCCGGTGACCGTCACCACGTTGGAGCCGGCGTCGATGCTCAGACCCCGGCCGCCGTTTCCGGTGATGGTCGCCCCCAGGACGTCCACCCGGGTATAGCCGGTGACGTTTACCCCGTCTGCGTCGTTGTCCTGGATAGTGTTGCCGCTGAGCACCCAGAGCGTCTTGGCCAGGCTGCCGCTGCTCCCGCTCAGGCCGTTCTGGGAGCAATCGTGGATCGTGCTGTCGAACACGTCCGGGGCGGCCGACTCGAGCTTGACGCCGTTGACGGCGTGGCCGATCTGCGTGTGCTGCACCACGGAGAGCGTGTCGGTGGTGGTGTCCAGATACCGTATCCCGTACCAGTCCCCCTTCGAGGCGCCGGTCCCCGCACGGGAGGACTCCCAGACAGTCTCGTTGCCGAGGGCGCCGTCGGACTTCATCACGCCCTGCACGATGATCTCGATGCGTGACGGATCCAGGCCTCCGTAGGTGCTGTCGGTGAGGTACTGGGCGCGCACCACGGTGCCCGGGTCGACCGTCAGTGTGATCCCCGCCGGGACCACCACGTCTCCCTCGAGCACGATCGGCCCGCCGCTCCAGGTCTCGTTGCCCAGCAGCGTGCCGGAGAGCGTCGGCCCGGTGCCGACGTTGACGATCACCTGGTCCGGCACGACCTCCACGTTCATGAGCGTGTCGGTGACGCGACTCATGACGGTGTAGGTGCCCGGCGCCGGCGCCCAGTAATAGGAGAAGGCGGCCCCGTCCACGGTGGCGTCCGACCAGGTGGATCCGCCGTCGGTGGAGACCTCCACCCGGAAGACGCCGTTTCGCGCCACGGCGCCGCCGTAGATCACGGCCTCGTTGTCGTTCATGGTGCTCGAGACGGCCAGGTAGGACTCCAGGTCGCCGTCGTTGGCGACCGACGCCGCCTGATGCTGCCGGAAGTCGACGTGCCGCAGGCCGGGGTCGTCGTGGATGTCCCAGATCCCGGAGATGTCCTGCGGGTACCCGGTCATCTCCGCCTCCAGCGCACCCCAGTGGCTGCGGCGGGCGTCGGCCGGCAGCGATCCCGGCATCATGCGGACCGCGGCGCCGCCGTTGCCGGTGAAGTTGCTCGCGTAGAGCGCCACCGCGGGCCAGCCGGACGTGTCGTCATCCACCTCGAGGCCGTCCCCCGTGTTGGCGGTGAAGTCGTTGGCCACGAGGGTCCGGGAACCGTTGCCCAGAATCGTGAGGCCGGGTTGGGCGGATCCGTTCCCGCTGAACTCGGAGAGGATGACCTCCAGCCCGCCGCTGCGGTTGGTGATGAGACCCCCGCCGGCGTTGTTCAGGACCCGCATCCCGACCAGCCGGAGATCCAGGTTGCCGCCGTTGATCGTACCGGCGGAGCCCGTCGAGTCCTTCAGCGTGACGTCGGTCCAGGTTCCGGAGACGTTCGTCAGGGAGACCGGCGTGCCGGCGTCGGTGACGGTCATCCGCGTGGGGGAGAAAGAAACGGCGCTCCGTGCCGTCCCCTCCAACCCGCCGGTGCCGGCCTGCTCGATGTCGACGTCCTGAAGGGTGGGCGAAGAGCTGCTCAGGCGGATCCCGTAGGTGGCATGCCGGATGGCGGCGTGGACGAGAGTCGAGCTGCTGCTCTCGGCCGTGTTCTGGAAACGGAACCCGTACCAGTCCGATTTGGCCGGCTGGGGATCCCCGCTCTGGAACTGCACGGTGTTGCCGGCGGTGCCGGCGACGTCCAGTGCCCCCTCGACGATGAACTCGACGCGGCTGGTGTCGATGCCGGAAGCAAGGTCATCGCAGGTGGCCATCCGCACCTCGGCGCCGGCCTCGATGGTCAGGGTGGCGCCGGTGGCGATGGTCTGATCGCCGGTGACGAGGTACGGGCCGTCGGCCGCCAGCCAGGTCGTGTCGGTGCTGATGGTGCCGCCCCGCACCAGCGTTCCGCCCGCGCGGGCGATGCGGCCCAGGTAGATCTCGTGGTCTGCGGCCCGGTCGTCGGTCCAGACCGGGAACACCCGCGTGCCGGCCGCCGCCACGGCGACGTGCGCCCCCTCGCCCCGCGGGTCGCCATCGTAGTCGGAGACCGCCGACGACACGGCGGTCTCGTCCATCCAGGTGGCGCCGCCGTCGATGGAGACGGCGTGCCAGGCTCTCGTCTCGCAGACAGGGTCGGGATTGTCCGCCCGGTCGTACCAGACGGCGTGGAGCGAGCCGTCCACGGGGTGCACCGCCAGCGCCGGACCGTACTGCTGGTAGGCCGTGGCGGAGCCGATCGGCGCCGGGCTGGACCAGCTCGCGCCGCCGTCCACGGAGGAGATCACCAAGACGTCGAGATCACCCGGCGTGTTGGGGTCGTCGGCGAATGCGATGTAGAGCGTGCCCCGCCTGGCGGTCCAGCTCGTGTCGATGGCCAGCGACGGTGTCGAGCCGTGCAGGGCCCCGCCGCTGCAGGTGAGATCCACTCCGCAGTCCCCGGTGCCGCATCCCAGGGTCACCGTGGCGGCGTTGACGTCGCCGCCCCAGGTCTGTCCACCGTTCGCTGAGGAATCGGTGACGATGGTCTTCTGCAGATCGTCGAGCCAGACGGCATGAACCGCCCCGCCGGGTCCGACCGCCACGCGTGGCCGCCGGACGTTCTCCGCTCCGGAGAGACCGTCGTTGATCTTCACGGGCGTCGCCCAGGTGCTCCCGTCATCGCCGGAGTACGAGCGGTACACGGCCCGGTCGGCGCCCGTGCGCCGGACCCATACGAGCTGGAGCCGGCCGGACCAGGGAGTGCAACCGGCGGGCTGGAGATCGACCGCGATGTGTGGCGTCTCGGTCGACGGATCCGCCCCCGCCCCCCGGTGGTCCTCGACCAGCGCCGCCGCCTCCCAGACCAGACCGTTGTACGAACGCGCCACGGCGATGGAGCTGTCGATGGGATTGCTGCCGCCATCCAGATCGTGGACCTCGTAGGTGGCGTACCAGGTGCCGTCGGCGTCCACCGCCACGGCCGGCTCCGACCCCTCGGCGAAGGTGTGCCCGGCGAACAGGAGCGGCAGCGCCGCGGACGAATAGGTGTCGCCGCCGTCGGCGGACGACCATGCGGTCGGGCCCGGACCGTCGTCGTCGCTGCCCACCACCATCACGGCGTCCGGGTCGTGCGGGTCGACGGCGACATCGGCCTGCCCCTGGTAGCCGGCCGTCGCCGAGACGTTCACCTCGGCCTGAGGTATCGACGCGACGAGGAGGCCCCCCGCGACGACGCTGCCGAGCAGCGCGACGAGAAACGGCCTTGACCTGCCCCCCATGGCGGGATCCCCCTCATCTCCAGCCACGAACTCAAGAAATTGCACGACACTGCCGGGCCCGGGCGGCGGCTCCGTTCGCGGGCCGGTCGCGGCCACCGTGGTGACGAGCGCGATATGTCGCGCGCCTATCAGGTAGATCGTCAACCGCAAGCGAAACACGACACGGAAAACGCATCGGCCGGGGTCGGCGCGTGCTTTTTGCCTCGGCCGCGGGGCACGGAGGCGGGAGCTTGATCGCGGGGATCCCCGGGCTGGTGGAGGCCGTGGCGGGAGGCGGCGGGACAAGTTTGATCGGCGGTTCCCGCACAGAACCCGCACCGTACCGACCCGGTGCTCTCCGCTTGAATCCCATCTGCAGGATCCTGCCTGGTCTTCAGCATCCCCTCGCCGACGGAGGAGCCTGGTGTGCTCCAACCGGCTACCGATGACGCCGCTCGAGCGGTGTGTTCACGATCTCTGAGATACGCCTTCGGGTGCGGATGCCGCACCAACGCAAACACCCGTTCCGGTCATCCCTCAACGTGGCCGATGCGGGACCGGGTGCACGGTCGGCGTGCGGCGCAATGCTCCGCCGGGAGCGAGACACGGCGGGGATCATCACCCGGCCGACCTCGACACGAAAAGTGTTGACATCCGCGAGATACCTTGCGTAGGATGAATTTGCCCCGCTGGCCTCAAGGCGGCCCCCCCAAGATGCCACGCAACCTCCTGCCAATGAAAGGTAGGTTTGGCAATCATGCGCCATCCGGGCCGTCCTCCTTCTCCGCGTCGGATTAGTTTTCTTTCGATTCTCCTGCTGTCAATACTGGCCGGCTCTGCCGAGGCGTCCCAGATCCGGCCGCTGAACCTCGATCAGATGTCCCGGAGAGCCGACCGGATCTTCGCGGCACGTTGCGTGAGCGTGCGGACCGAGGAGGATCCCCGGCTCGGCCAACCGGTCACCTTCGTCACGCTGACGGTGACGCGCCGCGCGAAGGGAGACGCCCACGGCCAGGTGACGATAAAGCTCCTGGGCCGCCAGGATGCGCGCGAACGGGACCGGGGCGAGGTGGACGGCCTGCCGCGCTTCGCCCCGGGCGAGGAGCTCATCCTCTTCCTTTACGGCGACAGCTCCCGAGGCCTGACGAGTCCCGTCGGGTTCGGCCAGGGGAAGTTCGTGATCATCCCGGACAAGCAGGGGCGACGACTCGCGATCAACGCCTTCGCCAACCGTTTTCTGCTCGGCGGGCTCGACCAACATGCCGCGAGGCGTCTAGGCGCCTCTTATGCGAGATGGAAAGGGCGGCCTGACATTCCCGCCGACGATCTCCTCGACATGGTCCAGACCCTCCTCGGGGAGGCGCAGCCATGACCGCGCGCGGACCGAGGTGGCTCGCTTTCTCCGCCCTGACGATCCTGGCTGCCGGGATCGCGGGCCGCGCCGCGTTTGGCGGCGGCGCCCGCGCCGTGAAAGGAGACGGAACACCGTTCCTCTGGAGTTCGCCGACCGTCGTCTACAACCCGGATGCCGGCACCCTGGGCTTGCTCTCGAACGCTCAGGCGGACGCGCTGCTGACAGAAGCGTTCTCGCGCTGGCAGAGTGTGCCGTTCAGCGATTCTCGCCTTCACGGCCGGCTCGGAGCTGCCCGGCGACATCAACGCCACCGGGCTTCCCTCGGACAACCCGTTCCATTGGGCCAACTTCTGGCGCAAGCCGTCGGACGGTTGGTCACCCGTCATATACGACGCGGACGGATCGATCATCGACGAGATGTTCGGGGTCGGAGCCCGATTCGACGTTCTCGGCGTCTCGGGGCTCGACCATCCTTCGGTGCCGCTGGCCGGCGGGATCACCGGGGCGAGCATCGTGATCAACGGCGCTTTTTTCGACGGCGCGGGGATGCCGGTGTCGCCGGACGACGCCGTCTCGGAGCTTGCTTTCGAGGCGATCATGGTGCACGAGGCCGGCCATTTCGCCGGCCTCGACCACAGCGTGGTCAATCACGAGATGGCCAACGATGGAGATCCGGACAACGACATCTACATCCCGACGATGTATCCCATCGCGGTGGACGACGAGGAAGCGATCGCCTCGCTGAATCCTGATGACGAGGCGGCCTACGCCACGCTTTACCCCTCCGCCGCCTTCAGCTCGGCGACTGCAACGCTGACGGGCGTGATCCGCCGTCCCGACGGGCTGCCGTTCCAGGGGGCCCACGTGGTCGCCAGAGAGGTCTCGGATCCCAGGATGCGCGCTTATTCCGGGATCTCCGGCGCACGATTCTTCCCTTGCAACGAAGGCGGCATCTGCTCCCCCTGCTCGACGGCCAGCCCCTGCGTCACGGGCGACCCTCCAGAGCAGGGCACGTATCTCATCGGCGGCACACCACCCGGCACGTACAGCCTCTGCGTGGAGCAGATCGACCGGCGCTTCTCGATCTCAAACGGGACCTTCGTGGGACCGCTGGCGACACCGCCGACCGTACCGGGCCCGGAGGAGTGTCGCAGCCTTGGCGAGAGCGGGGACCCCGCCCTCGACGACCCCGACGATGTCCTGCTCGAAGGGTACACCGTGGGATCCTTCAGCGGCCTGGACATCATGCTGAACGAGCTGCCCTCGAGCGACGGGTTCGAGCCGAACGACTCGCAGGGCGCGGCCTCGACGCTGACCGACCTGGCCGGCGGCATGGACACCGCGCCGGCGATGCTCACCGGCGGCGACCTCGATTTCTACCGGATCCCCGTTCAGAACGGGCAGGTCGTCCGAATCGACGTGGACGCTTCGGAGCTCGGCTCGCCGCTCGACGCCGCCATCGGCATCTACGGCCCGATGGGGTTGATTCGGCTGGTAGACGACGCGATCCACCCCGATTCGAGCGATTTCACCCTGGATCCGGCGCTCACCTACACAGCCGACTTCACGGGAGATCTGTACCTCGCGGTGTCATCGTACCCCGACCTGGATCTGAACGGCAGCGGGGGCGCCACGACGGGGCCCTACTGGCTGCGCATCATCCGCGACTCGGATCAAGATAGCGACGGGGTACCCGATCGCCTCGATCGCTGTCCTGACGATGCGGCGGACGATCCGGACGATGACATGCTGTGTGGTGCGGCCGATAACTGCCCGACCGTGTACAACTTCGGGGCGCAGCAGGACGAGGACAGCGACGGAGTCGGCGACGCTTGCGACAACTGCAGCTCCTCGCTGCCGGCCGTCTTCGACTTCGAGTCGGGAGCGGGCGGATGGGTCGCGTCGGGAACGAATAGCACATGGCACCTCGCGAGCTCCACTTGCACCGGGACGCCGCTGCCGAGCACGATGTTCGTCTCCAACGGCAACCGCGGCCCCTCGTGCCTCGCCGACTCGTCCACCGAGACGAGCCAGCTCACCAGCCCGACGCTGCACCTTCCCGGTCTCGGCCTCATCCGGCTGACCTTCGACGTGCTCGCCTTCGACGAGCTGGGAAGCTGCTCGCTGGGTGGTGGGTTCGACACGAAGGATGCGAGGATCACATTCGGCGGGCCGTTCGACATTCTCAACAACTGCTATCCGCTCGCAACGAGCTCGGGCGTCATCAACAGCCTCGCCTACGATCTGTCAGGCTATGCGGGCCAGGACATCGGCATTGTGTTCGATTACCGCACCGGCGACTCAGCCATCGGAGACACGTTCGCGGTGGACAATGTGGTGGTGGAAGCGTTCCCCGGGACGCAGAACCCCGGCCAGGAGGACGCGGACGGTGATGGCATAGGCGATGCATGCGATACCTGCCCGCTCGATCCGTTCATGGATGCCGATCTCGACGGGGTCTGCGGAGATGTGGACAACTGCCCGACTCTGTTCAATCCTGCGCAGGACGGCGGGCTCCCCGCCCGCATCAACAATGCGATGGTGAGCGGCGGCGACATCTACGGCTTCACGCCGGCGGCCTGGTCGGCCAGCTTCACACCGGACAGCCAGCGCGTGGTCTACATGGCGGATCAGGACACCGACAATGTGGTGGAGATCTACAGCGCGCCCAGCGGTGGGGGTGGCGCCGTCCGCCTGAACAACCCCGCCCTGCCCATCGGCCGGGAGGTGCTGGACTACGCGATCAGCCCCGACAGCTCGAATGTGGTGTTCCGTTCCGATCAGACTGCGGACAAATTCTACACCCTCCGTAGCGTCCCCGTGGCGGGTGGCGCCGCAACCGAGATCACGACGATGGACACGCTATCCTACGCCGTCAGCGCCGACAGCACACGCGTGGTCTTCATCGCCAACACCGACCCGCCTGCGTTCGTCCCGCGTCTGTTCAGCGTACCGATAGCGGGAGGCGCCGAGACCGAACTCAACGGGCCGATCGTGGTAGGCGGCGAGGTGGTCTCCTTCCTGATCACCCCCGACGGCTCCCGCGTCGTGTTCCTGGCAGACAAGGACGTGGACGAGCAGTACGAGCTGTACAGCGTCCCGATCGCGGGAGGCACGGTGACCCGGTTGCATGGCTCTCTGGACCCCGGCGCCGACGTCACGGACTACCGGATCAGCCCCGATGGGGCGTGGGTCGTGTTCGAGGTCGTCGACTTCGACTTCGCCTCCCCCTCGAGTCTGTGGAGCGTCCCGGTGACGGGCGGGACGCCGGTCGTCATCGGCACCGGAGGCGGCCATCCCGGCGGCTTCTTCCGGATTTCGCCCGACAGTACCCGCGTCGTCCACATAGGCGCGGACGCTGATACTGACCTGCAGCTGTACAGCTACTCGATCCTGGGCGGCGATTCGCTCCAGCTCACATTCGGCATCGTCTCGAGTGGTCCTCGCGATTTCCGTATCACCCCGGACAGCTCGACGATCGTCTACATCTATCAGGACAACCTGATGGACGGGATCCAGGAGCTGCGTTCCATCCCGATCCTCGGGGGCAGCAGCCTCCTGCTCAGCGGCCCCATGATCTCGGGCGGCGGGGTGCTTCTCGCCGAGATCACTCCCGGCGGCGCACGCGCAGTCTATCGGGCGAAGCAGGACTCGCTCAACGCCGACCTATACAGCGTCCCCGTGACGGGCGGCATGGTGACGAAGCTGAACCCTGCGGGCCCGTTCCTCGACGAGGACGATCCCCTGGGGATGAGTTCGGACGGCGCCACGGTCGTCTTCCGGACCGCGGCCAGCCCCAACGACGTGTACAGTGTTCCCGTCATCGGCGGCCCCCTGATCAAGGTCAACCCCACGCCCGTCGCCAGCGGCACCGTGGAGGCCGACTTCCGCATCGCTCCCGACGGATCCAAGGTGATGTACATCGCCGACCAGATCGTCAATGACGTCACGGAGCTGTGGACCACGGCGCTGCTGAGCGATCCCGATCTCGACGGCATCTACAGCATCTGCGACGGCTGCCCGAACGTTCCGGATGCCTCCCAGCCCGATGCGGATGGCGACGGCGTCAACGATCTGTGCGACAACTGCCCGAGCGTTCCCAATACGCTCCAGCAGGACACCGAGGTCGCCGCCGGGCCGGACGGGAGGTGCGACACGGATGACGATCTCGGGAAGCTGTTCGGCCCGGATGGGATCTGCGGCACATCCGACGATCTCGTCGGCGACGGGGTGGGCGACGACTGCGCGGCCTGGACCAGCGCTGCCACAGGCCCGCTCGCAGACCCGGCCAGCCAGAGTGTCGGCGCCGCCTGGGGCGACTACGACAACGACGGCGACCAGGACATCTACATCTCCAGCCTCGGTTCCGACAAGCTCCTGCGCAACGAGGGCGGGCTCGTCTTCACCGACGCGACGGCCCCACCGCTGGGCGACACAGGCAGTGGACGCGCCGCGATCTGGGGCGACTACGACAACGACGGCAACGTGGACCTGTTCCTGTCCAACAGCGGCTCCTTCAGCAGGCTCTACCACAACGAGGGGGACGGCTCGTTCGACTCTCTCCTCTCCGAACCCGTTCTCGGTCCGGGAGCCGGATACGGAGCGGCGTGGGCCGACTACGACAAGGACGGCGATCTCGATCTGTACCAGGTACGGGTGGGTGAGCCGAACAAGCTCTTCCGCAACGACGCCGGGACCTTCGTGGACGCGACCACGGCGCCTTTGGACGATGCCGGCCAGGGCCGCGGCGCCTCGTGGGTTGACTACGACGACGACGGGGATCTCGACATCTTCCTCGTCAATTCCGACTCGGCCAACAGGCTGTTCCGAAACGACGGAATGGGGGTCTTCACCAGCGTGACGAGCCCACCGCTGACCGACGCCCTCTCCGGCGGACGTGGCTCGACCTGGGGCGACTACGACAACGACGGCGATCTGGACGTATATGTGACCGGCCTCGGCGGAAGCAAGCTCTTCCGCAACGACAGCGGTGTCTTCACCGACGTGACCGCCGGCCCGCTGGGTGATCCCGGCTTCGGCACCAGCGCCGCGTGGGCCGACTACGACAACGATTCGGACCTCGATCTCTACCTGGTGAACCAGGGCGGCGTCAGCAAGCTCTTCCGCAACGACGGCATGGACGGCTTCGTCGACGCCAGCTCGGGGCCGCTGGGAGACACGGGCACCAACTTCTGCGCCGCCTGGGCCGATGCCGATTCCGACGGCGATCTCGATCTGCTCCTCACGGACCTCCTGGGACCGGACGAGCTTTTCCGCAACGACCTGCCGCCGGGCAACCACTGGCTGCATCTGGACCTCGTCGGGACCGTGTCGAATCGATCCGGGATCGGAGCGCGGGTGACGACGCTGACCGGGTCGTTGATGCAGACCCGCGAAGTCTCAGGGGGGCAGGCAGCGGGCTGCCAGGATTCTCTCACGGTGGAGTTCGGACTCGGCCAGGCCGCAATGGTGGATACGCTCACCATCATCTGGCCGAGCGGAACTGTCCAGATCCTGACTGACGTGCCCGCCGACCAGCGCCTCTCTGTGGTCGAGCCGGAGTTCACGCCACCATTGGTCACGTGGGTGCTGCCGTCCGACGGGTCGATCGACGTCGCACTGGCCACGAGCATCGTTCTCATGATGAGCGAGCCGGTCGATCCGGCGACGGCGGACGCCGGCGTCGTCGTCGCCCGCAACGGTATCAAGGTCATCGGCAGCGCGGCCGTCTCGCCGGACGGCAGGCTCCTCGTCTTCGACCCGCTCGGGCCGCTGCAGGCTGACAGCGACTACGTCGTCCAGGTCAATGGGGAGCTGAAGGATATCGCGGGCAACCCGGCCCTCCCCTTCACCTCCACCTTCGACACCGGCGCGGCCGGCTCCGGATCGGTGAGCTCCGGGGAGATCGGCACCGAAGGAGGCGGCGCCGCGGTGTCCGGCATGAACCTGGGTGACGCGACGGGCTTCTCCACCGCCGCCGCGAACGATGTCAACGCCGACGGTCTGGCCGACGCTCTGGTGGGGGCACCCAACGCGGATGTCGGCCCGTCAGCGGATGCCGGCCGCGTGGACCTGGTGTTCGGGTCGGCCGCCCTGGCGGCCGGCGGCGCGGCGCTGATTCTCTCCTACAATGGAATCGATGCCGGGGAGCACGCGGGCAGCTCCGTCGCGTCGGCGGGGGATCTCAACGGCGACGGGCTAGGCGACTTCCTCATCGGCGCACCCGACGCCTCGCCATCCGGTGCGGAATCCGGGCGGGTCTACCTGGTGTTCGGCAACAGCGGGCTCGACGAGCTGGCTCCATCGGGATTGAGCCTTTCGGCGCTCGCCGCCTGTGCCCAGCCCACGCTGTGCGGGCTCATCCTCGACGGCGCAGCTGCCGGGGATCGCGCCGGAACGGCCGTGTCGTTCGCCGGAGACGTGAACGACGATGGCCACGACGACATTCTGATTGGTGCCCCGGGGGCGAGCCCGGCCGGCCGGACCGGGGCCGGCAAGGTCTACGTCCTTTTCGGGCCGGTGACGCCCGGCACCGTCAACCTGTCGGCGGTGGGTATGTCGATCCCAGGCCTGGTGTTCCAGGGAGAGACCGCCGGCGACCAGGCGGGGGCGGCTGTTTCCGACTGGCAGCACTTCACCGGCGACATGATGGACGATCTGCTCATCGGGGCGCCTCTCGCGGACACCATCGACTCGTTCGGCATGGTCGTTACCGACGCCGGCTATGTGTACGCCATTCACGGAGGTGTTTCGAATCTCGTAGCCATACCATCAGGAACCGGCATCATCGAGCTGAGCCGTGTCGCCGACGGTCTCCCAGATCAGGTGGAAGGCGTGGTCTTTCTCGGCGTTGAACCGGGCCAGCTGATCGGCAGATCGGTCTCCGGTGAGGTCGACATCGACGACGACGGCGTACCTGACATCATGATCGGCGCGGACCAGCAGGCCTGGATCATCCCGGGCGACGGCCCGAAGACTCAGACGACCAAGAGCAGGACCACCGATCCGGAAGGATCTCCGGCGCTGTCGCGGCAGGTGGGGAAGAGCAACGTCGTCGCGCAATTCAGCGCGTGGCACTTCTCGGCGGGCTCCGACGGCGACCTGGGCGGCGTCGCGGTGGCGGGTGGCGGTGACGTGAACGCGGATGGTGTCGACGACGCGATCATCGGCGCACCCGGGGTCGACCTTCCCGGCAGGACCGACGCCGGGAAGGCCTACGTCATATACGGGTCGCTCGTCCGCCCCGCAGGCGAGCTGCGCCTCTCGGACGTCGGAACGACCATCCCCGGACTGACCGTCGTCGGGGCGGAAGCGATGGACAGTCTGGGCCGGTCCGTCGGGGGCGGCAAGGACATCAACGCCGACGGAGTGGACGATGCCCTGGTCGGCGCCCCGCTCGCCGACACACAACCGGCCACGCCGCCGGACGCCGGAGAGGCCTACCTCATCTCACCGGTCCTTCCCGGGGAGGTGACCGATCTGGAGCTGACGCACGCGGGAGGAGTGAGCGTTCTCGAATGGCTGGCGGCGCCTTTGGCCTCGATGTACAACATCTACCGCGGCGATTCTGGCGGTCACGGTGGCGGCGGGTCAGGTGCGAACCTCCAACATGCCGGTGAGAACCTGCGGTCTTGCCAGCGATCTCGACGAAGACGGACGGCCGGACGCGAGAGACACCGACACTCCCCCACCGGGCGCAGCGTTCATCTTCATGGTGACGGGCGAGAACTACATCGGGGAGGGGCCTCTCGGACCGATGGGCCATACCCCGCTGGAAGTCAACGACCTGCAATGCCCCTGAGCCGCAACGACGAGCCGCCCGATCGGAAAGAAACCGGGGGACCCTCGACTTGTCCCTCGTGCGGCACGCCAGTGAACGATCCCGGAGATTATTGCCCCGCGTGCGCCGACACCCGGGAGCCGGGGGCCCTGGCCAGGGTGCACCAGGGGCCGAGGGAGATCGCCGGCTTCCGAATCATCCGCGAGATCGGGGCCGGCGGGATGGGAACCGTCTACGAGGCATTCGAGGGCGAGATGCACCGGCGCATCGCCCTGAAGGTCCTCTCGCGTCACGAGTCGGCCTCCGACCGCGCCGAGACTCGCTTCGCCCGCGAGGCCTGGATCGGCGGGCGCCTGAACCATCCCAACCTGGTCCGGGTGTACGAACGAGGATCATGGCAGGACATCAGCTTCTACACCATGGAGCTGGTGAACGGCGGCTCCCTGCACGACGTGATCCGCCGCATGCGGCAGTGGGGGCGGGACGAGACGTGGGGGCTCGATTTCGGCACCCGCGAGTACGTCGCCTGGGCGATCGCGCAGGTGGCCGTCGTGGCGCGCGGCCTCGACTATGCGCACCGCAACGGCGTCGTGCACCGGGACATCAAGCCGATGAACATCCTGCTCGCAAAGGACCCCTGCGTGCCGAAGATCGCCGACTTCGGACTCGCCGTGGACGAGACGGAGACGCGCCTGACCACGGCCGGCAAGGTCCTCGGGACGATCGCTTACATGGCTCCCGAGCAGATCCGCGGCGACTCGGCATCCGTCAATGGACGGACCGATGTCTACGCGCTGGGCGTAACGCTCTTCGAGCTGCTGACGCTCGAGCTGCCCTACACAGGCGCCACGCAGCAGCTCTACATGAACGCGGTTCTCACCACCGAGGCGCGGCGTCCCAGCAAGCTGAACGAAAAAGTGGGGCACGACCTCGAAATCGTCATCCGCAAGGCACTGCAAAAGGACAACAAGGATCGCTACGCTACGGCGCGCGATTTCGCCGAGGACCTGGAGAACCTGCTCGCCTTTCGCCCGATCCGTGCGCGCCCCCCCACGGCGGCGACGCTCGTCTCCAAGTGGATTCGGCGCAACCCCGTGCTCGCGGCACTGATCATGGCGCTCTCGATCGGACTGCCGGTCCTGGTGGGCCTGGGGATTGCACAGATCAGGAGCCAGCACGCCCTCGCCCTGGTCGAAATACAGGATCTGCGGGACAAGGGAACGCGTCTGGCGCGCGAAGATCGCTTCGAGCAGGCGCACGATGCGTTCTCGCGTATCCTGGTGAAAGAGCCCGACGACCTGGATGCGCTGCGGGCGCGGGCTTGGTGCGCCTACCGTCTCGCCATAGGCTCGGCGGCTCCCGAGGAGCACCAGCGGATGACCGATCTCGCTCTCGCCGATCTCCGTCACGCGGCCAGGCTGGCGCCGCGCGCGTCGTGGCCTCCCAAGCTGAGCGGCTACATCCTGTCGCGGCTCGGCCGTGAGGCGGAGGCGCAGCCCGAGGAGGAGGCAGCCCGAAGGTTGCGAGTCGAGCCGCCGAGCGATGACGACCTGCAGATCGACGCGTTGCTTGCGTTTCACTCGAGGAACTGGGCTGCCGCCGCAAACGCCTATACGCGGTTCCTCGAGCGCCGGCCGGGCAACATCGATGCCCTCATCGCCAGGGGGCGCGCGTACGCACGGATGGAGAATTACACCGAGGCAAAAGTGGACCTGCAGGTGGCCGCGGGGCTCAATCCGTCGGATCCCGGTCCGCCGCACTTTTTGGGGAAGGTGCTCACGCTGGCCGGCGATCTCGACGCGGCCGAGCGCTCCTTCCGCAAGGCGCTGGCATTGGCTCCCGGGGACGCCAGGATCCATGTCGATTTGGCCGACACCCTGGTATCGAAGGGCAAGCACAAGGCGACCTCCGGCGACAGTCCTGGAGCAATCGCCGAATTTCGCAGTGCCGAGGCCTCGGCGAGGCGGGCCATCGAGCTGGATGCGACGGACCCCGCGGCGCGCGTCAACCTCGGTGCAAGTCTGATGGAGCGCTATCGCGCGCTCGAGTCGCCGGACCCGGCCCTGGCCCGTGAGGCGATAGCCGCCTATGGGGAGGCCCTTGCCTTGTGGGAGAGCGCCGGAGGAGAGGAGCGCACCAGCGCGCGCCTCGACGCGATGGTCAATCAGTGCGACGCGCTGATCCAGATCAGGGAGCTCGATTCCGCGCTTGAGGCCTGCCGTGCCATCGCCGACCTGGACCCGGGTAACGCGAACAACTTCTACAACCTGGCGGGGGTGTACGCGATGCTCGGCCGGACGGATGATGCGCTCAGCGCATTGCAGAAGGACTTTGAACTAGGTGACCGCGATCACGACTACCTCAGGGCCGATCCCTGGTTCGCCTCCCTCCGCGGCAATCGCAGATTCAAGACTCTTCTGAAGAAGATGCAGACGCCATAGAAGCGGGACGAGCCGGCGCATGGGAGGCTCACCCGGGCTCGGATCCCTGGCCGTGTTCACCCGGGCTCCCGGGGTTTCTGCCACCACGGGTCGTGTCTGCTGGTGGGCCCACCTGGACTCGAACCAGGGACCGACGGATCATGAGCCAGGTTCGGGGAGATACTGGCGATCTCTGCTGATCACAAATGATCGTTGTTTCAGTGGTTTACGGCGGGGGGTGTGATCAGAAGTTGCCGCTTGTAATCGGCAGTTCCCGCACAAAACCCGCACAGCCCCGGAATTCCCGGTTCTTGCAAAATAGAAATGTATTTCTATAATACAAGGCATGATCCGCCGCCATATCGAAAGTCTCGTCCGCCGTCGCCTCAGGGACTACCCTGCTGTTGCGCTCGTCGGGCCACGGCAATGCGGAAAGACTACCCTCGCGCGCGCTCTCAAAGGGCCCTATTTCGATCTGGAGCAGGAGGCCGAGCGCCTGCGGCTGGATCTGGAGTGGGAACGACTCCAGCAGAACCGCGGGCTCATCATCCTGGATGAAGCTCAAAGTTGGCCGGAGGTCTTTCCTCGTTTGCGTGGAGCCATAGACCGTGACCGCAAGCGAGCGGGTCGATTCCTGCTCCTGGGATCCATCGCGCCATCGCTGATGATCAATGTCTCCGAATCGCTCGCCGGCCGCCTGTCCCTTGTCGAGTTGACGCCCTTTCTGTACAGGGAGCTCAGGACACGGACCCGCTTGCGCGAGTCACTCTGGTTGAAGGGTGGCTACCCGGACGGAGGCGTTCTCGAGGACGGGCGCTACCCGCAGTGGCAGCTCGACTACCTGACCCTGCTCACGCAACGTGATCTTCCGAACTGGGGGCTGCCCGCCGCCCCGCAGACGACCTACCGGCTGCTGCAGATGCTGGCGGCGGTCCACGGGCAGATCTGGAACGCGTCGCGGGTCGGACAGAGCCTCGGGCTCTCCTATCACACGGTGAACGGCTACCTGGATTATCTCGTCGGCGCGTTCCTGATCCGCCGCCTGAGACCATACCGGCCCAACCTGGGGAAACGCCTGACGAAGAGCCCCCGTGTGTACTGGCGTGACAGCGGACTCCTGCATGCGTTGCTCAACGTGCCCGATGATGGCGCCCTGCTGGCGCAGCCGTGGGTCGGCGCGAGCTGGGAAGGATTCGTCATCGAGCAGATCCTCGGTACGCTCGGGAGCACGGGCGCGCCGTTCGAGGCCTTCTACTTCAGGACCAGCGACGAGTACGAGCTCGACCTGGTGCTCGAGTCCGGCCGTGACCTCACGGCGATCGAGATCAAGCTCACGGCCTCGCCCGGCCCCGGCGACATGGCACGGCTGGACAAGACCGCGGCGATGATTGGCGCCTCCCGGCGATTCCTCGTGTCGAACACGCCCAGGACCAGCGGCGACGAGACGAGGGCCTCATGCAATCTCGGCTGGATGCTCGGCCAGCTGGGAAGCCGCGGGTGATTGGTGGGCCCACCTGGACTCGAACCAGGGACCGACGGATTATGAGTCCGCTGCTCTAACCGACTGAGCTATGGGCCCGACGGGGGCAGACTACCGCGCCGGACGGGTCGGTGACAAGAGAGGGAGACCGGCTCCGGCGACGGGGACGGGAACGCCGGCCACCGCCGGCATGCCGGACGAGGCGAGCGCCTCGGGCCAGACGCCGAGCTGGAAGGGGTCCTCGGCGCGGGCGGCGATCGCACGCTGCTGGGCCGCCATCAGCATCGCGTCGCCGGGCCAGGCGGCCAGGGCCGATGCGGCCGCCGCGGCGGCGGCATCGTATCTATGGGAGAGCGCCAGGATCCCCACCTGCCGGGCGGCCACGGTTCGCAGCAGCCGGTCGAGCGCCTCCCCGCCGCCGGCATTCGCCGACGCTGCGTCCTCCAGCGATGCCATCTGCACCCGCCCCACCGCGAGCGCCTGCTCGAAGCGCCCCTGGCGGGCAAGCGCCGCCACGGCTCCGACCACTGCCCGGCAATCCGCCCCGGCGGGCACCGCATCGCACTCGCGCTCCGCGGCCCGCTCTTCGGCGAGATAGTCCATGGCCGCCACGCGCTCGGCATCCCCGCCGCGCGCCTCCTCGATCCGCGCCTCCACCCATCGTGCGAACTTCTCGGCTTCGATCGGGTCGTCGGAGACGATCCGGTACCGGTTGGCGCGCTCGAGCGCCATGTCATACCGGTGCGCCAGCAGCGCGGCGCGCGCCAGCGCGGGCGCGGTGTGGCTCTCCAGCTTGCGGGCGCAGTCCTCGTCGGCGAGGACGAAGAACAGGCGGCTCTCCAGCGTCGCCGCGGCATCCAGGTCGCCGCGCTCGGCCGTCTCCGAGACGATCCGCGCTCCCACCGCGGTGAACCGGTCCTTCACCGTCGTCCGGTCGGGGTAGAAGCGCATCGCCAGCTCCGACAGCGCGAACGCCTCCTCGAACCGCCCGGCGTCGTACTGCTCCCGGCTGGCCCAGGCCAGTGTGGTCCTGCAGGTTCTCGGACCGGTACGCCAGCCCCGGATAGATGCGCGCCGCGCTGACGAGCTGCCGTGCCGCCTCCACCGCGTCTCCCGCCCGCAGGGCCCGGATGCCGGCGTTGTAATAGAGAAACGCGATCACCTTCGGGGCCGGCACCGGCCGTGTCAGACGGCGGAACTCGTCGTACACCGACTCCACCCCGCGCTGCGCCAGCTCCTCCTCGGTCGCGTACTTGTTGTCGAGCACGAACCGTCTGAAGCCCGTCAGGTCGTGATGCGCGGCGTATCCGCGCGGCGATGTGGTCTCGATGTCCACGTCGCCCGCGGGCGTCGACAGCACGGCGAAGACGTGCAGCGGCGTCTCGGCGGCCGAGACCGTCAGCCCTGCCCGCTCCGCGGCGATCAGGTACAGCAGCGTCGCGGAGACGCAGTTGTAGGTGCCGTCGTCGATGAGATCGGTGAGCCGGTCGGACGAGGCCTGGTACATCTTCAGCGGCCCGCGATGCAGCTCGGCCAGCAGCCGCCGCGCGCGGTGCCCGGGCCCGCCGCGCGTCCCGGCGCGCCGGGTCGCCTCGGCCACGATCGCCTCCAGCCGCGCACGATACCGCAGCAGCGCTTCGTCCGTCCCCACACCCGACGCGATCAGAGCCGCGTCGGCCAGCGTGTGCGTGTCGAGCGACCCGTCCGCGAGGTCGTCCAGCAGCGCGGCGTCGGGCGCGACCGCCGGCACCGCGGGCGCGGCTCCGGAAACCAGCCGGATGCTCAGGCAGGCCGCGGCGAAGATCGTCGCTGCTTTGCTCTTGGTGGACAATGCCTCTCCGCGGGTTCCTGAGGGTGTCGGATGGAATGCGAACGGTCCGAATCTAGACCGTGAAGCGGTCGAGTCAAATCGGAACCGGCGGGTGTTGCGCGGGGTTTTCGTGGTAGGCGGGGGTGTCAGTAGCGGTTGTAGTCGAGCTGCCCGATTGTGATCGATCCGCGAATGTCGATTGTGTGCCGACCGTCGTCCTCTTCGTCGCCGCCGTTGCCGGGACTGCCGTGCACCTCGCCGAGAAACGCGCTCGTGCTGCCGGTGATGCGCGCGTCGCGCGGAAGCCGCACGCGCATCTCCCCCATGCGCATCCGCGTGAAGAGCGTCGTGTCGCGCAGCAGCTCGCGCCCCATATCGAGATGGACCTCTCCCATCTTGCCGAAAAGCGCGATCGAGCCGGAGCGCAGATTGCCCACGCCGTCGAGCCGAACCTCGCCCATGCCCGAGTTGATCTGCAGGTTGTCCATCTCGATCGGGTTGGGGCGATCCACGTGCAGGCGGTGCTCGCCCATCTCGAGATCGAAGGTGGCGCTCTGCAGCGCGAGGCCTCCGAGCTGCAGCTCCGATTTGCCCTTGCGCACCTGCATCGTGAGCGCCATCGGCACGCCCTCCGGCAGATAGATGGTCAGCCGGTTGGGGTTGTCGTCGGTCTCGACGAACCCATGCGACAGGATGCGCCGCAGCATCGAGTAGCGCGGGAGAAAGCTCAGCGTGTAGGTCGGCTTTCCGGAGCTGTCGCGTGTCAGCTCCTGCTTGAGATCGTACGTCGCCTGGTCGTAATCGCCTTCGACCCGGATCGAGGAGCCCGGAGGCCCCGGCTCGATCCTGAAGTTCCCCTCCTCGAGAGTCACCGACACCGACATCGGGTCGCCGGCGGGCACGGCGGCATCGACCGCGAGCCCCTCGGCCGCGAGCTGCTCGGAGGTGACGGTCGGCACGGCCTGCTCGAGATCGGTGCGGACCGTGTCGCTCTCGGGAAGCGGGGCGGCACGAAAGACGAGCACCAGCACCAGCAGGACCGCCACGATCACGAAGGGGGTCGCGAGGCAGCCGAGAAGGATCTTGACGCCCGTTCTCATGCCGGTTTTCATGATGCCCCTATCTACGCAGCGGCGGGCCGGGATGTTCCGTCGGCCGCGGCGGCAGGAGCATTCTACCGGAAAAAGTCAGGGGCCGGCCCTCGTCTCGGCGCGAGCCGGCCCCTGCCCTTCCCCCCCACTACGATGGAGCGTCCCCGGGACGCCCAGGGCCATGCACTGATTGATGGCCGGTCGCTCCCTCCGCAAGGAACGGCGTCCCGGGGAACCTGTACCGATCGCTGCCTTCATACGCCGAGAGCGGTGAAATGTCAATACAGCATTTTTCCGCGCCCAGCCTTGCGATTGCGCCAATGCCTCGCAACGCGCCGCCTCAGCGCGCCGATCAACGGGCAGAGCCGCACCGCCGCTGTCCGCCCTCCCGTGTAGAATGGCGCGATGGCCGACCTCGAACCGGGCACGATCTTCGCTCACTTCAGGATCGACCGACCTCTCGGAGAGGGAGGGATGGGTGTCGTCTATCTCGCGCACGACACCCGGCTCGATCGGCCCATCGCCCTCAAGGTGCTGCCGGCCGACGTCTCGGCCGATCGGTCCCGCCGCGACCGGCTGGCGGCGGAGGCGCGCGCCGCCGCCTCGATCTCGCATCCCTCGATCGCCACCGTGTACGAGGTGGGCGAGGATTGGGGGCGGGCCTTCATCGCCATGGAGTACGTCGAAGGCTCCAGCCTGCGGGCGATCCTGGACGAACGGGCGGCGCGCGGAACCCCCGGCCTGCCGCCCGATCGGGTCGCCCGATGCGCGCTGCAGGCGGCCGAGGCGCTCGGCGTCGCCCACGCTCACGGGTTCGTGCACCGCGACGTGAAACCGGACAATCTCGTGGTCACGCCCGAGGGCCGGCTCAAGGTGCTCGACTTCGGGCTGGCGGTACGGCTGCGGCGCGCCGAGGATTTCCCCACGCAGCCGGCCGGCTCGCTCGCCGAAACCCTCGGCGCCCCGACGCTGGACGACGTGGCCCCTCCGCGCGGCGTCACCCGGGGCACCCCGGCCTACATGTCACCCGAGCAGACGCTCGGCGAGCAGCTCGGCCCGCGTTCCGATGTCTTCTCGCTCGGCTCGTCGATGCACGAGATGCTGTCCGGAAAGCCTCCCTTCATGCGGGCCACCAAGGATGCGACGATGCGCGCGGTGCTCACCGAGCCCGCTCCCCCGCTCGACGCACCGGAGGGTCTCGCCGCCGCGCTCGCACGGGTCATCGGGCGCGCGCTCTCCAAGGAGCCGCACGACCGGTACGACGACGGCGCGGCGATGGCCGCGGATCTGCGCCGTCTGCTGCAGCAGGCCCCCGCTCCCGCCGCGCCCCGGGCCGCGGCCTCGCTGCGTCCCGTCATCGTCGTGTCGGCGTTCGTCGTGCTGCTGGCGATCGTCGCCGCCGTGTTCCTCATCGGACGCGGCGGGCCGGCCGGCGGCGATTCTCGCATCGATGAGGCTCACGCCGCTGCTGGTGCGGGCGCCGGTGGACGAGTACCCGGCCTTCTCCCCCGACGGCCGGTCCGTCGTCTTCTCCCACGAGGGCGATCTGTACACGATGCCCGCGGGCGGCCTGCCTCCCGGCTCCGCTCCGAGACAGATCACCGGGGGCGAGGGGATCGACACCGAGCCGTCCTGGTCGCCCGACGGCGACCGGATCGCCTACACCCGCGAGTGGCCCGACGGCGGCGTCGAGGTCTGGACCGTGGCCGCCGGTGGCGGCGAGCCGCAGCGCGTCCTGGTGCAGGCCTCGAGCCCCTCGTGGTCGCCGGACGGCAAGCGGCTGGTGTTCGTGCAGCGCGGGCTGGGCCGCAGCACGTCGCTGCTGACGGTGGAGGCGGACGGCCGGTACAGCCGGCAGCTCACGCATCCCGAGGACGCCTACTTCCACAGGCTCCCTTCCTGGTCCCCGGACGGCGCCACGGTGGCCTTCGTCAAGGACGCCGGCGGCGGGAGCAGCTCCGAGCTCTGGCTGGTGGGGGCTCAGGGCGGCGAGGCACGACAGCTCACATCGGAGCCGGACGGGATCTACTCGACCGAGCCGGCCTGGTGGCCCGACAGCACGTCGATCGTGTACGCCTCCAACCGGGGCGGCACGCGCAACATCTGGAGGATCCCGGTCGGCGGCGGGGAGCCGGAGAGGCTGACCGCGGGGGCGGGGGCGGACGGGTTTCCCCAGGTCTCCCCGCAAGGCCACGCCATCCTGTTCGCCACCGTCTCCAGCCGGACCGGGTTGTTCGTGCGCCCGCTCGCGGGCGGCGAGCCGCGGCTGATCCTCGCCGACTCGATTGGCCAGCCATGGGGCCCCGACTTCTCGCCCGACGGGCGGTTTCTCGCCTACACCCGCATCGACAACGCCGGGCCGTGGGAGATCCACATCGTGCCGGTGGAGGGAGGCACGCCGCGCCGCCTCGACACCGAGACGCGCTCGGACCTGTGGCCGCGATGGTCCCCCGACGGGACCCGGATCGTCTACTGCACCTTCAGCAAGGGAGACGACGACATCTACGTGGTGCCGGCGGCCGGCGGGGCGGCGCGGAGGCTCACCGAAGGAGGCGGCGACGACTGGTGGCCCGCCTGGTCGCCCGACGGACAGTGGATCCTGTTCTCGCGCACGCACGAAGGCCGGACGCGGCTTTGCCGCATCGCCGCCGAGGGCGGCCCGGTCGTGCCGGTCAGCGACGAGGCGCTGATGCTTCCGTCCGTCTCGCCCGACGGCCGTTCCGTGGCGGTGGCCCGCAACCGGACGTTCCGGCACGGGGTGGGACTGCTGCCGCTGGCGGGCGGTCCGGTGCGCTGGCTCACCGACACGGGGGGATGGCCGGTGTTCCGGCCCGACGGCCGGGCGGTCGGGTTCATCCAGCTGGAGCCGGGCGGCTATCAGAGTCTGTGGGAGGTGCCGGTCGAGGGAGGCGAGGCACGGCCGATCGGCGGGCCGCGGTTCGCGTCGTGGAACTTCCCGTTCGACTACGCTCCGGACGGCCGCAGCATCGCCTACTCCGACACGATGGATCGCAAGAGCGATCTGTGGATGCTGCGGATGCCCTAGTTGTCCTGCATGACCGTGCCCCCGATCACGATTGGCGGGCCCGGCCGGCCGCGCAGCCGCCCCAGCGCGACGGTCAGCACGGCGGTCGACGAGGCATCCGGCGCCACCAGCAGATACACGCGGCCCCCGCCGGATCGGTGCCCGGCCGCCAGCACGCTCGCGCCCCCCTTCGCCGCCTCGCGCACCCGCGCCGCGACGTCCGCGGCCAGCAGCGGGGGCGTGTCTATCGCCAGCGCGGCGTCGAGCTGGGACGGCTTCACCATCACCACGCCCCCGAGACAGTCGTAACGCCGCAAGCGCGCCAGCCCCGCGGCGTCGCCCAGCGCGAAGACGAAGGCGGGGTCGGAGCCCTGGAGGCCGAGCCGGTGCCGCAGCCGGTCCATGCCCTCCTGCATCCCCTCGCCGCTCGCGTAGAACCCCGGCTGCAGAAAGGCGATGGCGTGGGCGTCACGGTAATACGATGTGCCGGCCACGATCCGGGCGAGACGACCGATGGTGCCGTCGTGGATCGTCTCGCCGGCGCGCACCGACGCGGCCAGCCCGTCGTAGATCGCCTTGGCGAAGAAGTCGATCGCCGGGATGTGGTACCAGCGGCTCGACCTCGAGAACGCCGCCGGCGACAGTGTCCGCACGGCCAGCCCCTGTCCGAGCGCCGTCGGGATCCCCTCCCACATCTGCCGCCAGACGATCGCCCCGGCGTCGCCCTGCGCGTACGCCTGGCGCGCCATGGCGTCGGTGGCCGCCGCACCCATCCTCCTCATGAGAAAGTGGGACGCCTCGTGCGCGACCACCGGGATCTGCGCCTCCGGCGAGTCGTCCGGGCGGATCTCCACGAGCAGATGATCGCCGTCGGCCTCGGCATGCGTGTTGCCGTCGAACGGCAGCGCCACGAGCGACACCTGCATCGGCGGCATGGCGGCGGGGTCCACGCCGAAGAACCCGGCCAGGGTGTCGAGATAGCGCAGCAGATCGCCGTGGGCCAGGAAGTGCCGGAAGCGCCGCTCGAACCTCCGTACGTGACCCATGTCGCGCCACACGCGATCGAACCGGGGCCTGAAGCGCGCCAGCGACGCGGCGAGCTGTATTTTCTGGTCCGGCGTCAGGTCGTCCGACAGGCGCTCGAGCATCTCATCGACCGAGCCGGCCTCCATGGCCGCCACGAGAAACCGCTGGTGCCAGGTGAGACGCTCGGTGCGGATCGGCAGGCACCCTTGCTCGTTGTCGATGCCGGCCGCCTCGGGCATCGGCAGCGTCCGGATGCGCGCGAACGTCTCGAGCGCCTCGCGGTCCTCGGGCCCGATCGGGCCGAACCGCTCCTCCCAGTAGCGCTGGTAGGTGGCGATCGTCTTGCCCCCGGAGGTGCCGGCGAGGTTGTCGACCCAGTGGACGAAGTTGATGGTGAACGACGCGGCGGCCTCGATCCTGGATTGCGGCGGGGGCGGCTCGTGCGCGGCGAGCAGGGCGGCGAGAACCAGAGCGATCAATGCAGCAGTTCCTGCAGAGCGCCCATCAGTATCGGGGCGGTCTCCGGGCCGAGCGAGTTCTTCTCACCGTACTGCGGCTCGTCGCGGCCGTAGGCCCAGGGGGCGGTGCTGTCCCACTCCGACTTGGGGATGATGTAGCCGAGCTCGTCGTTGGCCAGGCAGATGAGAAACAGGGGCTTGTCGGACATCGCACGCAGGGGTGGCTCGCGCGGCGCGCCGGGGTAGTCCGCGTCCGGATCCTGCGGATCCTGGATGCCGCCGAGCGCCAGCTCCGGGTACAGCTCGCCGGGCACGAGCACCCACCGTGCCGGACCGACGTCCACGACGGCCACCTCGGTCTCCAGCGTGTATCGTCCCGCGCGCTCCGCGTCGGGATGCAGCCGGCGCTCGCGGATCAATCCGATGGCGAGCCCCTTCTCGAAGCGCTCGTTGGCCATCGGCAGCAGCAGGTCCTTCGACCGCACGCGCAGCGCCGTCACGGGCGCCGGACCGTCCGCCACGGCCGTGGCGAGCGCCTGCATCGCCAGCGCGCCGATCCGGTCGCCCAGCAGCGCCGCCCTCTCGAGCCGGTCCTTGGGCCGGTCCCCGGTGACCGGGTCGGTCATCCGCACGCGGCCCGAGCCAATCTCGACCGCCCAGGTCCCCCGAGGCGTAGAGCCCCACGCCGCCCCACTCCCGCTCCATGCGGGCGAGCAGCGTGTGCGGAAAGTCGGCGGAGATCAGGGTGTTGTCCCCGCCGCTGACGCTCGGGTGGCTGTTCCAGTTCACGAGGCTGGCGATGCCGGCGTCGCCATCCGCCTCCTTCAGGCCCATCACGAGCAGCGTGTCGTCGGTCAGATCGGGCAGCCGGGTGTCGTACGACAGATCGGGCGCGGTGGTCTGCCCGACGTACAGGCGGGCCGGGCGGCGTCGGCTCCAGGCCTCCGCCACCGCGTCGACCGCCGCGGACCGCACCCGCTCGATGTAGGCGGCGTCCACCGAGCCGCCAATCGGCGTCCACAGCCCGATGACGTCCGGGCCGGCGTGGGTGTGGGTGCTGGCCACGGCCAGGTACGCGAGCGATACCTCGGGATGACGTTTCGCCAGCTCCTCTCGCACCCGCACCACATCGTCGTGGAAGAAACCGATCAGATCCAGCATGACCAGCCCGACGCTCGAGCCCGAGGCATCGGTCATCACCAGGGCCCGGGCGAACAGCGGGTCGTGGATCCCGGTGGCCTTCTGCCCCCGCTCCAGCCCTCCCATGTAGACGGGCTGCGCGGCCTGCTCCAGGTCGGGGGTGATGTCCCTCACGGCGGCCCCCGCCATCAGGGCGGGCGGCCGGGCAGGGGAGACCCCGGCGCCCCGCGGCGCGCAGGCGGCGGCCGCCAGCAGCAGGGTCAGCACCAGGCAAGCAGGGGGGCGCGCCATGGCCTTCATATTAGCAGGAGTCCTTTCCAGGCACTTCCCTTCTTGTGGATGCTGTGTTAGATTGTCCCCACGGCGCGGGTCCCAGCCGGCGCGAACGCCGCACGAACAAGGGTATCGGCGATTCGGTTCCTCCCCCGCGCGCCCCCCATCTAGGCCTGAGACGGCCCGTCTGAACTCATGGGGGTCCGGCCAACGCCCATGTCTGGTGTTGCGCACGCAGATCCGCGACTCCGACCTGCCGTCTTCCCCGGCGGATGACACGGGCTGATCAAGGATGACGCCTGGCGTCTCCGTGGACCGCAATTTGGTGATGATCCAGTGAGAAATCGTTCCAGAGGCCCCTCGCACCGGCACGGTGGCGGGGGACAGTCCGGCCGCCGGGGCCCCGGCGGTCCCGACGGCAACCGCAAGGACCAGGGACAGGGAGGCCAGAGGGGTCATGGCGGCGGCCACCCGCAGCGCTCCCACGGCCCCAACCAGGACGGCCATCAGCAGGGCACCAATCCCGGCGGCGGGCCCCAGCGGTCACGCGGCCGTGGCCGCCGATCCGGACGCGGCGGTGGCGGCGGCCAGCCCGGCAACCGTCAGGGCGGCCAGCACCGTCGTCCGCACCAGGGAGGCAGCGAGAAGCACAGTCAGGGGCCGTTGCGCCCCGGCGTCCCGCCGCCCCCGGCCGGCGAGATGACCGAGGGGCTGCTCGAGATCTTCCCGGCCGGGCACGGCTATCTGCGCCGGAAAGAAAACAACTACCTGGCCTGCTCGGGCGACATCTATCTGCCCCCCAACATCGTGCGCGACGTCAACGTCCGCGAAGGGACGCTGCTCAAGGGGATCGTCAGCCCCAATCGCGGCCCCCAGGGGCAGGTCACCGTCCAGGACGTCCAGGTGGCCAACGGCCACCCCGAGGGACGGCCCTTCATCCCGTTCGAGCGGCTCACCTCGATCGCCCCCAACCGGAGGATCCGGCTGGAGACGACGGCCGAGGAGCTGTCGATGCGGGTTCTCGACCTGGTCACCCCGATCGGCTTCGGGCAGCGCGGCCTGATCGTCGCGGCGCCCAAGACCGGCAAGACGACGCTGCTGCAGAAGCTCGCGGCCAGCATCTCCACCAACCACCCGCAGGCGAAGCTGATCGTCCTTCTCGTGGACGAGCGCCCCGAGGAGGTCACCGACTTCCGCCGCTCGGTCAAGGGAGAGGTGATCGCCTCCTCGTCCGACGAGATGTCGCGCCAGCACGTCAACGTGGCGGAGATCGTCCTCGAGCACGCGCGCCGCGAGGTGGAGCACGGGCGCGACATCGTCATCCTGCTCGACTCGCTCACCCGTCTCGCGCGCGCCTACAACCGCGAGCAGCGCGGCTCGGGCAAGATCATGACCGGCGGCATCGACTCGCGCACGATGGAGAAGCCGCGATACTTCTTCGGCTCCGCGCGCCAGGCCGAGGAGGGCGGCAGCCTGACCATCATCGCCACGGCGCTGGTCGACACCGGCAGCCGCATGGACGAGGTGATCTTCCAGGAGTTCAAGGGCACGGGCAACATGGAGCTCGTGCTCGACCGCGGCCTGTTCGAGCGCCGCATCTTCCCGGCGGTCGACATCAGCATGTCGGGCACCCGCCGCGAGGAGCTGCTGTTCTCTCCGGAGGAGCTGGTGAAGGCCAACCTCCTGCGGCGCGTCCTGTCATCGGTCAAGCCGGTCGAGGCGATGCAGCTGCTGCTCGACAAGATGTCGAAGCACCCCTCCAACGCCGCCTTCCTCAAGAGCCTCGTTCAAGTCTGATTCGCCCCGGCCGATAGATCGAGCGTTGTATTTGTGTTACAACCAACGTTCTGTTGCGTCGTCACAGGGGGGGAAGAGGCTGATGAAGCATCCGCTCGCCACACGCAAGCAGAACGCGTGGAAACACGGCCGCGGCAAGATCGAGGTCACGCCGCTCAAGGGCGGTGAAGCCGTCGCCGACCTGATCGACAACCACTTCAACGCCTACAACGCCGCCCGCGTGCGGGAGATCTGCCTCCTGCTGAAGGAGAAGGTCTTCCGGCCGCGTGTCACCGTCGGGATCTCCCTGTCCGGCGCCCTGATTCCCGCCGGCATGGCCTCGTCGCTCATCCCGCTGATCGAGCGCGGCTTCATCGATTACATCGTCAGCACCGGGGCGAATCTCTACCACGACACCCACTTCGGTCTCGGGTTCGACCTGTTCAAGAGCTCGCCGTTTCTCGACGACATCAAGCTGTTCCGCGAGCGGGTCATCCGCATCTACGACATCACCTTCGATCTCGACGTTCTGCTCAAGTCCGACCAGTTCGTCTACGCGGTGATCGACCAGCCCGAGTTCCAGAAGAAGATGGGCACCTCCGAGCTGCACTACATGCTCGGCCGGTACGTCGATCGCGCCGAGAAGGAGTACGACCGCCGCGGCAGGACCCTGCTCGGCGCGGCCTACCGCTGCCAGGTGCCGATCTACACCTCGTCGCCGGGCGACAGCACGATCGGGATGAACGTCGCGGCGCGGCGTCTGGTGGGCAACTCGCTGGAGATCGACGTCTCGCGCGACGTGAACGAGACCGCGGCGATCGTCTACGGGGCCAAGAAGGAGGGGGCGTCCGCGGTGATCATCCTGGGCGGCGGCAGCCCGAAGAACTTCATCCTGCAGACCGAGCCGCAGCTGCAGGAGGTGCTCGGCCTCGAGGTGAACGGCCACGACTACTTCGCGCAGATCACCGACGCGCGGCCCGACACCGGCGGTCTGTCAGGGGCCACGCCGGGCGAGGCGGTCTCGTGGGGCAAGGTGGATCCGAAGAAGCTGCCCGACAGCGTGGTCTGCTACGGCGACACCACCATCGTCTTCCCCCTGGTGGCGTCGTACGCGATCACGCGCTGCAAGCGGCGCCCGCTCAAGAGGCTCTATGCCCGGCTCGACACGCTGATGCGCGATCTGTCCGCCATCTACAGCAAGCAGCGCGCGGCCGGCAAGCGGGGCAAGCGCGGGACCACGAGCAACCACAGGAAGAAGCGCTGAGTCGTCCTACCGGGTGCCGGCCATCGCCGCGGGGGCCTGATACGGCTCGGCCTTCGTGAAGACGGTCTCCGGCAGCGACTCGAACACCTGCGGATCCTCCAGGATGATGTCGGACTCGCCGCCCGGCTGGGTCCTGCGGGTGGCCAGCTTCATCCCGCCGACATCCAGCCAGTCCACCCACTGCCAGGCGATGGGCGACGTGTTGAGCCCCTGGCCGGGCATCAGGTACGACCAGCGCTCGATCAGGTGCGTGTCGCGATTGACGTACAGCCAGAACCGGTCGCCGAGCGACTGTTTCACCCCGCCGTCGAACGTGATGAGGATCTTGTCGTACGTGACGGGGCCCGCCTTGATCTCGCCTTCGTACCGCAGCCGCGTGCCCGGGCTCTCCAGCTCGAACGGCATGAAGAACCAGTAGGCGTCGTTGATCTGGCGGGTATAGGCGATGTCGATGTACTTGTCCGCCTCGGCGCCCACGAGCGGCTGGCCGTCGATGGAGGCCGAGCCTTCTTTGGTGTTCAGGTCCACGACGGCGATGACGGGCCGGCCGTCCTTGGAGGGGCCCTCCATGCGGGAGCGGTGGGCCTCGCGGTCCCAGTAGTGGGTGATCCCGGTGCTCTTGTCTCCCTGCTGCCAGACCCAGGTGAACTTGATGTACCGGGTCTTCTTCCAGGCGTCCTGGCCCATCGTGGTCATCACCTGATCCGCCACGGCGATCGCCTTCTCGTCGGAGCGCGACGGGTCGAAGGCGGCCGGGGCGGGGTCGCTCGCGGGCGGCTGGGTCTGCGCCTGGCCGGCCCGTGAGGCGAGGGCCGCGGCTGCTATGAAACAGAGACAGACGCTGACGAAACGAATGGTTCTCATCCAGCCTCCTGCAGATGCGTCACTTGATGGCGGGCGCCGGGCTCCGCCGCCGACACCGGTATTATAGCGGCTGGAGGCTCCGCGGAAAGGGGCCGACTCAGTAGCCCGGCCCCTCCTGGAAGGCCTTGAGCCGGCGGCTGCGGGAGGGATGCCGCAGCTTTCTCAGCGCCTTGGACTCGATCTGCCGGATCCGCTCCCGTGTGACCTCGAAGGAGTGGCCCACCTCCTCGAGGGTGCGCTCGGCGCCGTCGTCGAGACCGAAGCGCATCTTGAGCACCTTCTCCTCGCGGGGCGACAGCGTCTTGAGCACCCGCTCGGTGCACTCCTTGAGCGCCTGCCGGATGGTCATCTCCATCGGCGAGATGACGGCGGTGTCCTCGATGAAGTCGGCGAGGTGCGAGTCCTCCTCCTCGCCGATCGGGGTCTCCAGCGAGATCGGCTCCTGGGCGATCTTGAGCACCTTGCGCACCTTGGCCACGGGGATTCCCATCTTGCGGGCGATCTCATCGGGCGTGGGCTCGCGGCCGATCTCCTGCACGAGGCTGCGCGACACGCGCACCAGCTTGTTGATCGTCTCGATCATGTGCACCGGGATCCGGATCGTGCGCGCCTGGTCGGCGATGGCGCGGGTGATCGCCTGGCGGATCCACCAGGTGGCGTATGTCGAGAACTTGTAGCCGCGGCGGTACTCGAATTTGTCCACCGCCTTCATCAGCCCGATGTTGCCCTCCTGGATGAGATCCAGGAACTGCAGCCCCCGGTTGGTGTACTTCTTGGCGATCGAGACGACGAGCCTGAGGTTGGCCTCCACCAGATCGCTCTTGGCGTCCTGGGCCTCCCTCTGGCCGCGGTCGATACGCTGCCAGACGGCGCGCAGCTCGGGCAGCCCGCATCCCATCAGCTCCAGCAGCGCCCGCTGCTCGCGCCACGCCTCGGTGCGCGCGCGCCTCAGCTCCTTGCAGGCTCTCTGGTTCTGGGTCAGCTTGAGCCGCTTGCTCAGGGCGGCCATCTCACGCTCCAGCTCACCCATCCGCTCCATGCCCACGCGCACGGCGGTGGCGAACCGCGTCACCTGCAGCTCCGACATGCGGATGGTGCGGATCAGACGGCCGGTCTTCACCCGGCTGCGGGCCAGCTTGCCCGACAGCCTGCGGTGGGCGCGGCCCCCCTGCTTGAGGGTGGACAGCTTGCGCAACATGCGCGAGTTGTCGGACAGCAGGCGCGAGATGCGGTTCACGGTCCGCGCCACCGACGCGGCGGCCTGACGGGACCCGGCCTCCTCGTCGCCCGCCAGGAAGATCCCGTCCACCGGGATGCCGTTGTCCTTTCTCAGGAGCCTGCCGAGCCTCACCACCTCCAGGCCGACGTAGTGGTTCCTCGACAGCGCGCGCAGCACCTTCTGCTCGCCGCGCTCGATCCGCTTCGCGATGAAGACCTCGCCTTCCTTGGTGAGCAGCGGGACGGTCCCCATCTCCCTGAGGTACATGCGCACCGGGTCGTTCGTCTTCTCGAGCGTCCCGGAGTGAAGCTCGATACGGTTCATCTCCTCGCGGGTCAGCTCGTCGGGCTTCACTTCCTTGAGGATCTTGCGCGGGATGCCCTCCTCCGAGTCGACCAGCTCGATACCCTGCTCCCCGAACAGCAGGATGATGTCCTCTATCTCGTCCGAGGTATTGATCTCGTCCGGCAGGAGGTCGTTCACCTCGTCATACATGAGATAGCCCTTCTCACGTCCAACCGAGATGAGTTGCTGGATTTCCTTGTATTTGTCCTCGATGCCCAAGTGTGCGTCTCCTCTCCAGCCTATGGAGGTTGACGGGGTCCGCCGCTCTGCTCGCGCGAGCCCCCATCGCTCGCGCGGTGCCTTTCACCTCAGGACAGTGAATCGATCTGCCGGCTCACTTCGATCTTCCGGCGCATCAGCTCCTCGACGCGCGCCATGTCGGCCTCGGTCTCCATCTCCTTCTGAAGTCGATCACGCTCCTGCCGCAGGCGCCGGAGCCGCATCGACTCCGCGCACAGCAGCGCCTCATCGCGCGAGACCACGGGCTCCGGGCGCATGGCGATGCTGGTCAGCATCGACCGGGCCGGCTCCTGCAGCACCTCGCTCAGCCTCTGGTACGAGAATCTCGGCCCCCACGCTGCCGAGCCCCTCGAGCGCCCGCACGATCTCGCCGGTGAGCGACCCTTCCAGGTCGGCCTCGCTCAGCCGCGAGAGGATCTCCGCGCGGGTGTCGGCCCTCTCCAGCAGGGCGCGCACCAGGCGGCCCTCCGCTTCGGCGATCTTCGCCGGCGCCAGCGTCGGGGCAAGCCGCACGGGCGCGCCGGTGCGTGGCGCCTTCATCAGGGCGTCGCGCACCTCGGCGAGCATCACCTGGTCGTCGATACCGAGCCGCTCGGCCAGCGTGTTGACATAGCCGGACAGCTCGATCCGGTCGGGGACCTGCGACAGGATCGGCAGGATCTGCCGCAACGCGGCGCTCTTGGCCTCGTAGTCGGACAGATCCCGGCCGGCCACCGCCTTGTCCACGAGATAGTCGAAGTAGCGCGGCGCCCGCTTCAGCCGCTCGCGATAGGTATCGATGCCCTGGCGCCGCATGAAGTCGTCCGGGTCCTGCCCGGGATCCAGCTCGAGCACCCGGACCCTGAACCCCTGCGCGAGCAGCAGGTCGATGCTGCGCCGCGTGGCCGAGGCGCCGGCGGTGTCGGGGTCGTAGTTGATGACGACCCGGTCGTTGAACCGGCGAAGCAGGCTCACCTGCTGCTCGGCGAACGCCGTGCCGAGGGTGGCCACGACGTTGCCCACCCCGGCCTGAAACAGCGTGGCGAAGTCGAAGTACCCCTCGACCACGACCGCTTCTTCGGCGTCGCGGATGCCGTGTCGCGTCAGGTCGAGGCCGTACAGGTTCTCCCGCTTGTTGTAAAGCGGCGTCTCGGCCGAGTTGAGGTATTTCGGCTCGCCCTCGCCCAGGATGCGGCCGCCGAAGCCGATCACCTCGCCGGCGAGGCTTCGGATCGGAAACACCACCCGGTTGCGGAACCGGTCGTAGGTCGAGGAGCGGCCCTCTTTCTGGGCCAGCAGCCCGCCGGTCACGAGCAGCGGCGTGGCGAACCCGCGCTTGGCGAGAAACCCCTTCAGCCCGTCCCACCGGTTCGGGGCGTACCCGATGCCCAGCCGGTCGATCGTCTCGGGCGTGACGCCGCGCTTCGCCAGGTACTCGCGGGCGGCGCGTCCCTCGGGGCGGTTCTTGAGCGTGTCGTGATAGAAGTCGGCTGCGGCCTTGTGCGCCGACAGCAGCGCCTCGCGCTCCGACGGCCGTCCGCCGTGGCGCGTCTCGGGCACCGGAATCCCCAGCTTGGCGGCGAGGATCCTGGCCGCCTCGAGGAACTCGACGTTCTCGCGCATCTGGACGAACTTGAAGGCGTCGCCGCCGGCCTGGCAGCCGAAGCAGTAGAACAGCCCCTTGGCGTCGTCGATGTAGAACGAGGGTGTCTTCTCGGGGTGGAAGGGGCACAGACCGCGGAACTTCCGGCCCGCCTTCTTCAGCGGCACGGTCTCCGAGATCAGTGCCACGATGTCGACAGTGGTGCGGACCTTGTCGACGAAGTCTGGTGCCAGCGGCCTTGCCAAGGTCCCTCCCGGAACGGCGGGCCAGCCGTCCCACAGTGACGGCTCAGGCCGTCCGGACCTATCGGCAGTGTGTCGTGTCGGCGTCAGGCATGAGGAGGGAGCACCTGCCCGCGCTCCCTCCCTGGTGTCCAGTGCCAGTACCTGTGGCCAGCCCTAACCGTTGAACTTGCGTTCCTGCGCCATCCGCTTGAGCATCTTCTTGCGGGCGGCCAGAGCCTTGCGCTTGCGTCGCGCGCTCGGCTTCTCGTAGTGCTGCCTCTTCTTCAACTCGCTCAGAATCCCGGACTTCTCGCACTTGCGCTTGAAGCGACGCAGCGCGTTCTCCAGGGACTCGTCTTCTCGGACCTTGATGAGCGGCATCCGTTTCATCCCTCCCTTCCACCGGAGTTCAGATGCCGTCTTGCAACGGTAACCCGTTTTCCGGAACGCCGACGGGAACGCCCCGACACATAAGCGCCCCGCGCCTCATGAAAAAGGCGGGGGCGATCCGCAAAACCCGCTCCCCCGTTCTATGAAGAAAAAAACGCCCGGTGCCCGGGGGACGACGGGTGATGAGTCATGTGTCAGATCGTGGGTTTGGCGCACCCGGTCGTCGGAAAACTGCAGAAATATATCGTCACATTCGGGTGCTGTCAAGGTTTGTTAACAAAGTTTGTTATTTCGTGGCCAACGCCAACTGCTCATATCAAAAGACTTGCCGGGCAGGCGATCATCGCCCGTCATGATTCAGGGTATCTCGTCATCCAGTTGACGGAATCAGGATTTCCGGCGTCCGGCAGGCAGAAGCGAGAGGATCTGGCTGGCGGCGTAGCCCGCTCCGAAGCCGTTGTCGATGTTGACCACGGTCAGCCCGGACGAGCAGCTGTTGAGCATCCCGAGCAGGGCCGCCAGGCCCCCGAACGAGGCGCCGTAGCCGCTGGAGGTCGGCACCGCGATCACCGGCACCCCCACGAGCCCGCCCACCACGCTGGGCAGCGCCCCTTCCATGCCGGCCACCACGATGATCACCTTGGCCGCGCGCAGCCGCTTCTCCTCGCCGAGCAGGCGATGGATCCCGGCCACCCCCACGTCGTAGATCCGCTCGGGGGCGTTGCCCATGATCTCGGCCGTGACGGCGGCCTCCTCGGCCACGCCGATGTCGGCCGTGCCGGCCGTGACGATCACGAGCCCCTTGCGCGGGGCGGGGCGCCGGCCCGGCCCCTGCACCGTGATCGCCCGCGCGGCGCCGTGAAAGCGCGCCTCGGGAAGAAACTCCACCGCCTGCGTGTACAGCTCCTCGGTGGCTCGGGTGACGAGCAGCGGGTGCTTCACCGGCGCGATCTTCTTCAGGATGCCGAGCACCTGCTCGTCGGTCTTGCCGCGCGCGAGGATCACCTCGGGAAAGCCGCGACGCAGCGCCCGGTGGGTGTCGTATCGGGCGAAGCCGATGTCGGCGATCGGCAGCGAGGCGAGCTGCTCGAACGCCTCGGACACACCGAGCCTGCGGTTGCGCACCGCGTCGAGCAGCTTCTTCATCGACTCTTCGGTCATGGCGGGCGGCATTATATCCCTTCCTTGACGCTCGATCCCGCCCGGTCCTATCATCGGAGCCTTCCACCGTCATCGCAGGGGAACGCCCATGAAGGAGTTCACCATCGCCGTCACGGGGGCCAGCGGCTCGGCGGCCGCCGTGAGGCTCTTCTCGGCGCTCGTCTCCCACCCCGAGGTGGGCCGCGTCAACGGCGTGGTCTCGTCCTCGGCGCTGCGGGTGGCCCGCGCGGAGATCCTGCCGGCCGACGCCGGCATGGAGGCGCTGGTCAGCGCGCTTTCGGGCGGCTCCGACAAGGTGCGCTGGTACGACGAGCAGGACGTGGGCGCGGCGATCGCCTCCGGCTCGCACCTGACCGAGGCCACGGTGGTGATGCCCTGCAGCACCGGCACGCTCGGGGCGATCGCCTCCGGAGCGACCCGCAACCTGATCCACCGCGCGTGCGAGGTGGCGCTCAAGGAGCGGCGGCGGCTGATCCTGGGCGTGCGCGAGGCTCCCTACTCGCTCATCCACCTGGAGAACATGCTCGAGGTCACCCGGGCCGGGGCCCTGGTGCTGCCGATCACCCCCGCCTTCTACAGCCACCCGAAGACGATCGAGGACGTGGTCGAGCAGTACGTGGGCCGGGTGATGGATCACCTCGGGCTGGCGCACCGCCTCGGGAGGCGGTGGGGCTCCTGATGACCGGCATGCTCGGGGCGTTGCGGCGCCGCCTCGTGCTGACGGGCGAGCTGGTGGCCTTTCCGCACACGCTGTTCGCGCTGCCGTTCGCCTTCATGGGGATGCTGCTGGGCGCGGGCGGCTGGCCCACCGTCCGGCAGTTCGGCTGGATCGTCGCCGCGATGGTGGGGGCGCGCACGGCCGCCATGAGCTTCAACCGGATCGCCGACCGGCGCATCGACGCGCAAAACCCCCGCACCCGGGGCCGGCCGCTGCCGAGCGGGCGGATGGGCGTGGGCGGCGCGGGTCTGGTGCTGGCGGCTTCGTGCCTGCTGTTCGTCGTCGCCGCGCGCGCGCTCGGGCCGCTTCCCTTCGCGCTGTCGCCTCTCGCCCTGGCGATCGTGATGGGCTACTCGTACACCAAGCGGTTCACCGCGGCGAGCCATCTGTTTCTCGGGCTGTCGCTGGCCATCGCGCCCGTGGGGGCGTGGATCGCCGTGGGCGGCGCGGCCTCCTTCGTGCCGGTGCTGCTGGCCGCGGCGGTGCTGTGCTGGACGGCGGGCTTCGACGTCATCTACGCCTGCCAGGACGTCGACTTCGATCGCCGCCAGGGGCTTTTCTCGATCCCCGCGCGGTTCGGGATCCCGGCGGCGCTTCGGATCTCGTCCGTTCTGCACGTGGCGATGGTGGCGGCGCTGTGCACGCTGGGCCTCGTCGCCGGGCGCGGTGGCGTGTACTACGCCGGCGTCCTGCTGACGGCGGTCGTGCTGGTGTGGGAGCACCGGATCGTCCGCCCGGACGATCTGTCGCGCGTCAATCTCGCCTTCTTCACGCTCAACGGATGGGTGTCGGCTATTCTCTTTTTGACAACCGCCATTGACATTAGTGTCTGAAGACCACTTCGGCGGGTTCGTCGGGACTTTCCATTCCGCCTGAATCGTCCGGCCCGGCAGGGTCTCCGCTGCATATCCACAATACATAGGCCGATACATTATTTGTCAGTTGCGCCCTGCAGCCTGCTCCCTATATTCAATCCACGGCTATTCAAATGCCAAAGCGGCGATTCGCCCTGTGGATGGGGTTCGAGGTGAGCGATGGCCACCGTGCTGCTGGTCGATGACGAAGAGGTCAACATCTACGCGCTGAAGATCATCCTCGAGTCGCGCGGCTACCGCTGCCTGACCGCGACCAACGGGCCCGAGGCGCTGCGCATCGCCTCGGAGGCACTGCCCGACACGGTGCTTCTGGACATCCACATGCCGGTGATGGACGGCTACGAGGTGTGCCGGCGTCTGAAGGACGATCCGCGCACGGCGCCGATCCCGATCCTGTTCCTGACGGCCCGGCACCGCGACCAGGACGAGATCATCCGCGGCCTGGATCTGGGCGCCAACGACTACGTCACCAAGCCGTTCAACGCCGACGAGCTGCTCGCGCGGGTGGGGGTGATGATCCGCGTGCGCACCGCCGAGGACCGGATACGCCATGCGTCCAACACCGACGAGATGACCGGCCTGTACAACCGGCGCTACATGCAGCAGCGGCTCGAAGAGGAGATGCACCGGGCCTCGCGCTACTCGCTCAAGCTCACCTGCATCCTGCTCGACGTGGATCACTTCAAGCGGATCAACGACACGCACGGGCACGCGGCGGGCGACTTCGTCCTCAAGGAGGTCGCCGCCATCATGAGGCGCCACGTGCGCCGCAGCGACCTGGCGATACGCTACGGCGGCGAGGAGTTCATGCTCATCCTGTTCGAGAACGACGGCAAGGGGGCGCTGAAGGTGGCCGAGCGGCTCCGGCGCGACGTCGAGTCGCACGTCTTCGAATGGAAGGGCGAGCCGCTGCGGCTGACCATCAGCAGCGGCGTGGCGGTCTTTCCGGGCGCGGGCGTGACGACACCCGACGAGCTGATCGCGCGGGCCGACGCGGCGCTGTACAAGGCGAAGACGGCGGGTCGCAACATGGTCGTCTCGGCCTGAGCCGGGCCGGGTCATGCGTTTGCTGCGGCGCGGCAAGAGCCTCTCGGGCGACATCACGTTCGTCTACGCGTCGCTGTCCGTCACCCTCGTGGTCCTTCTGAGCTACATCGCCTATCAGATGAACTCCCGGGTTCTGGAGGAACGGATCCGGCAGGATCTGCTGCAGGGAGTCGATCAGGCGGTGCACCGGATCAACGCCGAAATCGACGAGCGGGCGCGCGAGGTGCAGACCTTGACGTTGAGTCCCGCGGTGCGGGCGGCGGCGTTCGAAGGCACCCGACGCACCGAGGCGCTGGGGCTGCAGCGGGCCGGGGAGCACGAGGTGGCAGCCCGCGCGGGCGCGCTCCGTGATGGCGTGCCGTCGGCCGCTGACCGGTTCCTCGCCGAACTGAAGGAGAGCCATCCTTACATCGCCGAGGTGTTCGTCACCGACCGGTACGGGATCAACGCAGCGGCATCAGGCCCCACGAGTGACCTGCGCCAGAACGACGAGACATGGTGGCAGGAGGCGGTCGCGAAGCGGGGATATTTGAACAACCTGGCGTATGACCCGTCGGGAGGAGGATACACCTACAGCGTGGCGTTGCCGATCCTCGACGAGCCGCGGCCGCCGCTCGGAGTGGTCAAGGCGGTGTTCAATCTCAACGCAATCCAGGATCTGGTCAATTCGGTGCACGTGGGAGACGGCGGCTACCTCGTCGTGATCTCTCCTGACGGCAAGGTGATCAGCCATCCGCAAATCGAGTACGTGTTCCGGGACATGGGTGACGTGCCGGACCTGGCCCCGGTCGCCCACAGGCTGGCGTCCTCGCTGCGCGGCGTGGCCGACTACGACCCGGCCGACCCAACCGACCCGCGCGGCCGCTGGATGGTCGGCTACTCGCGTATCATGCGGCCGGCCAGTCTTGCGCCCCTCAACTGGACCGTAGCCGCGCTCGTGTCGCGTGCCGAGTTGACCGTACCGATCGTGGCCGTGCGCGACAGTGCGATCATCGCCGGCCTTGTCTTCATCCTGGCCGCCGTGCCCATCGTGTTCGCCGTTTCCCGGCGGCTGTCCGGCCCTCTGTCGGATCTCGCTCACCGGGCGGACCGGATCAGCCAGGGGGATCTCGATGTCAGTCTCTCGATGCCGTCCTCCAACGAGATCGGGCGCCTGGCCAGCGCACTCGCCTCGATGGTGGACACCCTCAAGGCCGCCCACCGGAGGACGCTCGACATCAATGCCGGTCTGGAGCGGACGGTGCGTGAGCGCACGGAAGAGCTGCGAAGAAAAAACCGGCAGATCGAGGCGCAGAACCGGAAGGTGATGGAGGCCAGCCGGCTCAAGAGTCAGTTTCTGGCCAACATGTCCCACGAACTGAGGACCCCCCTCAACGCGGTGCTTGCTCTGTCGGACATCCTCGCCAACGAGATGAGCGGGCCGCTCAACGAGGAACAGACGAAGCAGGCCTCGCTGATCAACAGGAGCGGCAAATCTCTGCTCCGGCTGATCAATGACGTTCTGGATCTGTCGAAGATCGAGGCCGGGCGGATGAGCGTGGAGCGCAAGCCGATGTCGCTGCACGCCCTGATCACCATGATGACCGACACACTTCGGCCACTTGCTGAGGACAAGGCGCTGGCCCTGAACGTCGAGCTGCAGAACGGCCTGCCAGAGTTCATCAACGCCGACGAGCACAAGCTGCGCCAGATCCTAGTGAACCTGCTCGGCAACGCCATCAAGTTCACCGAGACCGGGGGCGTCACGCTCCGTGCCTCGTCTACCGCGGATCCCGCATCCATCACATTCGCCATCACCGACACCGGCATCGGCATCGCGCCCGAGGCGATGGATCACATCTTCGAGGAATTCCGGCAGGCGGACGAGTCAACCACGCGGCAGTATGGCGGCACCGGGCTGGGCCTGACGATCTCCCGCAAGATGGCCGAGTTGATGGGCGGCACGCTGACCGTGACAAGCGAGCCGGATGCCGGTTCGACGTTCACCTTGACCGTTCCGTACGAGGTGGCGCCTCCCGTGCCAGCGAGCCCGACCGAGACGCTCCGGCGGGTCCGGATGCAGATGCTGGAGCCGTCGCTCGCCGGAACAGGCGACGATTCGGCCACGGCGCTCACCGACCACAGGCCGGTCGTGCTGGTAGCCGAGGACGAGATGGACAACCTGTACATCATGAAGAAATACCTGAACAGGCATGGTTGCCAGGCCGTCTTCGCGCGCGACGGCAACGAGGTGCTGGAGAAGGCGAGGCAATACTCTCCCATCGCGATCACGCTCGACCTGATCCTTCCAAAGAAGAGCGGATGGGATGTGCTCTCCGAGTTGAAGTCCGATCCGAAGACGCGGCACATACCAGTGATCATCGCGTCGGTGCTCGACAACCGCGAGCGGGGCGTCTGCCTGGGCGCATATCGGTATCTCGTCAAGCCGATCAACGAGACCGATCTGGCGGATACGATCGATCAGATCCAGTGGGTCGAGCGCAAGGACGTCAAGCGCGTTCTGATCATCGATGACAACATCGTCGACTCCGACCTTCTCGCGAGGCTCCTGTCCGAGAACAAGTATGAGGTGCAGACAGCCTCGCGCGGGGATGAAGGGATTACAACAGCGGAGCGTGACCGGCCGGACCTCATCATGCTCGACCTGAGCATGCCCGGGATGGATGGTTTCGAGGTGCTGGAAGGGCTCAAAGCACGGCCCGGGACGCGCGACATCCCGGTGGTCATCTATACCGCGAAGGACCTCACGCCCGATGAGAACCGGCGCTTGAGCCGTGATGCGCGCAGCGTGTTCCTCAAGAACCCTCTGGAGCCGGATCGCATGCTCGCGGAGATCGGGCGGCTGCTGGACTCACTGCCCACGGAGGTCACACCACCAGACACGGCGGTCGATCCGGAAGGCGGTCCTTCCGCCCGAGCGGGCCTTGAGGCATGGAGCGCGGCGGCTGACGTGGCTGCCTGCGGCGCGCAGACGGCAAAGGGCCAGGAACGCGGCCTGATTCTCCTGGTTGAGGATGATCCCGCGAACCAGTACACCATCGAGTTTCTGCTCCGAACCGAAGGATACGAGGTGGCCGTCGCGCAGAACGGCCGCGAGGCGCTCGAGTTGACGGCCTCCCTGCGCCCGGATGTGGTGCTGATGGACATGATGATGCCAGAGATGGGAGGCCACGAGGCTACCCGAACCATGCGCGAGCAGCCGGGCATCATGAACACGCGCGTCATCGCGCTGACCGCAGCTGCGATGCCCGGAGATCGTGAGAAGGCGCTCGCAGCCGGATGCGACGACTACGTCAGCAAGCCGATCGACAGCGAGCTCCTACTCGGACGAATCGAGTACTGGCTGGAACACGCCGACGGTAACGGCCCGGCCCGCAGCCGATGGCGCCGAGCCCCTGGACGGGACGCCCGCGACCTGACATCCGCCCCGGATCGTACTCGTCTCAGCCTGAGACCCCCGCTGTCACCCCCCCCCCAGCTGCTCATTGTCCGCTGCGTACCCCTAACGCATTGGTCAGCTTGACGTTACTCAAACCTGGGGCGGCCCTCCGGTAGGTTGGCATACCCGCTGCATAGTCAAATCCCGCCACACACGCGTGTGGGCCATCTTGATCAGCGGGAGGACTTCACAATGCCGGAAACTCAGTTCAAGCGCCGTCTTCTCACAACGTTCCGTCTCCTCGCTGTGATCGTGACCGTTTCCGCAATCCTCTCCACGCCCGCCAGCGCGGGAGTTGGGTGGTGGCCACACGTTCCTGAAAGCAACCAGACTAGTTCTCGAGTGAGTATCCGCAATTACCAAAACACCGACTCTGGAGTATCCGTTGGCTGGCTGTTTGAGGCAAGTCTGGCGTTCTCCTGGCTGTTTTGATCAATAGAAACCCGAAAAGCATTACGCTATCCAACCAGATTGCCATAGCGTCCTTGAATAACCCCTATTCAAACCCGATATTAAGACGTGTCGCTCCCTACCCTAATATTTGGAGACGATGCGCCTCGAATTCCTCGTAGCCCGCTTCCATTTCTTGGAGCGCATCCACCAGAGCGCGTCCACGTGCGTCCTACTCGCTGAAGACTCCAAGACCTCAAGCAACGTCGCAATCAAGATCCAACATGAGACTACAGCTCAACCTAGCTCCCAGACTCCACTAGCACATGAGTTCTCCGTTCTTTCGAAGCTAGCTCACCCCCACCTCGTCCCCGCCTATGAGTTCTTTCGGATCTCGCCATCAGAGTCCGCCTTCACGATGGCGGTCCCGTCAGTAGATACGCTTGCTTCGGTCGCCACATCCATCTCGAACAGGGAGGTCCTTAATCTATTCTCTTGCAGCTAGCCCAAGCACTCGAATACATGCATGGCAGGGGCGTTGTCCACGGAGACATAAGTCCCACCAACATCCTAGTTAAGCGTCAGCTAGCAAGCGTAGTAATAAACCACAGCCTGCCACCATGCTCGCTTGCCTCGCCGCCGACTATTCACTCATACTTGATAGACCTTGGTTCAGCCCGCAGTAGCCCTGACGGAGATCCTCCCGAGCCTCTTGCAACACTCCCATTCGCGCCACCGGAGGCACTCGACGGCCTCCTTGATCCCCGTTCGGATATTTTCTCTCTAGGAAAGACGATAGCGAGCTTGCCACGGGAGGTTCTCGACCCTGAGATGCTCCTAGTCCTTAGCCGAATGACGGAGCGAAGGCCGAACGATCGTTATCAGCATGCGGGCGAGCTCATTCATGCACTAGTTGGAGCCATACATGGTTCCCCCCCTGCCCACCGCCTAGCCACGCGGGTTTTCCTCGAATCGCCGCCTCTCGTGGGCCGCGAACTCGAAATCGCGCGATTCCGTAGTGCCCTTGATTCTGAGCACCGAAGTACTCGACCTTCAGAACCAGAGCATAGGGTGTTCCTCTGGGGAGGGGAATCCGGGATCGGCAAGTCGCGTCTCCTGGGCGAACTGGCCCGGCTCGCTGCTGTCTCTGGCTGGCATGTTCTGAATGTTCAATGCAAGGAAAACGTCCTTGACCCCTTGGGTCCCCTAGCGGATCTAGGAGAGGCGGTATATGGCGAGCCTCGTCCTGTTGTCCAGTTTGGTGAGGTATGCGACCAACTATTGAATTATCCGAAACGAACTAGCTCAAGCACCCGCGATCGTGTCAGCGGTATTACTGGGACTGACCATGTTCATGGCCTCCCAGACAGCCACCATTATGCACTCCATGACCTTGCTCATAAGATAGGGGCACGCCAGGCTGAGTTGAAGGTAGCGATCTTCTTGATGACCTGCAATGGGCAAATCCCAAGACGCTCCAACTCATTCGATTACTCGCGTCCCTTAGGAATGCTCCGCTTGTCATTGCTTCTTACCGCTCTGACATCCCTTCGGACAATGAACTGGAAACCTTCACCAAATATTTCTCGACCAGACCAGATGCCGACACAAGTATCCTGCCCCGGCTCACCTGTGAGCAGTTAGGTGATCTCGTCGTTTCATGTTTGTCTCGTGAAGTCATGAACAAGCAGTTTCTTGCTCTCCTTCATCGGAATACTGGCGGGAACCCGCTGCTAGTCCTTGAGGTACTCCACAGCCTCGTGGAAGCGGGACAGTTACTGAAAGTACCAAGTGGCTGGACCCTGAGCCCTGACATAGACGAGCTCGATCTTACCCCTAAATCTCCGGAGGTTCACTGGTCAGTATTTGGATGACCTCCAGCCTCGCCATCGACGCGTTCTGGACACCTTGGCAGTTTTGGATAACCCTAGCAATATCTACCAACTCCGAGAATTGACCCGCCGGGAGTATCAATCGCTGCAATGTGACCTGCGGGATCTCACAGACGGGGGAGTTCTGGTTCAGCGAAGCACTGAAGGTGGAGAGCTTTACGAGTTTAGGCACAACTGTCTCAGGCAGTCCGTGTACTCCGATCTCCCGCTAGATCGCCGTCGTGCCTTGCATCGCCGGGTTGGGGGGTTTCTTCGATCCACCGCGTTTGGTCAGACCCTTGAGGGCTTAGAACGGATCGCACGGCACTACCTTGAGGGCCTAGATAGAGAGAAGGGGCCCGACTTCGCATACAAGGCTGCTCGGCTAGCAGTCGATCGATTTGCTCCGAGGCAGGCGATAGGCCTCTACCTTCGAGGCCTCGACCTTGCACCTAGCACCCATACTGATCGCCGGTTCGAGGGGCTCGAGAACGCAGCGTCTCTGTCAACGCTGATCGGAGACCTTACGCGATCGAGGGATCTCTACTTTGAGATGCTGCTACTTGCGAAACGCGTGAATTCTGCAGTTCGGGTGGCGCACGCCATCCGAGAACTTGCGAGGATAAACATTGAAACCGGCGACTTAACCCGAGGACTTGGGTACGCAGAAGATGCTGTTCAAAAGTACAAGGATCTTTGTGACTCCACGGGACAGAGTGACGCACTGCTGATCCAAGCTCAAGCATTCATCAAGATGGGCCTTCACGGTGAGGCTGAGCGACTGATCGCCCTCGCAGAGGCGGGCGCCGTGCAAGTAGGTGACCTATCGGGACAATCCATGGCAAAGACTCTGCTGGGCCTGATCGCTAGCGACCGTGGCGAGTCAGAGCGTGCCACGTCGCTCATAGAGCTCGCGCTTGAGCTTCGCACTCAGATGAATGACCGGAGAGGAATGGCCGTCTGCCTGAACAACCTCGGGTTGATTCATCTTGAACGGGGAGACCTCATCACCGCTAGAGGGTACTTCGACCGTGCGCTTAAAGAATCCCGTGAGAAGGGACTCTCGATGGTTGCTACCCTCGCACTAATCAACCTTGGAGAGTTGTGCATCCTTCTTGGCGAACTCTCAGATGCATCCGGTTATTTGAATGAGGCGAGAGCTCTGGCAGATGAGACTAGCAGAAGGTACTTCGCTGCCTATACTGATTATTCCCTAGCTACGCTCCATTTATTGCAAGGTCGATTCTGTACTGCACTCGACCTCATTGGTAAGGCTGAGTCTTTCAACACCGCAGCACGGAGTGGGCCGGACCGCATTCTCGTCCTCAAGTGCAAGGCTCAGCTGTTCGCAGCCATAGGACGGGAAGAGGAAGCCGGCCGCATCATCACGTTGTCAAGGCAACTTGCGCGGAGTGTAGGAAATCCCAATCTGCAGGCACTGACTGCCGCCCTCTGCATGTCTACATTGAAGAGTTCAGATTCCGGCGGGACTATGCCCACTGGCCTGTTGGCAGATGATCCTCGATTCCAGGGTGTATCGTCGGTTGTACGGGCGCACATGCTTGAGTCGCTGGGAATATTGGAACTCCGAAGGTCCGAGGTTTCATCAGCTCTCCCTCACATTCACGAGATGAAGCGGATAGCGACCCAGGCTGGACTCCGTCCTGAGCTGGCTCGGTCTGCCCTCCTTGAGGGCGAAGCACTCCTGAAGCTGCAGCGCCCTCGCGAGGCGCGGCGCGCACTGGAGGATGGTATCGCGCTGGCACGGCAGATGGAAATGGCGCCCCTTCTTTCCCACCTGCTGTACTGGCTTTCCCAGGCACAGGAGGCCTCCACGGACAGGGAGGCTGCCGCCGACAGCATCTTCGAGGCCGCCGGCATCGTGCGTCGGCTCGCAGACGATATTGCCGAAGAGGAGACACGGTGGAGTTTCCTCGAGGTTCCCATCCAGGTCGCGATTACCCAGCGTGCCGAGCGGCTCGACCGGGCAGGCTTCCGGCACCGCCAGGCCGTCCCGGCCGCTCCGCTCGAGCCCGAGAAACTGGCTTCCCTGGCATATCAGCGCACCGTTGAACGCCTGGCGGCCGACGCCCCTTTGCGCGATCTGCTGACGGCACTGCTGGATGAATCGATCGAGGCCATCCGCGCTCAGCGTGGGCTGCTCATCCTCATGGATGACTCGACGGTGGAAGTGACGATCGCACGGAACCTCGAGGGGGAAACGGTAACCGACGTAGCCGACTACTGCCGCAGCATCCTGCGGGAAGCCTCCTCCGGTGATGCCATCCTCGCCATCGACGCGCCCAACGACACTCGCTTCCGCGAGAAGAGATCCGTCTTGATCCATCACATCCAGTCACTGATCTGCGTGCCCCTGCCGGTCGACGACCACGTCCCTGGTGCGATTTATTTCGACTCGCGCTCGGGGGGGCGAGTGTTCCGCGACGAGGATCTGTCGGTGGTCAAGGCCTTCGCATCGCGAATGGCCTCCTGCATCGCCGAAGCACGGTCCGCCCAGCGGCGCGAAGAGACGATGGTCACACTCAACCGGGAGATGGCGCAGCGGTATCGCCTCGAGAACCTCATCGGCGACTCACCGCCCATGCGGCGTGTCTTCAGCATGCTGGACGCGGTCATACGCGCCGAATGCAACGTCCTCATCTCCGGCGAATCGGGAACCGGCAAGGAGCTCGCCGCGCGGGCCATACACTACGCCGGCAATCGGAGGCTGCGCAATTTCGTGCCCCTCGACTGCGGTGCCATCCCCGAAACCCTCGTCGAGAGCGAGCTGTTCGGGTACCGCAGGGGCGCCTTCTCGGGGGCCGACAACGACAAGCGGGGGCTGCTGGAGGAGGCTGATGGGGGGACCCTGTTTCTGGACGAGATCGCGAACACCACCCCGAGCTTCCAGGCCAAGCTTCTGCGCGCGCTCCAGTCGGGGGAGTTCCGTCGCCTGGGAGACACGGCCACGCGCAGCGTCGACGTCCGCATCATCGCGGCCACCAATGCCGACATGGAAGAGGCGATCCGCGCCGGGCGATTCCGCGAGGACCTGTACTACAGGCTCAACGTTGTCAGCCTGTCACTGCCTCCGCTGCGTGAGCGCCAGGAAGACATCCCCCTGCTCGTCGAGCACTTCGCACGCAAGTGCTGTCACTCCATGGGCCTGGCCTTCCGCGGCATCGCCCGCAGCGCCCTGGCCCGGCTCGTCTCCTACTCATGGCCCGGCAACGTGCGGGAATTGGAGCACGCAATCGAATCGGCGCTCGTGCTCGCCGGGGACGGCAGGGTGCACCGCGAGTCGCTGCCCGCCCGGGTTACTAGGCGGATGCTTCGACGAGGTGCGTGACCTGTTGCACGAGGAGGCGACCCTTGCCGGCGGCACTTCCTGTTCTCCCGATGACGAACGCACCAGGATAGAAGAGGCCCTTCTCTCATGCGGGGGCGACAAGAGTCGCGCCGCTCGATCGCTCGGGTGGACACCCATGCGTCTGTACCGCCGCATGGAGAAGTCTCGGCATCCCCCTCGACTTCCCCGCGATCCCCTCCTGAGTTCCACGCGACGCGCGAGTTTCCACGCGCAACACTCTTGACACTCGCCCGAGATAAGGGGTATAAAACGTCGCCCTATCTTGATCTCATCACCATCACATGCTCGTTCGTCGGAAGGACCATCCCACAGCAAAGGAGGTGATTGCATGAACAAGGCGGATCTGATTGGCAAGATCTCCAAGGACGCCGGTATCACGAAGGAGAAGGCGAATCTTGCCATCGACTCTCTCGTGGAGGATCACCAAGGGTCTGAAGAAGGGCACCCGCGTGACACTCGTCAACTTCGGCACGTTCTACACGTCGAAGCGCAAGGCACGCACGGGTCGCAACCCGCAGACCGGCGAGGCCATCCAGATCAAGGCAAAGCGCGTTGCTCGCTTCAAGGCGGGCAAGGAACTCGAATCCTCCGTCAAGTAGTCGTCACGCCAGGGTGGCGCCCGACGGTGCCACCCTGGCGGACGTTTTCCCCTGAGCGGCCTCCCGCCCCCCGGCCGACAACCCCGCCAATCCCGCCGTCGCCCCGCAGGTCCATCCTTTTCAGTGCTTTATCGGGTTGACGCTCCGCCCGGTTCGGGGTATCTGTAACCAGTCTCCGTGTGTCAGGATCTGTATGCTGCGGGCGAACCAACATCCTTAGATCTCCCTTCCTTTCTGGAGGTTCCCGATGACCGTAACGAGGCGGATCGGGGCCGCGATGGCCCCCCTGCTGGCCGTGTTCCTGTGGATGGCCGCGTCGCCGCCGGCCGAGGCGACGACGCTGCGGCGGATGGATTTCGGCCAGATGGTCGCCAGGGCCCATCGCGTCGTGGACGCCCGGGTCGTGGGCAACAACGTCTACTGGGACGCCACCGGCACCCGCATCTACACCGACACGGTCTTCGAGGTGCTCGACGAGGCGAAGGGCAGGGGCCCGAGCAGCTCACCGTCACGATGCTGGGCGGGCGGATCGACCCGGCCCAGATGGTGGTCGACGGCACACCGGTGTTCGCCGCCGGCGAAGAGGTGGTGCTGTTCACCTCGCCACGCCCGGACGGCAAGAACAACCTGATCGGATTCAGCCAGGGGGTGCTGCGGGTGCACGAGGATCCCGCCACCGGACAGAAATGGGCCGTTTCTGACGTCATCTCCAACATCACCTATGTCACACGTCGGTGGGGCACCCGGTCCCGGTGCGGCCTGTCCGCTCGCGCGCGCCGCTCGACGTCCTGATGCAGAACGTCCGCGCGATGGCCGAGGACGGCGCCGGGCAGCGTCGGGTCTGTCGATGCGGCCCGAGACGCCCAAGACGGCCGACCCGAAGGGAGGCCGCCCATGAGCCGGCGCCACGGACTGTACGCCGGCGCGCTGGCCCTCGGTCGAGCTTTCTCGCCGTCACCGCCCTTTTCGCGACGGGCAATCTCGAGGTGGTCACCCAGGGCGGCACCGCCATCGGCAACAGGCTATGGCGCAGCACCTCGATCCCGGTCACCTGGATGTACAACGACCCGTCCACGGTGGGCGGGTGCAGCTACTCGGCGCCCAACGCCCCGGCGGCCGGGCTGCTGCCGGTCATCCAGACCAGCTTCAACCACTGGCAGGACGACCCCGACTCGACCATCGCCTTCAACTACGGCGGCACGACCGCGGTGACCAATGTCGGCGCCGACGGGGTCAATGTCATCTCGTTCTGCGACGCGACGGTTCTGGCATCCGACCAGGGCTACCTGGCGCGCACTCCCTCCACCTCGCTGACGGTTCCGATGACCGTCACCGCAGGGGGCGGCTGCCCGGCCGGCCAGGGTCTGCTCGACCTGAACGGCAACCCGCCGCCGGCGGGCTACTGCTTCCCGGTGGGAACCTACCCGGCCGGCACCATCGTGGATGCCGACGTCGAGTACAACACCTTCGGCACCAACGAGACGTTCTTCACGACCAGCCACACCGCCGGTGACTACGCCGTCGAGGCAATCACCACCCACGAGCTGGGGCATTTCTTCGGCCTGTCGCACGACCCGATCCCGCAGGCCACGATGTTCGCCTTCATCGACGACGAGCCGGCCAGCGACGGCCTCGGCCAGGCGGTCCTGAAGCGATCCGACCTGAGCACCGCCGGCCGGTACTATCCTGCAGCGAGCTACTCGTCCGGCTTCGGCAGCATCACCGGGTTCATCTCGCTGGATGGCATGGATGCCGACGGCGTGCACGTGGTTGCCGTGGATCCCAACACGCTGCTGGGGGTGGCGGGCCGGTTCTCGGTGTCGCGGTTCGAAGACACGCTGGCGCTCGGGCCCGAGGGGCCTGATTTCGCCACCAACGGCACGGGGTTCTATCGGATCGACGGTCTGCCGCCCGGCAACTACTACGTCTATGTGGAGTACTTCGACGGCAGCGACTTCATCTCCGGCCGGCTGGACAACCGGTACAACACCACGGTCGGCAACTCCAACGTCGCCAACGGCACCACGACCTCGTCCAGCCAGTCGGGCGGGTGGCTCGGCTTCTTCCCGGCGCTGACCGAGTTCTACAACACCGGTGAGTCCGGAAACGGCGGCGACGGCGTCAACCCGGGCACGGCGGCCGACAACTCCGACGCGGCCAGTCTGGTGTCGGTCTCCGCCGGAGCCGTGACGTCCAACATCAACATCGCCATCAACATCGAGCCGGTCAACGGCCAGACCGCGGCCAACCGGCAGAACCCCACGACACGCACGGTCATCGCCAACGACGCGCATAACAGCACGACCGACCGGATCACGGCCTTCCTGCTCAACGGAGGCAACAACGACTACTTCGCCGTGAGGATCCCGTCCAATCTGCTTCCGACGCCTCCCTACAACATCGCGGAGGGTGTCTGGATGCGGGCCGGCAAGTCGACGACCCCCTACGTGTCGATGTTCGCATTCGAGGATCCCAACAGGCCTGGGCTTCCCGACATGGCCCACCCCGTGGTTCCCTCGGCGGGCCGCGTGATCTCGGGCGGGCCCAACGGCGCCACCGCGCCGGGCGACTTCGTCGATGTCCGTGACCAGTGGAACGTCACCGTGAACCAGGCGCGCACGATCTTCGTCGTCATGAACCAGCCGGCCTCGCCACCCGGGATCTCGTTCCTCACGCAGGGGTACTTCGATCTGGTGACCTGCCGGACCACGTCGGGCTCGTGCACCGGCAACCGCGTGGGCCGCACCCTGATCACGCAGGACGGGGGCGCCACCTGGGGCACCGTGACCAACGCCGACCTGTTCTACGACCTGATCCTCGAGGCGGACCCCCCGGTCATGGTCACCGGCGCGTCGCCGTCGAGCCTCGATCAGGGACAGACGGCCGACGTGACGATCACCGGGGTGGGATTCGTCAACGGTGCCACGGTGGAGATCCCCGACGTCACGGTGAACAACGTGACCTATATGAGCCCCACGACACTCGTGGCCAACGTCACCGCCAACGTCACCGGCCTGACCAGCGACCAGCCGACCAGCATCACGGTGCGCAACCCCGACGTCGTGTTCCCGAACACGGCCCGGCTGCTGACGATCATTCCGTCGGGCGACAGCGACGGGGATCTGGTGCCCGACTCGCAGGACTGCGCGCCGCTCGACCCGCTGGCCTGGTACCCGGCCACCGAGGTCACCAACGTCACGATCACCGATCTGGGGGCGACGACGCAGATCTCCTGGGACAGCCAGGACGCGCTCAACGGGACGGGGACTTCGTATGACGTGGTCACCGGACAGGTGACCAGCCTGATTGTCAACAACGGCTACGTCCTGTCATCCTGCGGCGTCAACGATCAGCCCGACACGCCGTACGTCGACTCCAACATCGTCGGCACCGGCGATGCCCGGTACTGGCTGGTCAGGGCGACCAACTCGTGCAACGTGCCGGGCGGCACCTACGGCGACGGCAGCGGCACGCCGGACCCGCGCGACGCCCTGGACGCCGGATCACCCTGTCCGTGAGTCCGAGCTCCCCCCGGCACGCGCCGGGGGGAGCCTCCCGGTCCTTCCTCCGGTTGGGCGCCATCGTCTTCGGCATCGCCGCGCTGACCATCGCGGCAGGGTTGGCGGCCTTGTCCTTCTTCGAGGATTCGTTCATCTACCATCCCGATCGCGGCCTCGACCGGGATCCCTCGGACCTCGGGCTGGCGTTCGAGCCGGTCACGCTGGCGACCGCCGACGGGGAGAGAATCGGCGGCTGGATGGTCCCGGCCGAGGAGCCGGTGGCCACCGTGCTCTTCCTGCACGGCAACGCCGGCAACCGGGCCGGCCGGATCGAGCTGCTGGCCGCATTGCGCCGCGCCGGGTTCACGACCCTGATGATCGACTACCGCGGCTACGGCGACAGCACCGGCAGTCCGTCCGAGCGGGGGCTGCTTGTCGACGCCACGGCGGCGTGGGACTACCTGACACGCGAGCGGGGCATCCCCCCGGGCCGGATCGTCCTGTACGGCGAGTCGCTCGGCTCGAACCCGACCCTGGCCCTGGCGGCCCGTCTGGCCTCGGACCATCGACCCGGTCCCGGCGCCATCGTCCTGGAGGGTGCCTTCACCTCGGCCCTGGGGATGGGACACCGCATGTTCCCGTTCCTGCCGCTTTCCTGGATGCTGCGCACGCGTCTGGACAACCTGGCCGCCATCCGGCGGGTGACCACCCCCACGCTGTTCCTGCACGGCGAGGCGGACACGATCGTCCCGATCGACATGGGGCGCGCCCTGCACGGCGCCTCGGCCGCCCGGCTCAAGCAGTTCGTCGCGGTGCCGGGCGCGGGGCACAACTCGCTGTGGTGGAGCGGGACAAAGGGCAGACTCGGCGAGACGATCCGCGGGTTCGTCGAGGAGGCGTTCGTGCTGCCCCGGCGCTGAGGGCGGGTGCGGGGGGAGCCTACTCGATCACCACGAGCAGGTCACCGGTCTCCACGGTGGCGCCGGCCACGGCCTTGACCTGCTTGACGTGCCGTCGCGCGGCGACGTCAGCTCGTTTTCCATCTTCATCGCCTCGATCACCACCAGACCCTCGCGCGCGGCCACCTTCTGCCCCGGCGAGACCATCACGCGCAGCACGCGCCCGGGCATCACCGCGCTGATGACCACCCGTCCGCCGCCGTCGGCGCCGGCCAGGCGTCCCGCCCGGCCCGGCTCCTCCGGGACGATGTCGAACACGGCGCGGCCGAGGCGCACGCGCAAGCGCCCCTGGTGGCGCTGGACGATCGCCTCGTGCGAGGCTCCGTCGGTCAGGATCGAGTAGACGAGCGTCTGCGGCTCGCTGACCGACAGCGCGTAGCGCCGGCCGTCCACGGTCGCCTCGACCTGTCCGTCGCGCTTGCGGGTCAGCTCCACGGAACGCACCGTGCCGCCCACACGCGCCTGCCACCTCATCGCGCGGCCCTCATCGGTATCGCGTCTCCATGGCGCGGCGCCGGCCGGCCATCTTCCACCCGGTGCCGAAGTCGGGCCGGGCCGGGGCCCGACCGTCGTGCGCCACGGTCCCGTTGCCGGATCCGGACGCGAGCGCGGCGGCGATGACCGCCAGATCCTCGAGCAGCACGGTCTGCTCCGGCGAGAGCGCGTGATAGCCGTTCATCTCCTGGACGAAGCCGGTGTGCAGGTCGCCGCGGATGAAACGGTCGTCGCGCATGGCGCGCTGGTGAAACGGGACGGTGGTCGGCACTCCTTCCACGATGTACTCGTCGAGCGCGCGGGTCATGCGGGCGATCGCCTCCTCGCGCGTCTCGCCCCAGGCCACCAGCTTGGACAGCAGCGAGTCGTACTGGATCGGCATCCGGTAGCCCTCGTACACGCCGCCGTCGTCGCGGATGCCGGGGCCGCCCGGCACCCGCAGCCGGTCGATCCGCCCGGGCGAGGGCATGAAGTTGTTGTCCGGATCCTCGGCGCAGATGCGGCACTCGATGGCGGAGCCGCGCATGACGACCTTGTCCTGCGTCAGGCCCGTGTCCTCTCCCGCGGCGATCCGAAGCTGCGCCTTCACCAGGTCGATGCCCGTCACCATCTCCGTGACCGGATGCTCCACCTGCAGCCGCGTGTTCATCTCCATGAAGTAGAAGTTTCCCTGCCCGTCCACGAGAAACTCGATCGTCCCGGCGCCGCGATACCCCACCGCGTCGGCCGCCCTCACCGCCGAGGCGCCGAGCTCCTTCCGGCGCGCCGCGTCGACGAACGGCGAGGGGCTCTCCTCGATCAGCTTCTGGTGCCGGCGCTGGATCGAGCACTCGCGCTCGCCGAGATGGATCGACGGGCGGTGCGGATCGGACAGCACCTGCACCTCGATGTGCCGGCCCCGCTCGATCAGCTTCTCCATGTACACCGAGGCGTCGCCGAAGGCGGTGCGCGCCTCGGAGGTGGCCTGCGCGTAGGCCGACTCGGCCTCGGCCTCGGAGCGCACCACCCGCATGCCGCGCCCGCCGCCACCCGAGACCGCCTTGAGCAGCACCGGGTAGCCGACATCCGCCGCCTGTCGCTTGAGCTCCTTTGCCGAGGGGACCGGGTCGACCGAGCCGGGCACGAGGGGTACGCCGGCCTTCTGCATCAGGGCGCGCGCCTGCACTTTGTCGCCCATGGCCGAGATGGCGCCGGGGGGCGGCCCGATGAAGACGACCCCTTCGGCCTCGCAGCGCGTGGCGAAGGCGGCGTTCTCCGACAGGAAGCCGTAGCCGGGATGGATCGCCTCGGCGCCCGACCTGCGGGCGGCGGCGATGATGGCGTCGATCGACAGGTACGACGACGCGGGGGCGGCGGGGCCGATCGGATATGCCTCGTCGGCGTAGCGCACGTGCAGGGCGTCGCGGTCGGCCTCGGAGAAGACGCCCACCGCCCGGATCCCCATGTCGCGGCAGGCCCGGATGACCCGAACGGCGATCTCGCCCCGGTTGGCGATGAGTACCTTGCTGAACATGATGCCCCATGATACCCGATACGGGGCGGTTCGGGGGGTCAGCCGATGAACTTGTAGCCGGCGCGGTGGACGGTCACGATGTGCTGCGGCTCGCCGGGGTTCCCCTCGATCTTCTTGCGCAGCTTGGCCACGTGCACGTCGACCGTCCGGGTGAACGGGATGTGCTCGTAGCCCCACACGGCGTCGAGCAGCTCCTCGCGGGCCACCACCTGCCCGCGCCGCTCGATGAGGTACTTCAGCAGCATGAACTCGCGCTGCGAGAGGTCGACCGGCCGGCCGGCCTTCTTCGCCTCCATCCGCTTGAAGTTCGACGCTGACGTCGCCGAACGTGTAGGCATGGAACTGCGTCGCGTTGCCGGGCACCCGGCGCATGATCGCCTCGACGCGGGCCATCAGCTCCATGAAGCTGAACGGCTTGGTGACGTAGTCGTCCGCTCCGAGCTTCAGCCCGAGGACCTTGTCGATCTCCTGGCCGCGCGCGGTCAGCATGATGATCGGGACCTCGTTTCCCTCGCTGCGGATCTTCCTGCAGACGTCGAGACCGCTCGTCTTCGGCATCATGACGTCCAGGATGATCAGATCGGGCGACTCGCTCGCGGCCAGCGTCAGGGCCATCTCCCCGTCGGCGGCGTGGAGCACGTCGAACCCCTCGTAGGCGAACCCGTCGCGCAGCGCGACGGCCATCGCCTCGTCGTCCTCGGCGATCAGGACCTTAGGCATGAGCTCCCCCATCGGCCAGTGGAAGCTTGATCGAGAAAACGCTTCCTTTGCCCGGCTGGCTCTCCACCGAGACCAGTCCCTTGTGGGCCTCCACGATGTGCCGCACGATCGCGAGACCCAGGCCGCTGCCTTTCACGTCGTGCACCAGGCTGCTGCCGACCCGGTGGAACCGCTCGAAGATCTTCGCCTGCTCGGCGCGAGAGATCCCGATACCGTGATCCTGCACCGACACCACGGCCCAGTCGTCCTGTCTGAGGATCTTCACGGCGATCTCACGCGCATCGCCGGAGTACTTCACGGCGTTGTCGAGCAGGTTGCCCACCGCCTGGGACATGGCGTCGGCGTCCACGAGCACCGGGGGGATCGGGTCCGCACGCTGCACCTCGATACGGAAGCCGCTGTGTCGCATCCGGACATCGAAGGTGCGCAGCGTATCGGCGATGATCCCGTTCAGATCGGCCTTCTCCATGTTGTACGTCTTGCGCCCCGAGTCGATCTTGGAGAAATCAAGGATGTTGTTGACCAGCCCCGTCAGGCGGCGGCTCTCCGTCTCGATGAACTCGCCGTACTCGCGCAGCTTGTCGGGCTCGGTCACCCGCCCGAGCCGCAGGAACTCGCCGAAAACCCGGATCGACGCAAGCGGCGTGCGCAGCTCGTGCGAGACGTTGGAGACGAAGTCGCTCTTCATCTGTGACAGCTTCATCTGCCGCGACGCCGTGCGCAGCGAGATGACGACACCCGCGAGCAGCACCACGGCCAGCACCCCCGCGAGGCTCATGTTGAGGATGAAGCTCGCCCGCGCCCACTCCTTCGGGTTCATGAAATGGCTGGTCAGCCCGAGATGGTAATCGGTGAAGACGAAGGTGAGCGTCTTGCGCGCCTCGTCCTTCGCGTGCTCCTCGTCGACGGCCGCGCCGCCCCCGCCGCCATGGATGTGCACGCTGATCAGCTTCTGCGCCTCGGCGGGGAAGAACTCCGGCACCGCCTTGTCGATGATCCCGGGCAGCAGCACCCTGGAGAAGTACTCCTGATCGAGGATCATGCCGCTCACCCCCACCAGGTGCGACGACTCGTCCAGGATCGGGTTCAGGATGACCCGGTTGTCGGGGTCGCGCTCGTCGACCGAGAGCGAGACCTTGTCGAGCAGGGAGCCTTTCTGGCTCATCACCATCCAGGGCGCCGACGCCACGTAGGCGGCGCGCGACTCGGCGATGCTGCTCGGCGGCTCCATCACCGTCATCGACGGCTCGAAGAACAGCAGCTTGCCCCAGTCCTCGCGGTAGAAGCTCACCACGAAAAGCCTCCTGACTCCCCGGATTCCCTTCTTCTCGAAGTAATACGCAGCTTTGTCGAGCTGGTTCTGCGTGAATATCGACGGCGGCAGATTGAGGACGCGTTCCGCGTTGGCCCGGTAGAAATACTCGGTCTCGGTGGCGATCCCCTCGAGCAGGTTCTTGAGGGTGGCCTCGTGCGCGATGGCGGACTTGTTCTCCAGCTCGGACAGCCACCGGTACTGCAGGAACAGGAGGATCCCGAGCGGGACCAGCACGCCCAGCAGCCCCGCCCAGAGCAGGTGGCGCTTGAGGAAGCCTCTCATGGCCCGCAATATACGCCAGCCCGGGCGGGGTTTACATTTCATTGACATCATAGACATCTTTTTACCCGCATTTGAGGGTGTTTACCTCGCATCCCCGTATGATTCCGATGTAACAAGGCAAGGGAGGCCGGCGGCATGATGGTCGCCGGCTCCATTCGATGACAGGAGGTTCCTCGATGAAGCGTCGCACCTGGCTGGTTCTCCCCGCCCTGCTCGCCGTGATGGCTCCGCTGGCGTTCGCAGGTGGGGGTTACAAGTGCACAAAGACCACGCAGGAGTGCCTGGACATGATGGTCGCCAGCTTCAAGTCCCACGGATGGGTGGGGCTCGAGCTCGACAAGACCGACGCCGGCGCCCTGACGGTGAAAGCCGTCGTGCCCGACAGCCCGGCGCAGGCCGCCGGGTTCAAGGTGGGAGACGTGCTCACGGCCATCAACGGAGTCGAGTACTCCGAGGAGAACGAGGCGGCCCTGATGGCCGTCAAGAAGGAGATGGCGCCGGGCCGCAAGGTGACCTACACCGTTTCGCGCGGCGGGACGACGAAAGACCTGAACGTCACGCTCGCCGAGATGCCGAGCGAGGTGCTGGCACAGATCATCGGCGCGCACATGCTCGAGCACGCCCAGGTCGCCCAGGCCAAGAAATAAGGTTCGACCGTCACGGGAGGGCCCGGCGTGGCCGGCGCCGGTCCCTCTCGAGCCGGTCTCACCGCCGCCGGCTTCCAAACCGTTCCTCGCGAACGGCCGTGGGGGAAGCCTGCGGCGGTTTCTTCGATTGGGACAAGCCGCGTCGAATCATTTAGATTGTCATCCATGATGACGCGTCATCTTCGCCTGCTCATTCTCGCGCTCGCCCTGGCCTCCGCCGCGTTCGCCGCCCCGGCCGGCGAGGACACCCCCGGGGAGGAGGCTTCCGAGGCCGACGCCCAGCCCACGGGGCGGGTGGTCGAGAACCTGCCCTGCATCAAGGATCCGAGCCAGACCTACGCGCTGTACCTGCCGTCGGCGTACGACCACAAACGGCGCTGGCCGGTGCTGTTCGCGATGGATCCGCGCGGCCGCGCCCTCATCCCTCTCGAGCGGTTCCGCGAGGCGGCGGAGCGATTCGGCTGGATCATCGTCAGCTCGTACAACACGCTGAGCGACGGACCGTGGGAGCCGAACGAGAAGGCGATGAACGCCATGCTGCCCGACGTGCAGCGGCGCTTCGCCGTCGACAATCACCGCCTCTATCTCGCCGGCTTCTCCGGCACGGCACGGGTCGGATGGAACTTCGGCTACCGTCTCGCCGGCCATGTCGCCGGGCTGATCGGCTTCGGCGGCGGTCTGCCCGGAGGGGTGGAGCCCAAGGAAGGCGTGCCGTTCGCCTTCTTCGGCGGCGCCGGGGTGCTGGACTTCAACTACGAGGAGATGCGGGCGCTGCATGCGCGGCTCGATGAGCTGGGCGCGACCAACCGGTTCGTCTCGTATCCCGGCCCACACGACTGGGGGCCGGTGGAGGTGTGCGAGCAGGCGATGGCCTGGATGGAGGTCCTGGCCATGAAGACCTCGCTGCGCGACAAGGATCCGGAGCTGATCGAGCGGCTCTTCGCCGAGCGGCTCGCCGCCGCGAAATCCGAGGAATCGGCCGGCCGCCTGTACGAGGCGTACGTCGACTACACCGCCCTCGCCTCCGAGTACGACGGCCTGCGCGACGTGGCCGCGGTGCGGCACAAGGCGGAGTCTCTCGGCGACGCAAAGGAGGTTCGCCGCATCATCGCCCACAAGGACCGGATCGCGTCACGCCAGCGCGCCTGGGAGAACCGGTTCTACGCCTTCATACAGACCTGCCGCACGGGGGATCCGCCATCCGTCACGCGCGCGACGATCGATCTGCAGCTCAAACATCTCAAGCGCGAGGCCGAGGCGGAGGACCCGCTCGACGCCGAGGCGGCCCGGCGGCTCCTCGCGATCGCCTTCACCAACCTGTCCTTCTACGAGACGCGCGACTATTTCGACAGGAAGGACTTCACGCGCGCTCTCGCCGTGACCCGCATCGCCGAGGCGATCCGGCCGGACAGCCCCCAGATCATGCTCAACCTCGCCCGGGCGAACGCCCAGCTCGGCCACACGGACGACGCGCTCGACGCCCTTGCCCGTCTCGTGCAGACCGGTGTCGTCGACGCCGCCTTCATCGAGGGGGACGACCTGCTCGCACCGTTGAAAAGCGAGGAGCGCTACCGTGGGATTCTCGCGAAGGCACCTTCCGGGGACCCGGCCGGAGGCGATTAGCCTCTACGCCAGCGAGACGAGGATCT